>JBHGBA010000030.1:0-45714 GCA_041946775.1 Terriglobales bacterium
AATGCTGGGAAGGGCACGGCTTCAGCCGTGCCGCCCGGATCCGCCGCTCATGCGGCTTTGGCCGCTGAGGGCGACGCCAGATCATTTGTGAAAACGCTTTAAACCGCAACGGTTACCGAACTCTCCGTCCGCCTCACCGGACGATATAGAGTGTCGCGTTCTACCGGCTCGCGGCCTGCTTCACGGATCAGGCGCATCAATTCCTGCCGTCGCAGCCCCTGTGGCGTGGTGGCGCCCGCGTCGTGGTAAATCTTCTCCTCGATAACGGTGCCATCCATGTCGTCGGCGCCGAAACGCAACGCGATCTGCGCGATCTTGGGCGTCAGCATCTGCCAATACGCCTTGATATGCGGGAAGTTGTCCAGCACCAGCCGGGCCACCGCGATCTGCTTCAGGTCCGTCATCCCGGTAGTGGTGGGCAAATGCTGCAACGGCGTGTTGGCGGGATGGAACGCCAGCGGAATGAAGCACTGGAAGCCGCCGGTCTCGTCCTGTAACGCCCGCAGCTTCAGCAAATGATCGGCACGATCGGCGTCGTTCTCGATGTGCCCGTAGAGCATCGTGGCATTCGATTTGAACCCCATCTGGTGCGCCAGGCGCGCCGTGTCCAGCCACTCGTTGCCGTCAATTTTGTGATCGCAGATGATGGAGCGCACGCGGTCGGCAAAAATTTCCGCTCCCCCACCGGGCATCGAATCAACCCCGGCAGCCCTCAGCTTCTCCAGCACTTCGCGGATCGTCATCTTGTAGCGCTTGGAGAAAAACGCAACCTCGACCATGGTGAATGCCTTGATGTGCACCTGCGGGAAGCGCTCCTTCAGTCCCTTCACCAGATCGACGAAATACTCGAACGGCAAGTCGGGATGCAAGCCGCCGACGATATGAAATTCCGTCACCGCCTCGGAATAACCGGACGCGGCGGCCTCCCAGGCCTGCTCCAGCGCCATCGTGTAGGAGCCCTCAGCACCCTTCTTTCGCCCGAAGGCGCACAGCCGGCACGCCGCCACACACACGTTAGTCGGGTTGATGTGGCGGTTCACGTTGAAATAGGCAACATTGCCGTGCATGCGTTCGCGCACGTGGTTGGCCAGCCAGCCCACTGCCAGGATGTCGTGCGAAGCATACAGCGAGACAGCGTCCTCGCCGGTAAGCCGTCCGCGCGCCAGCACCTTAGCGGCAATCGGCAGGAGTCGGGGATCGTCGGTCGCGAACGGATGAGCCGGAGTCACTTGCGCCATACCCACAAAGTTTACCGTTGGCGGCTGCTGCTTGTCAGGCTCAATCGGGTGAGTAGGGGCAGAGGCGCGCACCGGGGTACGCGCCTGGCAGGTAAACTCTCATCGGCCTAGGCCGGTGTCCGGCCATAGTAGGCGGCGTTTTTCTCGGCGAACTCTTTCCATTTCTCCGGCAGGTCATCCAGGGCGAAGATTGCCGATACCGGGCACACCGGAACGCAAGCGCCACAGTCGATACACTCTACTGGATCGATATACAACATCTCGGATGTGGCGTAAGCTTCCTCGTCCTTCTTGGGGTGGATGCAGTCCACCGGGCAAGCATCAACACACGCCGTGTCCTTCGTGTTAATACACGGTTCTGCGATCACATATGCCATTGAATGTCACTCCCTCGTGCAGTTTTGGCTACTGCGCTTTTGGACCGCAACCCCGGTCCGCCGATGAAACGGCCGGGGCGTCTTCACGAATTCTAGCAAAAATCCCGATCTGGCTCCGTTGCTGGCCGGAAAGGGCGCGCGTCACAAGTGTTTGTGACGCCAGGGTTATACCATGGGCCGGCTCCGGCAAGGTGAGACTTAAGTCACACCAGCCACTCCTGATGTCATGCAGCCTGGACCGCCTGCTTCGCCTTCGCCGGTTCGTACTCCACGATGTGACCCGCTACCGCGCTGGCAGCCACCGTCAATGGCGACGCCAGGTACAACTGCCCCGGTCCGCTGCGCCCAGGGAAATTGCGGTTCTGGGCGCTAATCACTACCTGCTCGGGACGCGTCGAAACTCCCGGCCCGGCGTTGATGCACGCGCCGCAACTGGGCTCGATCACCTGCGCGCCGGCCTGGCGGAAGATTTCCAGGTATCCCTTCTGGATGCAGTAATCCCGCGTCTCCTGCGAGCCGAACTGGATATAGAACTTGCAGGTGTCAGCCACGCGCTGGCCTTGCGCCACCGCGTCGGCGAGCACGCGCGCGTACATATCCATGTCTTCCTTCTTCCCCGCCGTGCAGGTGCCGCCATACGCGATTTCCACCGGAATCGGCACCGTCAAATCGCGCACGAACTTGCCATTGCCGGGATCACCTGGCGTGGCGACCATGGGATAAATCTCGCTGGCGTTCAACTCGATGACATGCGCGTATTCGGCATCAGGATCGCTCGCGAGCCCGGCAATCATGCGCTCCGCCTCAGCCCGGTTCATGCCACGCCGCTCGACGAGAAAGTCCGCGACTTTCTCGTCGGGCGCCACAATGCCAGTGAATCCGCCGATCTCGGCGGCCATGTTGGTCATGGTGGCGCGCTCGTCCACACTCAGTTCCTCGACGGCTTCACCCGCGTACTCGATCACTTTCGCCAGCGCCTTGCCGCTGCGCACGTACTCGAGCGCCAGGATCGCCAGGATAAAGTCCTTCGCCGTGACGTTGGGCCGCCGCTTGCCGCGCACGATGACCTTCACCGACTCCGGCACCCGGACCCGCACGTCGCGCGTGAACCATGAGTTGAACACGTCGGTGGTGCCGATGCCGAACGCCACCGCGCCGATTGCGCCGGAATGCGGCGTATGCGAGTCGGAGCCGGCAATCAACTGGCCGGGCAGCGCATAGCTTTCGAGAACGATCGAATGGCAGATGCCCTCCGAGCCCTTGCGGTCGCGCAGTTCGCCATGCAGGCGGATGCCGCGCGTGCGCGCAAACTCCTCCTGCTTCAACTTGAGTTGTGTGGCCAGGTCGAGCAGCCCCATCTTGCGCTTCTCTTCCGACAACACTTCATCAAGGAACGTCAGGTGATCACGGAAGAAGACGACCGACTCCGGATCGCTGACCGGCTCGTCCTTGCCCACGTACTGCTCGAAAAAGATGGCGGCCATCGGCGTCACGTATTCGTGACTGAAGCGCACGTCGGCGCGCGCAAAGCCGGAATCGCCGGGCTTGACCGCCGGCACGCCGGCGTTCCCCTCGGCGTCCACCATGTGCCGCGCGAAAATCTTCTCCGCCACAGTCATCGGACGCGACGCCGTCGTGATTGGGGGTAGGAACACCCTAGGGGTGACCCTCCCTTGTCGCTCGCGGGTTCCGAGCGAGGTGGAATCCCCCGAGGGATTGCCCCACCCTTGTCGCTCGTGGGTTTCGAGCGACAGGGTGGGGATGTCTCCTGCCCTCTGTTGCATCCGCGCCACATTGAACGGAAACAAACCTCCGTACTCGATGATCTGCCGCGTGATGTCGTCCTCGCCCTGGGTAAATTCCCTGAGCGGAATTTCCTCGCCGCGACGAATCTTCTCGATCAGCCCGAAGTTGGTCGAGGTCAGCACGCCCAGGTTCTGGCAGTTCTGCTTGTATATGCGCTCGATGTTCTCTGCGACCACCAACTGGATGCCCGCGCAGCGCTCGGCATACGGCGACTGCTCGCGGCTCGACCCTTTGCCGCGCCGCTTGCCGCTGACT
Source organism: Terriglobales bacterium (assembly GCA_041946775.1). GTDB lineage: Bacteria > Acidobacteriota > Terriglobia > Terriglobales > Acidobacteriaceae > JBHGBA01. The sequence continues at coordinate 3,677 of JBHGBA010000030.1, forward strand.
GACACCACGAACCCGGCGCGCTTCACGTCGCCGCGCTTGATGGGCAGCTCATTGCCTGCTTTCAGGCCGACGTACGGAATCTCGCCAAGGGTTTCGTCGAAATAAAAGCAGAGGTGCGCGGGCGTGATCTCGTCGGTCGAAATATCGTCGCGCAGCTTGGGATTGCGCTCCGGATGCGCGGTGTCCCAGGGCAGGTCTTCGCCCGCAAGCTGCCGCTTGATCAACTCGGGATCTTCAGTCAGGAACAGAATGCGGCCTGCAAGCTTCACACGATCTGGACGCTTTTCGATCTTGCGGTCGAGGAGAGAGGTCATTGCCATCCCCGCTAGCAGATTTAGATGCGGCCAGGCAGAGGTGAGCACCGGAGAAGGGCTTGCGGACGTTACTGGCGGTTCTTCGCGTACTCCACTGGGCTGGGAATTGCCTTCAATCCTCGGCCTTTGAAGATGGCGTCGAACTCGCGCATCAACTGCTCGTGGATCAGGCCATTGGACGCCAGGGTCTCGCGGCTGTCCAGGCGCCAGGCGCTGCCGTCGAAACGGGTAACGACTCCGCCGGCTTCCCGCACCAGCAACACCCCGGCCGCCGTGTCCCACGGATTCAGATTGAACTCCCAAAAGCCATCAATGCGGCCCGCCGCCACGTAGGCCAGATCGAGCGCCGCCGATCCTGCGCGCCGCAGGCCATGCGACGCCAGCGTGAGCTGATGGTAGAAGTAGATGTTCGGGTTCTTGTGCCGCTTGTGGCTGGGAAATCCCGTTGCCAGCAGCGATTCCACGAGCTTCTCGGTTTTCGACACGCGCACGCGAACGCCGTTCAGCGTAGCGCCGCTTCCCTTCTCCGCGGCGAACAATTCGTCGCGCGTCGGATCATAAAGCACGCCGGCAACCAGCTCGTCCTTGCGCTCCAGGCCGAGCGAAACACAGAACACGGGAAAGCCGTGGGCGAAATTCGTGGTACCGTCCAGCGGATCAACGTACCAGCGCCACTCGCTGCCTGATTCATGCCGCGTGCCTTCCTCGCCCATGATGTTGTGATCGGGCCAGTATTCGTGGATGCGGCCCACGATCAGCGCCTCGGAGCGGCGGTCGGCCTCGGTAACCAGGTCCACGTCGCCCTTGTACTCGTAGCCGATGCGGCGACGGAAATAGCCGGCGAGCAGCGCACCGGCTTCGCGCGCAATGGCTTCCATGCGGGGCAGGAAATCGCTCACTAGCGTCCCGGATCGCCGTTCTGCGGCTGGCCCTGCGGGCGGGCGGGGCGCCGCTGCCCTTCCTCGGCGATGTACATGATCTCGTGTTTGAAGATGAACAGGTTGGGTGCGTTGTCGCGCGTCAGCCGGACCATGTTGCGGTCGTAATACTCGATCCAGCCGCGCACCACCTCGCCATCCATCAGCTTGACCGCCACAGGGCGCTGCTTTTCGCCCAGTAATTTCAGGTATGCGGCTTCCTCAAAGGTGTCTTCCGGCGGCGGCAGCTTGCCCGCTTTCTTGAATGGCTGTGTCAGTCCAGGTACACGGAACGGCATGGCCTGATTGTACCGCACAAATGTGACATGCAGGCACACGCTCCGCCACAAACTGCTGTGGTGATTTGGTGAAGTTTGATTTGTTGAAGCAAAAAAGACCGGCGTGGTGAGGCGTTGTCACCAAATCACACTTCACCAAATCACCAAATCCAACCAGACGCCGAGAACGCAACACCTCCGTTCACCGCGACTTGCTGGTGTAGTAACCGGTGCGGTGTCGCACCTGTAGGGGACTGCCTGCTGCGGAGTGGATTTTCACTTCGATGTGGCGGAAGTCCGATGATGCCAGCCGGCGGCTTGGGTAGTACGCCAGCAGATACTGTGTCCGCAGCTCCTCGCTGATTTGCCGGAAGGCCTGGTTCAGCGTGGCGATCGAACTCGCGTAATAGTATTTCCCGCCGGTATCGCGGGAAATCTGGATGAGCGCGTGTTCTCCGCCGAGGTCGCGTCCCGCACTGGCCTCAACCGGCACCACAATAATGCTGTACACGATCGCTTCCGCCTCCTGCGCAGTGCGGAGCGCTTCGTGGTAGTCGGTCCTGCTGACAGTGTCCCCGCCGTCACTGATCAGCACCAGCACCTTTCGCCCTTCCCGCTTCTCCAGCGCCCCCGAAGCAAGATAAATGGCGTCGTAGAGGGCGGTCGCGGAGCCATGACGAATGCCGCCGATGGTGCGGTCAATCCGCCGCAAATCCGCCGTAAACGGCAGCACTTCATGCACCACTTCACTGAAGGTGTACACCGACATCCGGTCCACCGGACGCATGATCTCCTGCGCAAAACGCCGCGCCGCGTCTAATTCCAGGGGAAGGTCCTTGCGCGTGCTCAGGCTGGTGTCAATGCCGAGTACGATGGAGAGCGGCAACTGCGACTCGCGGTCGAATACGGCAATGTTCTGCGAAATGCCGTCCTCGAACACGCGAAAATCTTCTTTTTTCAGCGTGGATACCGGCGCGCCATTCTGATCGGTCACGGTGACGAACACGTTCACCAGCTTGACATCCACTTTGAATGTGGGCGTCTTCTCTTCTGCGGGAGCAGGCGGCGCGCCCAGCGGCGAAGGTCCGTCCTGGACCTGCGGGGGCGGCAGCGATGGCGCTTGCTGTGCCAATGCCGATGCAATCAGCAACAAGACGATTCCTGCAAGCCTGGCGCCGCCGTTCATTGTGCTTTGCTCGGCTCCGAGGCGCGGATCTCCGGCGGGAACGGGTCGCCATCGGCCCAGACCGCGCCGTCGGCAAAGTGCTCTTTTTTCCAAATGGGGACCGTCTTTTTCAGCGTGTCGATGATCCAGCGGCAGGCGTCGAATGCGGCCCCGCGGTGCGGCGCGGCGACCGCGATCACAACGCTGCTCTCGCCAATCTCCAGGCGTCCCAGGCGGTGCACAATCGTCACATCGCTGATGGCAAACTTCGCGCGTGCTTCGCTGGCAAGCTCTTCCAGCTTGCGCGCGGCCATGGATTCGTAAGCTTCGTAGTCGAGGAACAACGTGCGCCGTCCGCGGCTGTTGTCACGCACGATGCCGTCAAACATGACCACCGCCCCGTCAGAGGGCTGTTTCAGCGCCTCCACAATCGCCTGCGTTTCGATCCGTTCGCGCACCAGGCGCGTGCGCTGCCGAACTTGCGCTTCACTGCTCCCCCCGCTGACCGGCGGCAGCAGCGCCACCTCGTCGTTGTCGTGCAGAGGAGCATCTGGACGGGCGTATTCCTGATTGACGGACACCGCTACCGAGCGCAGCAGATCGCCCAGTCTCGGACGCTGTCCGTAATGCGAGAGCAAATCACCGACGGTTGCGCCCGCCGGAAGCTCCAGCGCGTCGTTGGCGCCGCCCGCCAGGTCTTTCAACATCCCAAAAAACAACACGCGAACCCGCATAACACCAGAATACTAGCGAACTGGCGAACTGGCGAACTGGCGCCTGCCCCTCAAGCGGGGTGCAGGGCCCGAACCCGCCGATCCGCGCGCAAACAAAAAGGGCGACACCCATGGGTGCAGCCCTTATGAAGAAAGCCTCGATTACGCCACCGGCGCCTCCGCCGGCTCTTGCAGTACTTGCTCACGCCGTTCGGCGTCCTTCTTGCGGTCGGCTTCCGTGGCCGGAATCGCCAGTTGCAGCACTTCATCAATGCTGTTGACGTAGTGAATGTTCACGCCCTCAAGCTGTTCCGGCGTGATGTCCTCTTCCACGTTCGTTTTGTTTTCCTTTGGGAAGACCACATCGCGCACGCCGGCCCGCTTGGCAGCGAGAAACTTCTCTTTCACCCCGCCAATCGGCAGCACGTTCCCGCTGAGCGTGATTTCACCCGTCATCGCCAGCAGCGGACGGACTGGTTTCTCGGTCAGCAGCGAAACCAGTGCGGTCACAATGGTCACACCCGCTGAGGGACCGTCCTTTGGAATCGCCCCCGCCGGTACGTGAATGTGGATGTCGTGCTTGCCAAAGAACTCCTCGTCAATTCCAAGCGCCTTCGCATTCGACCGTACCCAGCTTAGGGCAGCCTGCATGGACTCGCGCATCACGTCCTGGATCTGGCCGGTGATGGTGAAGCCTCCCTTGCCCTTCATGGCCGTGGCTTCGACAAACAGGATGTCGCCGCCAGCCGGCGTCCAGGCCAGCCCCACCACCACGCCGGGGCGCTTGGTGCGCTCGGCGATCTCGGTATCCACGCGGATCTTCGGCCCGCCCAGGAAGTCGCGCCGCGACACGATCTCAGGCGTGACCTCCAGCTTCCCGGTTTTGCCCTCGGCAATGCGCCGCGCCTGTTTTCTGCAGATGGTGCCGATGTTGCGCTCCAGGTTGCGTACGCCTGCCTCGCGCGTGTAGTGGCGCACGATGTACTTCACCGCTTCTTCGGTGAACTCGATCTGGTCCTTGTTGACGCCGTTTTCATCAATCTGCCGCGGAATCAGGTACTGGAAGGCGATGTGCACCTTCTCCGGTTCCGTGTATCCCTGCAGCTCGATGATCTCCATGCGGTCACGCAGCGGTTCGCTGATGGTGTCCAGCATGTTGGCCGTGGTGATGAACAGCACCTTCGACAAATCGAACTGCACGTCGAGGTAGTTGTCGCGGAACGTGTTGTTCTGTTCCGGATCAAGCGCCTCAAGCAATGCCGAACCCGGATCGCCGCGCCAATCGCGTCCGACTTTATCGACCTCGTCCAGCATGAACACCGGATCGTTGGTCTCCGCCCGCCGGATGCCCTGAATAATCTGGCCCGGGAGCGCACCGATGTAGGTGCGCCGGTGGCCGCGGATCTCGGCTTCGTCATGCATGCCGCCCAGCGAGATACGGACAAACTTACGCCCCAGCGCCCGGGCGATGGACTTGCCCAGCGACGTCTTGCCCACGCCCGGCGGTCCGACGAAGCACAGGATCGGCCCATGCATGGTCGGCTTCATCTTGCGTACCGCCAGGTAGTCCAGGATGCGGTCCTTTACCTTTTCCAAGTCGTAGTGGTCGGCGTTGAGGATGTCGCGCGCTTTATTAATGTCCACTTCGCCGCCGCTGGATTTGGACCAGGGCAGCACCGCCAGCCACTCGATGTAGTTGCGCGTCACCGCGTAATCGGCGGCCATGGGCGACATTCTCGCCAGCCGGTTCAGTTCCTTCAGGGCCTCTTTCTTGACCTCCTCGGGCATACCGGCCGCCTCGATTTTTTGCCGCAGGTCTTCAACGTCGCGCGTGCTCTCGTCCTGCTCCCCCAGTTCCTTCTGGATGGCCTTCATCTGCTCGCGCAGGTAGTACTCGCGCTGCGTCTGCTGCACGCGGTCCTGCACTTCCGACTGGATCTTGTTGCGGAGCTGCTGAACTTCCAACTCCTTCGCCAGGTGCTGGTTGATTTTGTCCAGCCGCACCCGGATATCAACGGTCTCCAGCACGTCCTGCTTGTCCGATGTAGAAAGCGATGGCAACGACGAAGCGACGAAATCCACCAGCCGGCCCGGGTCCTCGATGTTCATCGCCACCGTGGAAAGCTCGTCCGACAGCGTCGGCGAGCCGGCCACGATCTGCTGGAACAGGGTCAGCACGTTGCGCTGCAACGCCTCTTCTTCGGGCGTCTTGCGCGGCTGAGGTTCGGGGATGGAGTCAACTGTCGCCCGCATGAACGGCTGCAGCTGCGTGTATTCCTTCACCGCCACCCGTTCCAGGCCTTCGGCAAAGACAAACAGGCTCTGGTTGGGCATCTTGACGACCTTGTGGACCACGGCAAGCGTGCCGATGGCATACAGGTCCGACGGTTGGGGCACATCCACGCGGGCCTCGCGTTGCGCCACCACTACAATGGTCTTATCGTCCCCCAGGGAATTAATCAGGTGCACCGAGCTTTCGCGACCCACAGTCAGCGGCAGCACGGCATGGGGAAACAAGACTGTATCCCGCACTGGCAGCACCGGCAGCGTGCGATTCCCCCCAAGGTCGTTTCGGTGCTCGGGATTATGCTCTAAATTGCGGGTTTGATTGGCCATTATGACTCCTTGAGTGACTTTCACTCAACCTTTGGATGAGTACCGAGCCCGGAAAGATTCAGGGGCCCGAAAAACGGTCGAGCCCTCAGGGGGCGCAATTCTAATCGAACCTGCGCCCGGAGGCAAACATTACCGGGGACACCTTGAGTGATCGTCCGATTCATGGTGCGGTACGCCCGGAGCATCCAACGACCATGGCGCGCACGCTGGCCCAGGAACAGAACCTGCCAAAGATGCCGTCCATGCCCGCCACCCCGCCTCGCCTGACCTCGCGCCGCATCGGCATTCACACCTCCATCGCCGGCGGGGTCGAAACCGCCGCCCAGCGCGCCTACCGCCTGGGATGCAACACCTTTCAGATCTTTTCCTCCAGCCCACGGCAGTGGCAACCATACAAGCTCACTCGCGAGCAATGCCGCGTGATGACGGAACTGCGCGCCAGGTACGACCTCAAGCCGCTGGTGATCCATGCCAGCTACCTGCTGAACTTGGCGGCGAGCAATCCAGTGTTCTACGAAAAAACCATTGCGGCCTTTCGCGGCGAGGTGGAGCGCGCCCAGGCGCTGGGAGCGGAGTACCTGGTTGTCCACCCGGGATCCTTTCGTGGCGCCAGCCGCGAAGAAGGCTTGGCGCGGGCGGCGCACGCCATCACCGAGGCCACCCGCGGGCTCGATCTGGCCGGTGCCGGTCTCACCCTACTCCTTGAGAACACCGCCGGCGCCGAATACTCACTCGGTGGAAGCTTTGAGCAGGTAGCCGCGCTGGTTGCCGTATTGCGCGCGATCATCCCCGCCGCCGCCTGCATGGACACCTGCCACATCCACGTCGCCGGCTACGACATCATCTCCGATCAGGGATACCAGGCCACCCTGAAGCACATTGACGAAACCATCGGACTGAAGCACATCCCCGTCTGGCACTGCAACGATGCCAAGGCGAAGTTCGGTTCCAGGCTTGACCGCCATCAGCACATCGGCGCGGGAACCATGGGTCTGGAGCCATTCCGGCGGTTGTTGAACGACCCGCGCCTGAAGCACGCCGCGTTCATCGCGGAAACGCCCATTGATGCACCCGGCGACGACCAGCGTAATGTCGAGGCGCTGAAGGCGTTGGTTGCTGACCGCGTGCCGCGGCCGAGGAGGCCCGCCAGGATACAAACCAAGTGCTCGCAGAAAGTGTGACGACTGCGCCGCAGAGTTCATCCAACTAACGTAAGGCCCTATCGGGGTGGGAAAACAAAGGCCGGACAACCTGCTGTGCTCGGGCGCCGCAGTGCGGCAGGCCTTTTGTCTGCCGTATGGTGAGCAGAGGTACCCGGCTACTTACATCGCAATCAGATAGAATCGTTGCAGTTTTTGAGGGACGACTCATGGCAACACGAACCAAGCAGCCGCCGGAGAGCGCAGTTAACACGGTGGCGGAGACCGAATCCGGAAATGGTGCGCCGCCGCTCAGCCCGGATTTGTTGAAACGGCTTTATTACTACATGGTGAAGTGCCGCACAGTGGAAGAGCGCGCTCGCCTGCTGTTCCGCCAAGGCAAGTTCGCGGGCAACTACTACGCGGCCGTCGGCCAGGAAGCGACCGAGGTCGGCGCCACCATCGACCTGTTGCCCGAGGACACGGTGGCGCCCTCGCACCGTAATTTCGTCACCAACATTATGAAGGGCACGCCGCTCAAGTACATGTACGCGCAGCTTTATGCGCGCAAAACCAGCCCCGACCAGGGCCGCTCCTCTCCCGCCCACTGCGGCTATGCCCCGCTGAACATCATCACCCCGGCCTCCACCATCGCCGCCCAGTTGAACATCGGCACCGGCGTCGCGCTGGCCTACAAGATGCAGAAGAAGCCGAACATCGTCGTCGCTCTCTCAGGTGACGGCTCCACCTCGCTTGGCTTCTGGCACGAGGCACTCAACTTTGCGGGCGTGCACAAGCTGCCTATCGTTTATGTCGTCGAGAACAACCTGTGGGCCGAGTCGGTTCCGCTGCAAGAGCAGACCTCAGTCGAGGACCTGGCCCTGAAGGCGCAAGCCTACGGTTTTCCCGGCATCACCGTGGACGGAAATGATGTTGTTGCCGTTTATCGCGTGTGCCACGAAGCCCGCGAACGCGCCCGCCAGGGCTACGGCCCCACGCTGGTCGAGTGCAAGACCTATCGCTGGTACGGCCACTCCGAAATTGACCCCGCCAGGTACCGCACCCCCGAAGAGGTCGAATACTGGAAGTCACGTGACCCCATCCCCAGTATGGAGCGCTACCTTCAGAACCGCGGCATCTGGTCGGACGAGTGGAAACAGCAAATTACCGTTGAGATTGACAAGGAAATTGACGAGGCCATCCAGTTTGCCGAGCAGTCACCCTATCCGGAACCGGAAGAATGCCTCGATCACGTGTATTCGTTCAGCATTCGCGAGCGCGAGTTGAACCGTAGATCTTGGACTCTCTGCCGGGAGAAGGCCGAAGCAGCAAAGAAGCTGGCGTGACAAATTCCCGCGTACCCAACGGAAGACCGGAAACGGGGAACGGGAAACGGAGAACGGGGAACGGAGGGATTGAAACTATGGCTCTGATGACCTACATAGATGCGATCACTACCGCGCTGCGCGAGGAGATGCAGCGTGATGAGCGGGTGTACATCATTGGCGAAGACGTAGGCCGCATGGGCGGCGTATTCAAGGCCACTAAGGGCCTCTACGAGGAATTCGGGCCGGTGCGGGTGATTGACTCGCCGCTGGCGGAAGGCATCATCATCAGTTCGTCAATCGGAGCGGCGATGGCCGGCATGCGCCCGGTCCCGGAAATCCAGTTTGCCGACTTCATCACCCCGGCCATGGACGCCCTCACTCAGCAGGCGGCCAAGTTGCGTTACCGCAGCGCCGGTACGCAGACGGTACCCATGACTGTCCGGGTGTGCTACGGCGGCGGTGTCGGCGGCGGCCTCTACCACTCCCAGACCAACACCACCTGGTTCGCTCATGAACCCGGCCTGGTGGTGGTAGCGCCCTCCACGCCCTACGACGCCAAGGGCATGCTGAAGTCCGCCATCCGCGACGACAACCCGGTACTTTACTTTGAACACAAGAAACTCTACCGCTCCGTCAAAGAAGAAGTACCGGACGACGACTACACCGTTGACCTCTACAAGGCGGCCATCCGGCGGCCTGGGTCGGATATGACCGCCATCTCCTACGGCTACACGCTCCAGCTCACTCTTCAGGCCGCTGAAAAGATGAAGCACGAACACGGCATCGAAGTGGAGGTCGTTGATCTTCGCGTCCTCAATCCGCTGGACAAAGAGACCATCCTGGAATCCGTCTCCCGCACTAGCCGCTGCGTGATTGTCCACGAAGACCACCGCACGCTCGGTGTCGGCGCAGAGGTGTCGGCGATCCTTGCGGAAGAAGCCTTCGACTGCCTCGACGCGCCCATCGTGCGCGTCACCGCACCCGACGTTCCCGCCATTCCCTTCTCCGCTCCCCTGGAGAAGTTCTACATGCCCTCGGTGGAAAAGATCGTCACTGCCATGGAGCGAACCGTTGAGTACTAAACGCCGTGCCCTCTGTGGTTGAGAGCACGTGTGGGTGAGCGAGTGCTCCGAGCTTCGCGCGACGCTGTCTGGTGCTAACCGGGGCTCATTTTCATGTTTTCTCGGTGGGATTCTCATCCCATGTCCGACTGCGGTGAGTTCTTCGACCACGCCAGTCCACTGCAGCCTTTTCCCTCGGCAATACCGGCGTTGATCAGCAACAGGGTAAACCAGCCGACGTAATGGCCCGGAGTCGTGAACGGGAGACACAGCAGTTCCACCTCCGGCGTCGTGCGGTTACAGGCCCAGTCCCCCATCCACCGTGAGTGTCTGCCCGGTGATGAAGTGCGTCGCCGAAGCCAGGAACACCACCGCCTCCAGCACATCGGCGGTACTGCCGGCGCGCTTCATGGGCGTCTTGCGCGCTATGCTCCGCACATAGGCGGGATCGCGGTGCTCGCCCATGGAGATCATTCCCGGAGCCACACAATTCACGGCGATACGGGGCGCCAACGCTTTCGCCATGACCTGGGTCAGCATGATCAGCGCGGACTTGGAAGCGCAGTAGTGGGCGTGCGTCACCCAGGGACGCAGTCCCCCGAGCGAGCCGATGTTGATGATCCTGCCGCGGCGCCGCCGCAGATACGGCAGCGCGGCGCGCGAAACCAGGAACGGCCCGCGCGTATTGGTGGCGAACATGTTGTCCCACTGCTCCGGCGTAAGGGCTTCGAAGTCCACCGTCTCGAAAATGCCGGCATTGTTCACCAGCACGTCAATGGCCCCCATTTCGGCAACCACCTCGCGTACCATCTCCTCCACATTTTGCGCATCGCGGACATCGCAGCGCACCGCCAGCGCGCGCCGGTCGTGCTCCATCAGACGTTCTATGGTGTGTTCCGCATCGCGCTCGGAGTTGCGGTAGGTGATGGCGATCTCGGCGCCTTCGGCGGCCATGCCGAGCGCCAGCGCGCGTCCGATACGACGTGCCGCGCCGGTGATAAGAACTACTTTGCCGGCCAGGCGGCCGGCGGGCTGCGCTTTCATCGGCGGGATTGTACCAGACAGCCCACACCCGGTTTCCCGTTCCCGGTTTCCCGTTCCCCGTTAAAGCTCGTTGTGCATTGTCCGTTTTTCGGTTTCTCCCGGCGAAACGCGCCCAGGCGAGCGGCAAACGTGTTCTTAGCGGAAAACGGATAACAGAAAACGGGGAACGGGAAACGTCGTTATCTGGCGCGCAGCTTTTTCAGAAACTCACGCCCGTCCATGTGGTACTTGAACGCCTTGCGGCCGTCAATGAACACTACCGGGACCTCGTCGTTGTAAAGCCGCTGCAATTGCTCGTCGCCATCAATGTCTACTTCGCGCCATTGAAAATCGGCTTCGCCTTCCAGTCCGGCGAGCGTCTCCTTCACCACATCACACAAGTGACAACCACGGCGCGAAAAAACGATAACCTCATGCATGGGCGGATTCTATAACCACTCCCGTTAACTACTGAGTCATTTCGCTGGAGCTGAAGTTGGCACAGCGGGCTGTCATCCCGAGCGGAGCGGCGGCCGATTTTGCCGCCGCGCAGTCGAGGGACCTTGTGTTTGCCTCGCCGGACGTACTCTCTCAAACGGCTTTGGCTGCAAACTGCAAACTGTAAACTGCAAACCCTTGTGTTTGCGTGAGAACGCGCCTACTTGTAGATCGAGTACTGTTCCTGAGGGCGCTTCATCTTGATGACGATCTCGTGCTTCGGCTGGTTGATATCGAAATCCTCGCCGAAGGTCTGAAAACCGCGTGCGATTACCTGTACGCGCAGCTTGCCGTAGGGCACGCCGTTGAAACTCGTCGTGCCTTCCGCGTCGGTCTTCAGTTGCAACCCGCCGCGCTCCTGCTTGCCTTTCTTGTTCACCGGATGGAGCACCACTGAGGCGTTGCGGATCGGCTTGCCGGTGTCCTCCTTCAGCACGGTGAACGTAAGCTCGGCAAGCGGCCCGCCACTATTCGCAGCCGGTACATACATCGTCAGCAGCAACAGCGCACAAACCGCAGCGGCAGCCAGTTTCCTCATAGCTGACATTGTACGAAGCGGCCCAGCAGCCGGCAAGACACTGTTCATCACATCATTGATTCAGTGAGCCACTGAGTCATTGAGCCAGTGATCCAATAATTCACTGACTCAGTAAAGCAATGATTCAGGTGTTATCGTTCCAGCGCCGTGGCCAGCTCTTCCCACTCGCGCATCAGCGAATCGAGTTCCGCTCGCCGGCGATTGAGCAGGTCCGTCTGGCGTTGCGTTTCCTCGACGCTTACGAAGGTGCTCAGCGCCTGTTCGCAACCCGCGATGTCGGCCTCGGTGCGTGCAATCGCCTCCTCCAGTTCCTGGCAGCGCTCTTCCATTTGCCGCAGGCGCTGCGGGTTGATGCGGCGGGGCCTCTCGGTTTCGACCTTCCCTTCCTCGGTGCCGGGCGATGCAACGGCAGCCGCGGAGGACACAGGGGAAGCAGGCGCAAGGTCCGCACTGCGCTGTTTCGCGTAAAGATAATCCTCGTAATTTCCGGGATAAGTCCGCACTTCGCCGCCGCCTGCCTCAAACACCTTGGTGGCCAGTTTGTCTATGAAATAGCGGTCGTGCGAGACGAACACCACCGTGCCAGTAAATTCCTGCAAGGCTTCGAGCAACACATCTTTGGCGCGAAGATCGAGGTGGTTGGTCGGCTCGTCCAGCAGCAGGAAGTTCGAGGGGCGCAGCAGCATGCGTGACAGCGCATAGCGATTGCGCTCGCCGCCGCTCAGCACCCCGATGCGCTTGAACACGTCGTCCTCGGTGAACAGAAAGCAGCCCAGCAGGTTGCGCAGCTCGGTCTGCGTGCGCGCCGGAGCGAACGACCAGATGTCATCCAGCACGCGCGCTTCGGGGTTCAGTTCGCGGTACTGGTCCTGGGCAAAATAATCCACCTGCACGTTGTGTCCCAGGCGAATCTCGCCCGCGGTCGGCTGTTCCAGGCCAGCCAGCAGCTTGATCAGCGTGGATTTCCCGGCGCCGTTGGGTCCAACTAAAGCAATGCGGTCGCCGCGCTCGATGACGAAGTTGATGTTCTCGAACACCGACACACCAACAGCCTGCAACGCAGAGGACACAGAGGTCGCGGAGGACGCAAAGTACTTCTTGGAAATGTTGATGGCCTCTGCCACCGTGCGGCCGCTCGCCACCGGCTGCGGAAAGCTGAAGTGGACGGTTTTCTCCTCCGGCGGAATTTCGATGCGCTCGATGCGTTCCAGCTCCTTAATCCGGCTCTGCACCTGCTTGGCCTTCGTTGCCTGGTAGCGGAAGCGGTTGATGAACGCCTCCAACTGGTCAATGCGTTCTTTCTGGTTGCGGTACGCGGCTTCCAGTTGCTCGCGCATCTGCTGCTTCTGGCGCAGATAGCCGTCATAATTGCCGGTATAGAACTGCACCCGCTGGTTCCAAATCTCGGCTATTTTTTCAACCGTGACGTCGAGGAAATAGCGGTCGTGCGACACCAGCACGTATGCGTGCGGATACGTGCGCAGGTACTCCTCCAGCCAGTTGCGCGTTTCGAGGTCGAGGTGGTTGGTCGGCTCGTCCAGCAGCAACAGGTTGGGTTTTTCCAGCAAAAGCTTGGCGAGCGCAATGCGCATTTGCCAGCCGCCGGAGAATTCTTCGCAAGCGCGCGTCCAGTCTTCGCGGCGGAAGCCGAGGCCGGTGAGCACCGTGCCGGCCTGTGCCTCCAGCGCGTAGCCGTCGCGGGCGCGGAACTGGCTATCGAGCCGCTGATAGCGGTCGGCCACCTCGGCGTATTCGCGCGATACGGGATCGAGTTCGGCCATGCTGTGCGCGAGCGACTCCATCTCGCGCTCCATGTCCTGCAAACCGGCAAAGACTGACATGCACTCTGCGAAAACAGTGCGGCCCGCGGCGGAAAGACCGTCCTGCGGAAGGTAGCCTGAGGTTGTCCCCTTGGCGCGGACGATGGCGCCGTAATCGAGCGACTCCAGACCGGCAAGCACCTTCAGCAGCGTGGATTTGCCCGTGCCGTTCGCGCCAACCAGACCGATGCGCGCCTGCTCCGTGACCAGCCAGTCGAGGTCCTGAAACAGCAGCTTGTTGCCGTAGCGCTTGCCCGCGCCAGTCAGTTGAATCATGGGACAGTTCTATTTTCGCACGCGAGCAGTATTACCGCAGAGGCCGCGGAGAAAGCTAATCACGGATTAACACGGATTTAGACGGATCGGAATCTCAATTCTTGTCCGTGTAAATCCGTGTTAATCCGTGGTTCGGTTTTCGTTCAGCACACGATAAATCGCTGCTGCCTTCTCCAGCGTCAGCGCTTCCGCCCGCACATCCGGACGAACTTTCGCCCCCGCCAGCGCCGCGCGGATCGCCTTCGGGTCGTATTTGTCCTTCAGGTTGTTCACCAGCGTCTTGCGCTTCTGGCCGAAGGACAGCTTCAGGAAGTCAGTAAACGGCGCAGGAGCCACTTTGAGCTTGTCCCAGCGCCGTTCCATGGTCAGCCGCAGCGCTGCGGAGTGCACTTTGGGCGGCGGCGCAAAGGCCCCAGGCGGCAGCGTGAACAGCTTCTCGACTTTGGCATGGAGCTGCGCGGTCGCTGAGAGCAGCCCGTAGTCTTTCGTGCCCGGCTTGGCGGCGATGCGCTGCGCCACTTCGAGCTGCACCATGATGACGATCACGTCAAACAGGCGGTGATACTCGAACAGGTGCAGCAGAATATCACTGGTGATGTAGTACGGGATGTTGCCCACCACGCGCGCCGGGTCAATGCGCGGGTCCTTGATGCCAGTCAGCGCGCCCGGTCGCGGCCCCAGAATGGTGTCGAACTGCACCGAGAGCACGTCCGCCTCGATGATTTCGACTTTAGGTAAGCGCGCATACTGCATCCGCAGTTGCGCTGCTAGCACGCGATCCAGTTCGATGGCGATCAGATGACGCGCGCGCGCCGCCAGCAATCCGGTCAGCACGCCGCGTCCGGGGCCGATTTCAACGACGACTTTGTCGGAAGTGTCGCCCAGCGCGTCCACAATGCGCGCGGCAGCAGCGCGGTCGGCGAGAAAATTCTGCCCGAGCTTCGGACGCTTCTCCGTTTCCGTCGGCGGCATGGCGCAACCATTGTAACTGCCGGCTGCACGCCCGCGCGATTTGCGCGAGGTGATGAGTTAGTAAAGCGCTCCCGGCCCGCATCATTTCTGAATTCAGAATCCGCGTTGACCCGTTTTCCAGGCGACATTTAGACTCAACGGTTGAGTTCGGCGTCCCGGGGTTGGTAACGAGCGCCGGTGACGAGTTCTTTTCAGCCGGAACGTGGCGCGACAGCAGGCGACCGGCACCACCTGGAAGCGACGGAGGTCCTCATGCATATCGCGTTCGCGGCGTCTGAGTGTGTTCCCTTCTCCAAAACCGGCGGCCTGGCGGATGTCGTGGGCGCCCTGCCCGCCGCGCTGGCGCAACTTGGCCACCAGGTCAGCGTCTATTTGCCCAACTACAAGCAGACCAAGCTGAGCTCGCCCCGCGTAGTGCTGCCCAGCGTCACCGTTCCCTTCGACGATCGTTACCGCTTCTGCTCGGTACTGGACGGCGGCACGCAAAACGGCGCGCACTTCTACTTCATTGACTATCCGCCGTTCTTCGACCGGGATGCGCTCTACGGCACGCCACTGGGTGATTATCCCGATAACGCCGAACGCTTCGCCCTGTACTCGCGGGCAGTGCTGGAAGCCGCGAAGATCCTGGGCGTTCCCGATGTGTTTCACTGCCACGACTGGCAGTCGGCGCTGGTGCCCGTCCTGCTGCGTTCGATCTACGCCGAAGACCCGGTATTCGCGCCGGTCCCGGTGGTGTTCACCATCCACAACATGGGATACCAGGGACTGTTCCCGCCGGAAATCCTGCCGCTGCTGCAACTGCCGTGGGACCTGTTCACCATCTCCAAACTGGAGTTCTACGGCAAGGTGAATTTCCTGAAGGGCGCGCTGGTGTTCTCCGACTACATCACCACGGTCAGCAAGAAGTACAGCCAGGAGATCCAGACGGCGGAGTACGGCTTCGGCCTGGAAGGCGTGCTGAAGGCGCGCGCCGCGACCGTTACCGGCATCCTCAACGGCGTTGATTACAGCCAATGGAGTCCCGAAACCGACAACTTCATCGTGGCGCGATATTCTCCGAACGACCTCTCTGGCAAGCGGCAGAACAAAGAAGACCTGCTGAAGTCGTTCGGCGTGACCAACATTGACCTCAACCTGCCGGTGATCGGCATCGTGTCGCGCTTTGCCGCGCAGAAGGGCTTTGACCTGATCGCGCAGGTGGCCGACCGCCTGGCGCGCGAAGAGATGGTGGTGGTCGCCCTCGGCACCGGCGACAAAGAATACGAGGACCTGTTCCGGCGGCTGAATAAGCAGTTCCCGCAGAAGTTCGCGATCAAGATCGCCTACGACAACACGCTGGCCCACAAGATCGAGGCCGGCGCCGACATGTTCCTGATGCCCTCGCGCTACGAGCCATGCGGGCTGAACCAGATTTACAGCCTGAAGTACGGGACCGTGCCCGTTGTGCGCGCCACCGGCGGACTGGACGACACTATCGAACCCTGGGACCCCAAGACCGGGCGCGGCACCGGCTTCAAGTTCAGCGACTACACCGGCGATGCCCTGCTGGCAACCGTGCGCAACGCGCTGGCCGCGTATAAAGACCGGTCGTCGTGGCAGACGCTCATGCGCAACGGCATGAGCAAGGACTTCTCCTGGACTGCGTCGGCCAAAGAGTACGTGCGCACCTACGAACGGGTGCGGCAGTTGAGGACGGCGACAGCAGCCTGACCGAGTGCCAAAAGGGGAATTTCAGGGGGTACCCCCCTCCCCCACACTCGTTTGTTTTCAGCAGATTAGGCAGTGACTTGCATGTAAATCTTTCCGTTCAAAGGAGTTAAGTGTCAAAATATAGATAACATGGCACTTAGCTCGACGGCGGGAGCACAGCGAGTGATCCCGCTCTGGCTGCGTCGAAAGTCCTCCGCCGAACAAGCACAAGCCGAACACACAGGACGCAAAGGGCACAGAGGGAACTGGGCCCGCCGTCGGGACGACGGCGCTACGAAACCCTGCACGACTTTAATCCTGTTGGCGCGGCTAGGCCCTGTGGCACTCGCCGGTCCACCTGCCTGTGGGCTACGGCTCTGAGTTTTCAAAGAACTGGCCGTAAAACATTTGAGCCACAAGCATTTAACTGCTGCGGCTCAGGGGAGGCGGTTTGCCCCACCACGAAGATAGGCAAGGTGGGGGAGTTCGTGCAAGGGAAAAGTGTCGAAAGGGAGGCGAAGGTGTTTCAAGCTGGGAAGGAACGACCGTGGAATCCCACCCTGTCGCCCGAAATGCGCGAGCGGGAAGGGTGGGGCACCCCCAAGGTACTACCTCGAAGGGGTGGGCCAGCCTCATATTCAATTGAGATTAGCAGCGGCCCACTGCCTCCAGTGAGCAAGGTAATAACCAGAATTCCCTTGGAAAGCGTCGATGCCTGGCGTCCACTCGTCCTGGTGCGTGATCTCGCCTAGCCCAACCACGGCGTAGTACCTTACCAGAGCATCATTGTCGTCCAATAGTCTGGCCAGCGGTTCCAGAGCCAAAGTAGATCCTGTTTGCCGAAGTGCTCCGCCAGTACGTGATGGGCGCGCACAAACTGCACGCGGACGACACGCCAGTGCCGGTGTTGGCGCCGGGCCTGGGCAAAACCAAGACGGGCCGGCTCTGCAAACAGATGTGGCTGCCCACTGGGACCTGGGTTTCCTCGGTTCCAAAACGCACTGCGGCTGGCGTTTGCATCTGGTCCTCACTAAGGCCCGGCATTCGAGGGGGAGGAGGTGAATGCGTGAACACGCCACCAAGTTTAGCATTATGGAACTCGGCTGTGCTATTCGGTGATTGCAGTCACAAGATGGTGTGACATTGCTCTTCCTGCAATGCCCACCAGAGGAGGGAATTCACTTGAGATCCAGCAGCCGGATGGTCTCTGCCACCACGCTGCCCGCCAGTTCGAAACTCCTGGGGCTCAGCTTGTCCAGCGTGTCGTCCTTGGTGTGCCAGTACGCATTGTTATAGCCGTAGTCGAAATCAATCAGGTCCACCGCAGGCACGCCCCGCATGACGAAAGGGATGTGGTCGTCCTGAATGGCCGCCTCCTGGGCGAAGAAATGTGACTGATAGCCGTAGCGGCGCGCCGCCTCCCACACCAGGCGCCCCATCCACTGGGTGGAATTCACATCGCGCACGATGTTCAGATCGGCATCCCCGATCATGTCCACCAGGATGAAGCCTTTGATCTTACCGAGCACACCGCTCTGCTGCCACTTCTCCGCCAGGTGCCGTGAGCCGTACAAGCTGTCCGTGTCTGACCACTGGCGAATCGCTTCCTCGCCATCGAGCCACACCAGCCACACACTGTAGCCCTGCAGCTTGCCGCCGCTCATCTGGGCGCGCAGGTCCTTGGCTAATTGCAGCAGCAAGCCGGTGCTGGAGCCGCCGTCATTTGCGCCCGCGAAGTTCGTGCGGCCGTACAGGGTGTCATAGTGCCCCGCCACCACGATGATGCCGTCCTTCGTGCCCGGATACTTCGCGATGAAGTTGGTCATGCGCAGTGGGCCGGCCGGCGTGCTTGCGGTAAACGTGTCTTCTTCGAGGTTGTCAGCCTTGAGTTGTGCGCGCAGGAACCTCTGGAGCTTGCGGTACCCGGCGCTGCCGGGCCAACGCGGTCCGAACGCAACCACCTGTCTGGTAAACTGCATCGCTCCCGCTCCGTCGAAGCGCGGCAGAGGACCAGGATCAGGGATGGAGGCCAACTCAGCCGCCGGCGTGGCGGCGGTGACCGAGTGGGGCTGCGGCTTCGCTTCGGCGTTCATTGGGGACGCCGGTTGACGCGAACAAGCGGCCACCGTAAGCAGTCCAACGAGCAGCAATACGGCAGTCCTCCACAACGGAGTCGCAATGCGATCTGTACGGAACGCGAAGCGGAGAACGCCGTCGCGGTTTTTCATGCTTTCAGTTGGGCTTCGGCTTTCGCCTTCCGCCGTTTGGGATGGGCCAGCCAGGCGACCAAGACGCTCAGCAGGTAGAGCACGATCATCGGTGCGGCGAACAGGCACATGTTCATGATGTCAGACGTCGGAGTAACAATTGCAGCAATGATGAAGATGCCCAGAATCGAGTAGCGCAGGTTCTTCCACAAAAAACCCGCGCTGATGACGCCCATGAGCGACAGGAAAAACGCCAGAATAGGCATCTCGAAAATGAGGCCAAGGCCAATGATGATGGTGAGAAACAGGTCGGTGTATTCGCCAATGGTGATCATCGGCTGGAACTGCTTGCCGTAGCTGACCAGAAAATCGAGCGCCGCGGGGTACACCACCCGGTAACCAAAATAGCCTCCGGCGAGGAACAGAAAAACAGTTGAAACCATGAAGGGCAGGACATAGCGCTTCTCATGACGGTACAAGCCCGGCGCAATGAACGCCCACACCTGGTACAGCACGTAAGGCGATGCCACAAACAGCCCGGCGATCAAGCCGATCTTTAAGTACATGTTGAACGGCTCGGTCGGGTTCAGATACACAAGTTTCTGGTCCAGACCGTTGTGCTTCAGCGCCTGCATGATCGGAACCATCATGAAGTTGTAAATCGCGTCCGCCTTCCAGAAGCACACGAAGAAGCCGCAGGCAACAGCGATCAGCGACTTGACGATGCGCATGCGCAATTCCTCGAGGTGCGCGAGGAAGCTCATGCCCTGCAATTTTTCTTCGAGCTTCTGGCGGGCAACCGCGGCTTCTACACCGATATCAGGCATTTGGTCCCTTGGCGGCCTCCGACTTGATCTCGGGCCCAGCGGCGTTGCCGGCGGTTACGGTCGCCGCCGTCGGCTCACGACCTTCGTCGGCAGGCTGCGTAGTAGTGCTCTCGCCGGATGCGCCGGCGTCGGGGACTTTGGCGGTCGTCGCGATGTTTGTCTCTGCTGTGCTTGGGACGGCTGCCTGTGGTTCCGTCGAGGCGGTTTCTGTCGCAGGTGTGGGCCCCAGGCTGCCAGTGGCGATCGTCCCCTCCAGCGGCTCCAGGGCCTGGGTGATTCTGTCTCTTTCCTTCTTCAACGCCTCCTGGAGCTCGATCTGCCGCATCTCCGATTCCAGTTGATATTTGAAATCGTTAGTCGCCCGCTTGAATTCGGCCAGCGCTTTGCCAATCTGCCGCCCTATTTCCGGGAGCTTCTTCGGCCCAAAGATGATCAGGGCGAAGACGAAGATGAACAGCATCTCGGAGAAGCCCAGATTCATAAGATTCCATGATACAGCAGGGCCGCACTGTGAGGCAGGCATTGTGGGGCAACGTGCGCCGAATCGCGGGACTTCCCGCTGCAAGTCCGGCTTCAACGTGCGCAATTTGCCGGAGCACCCGGGTCACTGCCGGCATCCTATGACTTAGGATGACCGCCAGGACATTGGCCGGCGGGCACTCGGGCGGGTACACAGAGCGTGGTATACTGCCTTCAGCTTTGCTGCAGCGAAAGTTGCCCGACCTCAAGGAACAGAGATGGTTCGTAGTTCTCGTCGCACGCTTTTCTTCGTCACCTTTGTCATTCTGCTTTGCGGTATCGCAGGCGCCCTTTTTGGCCAGCGTGTTGCGGCCAGCGGCGGCTCCAACGATGCCGAACTTCGCGAAAGCCTGCGCACATTTTCACAGGTTTACGACATCGTAGAGCAGAATTACGCCGAGCCCGTCAACCCCGACAAGGCAATCTACAACGGCGCCATCCCGGGCATGTTGCGGGCGCTCGATCCCCACTCTAACTTCTTCGATCCAAAGCAGTACTCCCTGCTGCGCGAAGAGCAGAAGGGCAAGTACTACGGAGTGGGAATGCAGGTTGGGCCGCGTGCCAACAAGGTAATCGTCATCCTGCCTTTCGTCGGGACACCGGCGTACAAGGCGGGTATCCGTCCGGGTGACGTAATCGTCGCCGTAGACGGCAAATCCACCGAGAACCTGAGCACCACCGAAGTCGCCGATATGCTGAAGGGCCCAAAAGGCACCGCGGTCAAGATCACGATTCTCCGCGAAGGTTCCGAGAAGCCCTTGGAATTCAACGTGGTACGCGACGAGATTCCGCGCTACAGCGTGGACGTGCATTTCATGATTCGGCCCGGCATCGGGTATGTCCACATTTCCGGCTTCCAGGAGACCACCGAGCACGAAGTGCAGGCCGCGCTTGAACAGTTGGGCGACATCAAAGGCTTGGTCCTCGATTTGCGTCAGAACCCGGGTGGCCTGCTGAGTGAGGGTGTCGGCGTGGCCGATAAGTTCCTCCGCAAGGGGCAGGTGATCGTGACGCACCGCGGCCGCTCCTCGCCGGAGAAGGTTTACAAGGCAGCCCACGGCAATGGCGGTAAGGACTATCCGATTGTGGTGCTGGTAAACCGCGGAACCGCGTCGGCGGCCGAAATCGTTGCCGGCGCTATTCAGGACCACGACCGCGGTCTTATCGTTGGTGATAACACCTTCGGCAAGGGCCTGGTGCAGACCGTGTATCCGCTATCGGAGAACACCGGCCTGGCGCTGACCACGGCGAAGTACTACACGCCGAGCGGACGGCTCATTCAGCGTGAGTACACTGGCGTGTCGCTGTACGATTACTACTACAACCATAACAATGGCAGCAGCGAAGAGGACAAGAACCGCGAGGTGAAGACGACCGACAGCGGCCGCACCGTCTATGGCGGCGGCGGCATCACCCCGGACGTGAAGTTCAAGGAACCGAAGAACACTCGTTTCCAGGACGAACTGCTCGCCAAGTACGCGTTTTTCAACTTCGCCAAGCAATACCTGGTGGAACACAAGATCAGCAGGAGCTTCGAGGTAGATGATGTGGTCTTGCAGGATTTCCGCAAGTTCCTGAACAATCAGAAGATCAACTTCACTGAGGCCGACTTGATCCAGGTGAACGACTGGCTCCGCACGCGGATCAAGAGCGAGCTTTTCGTGGACGAGTTCGGGCAGGACGAGGGCATGAAGGTGGCAGCCGAGAACGACCCTGCGGTCGTCAAGGCCCTGGAACTGATGCCACAAGCCCAGAAGCTGGCGGACAACGCCCGCAAGGTAATGGCGGAGCGTGCCGCAGCCCGCGGCCTGAGTCGGTAAACGGAGGGGTCCAGTCGCCAGGCCCACCGATATGGCGGGCCTTAACTTTTCTGCGCGGTTTCTTGTCTGTCCGCCTTCTTAGAACAACCTTCTGCGCCGCCATGCCGCTGCGGCCAGCACCGCCGCCCCCGAAACCACCAGGGCAACCGTTCCCGGCTCTGGAACAGGATCCATAGTTTGACGAAGCCGCGCCCGCCGCGCGCCGTAAAAGACGCTCGGCACCCGCAATACTGGCATAAGGTGCGGCGGCAGTTCCGCAATTGATGGCAACGGGCCATCGAACACCAGCACGGGCGGGTCCTCGTCATGTTGCACCGAAGAAGCTGGCGGGGCGAGTTCTGTAATCTGGTTGCCGCAACGTCCGCGGACGAAGGTCCGCCCGTCCGTCAACACCAATTCGTCCTTGGGGATTACGACTTTCTTCCGGGTCCATGAGACGGTGTCGCCTTTGCGGTAAGACACGTAGGCGAGCATGGGCTTTTCCAGGCGGGTGGGGGCCAACCCCTCCGGATTGACGCCCTTGTAGTGAGCGCGCACGACCGGATCGTGCTCGACCGAAGCGGCCAGTTCGGCGGAATTGTACACGCCGCCGGGCACGACCGAGAAGGGGTACACTTCGCGTGCCGCGCGGAAGTCCAGCCGCGGCGCCGGTGGGAGTGGTAATACTTTGGCTTGTACCCGCGCCACCGTTCGCCGGGGTACAAAAATAGCGACCGCCGCGATGATCGCAAGCAGGGCAACTGCGACCACCCACCACCGCCGGCCATGACGCTGTCGCGACGTTCGCTTCATAACCTCGGGTCAGGCCTGGGGGCGGCCGGACGTATTGACGTACACAATTGTAGGTTACCCGCTCGCGGCCCGGACGCAATTAAAACGGGGCCGCCGCGATGAATGGACCAAAATGGCACAGCAGCACCGCAGCCGCACGCATCTATTCACGATGCTAATACGTCGGTAAGTAATACTTATATACCCGATTTCGCTGTTGACTCAGTTTGCCCGGTGAAGCAATGTCTCTGGTAACCGGAATTCAGGGTGAGGTTCCCGAACTGATATCAGAGTGGCCCGTCAGTCTCGCCGCGTACCGCCGTGGCGGGCGTGTCACTCGCCACGAGCGCTCCGGCGGTCGGCAACTCTCCCCTGTTCACCAGATGAGCAAAAGGGTATGACCATGAAGCTAACCAGGCTTTTCACTCCCATCAAGATCGGTAAGGTGGAATTGCGCAACCGCATTGCCATGCTCCCGATGGGAACGGCAATGGCGGACAAAGATGGGTACGTAACCGACCGCCAGATTGCGTATTACACCGCCCGCGCCAAAGGTGGAGTGGGACTCATCATCACGGAATACTCGGTCGCCCATCATACGGGCAAGATTCCTCATCTGATCAGCCTTTACAACGATTCCTATATTCCCGGATGGAAGAAGCTGGCGGACTCGGTGCATGCGCATGGCGCCAAGATATTCCCGCAGCTCGCGCACGGTGGCAGGCAGACGCGCTCCGAAATAACCGGATCGCCGCTATTGGCGGCCTCAGCCATTCCCTGCCCGATGATGAAAGAGGTCCCCAAAGAACTCACGCAACTCGAGATCGCAGACATTGTGGACGGATTCGCTGAGGCGGCACGGCGCGCCCAGGAAGCCGGATGCGATGGCGTGGAAATCCACGGGGCGCACGGGTATCTGGTGTGCAATTTCATGTCGCCGCTCACCAACCGGCGGGTGGATGAGTACGGCGGCACCTTGCGGGGAAGACTGCGCTTCCCGTCGGAGATCATTGCGGCGATCAAGTCCAAGTGCGGGAGCGATTTTCCTGTGGCCTTCCGGTTCTGCTCCGACGAGATGGTTCCCGGTGGCATCGTTCCGGAGGAAGCCACGCTGATCGCAGCCATGCTGGCCGATGCCGGGGCGGACATGATTGACATAAGCCGCGCCAATTACGGATCGTTTAAGTGGCTGTTCCCTGTTTACGGCACTCCCCTGGCGCTGAACGCCGGGTTCACCGAGAAGCTGAAACAGGCGCTGGCCCTACCCATCCTGTTGGGGCACCGCATCAACGATCCTTTCGTAGCGGAGAATGTGCTGGCGCATGGTCAGGCCGACCTGGTGGGCATGGGCCGCGCCCTGATCGCCGATGCCGAACTTCCCCGCAAGGCCCAAGAGGGACGTTTTGAGGACATCAGCCCGTGCATCGGGTGCAATCAAGGGTGTCTCGCCCGAGCGGTTGATTTCCTGCCGATCACCTGCGCCATAAATCCCATGTCGGGACGCGAGCTGGAACTCCCCCTGATTCCTGCGAAGAAGCAGAAGAAAGTACTCGTGGTCGGAGGGGGCCTGGCCGGCATGGAGGCAGCCAGGGTCGCCGCTCAACGTGGCCACGACGTTACGTTGTATGAGAAGTCTTCCAGGCTGGGTGGCCAATTCAGCCTGGCAAGCGTGCCGCCGCACAAACAGGAATTCACCAGGGTGGTTAGCTATCTGGTTCGTCAGTTGAAGAGCACGGGAGTGAGAGTTGTCCTTGGAGCCGAAGCGACGCCGGCCACAGTTGAACACATGAAATGCGATACCGTGATCGTCGCCAGCGGCGCAGTTCCCATCGTTCCTACATCCATTCCCGGAACCAACAAGCCTGTGGTCAGCTCCGCGAACGATGTTCTAGGCGGCAAAACACCGATCGGCGAGAAAGTTGTTGTGGTTGGCGGGGGCATGGTCGGCTGCGAGGTGGCCGAGTACGCAAAGCAAGCGGGCGCCACCGAGGTGACCGTGCTGGAAATGCTGCCGGCCGTGGCTTCCGACCTTGCACCAATCTGGAGCCGCGAATTTCTTCTGGAGAGGCTCGAAAAGTTCCAGGTGAATTTGTGCACCTCCGCCATGGTCAAAGAGGTCCTGGACGACGGCGTGGCTTACACGAAGAACGGTTCTGAATACGCCATTCGCGGCGTCAGCAACGTCATTCTTGCGGTAGGCGGAAAATCGTTCGATCCGCTTTCCCAGGAACTCTCTGGCAAGGTACCGGAGCTATACGTCATCGGCGACGCCAAACAGGTTCGCCGAGCAGCGGACGCGATTGAAGAAGGTACCCGGATCGCGCGCCAAATCTGAGCGGCCCGGCGCGTGTAGTATGTAGCGGGATGACCTGGACGGAGTTGCAGGCCCGGAAAGTGATTGAAAACTGGTGGAGCTAGTCGGGCTCGAACCGACGACCTCATCGTTGCGAACGATGCGCTCTCCCAACTGAGCTATAGCCCCACGCGCCGGCCATTCAATTGTATCAGCGGCTCGCGACCCATGCCAGCTAGCGTTTGCAGTTCACGGTTTGCGTTTGCAGTCTGTGCGCCGCCGCGTACCATCTCGCTATAATGGGAATGTGAGTACAGCCAAACCCATCACCCGGCTTGCCGACGCGAATTTTCCCACGCGCTGGGGCAAGTTCCGTATCCAGGGATTCGAGGGTCATTTCGGCACCGCCGGCGAACGCCGCAAGGAGACCGCAGTTGCCCTTATCATGGGCGACATCCACGCGGAACCACCGCTGCTGCGCATTCATTCGCAGTGTCTGACCGGGGACGTTTTCGGCTCGCTGCGTTGCGATTGCCGGCAGCAACTAGAGATGGCGCTCGCCATGATTGCCAGCCACGGCAGCGGCGTACTGATTTACGAAGAGCAGGAGGGCCGCGGCATCGGCCTGATCGCGAAACTCCGAGCCTACGAGTTACAGGACAAGGGCTTCGACACCGTCGAGGCGAACGTTGAACTTGGATTCGACGCCGACTGCCGCCGTTACACCCTGCCGGTTGAGGTCATCAAGGCGCTCGGACTGACCAAAGTCCGCCTGATCTCAAACAACCCTGACAAGGTGGCCGCACTGGAAAACGCCGGCATCCAGGTTGTCGAACGCGTCCCCTGCGAAGCCGAAGCGCACCGGTATTCCGAAGCCTACCTGCGCACCAAGAAAGAGAAAATGGGGCACATGTTCACCGCGTTTGAGTAGCGGTCACTCGGCGGGCGCCTCGCGCAGGCGGGCGGCAGCGGTCTCCGACGTTATCGGCGTGAAGTACACCTCTTTCACCGTGTACGACTTCACCTTCCCCGCAACAATTGGCAGGATCTCGATGTGCCAGTGGTAGTCCTCGTCAATGGTCTGCCAGTAGCGCAGGATGTCGGAGCGGTGCAGGCTGTTGGGCGAGGTGTGCAGCACGAGGTGGAAGCCGTCGGAGACATGCCGTATGCGATTCAGCGTATGCCGCAACAGGACCGCCAGATCGCGCAGCACCCCCGGTTTGGAAAGCGCCAGGCGTTCAAAACTGGATTCATGCGTGCGCGACAACAACCAGGTCTCGAAGGGCACGCGCGGCGCGTAGGGGCACAGCGCCACGAAGTCGCCGCGAGCTTCCACCATGCGTAGCGCCTGCCGCTCTTCCTGCGCCATGATGTCGCAGAAGACGCAGCGTTCCTTCTGGGCAAAGTATTCCCGGCTGGCGCGCAATTCGTACAGCACGCGCCGTGGGACGAAGGTGGTTGCCACAAGCTGCGAGTTGGGATGCGGGAATTCCTGTCCGGCAACTTCGCCGAAATCCTTGAAGACGCTGACGTACTTGAAACGGCGGTCGCGCTTCAGATCTACAATGCGGTGGGCGGCGAGCAGCAGGAATTGCTCAATTTCGGGGCCGCTCGCTTTCCACAAGTGCCGGTCGTGCCGCGGATTCTCCACCAGGACTTCGTGTGCGCCGACTGAGCGCATCTTGTCGTAGAGTCCGTCGCCCTGGCGGCAGGGTTCGCCTTCGATGCGGTACAGCGGCGAGGGATGCACGACGGCACGGGCCGACCAGGGACCGCCATCCACCGGCGCCATGGTGGAAACCACCTGGAGATGGACCGGCGATTCCGGGCAGTACCGGCAAAACGCTTCATCGCGCGGAGCGGTCGGGGCATCGTCCCCGGTAATGACCCAGGAACGCGTTATTGGATCTTTGCGCAACTCCATAGCTGATAGTTTCCAGTTTCTGGTTTCCAGTTTCAAGTTCTGTGTGGAAAAAGTGGCAATGGGCGACTGATCCGCCCGCGCGATGTTCTATAATCCGCGCAGTTTCCGAGCTGCCATGAGTGAGCCAACCACACCGCTGATGCGGCAATACGCCGCGATCAAGAAGGAGCATCCCAACGCCCTGCTGTTCTTCCGCCTGGGCGATTTCTACGAACTTTTCTTCGACGACGCGGTAACCGCCGCGCGCGAATTGCAGATTACGCTGACCTCGCGCAACAAGGAACAGGGCGTCGCGGTGCCGATGTGCGGTGTGCCCTACCACGCGGCAGAGAATTATATCGGCAAGCTGATCCGCAAGGGGTACAAGGTCGCCATTTGCGACCAGATGGAAGATCCGCGCAAGGCCAAGAAACTGGTGCGGCGCGAGGTCACGCGGGTGGTCACGCCCGGAACTGCCGCCGACGCATCGCTGGGATCCGAGGAAAACAATTTCCTGGCTGCGGTAGCGCGCATGGAGTTGCACTTCCCGGGGGCCGAACGCGGGCACGCGCTGGTTGGCTTCGCCGCGCTCGACCTCTCGACGGGCGAGTTCCGCGCTACAGAGTTCGTCGGGCCAGAGGCCGAACGCCGGATTCAGGAAGAACTGGAGCAGTTGCGTCCGCGCGAAGTGTTGTTCGCCTCCTCGATGCCGCTTTTCGAGGCGGGCAGCGCATCGCCGGCGACGGCCAGCAATGCGGCCTGGGCGCAGACGCCGCTGGATGACTGGGTGTTCGCGGCCGATTATGCGCTGCCGCAGTTGGAAAACCATTTCGGCGTGCTGTCGCTGGAGGGTTTTGGGCTGGCCAACCGTACGGCGGCGGCGTGTGCCGCGGGCGCCATCCTGCACTACGTCCGCACCACGCAGCGGGGCACGCTCGACCACGTGGACCGCATCGGCTTCTACGCGCGCCAGGATTGCCTGGTGCTGGATGCGGTCAGCGTGCGCAACCTGGAGCTGATTGAGCCGCTGTTCGCGGGTTCAACTGAAGGCGTCACCCTAATTCGCGCGCTGGACGCGACGATCACGCCCATGGGCAAGCGCCTGCTGCGCGCATGGATGCTGCGGCCTTCGATTGACCTGGCGGAAATCACTCTGCGGCTCGATGCGGTGGAAGCGCTCGCGAAAGAGATGATCGCGCGCGAGGACCTGCGCCGTGCGATGGAAGGTGTGCTCGACATCGAACGCCTGCTTAGCCGGGTAACGCTCGAGACGGCGAATCCGCGTGATCTTCTGGCGCTCGCTGCGTCGCTACGCAAGCTGCCGGGTATCCGGGCGACGCTTGCGCGGTTCAGGCCCGAGCGGCTGGCGCAGTTGCATGATCTGGTGGACGAGTTGCGCGACGTCAGCGAACGGATAGAGAGCACCATCGTCGCCGAACCGCCGTTGACACTGGCCGATGGTGGCGTGGTGCGCAGCGGGGTGGACGCGGCGTTGGACGAACTGCGCGAGCTCAGCCACGGCGGGCGGCAGTACGTGGCGCAGATTGAGGAACGCGAGCGCCGACGCACCGGCATTGCGTCGCTGAAGGTCAAGTTCAACAACGTTTTCGGTTACTACATCGAGATTTCCAAGGCAAACCTGCACCTGGCGCCGCCGGACTACGAACGCAAGCAGACGCTGGTGAACGCCGAGCGCTTCACCACGCCGGAGCTGAAAGAGTACGAGACGAAAATCCTCGACGCGCAGGAGAAGATTGTCGAAATCGAGCGCCGCATCTTCTCGGAGCTGCGCGCGGCGGTTGCGGCCGAGGCGCGGCGCATCCGGCAGACCGCGCTGGCGCTGGCCGAGGTGGACGTGCTCGCCTGCTTCGCGCACAATGCCGCCCATCGCAACTATTGCCGGCCGCAGTTCGACGATTCGGCTGACATCGAGATCGTTGAGGGGCGGCACCCGGTAGTGGAATTGCCGGAGCTGACCGGCCCGACCGACCGCTTCGTCCCCAACGACATCTTCCTGAACTCAACCACCCACGCCATCCTGGTGCTGACCGGGCCGAACATGGGAGGCAAGTCCACCTATCTGCGGCAGGCGGCACTGCTGGTGATCATGGCGCAGATGGGGTCGTTCGTGCCCGCGCGGACTATGAGGCTGGGCGTGGTGGACCGCATCTTCACCCGCATCGGCGCCAGCGATAACTTGGCGCGCGGGCGCTCGACGTTCATGGTCGAGATGACCGAGACGGCGGCCATCCTGAACACCGCCACCCCGCGCTCGCTGGTGCTGCTGGACGAAGTGGGACGCGGCACGGCGACCTATGACGGGCTGGCGATCGCCTGGGCGGCGATCGAGTATCTGCACGCGCGCACGCGGGCGAAAACGCTGTTCGCCACCCATTACCACGAGCTGACCGAGTTGGCCGACCAGTTGAGTGGCGTCAAGAACTATCACGTGTCGGTGAAGGAAAGCGCGGGTGGAATCGTGTTCCTGCGGAAAGTCGAGGCCGGCGCCGCGGACAAGAGCTATGGAATCGAGGTGGCTAAGCTCGCTGGATTACCGACCGAGGTGGTGACACGCGCGCGCGAGGTGCTGAAGGAACACGAACGCAGCGAGCATCGCCTGACCGGACAGGTGGCAAAAGACGAGCTTGCACCCGCGACGCACGTCCAGCTTACGATCTTCACCGCACTATCGGAGTCGATACTGGAGCGGATTCGAAGCGTTGACCTGAATCATGTGACACCCATTGAAGCGCTGAATCTTTTGCATGAACTGAAGCGCGAACTGGACCAGTAAACCCGGAGGTACTGCGGGAGCTGTTTCTCTCTGTGCCTCTTTGCCTCTGTGGTAGGTTTTCTCCAATATGCCCAAAGCTGCAAACGACCTCCGGGCCCAAGTCGGCCAACTGCTCATCATGGGCTTCGACGGCGTGGAGATGTCGGCCAGGCTGCGCACCACGCTGGAAACCCTGCAACCCGCGGGCGTGATCCTGTTCGCGCGCAACATCCAGGAGCCGGGGCAGACGTGGCGCCTGCTGCGCGAGTGCCAGCGGTGCGTTGCCACGCCCATGTTTCTCTGCGTGGACATGGAAGGCGGCACGGTTGATCGGCTGAAGAACATCATCGCGCCCGTGCCGAGCGTGGCCGACGTCGCCCGCAGCGGCAACCGCGAGGTCTTCCGCAGGCATGGGCGGGTAATCGGCGAGGAATGTTGCGCGCTGGGGTTCAATACCGATTTCGCCCCGGCGCTGGACCTGGCACTCCCGCCGTCGAAAACCGTTCTGACCTCGCGCACCGCGTCAGCCGATCCCAAAGATGTCGTGGTCTATGCTCGCGAGTTCCTGCGCGGCCTGAAAGAGGCGCACGTACTCGGCTGCGGCAAGCACTTTCCCGGCCTGGGCGAAGCCAATCTCGACACGCACTTCAAACTGCCGTCCATTGAAAAGCGCTGGCCGCGCCTGTGGGAGGAAGACCTGTATCCCTATCGCGCACTGCACCGGCAATTGCCGTTCGTCATGGTGGCGCACGCGGCGTATCCGGCGGTGACCAAGGACAGTACACCCGCCTCGATTTCCCGGAAATGGATCAGCGACGTGCTGCGGAAGAAGATCGGGTATCGCGGCCTGATCGTCAGCGACGACCTGGAGATGGGTGGCGTGCAGGCGGCTGCGACGGTAGGCGATGCGGCCGTCGAAACGGTTAAAGCAGGAGCTGATATTTTCCTCGCATGTCATAAAGAAGAGGTCGTCTGGGAGACCTACGAGGCCGTCTTCAAAGCTGCGGAAAAGGACCGGCGGTTCGCCCGCCAGGTGGCCGATGCAGCCCGTCATGTGCTGCTGAAGAAACGCGCGCCGGAGTTGAAGCGGCACGCTCTGGAGCCAACGCCAGCCAACATAAATAAGCTGCGGCGAGAGATTTGGGAATTGGGTGAGCAGGCGCGGCTGGCGGCAGTGGCTAAGGATGCTCGCGTCGGCGCATAGGCGTCGGCCAAAGAGAGGCCGACAGGCGCCGGTCGCTCGCCCAGGTCCTTCGGCGGCAACACCAGCCGCCTCAGGATGACAAATCTTACCGAGGGGCAAGGACTGTGATCGTTGCCGGGGTGATGAGCGGGACTTCGGCGGACGGAACCAACGTCGCGCTGGTGCGGCTGCTCGGGCGCGGGTTTCGCACCCGGCTGGAGCTACTGGCACATCACGAGTACCCGTTTCCGGCGCCGGTACGCCGGGCGGTGCTGAGCGTCATGAACGCCACCGCGAGCGTGGCCGACCTGACGCGGCTGAACTTTCTGCTGGGTGAGCTTTACGCCAACGCCATCTTAGAAGCGCAGCGCCGGGCAAGAGTGACCGCCGATCTGGTCGGATGTCACGGGCAGACGATTTACCACCAAGGCGAGGCAGCGCCGTTCCTGGGCCGCAAGCTGGCGGTCACCTGGCAGACCGGTGAAGGCGCGGTAATCGCGGCGCGCTGCGGCGCGCCCGTGGTGAGCGATTTCCGTCCGGCGGATATGGCGGCCGGGGGCAAAGGCGCGCCGCTGGTTCCCTTCCTCGATTACCTGCTGTACCGGCATCGCCGGCGCGGACGCATCGTGCAGAACATCGGCGGAATCGGCAACCTCACCGCCATTCCGGCGCGGGCCACGCCGGAGCAGGTGGTGGCATTCGATACCGGGCCGGGAAACATGGTGATTGACGCCGTGATGGAGCGCCTATTCGGGCGGCGCTTCGACAAAGATGGGCGGGTGGCGGCGCGCGGAACTCCGATGGAGACGCTGGTCTCGGAGACGCTTCGCGGCGCATTCTTTCGCAGGCATCCGCCGCGCACGGCGGGACGCGAAGAGTTCGGGCGCGAGTTCGTCAGCCAGTTCCTGCGGCGTTGCGGCAGGGCACGCAAAGAGGACGTCGTGGCGACGGCAACACTGCTGACGGCACGCAGCATTGGGGAGTCCATCAGGATGATTGCTCCGGCAACGGGGAACGGGAAACGGGGAACGGGCAACGTGTTCCGCGACTTCATTGTGTCCGGCGGCGGGGCGAAGAACCCAACGCTGATGCGCACGATCGCCCGCGAACTGGAGCCGATGAAGCTGCGCATCCGCACAACAGATGAGTTCGGCTTGCCGTCAGAAGCAAAGGAAGCCGTCGCATTCGCCGTGCTCGCCTATCAGACCTGGCGGCGCCAGCCGTCGAATGTGCCCTCGGCGACGGGGGCGAAAATGCCTGCCGTGCTGGGCAAAATCTCGTTTCCGCCAGTCACGGAATGATTTGGTAATTGGGTAAGCGGGTAATTTGGTAATTTACCTGCTTGAGAACGCCAGACGCGTTCTTAAGAACCGCGGTAACGGGAGCGCTTTCAATTACCCAATTACCAAACCACGCAATTACTAACTTTGTCAGCCTCCGCATTGGATTTCTCTGCCTGCTGATTGTGCTCACCTCCTGCGCCCGCAAGCCTGCGCCCAATGAACTAGTGATGATCATTGAGAGCAGCCCGGCGAACCTCGACCCGCGCGTGGGCACCGATGCCCAGTCGGAACGCATCGGCAAACTGATCTTCGACTCGCTGGTGCGGCGCGACGAGCATTTCAACCTGCGTCCCTGGCTGGCCGAGCGCTGGGAAATTCCCGATCCGAGGACGTACGTGTTTCACCTGCGCCGCAATGTGCGATTCCACGACGGCCGCTCGCTCACCGCGCGCGATGTAAAGTGGACCTTCGACTCCATCATGAACGGCCCGCTGCGCACGGTGAAGGCGAGCACGTTCCGACTGGTCGAGCGCATTGACACGCCCGACGACTGGACCGTGGTCTTTCACCTGAAAGAGCCGTACTCGACGCTGCTGTGGAACACCTCGGACGGCGCAATCGGCATTGTGCCCTACGGCAGCGGCGCCGATTTCAACCGCAACCCAATCGGCTCGGGACCGTTCAAGTTCGTGCGCCAGGAGCAGGACAAGGAAGTGCTCCTTACGCGTAACAACGAGTACTGGGCGGAGAAGACGCGCGTCCCGCAGGTGCGGTTCAAAGTTGTGCCCGACACGACCACGCGCGCGCTAGAGTTGCGCAAGGGTAGCGCAGATGTGGCGATCAACGCGCTCACCGCCGACATGATCGCCGCCATGCGCCGCGATCGCGAACTGAAGATCCAGACCGCGCCGGGGACCATTTATGCGTACATGGCGCTGAACCTGCGCGACCCAGTCCTGAAAGATGTGCGCGTGCGGCAGGCGCTGGCCTACGCGATCGATCGCCGCCCGATTATTCATTACCTGTGGCGCGACCTGGCCCGTCCGGCAGCAAGCGTATTGCCGCCGCAGCACTGGGCATACAACGGTGAGGTGCGCAAGTACGACTACGATCCACAGCGTGCCCGCGAGTTGCTCGATAACGCCGGCTATCCTGCCGGGGCGGACGGCGTGCGCTTTCACCTCACGATGAAAACATCCACCGAGGAATCCACCCGGCTGCTGGCCGCCATCCTGCAACAGCAGCTCCGCGAGGTCGGCATCGCGCTGGACATCCGCTCCTTCGAGTTCGCCACCTTTTATGCCGATGTGACCAAAGGCGCGTTCCAGTTGTATTCACTGCGCTGGATCGGCGGCAACGAAGACCCCGACATTTTCGAGTACGCTTTCCATTCGCAAAGCATGCCACCCAAGCGCGCCAATCGCGGCTACTACTCGAATCTCACGGTGGACAAGCTGATTGACGAGGGCCGCACCACGGTGGACCAGCAGCGGCGCAAACAGATCTACGCGGCAGTGCAACAAATCCTCGCCGAAGATTTGCCCTACATCAACCTGTGGTATCTCGACAACGTGCTGGTGCACACCAACCGCGTCGCCAATCTTGAGCTTACGCCGTCGGGCAACTACGACTTCCTGGTCAAGGCAGAGTTGACGCAGTAACGGCTGTCGGTTGTCGGCTGCTGGCCAGATCGCCCGATCACGCGATGTCCTGCTGGTTCTGATAGCATCGAAAGTGTCGGATAGGAGTGCAAGGTGCGGATTCTGTTTGTCGGCGACATTTTTGGCAGGCCCGGGCGGACAATCGTGCGCGAGCGCGTGCCGCGGTTGGTACAGGAACGCGGGGTTGACCTGCTGGTTGCCAATGCTGAAAACGCCGCCGCGGGATTCGGCATCACCCCGCAGATTGCGGAAGAACTTCTGGATCTCGGCATCGACGTGCTGACCAGCGGTAACCACATCTGGGACAAGCGCGAGATCATGGAATACTTCAACATGGCCGACGGCAACCCGTACAGCCCGGCCCGGCGGCTGCTGCGCCCCGCAAATTACCCACAGGGCAGCCCGGGATGGGGCGTCTACGAGGGCAAGACCCGCGGCGGCATTGCTTATGCCATCGTGAACCTGCAAGGCCGTGTGTTCATGGCCAGCATTGACGATCCGTTTCGCACCGCCGACGAACTGCTGAAGAACATCCAGGCGCGCGTGGTCGTGGTGGACATGCACGCCGAAGCCACCTCCGAGAAGATTGCGCTCGGCTGGTACCTGAACGGACGCGTGACCGCCGTTCTGGGCACGCACACGCACGTGCCTACGGCCGACGAACGCATTCTGCCTGGCGGCACCGCCTATCAAACGGACGTTGGCATGACCGGCCCTTACGACAGCGTCATCGGGGTGGAGAAACAACTTATCCTGAACCGCTTCCTGACCCAGATGCCGGCGCGCTTCGAGCCGGCCAGCGGCGACGTGAAGCTCTGCGCCAGCCTCATCGAGTGCGACGCGGAGACCGGCCGCGCAACGGCCATCGAACGCGTGATGATGGCGCAGAACGTCGCGCAGGGTGCAATCCGGTGAGCGAGGCGGCCACGGCACAGCCCCGCTGGGCGACCGCGGACGCCTACCTCTTCGACATCGACGGCACCCTGCTCAATGCGCGAGACGGCGTCCACTATCACGCCTTTCATCACGCGGTGCAGAACATCTTCGGCGTGAAGTCCCACATCGACGGCGTGTCCGTACATGGCAACACCGATATCGGCATTCTGCGGGCGGTGTTGCGGCGCGAGGGAGTGAGCGACGCCCAATTTGAGTCGCGCCTGCCCGAGGCGATTGCCCATATGAGCGCCGAGGTGCGACGCAATGCAGCAGAAATCGAGCCCGAAGTATGTCCGTCGATCCGCGAGTTGCTGCTGAAGTTGCGCGAGGCGGGCAAGTTGCTGGGCGTGGTCTCCGGCAACCTGGAACCCATCGGCTGGACAAAGCTTGAACGCGCGGGGCTGCGCGAGTTCTTCGCCTTCGGCTCTTTTTCCGACCGGAACGAACTGCGCGAAGACATTTTCCGCCATGGCGTCTGGGAAGTCCGGCAGCGCCTCGGGAACGATGCCCAAGTATGCATTGTGGGCGATACGCCCTCTGATGTCGGTGCGGCACAGAGGCTGGGGCTGCCTGTAATAGCCGTCGCCACCGGAATTTATGCCGTGGACGCGCTGCGAGTATTGGATCCTGACGTGTGCGTTGCGTGCTGCACCGAGCTTCTCGTCAACTTCTGAACGCCCTTTCTTCGTTTCCCGTTTCCCGATCTCTTGTCCCCGCTTGGCGTCGGACTGGGTCCCACGCACCAAAGGTTTCTCTTAGGACGACGAATTCAGCGCTGCATCGTCTAAAATCGTGGTTACGAATGCGTGTGTTGCTGGCGATCGTCACTGCAGTCTGCATGACCGCAGCAGGAGTGTGGGCACAGGCGCCGCCGGCCGAATCCGCACCATGCCGCGCCAAGAACCCGGCCGAGTGCGGCATCTCGAAGCAAGACCTGAAGACAGCGCGCGGGGCTTTCAAGCGCGGCACGAAGCTCCGCGACAAGGACCCGGAGCAGGCCTACGAGTTGTTTAGCCAGGCCGTCAACCTGGTGCCGCGCCATGCCGAATACCTTACCGCCCGCGAAGTGCTGAAGCACCAGTTGGTGTCCGCCTACATGCGGCGGGGGAACGACTTCCTCGCGAATCGCCAGACGATTGAAGCCGCAGCCCAGTTCCGCCACGCACTGGAACTGGATCCCAGCAACCACTTGGCTGCCGAACGTCTCCGCACCACGCTCGACGTGCCCGCCCCGCCCCAGCTCTCTTTCGTGGAGCCTGCGCTGGAGGACGAGGAGGTGTCGGTTCGTCCCACACCCGGCCGGCAGAATTTCCACTTCTCGAGCGACGCGCGGACCGCCTATACCAATGTCGCCAGGGCATTCGGCATCAAGGCGACCTTCGACAACTCGGCGCCGTCCCGGACCGTGCGCCTCGACGTGGATAAAGCCACCTTCTACGAGGCGATGGACGCGCTGGGCGCTCTGACGCGCACGTATTGGCTGCCGGTTTCATCGAACGAAGTGCTTGTGGCCGCCGATACACCTGCTACCCACAAGGAACTGGACCCGTGGGTCCTGCGCACGTTCTATCTTTCAGAAACCACGACGCCGCAGGAACTCAATGAAGTAGTGAACATGTTCCGAACGCTCTTCGAGCTGCGGTTCGTGACCCCGCAACCGGCAACTTCGAGCATCACGGTGCGCGGGCCGGCGCCGGTGGTCGCAGCGGCCACTCGCCTGCTGGAGAGCCTATGGGCCGGGCGGCCGCAGGTCATGCTCGACTTCGAGGCCATCGAGGTGAACAGCTCCATGATGCGCGCCCTCGGCCTCGATCTGCCGCTGCAATTCAACGTCTTCAACATCACCGCAGAGGCGCTGGCCGGGCTGGGGAACCAGAACATTCAGGACCTGATCAACCAGTTGATCGCTAGCGGCGGCATCAACCAGGCGAACACCGAGGCAATTTCCGCTCTGCTGGCGCAATTACAGAACCAGGCGAGCCAGAGTTCAATTTTCTCGCAGCCGGTGGCCACGTTTGGCGGCGGCGACACCCTGATGGGCATTGGTATTCCGCCCGCGTCGTTCAGGTTCAGCCTGAACGAATCGCGCGCGGTCACGCTGGAGAAGCTGACCATGCGGGCCGCGCAAGGCAACGCCGCCACCTTCCGCCTGGGCGCCCGCTATCCGATCCTGAATGCGTCGTTCGCACCGGTGTTCAATACGCCGCAGATTGCCAGCGTGATTGGCAGCCAGTCTTTCGTCGCGCCGTTCCCGTCGTTCACCTATGAAGACCTGGGCTTGACCTTGAAGGCCAAGCCGCTGATCCACGGAAACACGGATGTGACGCTCGATCTGGAGATGGAGCTGAAGGCGCTCACGGGCACGGCGATCAACGGTGTACCGGTGCTTTCGAATCGCAGCTACAAGGGTGCGATTACCGTCAGGAACGGCGAACCCGCGGTGCTGGCCGGTTCACTGACGAGGTCGGAAACCGCAACGCTGCAAGGATTGCCGGGCATAAGCCACATTCCGGGATTGAATTACCTCCTCAGCCGGCGCAACAAGGAAGTACACGTGGGCGAGTTGCTGATCCTCATAACCCCCCACATCATTAGCGCCGCTCCCACCGGAAGCACAGGGATGATCGTCCTGCCAAAGACCGATTGACGATACTGAGGCACGCAGTCAGTAATTAAGTGATTGGGTGATTGGGTGATTCAGCAATTCCGTAGACTCGCTGACCCGATGACCCGATGATCCCCTGGCCCGCTGACCCGCTGGCGCGCTAAGTCAGTGGTTGGGGGTTGTCTCTGCCAGCGACTTCAGCACTTCGTACGGAATACTGCCCACGTTGCCGACTTTGCGGCCATTGATGAACAGTGTCGGCGTGCCGCTGACGTGTACGGCTTTCCCGAGTTCAATGGATTCGCGCACCCGTGCAGCCGTGGCGGGTTGAGCCACACACGCAGTAACAGCATTCGCATCCGCGCCCGCCTCGGTGGCGAATTGCTTTAGCTTTTGGTCGGCGTTCTCTACCGTGACGTCCTGCTGGTTGGCGTAGCTCAGTGCAATAAACTTCCAGAACGCATCGGATTTCGCGCGGCCTACACAGTCGGCATACTCGGCGGCCTTGAACGCCCAGGGGTGGATCTGCTCCAGCGGAAAATTCTGGAAGGTGAAGCGCGCATTCGGCAGGTCCTGGAGAAGCTTATCAATCGTGGGTTGCGCCGCTTTGCACGCCGGACATTGCAGATCGCTGAATTCGACGATGTGGACCGGCGAACCTGCCGGCCCGCGCGAGGGGCCGTGCGCCTTGGCTTGCAACTGCTGCCGCGCCGGGCCAAACGGATCAGCGCCGAACGGAATCAGGTCACCCGCAATCGCCCATTTTCCACCGGGAAGGACGTAGAACACCGTGTTCTGCACGCCCTCCGGGCTATTGACGGCCACGACCACCTGGGTAACGCCCGGTGCTTCGGCGGGAGCGATGCGGACGACCTTGAACTGAAGTCCCGGTTGATAGCTGAACATGCGCTTCAGGAACGCTTCGACCGTTGCTTGCGTCGGCGCCGTGGCAGTGTCCGCAGGTTTTGCTGAATTGCTCTTGGCTGGGTGCGCGTCCTGCGCCGTCGCCATCGCCCCGGCCACAAACATCATCAGCGCCACTACTGTGAATCGGCGCATACTTCTCATTTGCATTCCTTTGCGTTGCGTTCGGGGACTTACACCTGATGTTTCGCCGCAATCGGGAACCGGCGTCCGACGCCAAACGCCTTCTGCGTGATTTTCAATCCGGGCGCGGCCTGCTGGCGTTTGTACTCGGCCTTCTCCACCATGCGGACAACGGCGCGCACCAAGGTGATGTCGAAGTTGTGGCCGGCCGCGATTTGCTCGGCGGTCTTGTAGTCCTCGATATAATCTTCCAGGATCGCGTCGAGCACCTCGTAGGGCGGCAGCGTGTCCTGGTCCTTCTGATCGGGGCGCAACTCCGCCGACGGCGGCTTCCCGATGGTCGCGCGCGGTATCACCGGCCGCCGCGAATTTACATACTCCGCGAGCCGGTAAACCATCGTTTTGGGCACGTCGGAAATCACCGCCAGACCGCCTGCCATGTCGCCGTACAACGTGCAGTAGCCGACCGCCAGTTCCGATTTGTTCCCCGTACTGAGCACCAGCGCACCGAATTTGTTGGAGAGCGCCATCAGCAGAGTGCCGCGAATGCGCGCCTGTATGTTTTCTTCCGTCACGTCCGGCTGACGCCCAGCGAACAATGACTCCAGCGTCTTGAGGTACGCCCGGAAGACCTCGGTAATTTCCATCAGCTCGAAGCGGATGCCGAGATTCGCGGCCAACTCGCGAGCGTCTTCAATGCTGCCGCGCGACGAAAATGGCCCGGGCATGCCGATGCCGGTCACATTTTCGGGACCAACGGCATCGGCGGCGATGGCCGCCGTCAGCGCCGAGTCAATGCCGCCGCTCAGCCCCACCAGGACGCGCTCGAAGCCGCACTTGCGCACGTAATCGCGCGTGCCGAGCACCAGCGCGGCGTAGGCGCTGGCCTCCGCGCCTTCGATCTGCTCGTGCACCTCGCCGGTCATGGTGTCGGTGTCGAAGAACACCAGGTCTTCCTCAAACGATTTCGCCTGCGCGATAACTTCGCCCTTCGCGTTCAGCGCGAGGCTGGAGCCGTCAAAGACGATGCTGTCGTTGCCGCCCACCTGGTTGCACATCACCACCGGCACGCGATGGTGGCGCGCGAGCGCCGCCAGCATGTCGCGGCGCAATTGCAGCTTGCCAATGTGGAACGGCGAAGCGGAAATGTTCAGCACGAAGTTGCCGCCGGCGCGCACCAGCTCTTCAACCGGATCGACCCAATACAGGCGGCGGTTCCAGAACGATTTGTCGTTCCAGGCGTCCTCGCAGATGGTCAGCGCCATTCGCCGGCCGCAGAGGGGGAACAACTCCTGCTTCTCGGCGGGCGCGAAGTTGCGCATTTCGTCGAAGACGTCGTAGGTGGGTAGCAGGCGCTTGGATTGCACCAGTGCAACCCGCCCGTCCTGGAGCACGGCGGCGGAGTTCATCACCGACTTTCCGGTCTCGGCCTGGGCCGGGCTGACGTAGCCGCAAATCACCGTGATCCCGCTCGTTTCGGCGGCGATACGCTCGACCATCGCACCGCAGCGCTCGACGAACGCGGGCTTTTCCACCAGGTCGCGTGGCGGATAGCCGCAAACCGAGAGTTCGGGGAACAGGACCATGCCGGCGCCGGCGGCGCGGGCGCGGCGCGAGAAGTCGATGATCTTGGCGGCATTGCCGG
The DNA here is from genome assembly GCA_041946775.1 of Terriglobales bacterium. Classification (GTDB taxonomy): domain Bacteria; phylum Acidobacteriota; class Terriglobia; order Terriglobales; family Acidobacteriaceae; genus JBHGBA01. The sequence goes on from JBHGBA010000030.1 coordinate 43,500, forward strand.
TAAAGTCGCCGACGGTGGGGTTGATCTGTCCGAGCGCAACTTTCACAGAAGCAGTTTACAGTTTGGGCTTACAGTTTGCAGCCGGAGTGAAGCTGCGCTCTGGGCAGATGCGCGGTGCTCGGGCGCAAGAGCTGGATCGGAAAATGCAAAAGGGGCGTCCCGCGAAAACCTCTGGCCGAAGTTTATTCCCGCGGGGCACCCCTGTTGCGCGCCACTTCGTCTGCTGTCTCCTAGTGCATCCGGTATGCCAATTTTCCCGTATTGAAAATAAAGGGCGTTGCCGTCACAGGACCGAACGCGAAGGTAGGATTTGCCGTGGCCGGGAAAGTTTTACTGTGTATCAGCGACCCACCCCAGGCAAGTCGCCTCGACGCGGTGCGGCTGCTGTGCCGGCGTTTGCGACGCGGTACGACTCGCCCCTGCGAGTAACGAGTGGCAAATTCGGTCTGTTATAATTCCACTCAGTTCGACCGCGCGCGCCCTTAGCTCAGTTGGATAGAGCGTCTGGCTACGAACCAGAAGGTCGGGAGTTCGAATCTCTCAGGGCGCGCCATAATTTCTTCAGTTCTGGATTCAGCGACCTACGGCAGAACCCTTCTCGCACTTTCGAACCCCGCTCACCCCGCGGATGCCAAACGCTGGTGAGATCAGAACTGCACCTTCGAGAGCCTGCGAATCTCCGCGAGCTTGTCTTCGTGAAGGCCTTCGAGGTCGTTCTCGCTGAGACGGCCTGACTTGATGAGAGCAGCGAATACAGCCGGCAGAACGGAGTACCTGTAGTCGTATTGAGCATCGATCTGCTTTCGACGAACAGCGATATGCTCAGCCAAATGCCAGACATCGTCCGCCTGCTTGACCTGCGCCGCCCTCCGTCTCGTGTCCGCCACTAACTCATCGAATTCCTGCTTGAGGGCGAGCTCAAAGGCTCTCCGCGCGATCCTCTTCTCGGATTGCGACCATTTGAATTCGTAACCGCTGTAGCCGAACGGCGCTGCCAAAATTGGTGCAGGCATGCGCTCCTCCTCTGCTGAATTCTATTGCTGCGCATTGTATGATTGACGGCGATTATGCCGGACGAAGTGTATCAGATCAAAGTCACTCTCCTCGGCACCAAGCCGCCGATTTGGCGGCGCCTTTTGGTGCCTGCCATCATGACACTTGCGCAGTTGCACGATGCGCTTCAAATCGCCATGGGATGGCAGGATTGCCATCTCCATGAGTTCGAAATCGGAGGTCAACGGTACGGGGTTCCCGATCCGGAGATGGACGTCTTCGGCGAGCGCGTGATGAATGAGAAAAAGGCGCGCCTCTGCAATGTACTGGGCACAGCCGGCGCCAAGGCACTTTACACCTATGACTTCGGCGATGGCTGGGAGCACAGCGTCGTTGTCGAAAAGGCGATGAAGTCCGAAGATGGGACCGCGTACCCGATCTGCACGGGCGGCAAACGCCATTGTCCGCCGGAGGACTGCGGCGGGATCTATGGATATTACGATTTCCTGGACGCCATAGCCGACCCGAACCACAAACAGCACGGAGAGTTGCTGGAGTGGATAGGCGGCCGTTTCGATCCCGACGACTTCTCGGTGGAGAAGACCAACGCAGAACTCGCCAATTTGCAAAGGCGCTTTGCCAAAGCTTAAATCGAAAGCCCACTCTGGCGAAAGCTGGCTTCTGCAAGCAAAGTTCTAGAATCGTCTGTCCGGGGTACTCGCGTCCGTGAAAACCGCAAATAGCCGCTGGCTGACAATCAGCGACAGTGGAAAGGCCGTTCCTCTGGCCGCATCGCTCATGCAATTTGGTGAACCTATCGATGTCTTTTGGGTCAATGAATCGCCGCTCCTGGTGATGGCGGGCCCGCAGACGGGAACCACTTACCAGCCCCTGCCTCAATAGGCCTGGTTCGGCAAATTCAAACGCAAGGTCCCTCGACTTCGCGCGGCAAAAGCGGACGCGCGTCGCCGTGTTGAAATGTTTCGGCCCGCACAGCACACGTCGGTGCGCCACCTCCACGCGCACGCGCTCCGGGGCGGGCGCAGTCGTTCCTATTGCGGCGGACAGAGTTTATTGGGAATCGCATATTATAGTGACACCCATTGACTCTCTTGCGATGTTGACCCCAGCGGATTGTCATTCCGAGCGCCCACCTCTGGCGTGAGGAACCTGCTGTTTCCCGAATGCGACCAAAAGCAGGTTCCTCGCTTCGCTCGGAATG
>JBHGBA010000031.1:0-57664 GCA_041946775.1 Terriglobales bacterium
AATCCGCTGGGGTCAACGGCATCGCAAGAGAGTCAACGGGTGTCACTATAATATGCGATCCTCAATTAGAAACCAGAAACTAGAAAACTAGAAACTAGAGACCCAGCAATTCCTCCATCGCCTTCTCGTCAATCACGGTGACGCCCAGCGCACGCGCCTTGTCAAGCTTGGAGCCGGCATCGGCACCGGCGACCACGTATTCCGTCTTCTTACTGACGGAACCGGCCACCTTGCCGCCGGCGCCTTCGATCAGCTTCTTGGCCTCTTCGCGGGTGTAATGGGGCAGCGTGCCGGTGAGTACGAAGGTCTTGCCCGCCAGTTTCGTCCCGCGCTCCTTCTTTTTCCCCGTGAACGTCAGGCCGGCTTTGCGCAGGTCGGCCACGAGCTGGCGGTTTTTCGGCTCGAGGAAGAACTCGCGGATGCTGGCGGCAATGCGCGGCCCGACCTCTTCGACCTCTTGAAGCCTTTCGAGACTCTGCAGTTCGTTAGGGTGAGTGGCCGCCTCGATCAGCGCGTCCATGGAGCCGAAGTGCTGCGCCAGGAACTCGGCAGTGCGTTCGCCGACAAAGCGAATTCCCAGGCCGAAGATCACCCGCTCCAGCGGCAGCTTCTTCGATGCCTCGATCTCATCGAGGACGTTCTGCGCCGACTTGTCGCCCATGCGCTCCAGCTTGAGCAGGGCATCTTTCGTGAGGCGGTAGATGTCGGCGACATTCCTGACCAATCCGCGGTCCACCAGTTGGTTGACCAGCGCGTCGCCCATGCCTTCGATGTTCATCACCGAGCGCGAGGCGAAGTGCAGGACGGTCTCGCGCAGCTTGGCCGGGCAGTTCGCGTTCACGCAGCGGTAGTCAACTTCCCCTTCGGTCTTGACGATGTGCCCGCCGCACACCGGACAGCGCTCGGGCATGTGAAACTGCCGGTCGCCGCGCGGCTTGTCCTCGACGACCTTTACCACTTTCGGGATGACGTCGCCGCCGCGCTCCACCTGGACCCAGTCGCCGATCTTGATGCCGAGATTCTCAAGGAAATCCATGTTGTGCAGCGTGGCGCGGCTGACGGTGGTGCCGCCGATGGGCACCGGTTCAAGCTCCGCCACCGGCGTGAGTTTGCCCGTGCGCCCCACCTGCACGTGGATGTTGTTGATGCGCGTCACGCCGGCGCGCGCCGCGTACTTGTACGCAATTGCCCAGCGCGGGGCCTTGCCAGTGAAGCCCAGCCGGTCCCACAGGGCGAGACGATTGACCTTTACCACGATGCCGTCAATTTCGTAGGGCAGCGTGTCGCGCTTCTCTTCCCACTCGGCGATAAAGCGCCAGACCTCGTCAATGTTTTTCGCCAGCGTACGCTTCGGATTCACTTTAAACCCGACGGCCGATAACGCTTCCAGGTCGGCCCAATGCTCACTGCCGAAGACACGGCCGTCACTCAGCAGGAAGTAGGCGTAGAAATCCAGCCGGCGCAGCGCGGTGATATTGGGATCCAGCACGCGTACCGCGCCCGCGGCGGCATTGCGCGGATTGGCGAACTTCGCCAGCCCCTGCCGCTCGCGCTCTTCGTTCATGCGCAGGAAGGACGGCACGGGCATGATGATCTCGCCGCGCACTTCAAAGTCGTGCGGGATGCCGGCGCGATCCAGCATCTTGTGGGCGATGGACAGCGGCACTGAGCGGATGGTGCGCACGTTCGCCGTGACCTCCTCGCCTACGGAGCCATCGCCGCGGGTCAACGCAACCACCAGGAGCGAGCGGCTGCGGTCGCGCTCGTCAGTGCCGTAGCGCAACGCCATCGAGAGGCCGTCCATCTTCAGCTCGCAAACGTACTCCACGTCGCGCGCGCCGGTGAGCTCGTGCACGCGCCGCTCCCAGTCGCGCAACTCCTGCTCGTTGTAAGCATTGTCCAGCGAGAGCATAGGCGAGGAGTGCGGCAGCTTGACGAAGCCCTCGCGCGGCTTGCCGCCGACACGTTGCGTCGGCGAGTCGGGCGTAACCAGCTCCGGATGCTGCTTCTCCAGGGCCTTCAGCTCGTTCATCAGCCGGTCGAATTCGGCGTCGCTGATCTGCGGCTGGTCGAGAACGTAGTAGAGGTACTCGTGACGGCGTATCTCTTCGCGCAGCTCCTCGATGCGGCGCGCAAGGTCCTTCGCAACAGTGGGCATGGCTGGATTGTAGCGCGGCGCCGCCCTTCCGTAACGTCGCCAGGCGCGCGGCAATTCGGCAATGGCGGGCCGACTCGTTTAGACTTTTCTAAGCACTTGGGAACGAGTCAGCGTGAGTGACAGAAGCACAATCCATCGCCACCTGGCAGCGTTGCTGCTGGCCGTCCTCCTTGCCCTGCCGCTGCTCTGGGGGCAGAGCAACACTACCGCGCCGCCCGCGCCGCCAACCGCGCAGGCGATCATCGCGTTCCTCAACCAGACGCTTTCCTGGCATCGCCACGAGACCATGGAGCAACTCCCCGGCGATTCCAGCGACATCCTATTCCTACGCGATAACCGGCAGCTTGCCGATCAAATCGTGCGGCTCTCGTTCGACTTCGCCAAGGCGGAAGCCGAACTCATGCAGAAGCAGCCAAATGCCGCTGCGCAAACCGCAGCGCCTTCCGGAGGCGAAGCTGCGCGCCATCAGGCGCTCACGGAGCTTGCGGCCAAGGCGGAGCAACAGGTAAAGCGCACGCAGGCGGAACTGGAGACCCTGCGCCAGAAGCTGCAGAGCGCGGCCGGCCGGCAGCGCCGGCAATTGCAATCCTTGGCCGAGGAGACGCGCAGCGAGCTGGAGCTGGCGCAGACGCGGCGCGACGTGCTGCGCAATATGCTGGAGTTCGTCAGCGGCGCCAACGCCAGCGGCGGCGGGGCAGGTGGGCTGCTTTCGCAAATCCAGGAGCTGCAACGCTCGGTTCCCACGGCCGCTGCTGCCAACACCCCGCAAGCGGCAGAGAACACTACCGTGGTTGCGCCGCGCAAGCCGGAAGCGTCCGGCATCCTGCCGCTGATCAGCGACCTGGTTAGCCTGACACGCAAGACGCGCAGCATTGACGAGAGCATTGCGCTGACCGAGGAACTCGCGCAGACCGCAAAGACATTGCGCGCGCCTATCGGCGCCTCGCTGCGCCAACTGGTGCAGCGCGGAGATGAGCTGGCCAACCGCAACTCGACCGACGCCAGCACCCTGGCCCGGCAGAAAGCCGAACTCGATAGCCTGACGGCGCAGTTCAAGCTTTCCTCCGAAGCGGTGCTGCCGCTGGTGAAGCAGCGCATCCTGCTCGACCTCTACAAGCGCAACCTGACCAACTGGCGCAACGCAGTGCGCAGCCAGTACACCGCCGAACTGAAGGGCCTCGTCGTAAGGTTGGTCGTGCTGGTCCTGGTACTGGTGGTGGTCATCGGCGCGGCGGAGCTGTGGCGCAAAGCGCTGTTCCGCTACGTGCCGGACGCGCGCCGCCGTTACCAGTTGTTGCTGGTGCGCCGCATTGCCCTGTGGTTCGTCATCGCCATTATCGTTGCCTTCGCATTCGCCACCGAGTTGGGTTCGCTGGCGACGTTCGCGGGACTGATCACCGCCGGCGTCGCCGTGGCCTTGCAGAACGTGATCCTCTCGATTGCGGGTTATTTTTTCCTGATCGGCAGGTACGGCGTGCGCGTCGGCGACCGCGTGCAGATCGCGGGCGTTACCGGCGAGGTGGTAGATATCGGCCTGGTTCGCCTGCACCTGATGGAACTCGGATCCGGCGGCGCGGCGGCGCAACCCACAGGACGAGTCGTGGTCTTTTCCAACTCGGTGGTGTTCCAACCCACCGGCGCGTTTTTCAAGCAGATTCCGGGGACGAACTTTGTCTGGCATGAAATCACGCTGACGCTGGCGCCGGAGAGCAATTATCGCGCGGTCGAGGAACGGCTGGTGGGCGCCGTCGATCGCGTCTTCTCCGAGTATCGCGACCAGATTGAGGGACAACGCCGTAACATCGAGAAGACAATAGGTCACCTTTCGGTGAAATCGCTGGGTCCGCAGAGCCGGTTGAAGGTCACCCAAAGCGGGCTGGAGGTTTCGATCCGCTACCCCGTGGAGTTCGACAGCGCGGCGGCGATTGACGACAGAATCACCCGCGAACTGCTCGACGCCATCGAGCGCGAGCCCAAGCTGAAGCTGGTCGGCTCGGGGACGCCGAACATCCAGGAAGTGGCGAATGAGACGGCGGCAAAAGCTTAACCACGGATTTACACGGATTGACACGGATCAGGCAGATGAATCGGGTAACCGGGTAATCGCGTAATCGGGTAATTTGAACCTGCGACTGTAATTACGAATTGCTCAATTACACAATTCCCCGATTACCCGATTACTCAATCGATCTGGTCCGTCGAAATCCGTGTCAATCAGTGGTTAGGAGTTGGGACGCCCATGCGCAGAGCGGTGCTGCTCTACAATCCGGCGTCGGGGCAACAGAAAGCGCCGTGCGCTGCCCGGGTGGAGACAGCGGCTGCGGTGCTACGCAGCGCCGGGGTCGAAGCTGATACGGAAGCCACACGCGCGCCCGGTTCGGCTGGCGCACAGGCCCGCGAGGCCATCGCGCGCGGTTGCGATACGGTGATCGCCTGCGGGGGCGACGGCACCGTCCACGAAACCCTGCAAGGCGTGGTTGGCACGGCGGCAACCCTGGGCGTAATTCCGCTGGGAACGGCCAATTCGCTCGCGGCCGATCTGTGTCTGGCAACTGATCCCGTCAAAGCAGCGCGGCAACTGCTCGCCTTCGAAGCCGTGCGTATCGCCGTGGGCCGCATTGAATATTGTGACCGGACGCGGCAGCCGGCCACACGCTACTTCACCGTAGCAGCGGGCATCGGGCCCGACGCGCACCTGTTTTACCGCCTGAACCGCGACCTGAAGCGCCGTTTCGGCTACGCCGTCTACGTGCACGATGCGCTGCGCACCTGGGCGTTCGGCAACTATCCGCTGTTCGAGGCCGAGTTTCGCGTGGACAGTTCGGCAGCGCCTTTACGGGCCGAGGTCTCGCAGATATTGGCGGTGCGCATCGCCAATTTTGGCGGCGTGCTGCGGCGACTCGCGCCAGGCGCCGCCTTGCGCAGCAGCAGTCTGCGCCTGGTGCTGTTCCGCACGCGCAGCCGCGCCCGCTACCTGCAATACATGACCGCCGTGATGCTGGGACGCAAGCCCCGGGTCGGCTGCATTGACCTGGTGGACGCCACTTCGGTCACGTGCCGCCCGCTGGCCGACGCGTCGCGCATCTACGCCGAAGCCGATGGCGAAGCGCTGGCGCGCCTGCCCGTGAGCATCTCGGTCGTGCCCGATGCAGTAACCTTGCTGGTTCCGGGCCAAACTTGCACAACGGACTTAGGCGGACTAAGACGGATCAGGCCAGTTTCCAGTTTCTAGTTTCTGGTCTCTAGATAGGAGAACCAGAAACTAGGAACCGGAAACCCGGCTCCAGCTTGCAAGCGACCTATGGAAACTGGGAAACTAGAAGCTTGACCACTGCGGCGCAAACTCAATCCGTTCCCGATACGCCCGAAGCGCGGCGCTACAACCGCCTGCGCCGCTATCTCTCAATCGCCGACACCGTGCTCGGCGTGGCTGTCCTGGTAATCCTGCTGGTCACTGGCTGGACACTCGCCCTGCGCGACGTGGCTTATGGCGGGGCGGAGCAGAACTATGCTCTCGCGCTGTTCCTTTATGTGGGCATGCTCGCCGTCATGACCAAAGCGGTCGGCTTGCCGCTGGACCTGTACGGCTTCCGCCTGGAGCACCGCTATAACCTGTCCAACCAGAAGGTGCGCGCGTGGGTGTGGGACGAGTTCAAGGGCTGGGTGGTCGGCTTGGCGCTGGGGGCGGGACTGGCCGAGTTGATGTACTTCGTCATGCGCCAGAGCCCGCGTTACTGGTGGCTGATCGCCTGGGGCGCGTTTGTCGTGCTGTTCGTGTTCTTCGCCCAGATCGCGCCGGTGGTGCTGTTTCCCATCTTCTACAAGTTTCAGCCGTTACAGCGCGAGGACCTGAAAGACCGCCTGGTGCGGCTCAGCGAGCGGGCCGGCACCCGCGTGCGCGGCGTGTACGAGTGGAAGCTCTCGGCAAAGACGAAGAAGGCCAACGCGGCACTCACCGGGCTGGGCAATACGCGGCGCATCATCCTGGCCGACACTCTGCTGGAAAACTACACCGACGACGAGATCGAAGCCGTACTCGCCCATGAGCTGGGGCACCACGTATATAACCACATTGGAAGAAGCATCGTGGTGCAGGCCGTCATCAGTTTCGTCGGCTTCTGGGCCAGCGCGCGCGTGCTGCATTACGCGGTGCGCACGCAGATGTTTCAAAGCGTCTCGGATTTTGCCAACCTGCCGCTGTTGGCGCTGGTGTCAACCACGATGGCGCTGGTGCTGTTGCCGGCGCTCAATGCCTGGTCGCGCCACAACGAAAGGCAGGCCGACCGTTACGCTTTCGCGTCCATCCCCAGCGTGGTCCCGTTCATTACCTCGATGAACAAGCTGGCGGCGCAGAACCTGGCGGAGCGGCAGCCCTCGCGCATCGTGGAGTGGCTGTTCCATTCACATCCATCCATTGCGCGCCGCATCGCCGCCGCCGAGCAGTGGGCGCAGGTACAAAAGACCACGTAACGGTTCTTACCGCGCGGGGCGCAGGGGTTTGCGCCCCAGGACGCGGAGGAAATCCAAACCGATTCGAATACATCGTCCCTCGATTCGCAGCCCAAGACACTCGTTCGCCCCGCACCAGAGTACCCGATTACCAGAAATGGAATGACGCCACGGGCGAATGTCTTGAAAATGAAAATCATGATCGGCTGAATCGGCGTAAGTAGTTGAATCTGTGAAGCTGCGGGTTGGCCTGCCAATTGCTCCTCTTCCACCTGTGTAGCTGTTCCCAGCAGCAGCACATGGGTCCATCCGCCCTGCCGGAATGGCTAGGAGGAGCAAATGAGAAGAGGTGTTTCACTCGTCCTGGTCAGCCTGTTGGTTTTGGGTACGGCTGGCATGCTGACTGCTCAAGTATCTCGAGGCTCAATTTCCGGGACTGTCGCTGACAAATCGGGGGCCGTTGTTCCGGATGCACAAGTAACGGCAACCAGCATTACCACCGGGCAAACTCTTACAACCATGACCGACCGGGCGGGCGCGTACCGCTTGCCACTGCTGCCCGTAGGCACCTACAAAGTAGAAATCAGGAAGTCGGGATTCCGCCCGCTCGTGCAGTCCAGCGTTTCCGTACTGACCGGAGTCGACGCCGCCATGGGAGCGCTCACTCTGCAAGTGGGGGAGGTCGCTGAAGCGATCGAAGTTTCCGCCGCGACGCCTCTGGTGCAAACGGCAGAGTCACAGGTGAGCGAAAATTTCACCGGCACGCAACTGTACATTCCTGGAACCGCTGACAATGGAGGCCTGGACAATCTTGCGCTGTTCGTGCCCGGCGTCACCGCCAGCCGCGACCTGGGTTTTTCCAACACCAACGGTGGCACAGGCTTTGCTGTGAATGGCCTGCGTGGCCGGAACAATGACCAGCAGATTGACGGCCAGAACAACAACGACAACTCCGTCGGCGGGCCGTCCCTGTTCCTCAGCAACCCGGAGTTCGTGGACCAGTACCAGATCACTACCAACCAGTTCAAGTCGGAGTACGGGCGCAATTCCGGCTCGGTAGTGAACATCATCACGAAGTCGGGCACCAACAACTGGCACGGGTCGGTCTTCGGCTCGGAAAGCAACTCGGCGCTGAACAGCCTGACCAATGTGCAAAAAGAATTCACTGACCCGCCGCTGACAAAGGTGCCGCAGTTCAACAATTACTTTGCCGGCGGTACTATCGGCGGTCCGATCATCAAGAACAAGCTCTTCGTGTTTGGCGGAATCGACACCGAGAGACTGACACAGAATCGCCTCTACACGACCAGTCTGCTTACCCCCACGCCCACCGGTCTGACACAGTTGGCTCTCTGCTTCCCCAATAGCCCAACGATAGCAATTCTGCAGAAGTTCGGACCGTACGGCATAACGGGTGGCAATCCGCTACCGAACTTTACAGAAGATAGCGGTCCACAGGACGTCGGCAGCTGTCCGGGAGTTGAAATGGCGGGCGTGCAGCGGAGGCTGGCTACGGACTCGAACACCTGGGACTGGCTGGTGAGGGTAGACCTGCTGGCCACAAGCGCCGACCATCTGTCTATGCGCTACGTTTACAACAAGCAAACCCCGTTGAACCAAAACTCCTTCGGCTCATCGTTTGCGCCGGCGGGTTATCCCAACGATGTCCCCAGCCTGAGTCAGGCGGCGGTTGTGGGGTGGACGCGCACTATTTCGCCACGCATGGTGAACGAGCTTCGCGTCGGGTACAACCGGTTGAATGTGCAATTTGGCGGCAACGGCATCGGCAATACGGTTCCGCCGCAGGGGGACATCGGCAACGCGCTGGCACGTATCGCGTTTGTGGACCAGACTCTGCTCGGGTTCGGCCCTGCCACCAATGCACCTCAGGGGCGCATCGTGAATACCTGGCAAGTGCAGGACAACTGGAGCTACACGGTCGGCCGGCACCAGTTGAAGGCGGGGGTGAATTTCACCTATCAGCGCTCACCCAACATCTTCCTGCCGAACTTCAACGGTTCGTTCACCTACCAGGACTGGGCGGCGTTCGCGTTGAATTCGCCAACCACCACCAGCATCACTCTGGGTACGCCGTCGTTGGACTTCCGCGAATATGACACGTTCGTATACGTGGGCGACGATTTCAAGCTGCGTCCCGACCTGACGCTGAACCTGGGGGTCACCTGGTCGTATTACGGCCAGCCGGCCAACCTGTTCAACGATCTCGGGGTCGAGCGGGAGAGCGGTCCCAACCCATTCTTCAATCCGGCGCTGCCCCTGGAACAGCGGGTATTTCCGCGCCTTGACGCCCCGAAGAACAGTTGGGGGCCGAGCGTGGGCTTCGCCTACGCCCCCAGTTGGCTGGGCAACAAGATGACCGTACGCGGCGGTTATCGGCTCTCCTACGATCCGCCGTTCTACAACATCTACCTGAACGTTGCCAGTTCGGCGCCGCAGGTGTTGGCACAAACCATCCGGGGAGTTGGCACAGCCCCAGGTCTTCCGGCCGGAGGCACGGGCCCGGCGGTGCGTGCGGCACTGGCGCCGTTTCTGACGCTCGGCGTAGCGGACCCGCGCAGCTTCAACCAGACTACGGTGGCGCCCGATTTCGGGCCCGACCGGGTACATAGCTGGAGTTTCGGCATTCAGCAGGAGCTTTCACCACGGGCGGCGGTGGAAGTGCGCTACGTGGGTAACCATGGCGAGCGGCTGTTCCAGTCAATCAATGGCAACCCGTTCATCGCCCACTTGGCGCGCGACTTCCCGAACCTGGTGCCCAGTGGCCTTACTCCCTGTCCCGCCGACCAGGCGACGGTTCCCAACGTGCGGCCGGGCTTGCCTTCGCCTGCGATTGGCCGCGTCAACTGCAACCTGGGCATTATTCGTGAGCGCACGAACACGGGCTCGTCCAGCTACAACGGGTTGCAAACCGAGTTCCGCACCAACCGCCTGTGGAACCAGTTGACGATGCGGACGTCTTATACCTTCAGCAAGACGATCGACAATGTCAGCGAAATTTTCGGCACCTTCTCAGCCGGCGGCACGACGGCGTTCTCGCAAAACCCGCTGGACTTCCGGCGCGCCGAATTCGCGCGCTCGGGGCTCGACATCCCGCACACCTGGACGCTGACCTTCACCGAGGAAATCCCGTTCTTCCGCAACCAGGAGGGTGTCATCGGGCATATCGTCGGTGGGTGGGCGGTGTCCGCGTCGTACATTCTTGCCTCCGGTCAGCCGTACACGCCGGTACAATTTTTTGCCGCTGGCGCCACAGGCTCTGGCAACTACTACGACGCCGCGCTTATGGGTGCGTTTAACTCCACGGCCGAGAACTCACGGCCATTTATTTCCAACCCCAGCGCCCCGCCTACCTCGGTGGGGATTTTTGGCGCGGATGCGTGCGCCTATCTGGGGTTGGAAGCGTGCACGGTGGCTGCCACCCAGTTGTTTGACTTCAAGGCAGTCAACACCACGGGAGATCTGGTGCCGGTCTCCAACGACCAAGTCCGTTTCATTATCAACGGTGCTCAATCGGCGGCGATTTTCGGCACGCCCTTTGCCCCGGGGGTCAGAAACAGCCTGCGCACCAGCAAGGCCAATTACGGCAACGTGTCCATCGCGAAGACCTTCAAGATAACCGAAGGCATGAACCTGCGCTGGCACATGACGATGCTGAACGTGTTCAACCACTCCAACTACGGTGTCGGTTCGGGCGTCAGTATCGATCCCTTTGTCGAAGACCTGGGCTCGCGCGGCGAGGAAACCGGCTTCGCCGATCCCACGGTCGTCAACAACTCGCCGTCGTCAACGCCGTCGCGCGGCAGGCGGCAAATTATGTTCGGCCTGCGCTTCCAGTTCTGAAGCAAAACCTGCCGTTGGCATGGAGGCCGGCCCCACGGGGCCGGCCTTTTCCCATAAGCGCCACCGCAGAGGGCGCACGGGTGGCGGAGGAAATCGCGCGACTAACTACCAGCCACGAACCACCAGCCACGAACCACTATCAGCCAACTTCCACCAGACCGTACTTGCGTTGCCAGTGGGAGCGCAGGTGGGCGAGAGCGCGCGAGATGTCTTCGGCGGGGAGTTCAGGTGAGGGACCGGCGGCGACCAGGGCGGCCTCGCGTTTGGCGGCCTGAAGGATCTCGCGGTCGCGGACGAGGTTGGAGACACGAAAGTCGGGCAGGCCGGCCTGGCGTGTCCCGAAGAACTCGCCGGGGCCGCGCAGTTGCAGGTCGAGTTCGGCGATCTCGAAGCCGTTGGTGGTGGAAACCATCGCGTTCAGGCGCTGGTCGGCCTCGGGGCTGATGCGTCCGGCGGTCATCAGCACGCAATAGGACTTGGCAGCGCCGCGGCCGATGCGTCCTCGCAACTGGTGAAGTTGCGAAAGGCCGAAGCGATCAGCGTGTTCAATCACCATGACGTTGGCGTTGGGCACGTCAACGCCGACCTCGATCACGGTGGTGGAAACTAATACGTCTATTTCGCCGCGTTGAAAGCGGCGCATGACCACTTCTTTGTCGTCGGGCGGCATGCGGCCGTGCAGCAGACCGATACGCAGGTCGGGGAAGATTTGCGTGCGCAGTTCCTCGTACATCTGCACGGCGGCTTTCAGGCCGGACCAGAGGGATTTCTGTTTCGGGGCCGATTTCTTTCTTACCGCAGAGGGCGCAGAGGGCCGCGCGGGGCCCGCCGCCGAGGACGGCGGCGCTACCACTGAGGATACAGAGGACACAGGGTCGTCATCGCTCTGTTCCTCGATCACCGGATACACGACATACGCCTGGTGGCCGGCTTTCACTTGCTTGCGGACGAAGTCCCAGACCTGCGCGGCAGTGGCGTCGGTCACACGGCGCGTGACGATGGGCGTGCGTCCCGGCGGAAGCTCGTCAATGACGCTGACGTCGAGGTCGCCATAAAGAGTCAGCGCGAGAGTGCGCGGGATGGGCGTGGCAGTCATTACGAGGACGTCGGGTTCGCAGGTGTCCGGCGTCGGCTTCTTCATCAGCTTGAATCGCTGCATTACTCCAAAGCGGTGCTGTTCATCCACGATCACCAGACCGAGCCGCGCAAACTCAACCGTTTCCTGGATGAGCGCGTGGGTGCCGATGATCAGTTGTGCATCGCCCTGGCTAATGTGGCGGCGGATGTCGCGCTTGCGGTCCTGCTCGACCGAGCCGGTCAGCAGCACGATGCGGTAACCGGCCTTTTCCAGGATGCGGCGCGCCGAGAGGAAATGCTGCTGGGCGAGGATTTCCGTGGGCGCCATCAGGGCCACCTGGTAGCCGTTCTCGATGGCGATGATGGCCGCCTCGAAGGCAACGATCGTCTTGCCGGAGCCCACGTCGCCTTGCAGCAGGCGGCGCATGGGCGCGGGGTGCTTCATGTCGTCGGCAATTTCTTTCAGTACGCGCTTCTGCGCCGCGGTCGGATGAAACGGCAGGATGGTCTTAATGGCCTCGCGCACGCGGTCGGTGATGGTAAACGCGATACCGGGCTGGGCTTTCACGCGGCGGCGCTTGAGTTCCAGCCCGAGTTCGAGAAAGAACAGTTCCTCAAAAATGAGGCGCTGGTGGGCCGGCGTGCGGGAGTTTTGCAGGTCGTCGAAGCGCTCGCCGGGATCGGGCCAGTGCACTTGCTGAAATGCCTTGCGGCGCGGCATCAGGTGCATGTGCTCGCGGACGGCCGGGGGTACGCCATCGGGAATTTCCGGCGCCAGGTTTTCCAGCGCGCCATGAATAACGCGGCGGAACCAGCGGGTAGTCAGCTTGCCGTGCGCGGCCGATTCGTAGATGGGCACGATGCGGCCGATCTCCAGCGATTCAGCAGCAGCGGCGTCGGGGTCGGCATCGTCACCGCCACTCAGCACCTCTAATTGCGGTTGCACCATCTGTAGCCCGCCGCCGTACTCGTCGGCTTCCACCTTGCCGTAAAGCGCAAGCAACTGTCCCGGCTTGAATTTGTCCTTCATGTAAGTCGAGTGGAACCAGATGCACTTCAGGCCGGCGCGTCCGCCGGGATCGGCAACGGTCATCTGAAACAGCGGGATGTGGGAACGCGAGGTGCGGAACAGGCCGGAATTGCGCACCTCCGCGACCAGGCTGGCCATCTCGCCGGGCTTGAGTTGCGCGATGCGGCGCGGGTTGATGCGGTCTTCGTAGCGAAAGGGCAGATAATAGAGCAGGTCTTCGACGGTACTGATGCCCTTCTCCGCCAGCATCTCGGCGATGCGCGGACCTATGCCCTTGACGTACTGGACCGGCGTCTGCAGCTCGAGCATCTGCCGTGATGTTAGCAGTCGGCAGTCGGCAGTTGCCAGTTGTGTCCAGTCGCAAGTTGTGGGTTTCAAGCGCCGGAGTTAGTCGTTGCCACAAGACCCGTATCGGCGGATGTGGTCGAATCTGGGCAAGTCGTTGCTGGCCGTGGTGCTGGGCAACGCGAGCTATTTCCTGCTGATGCCCCACCTCCCGCAAGCCGCCCAACATCAGCCGAACCGCCTGGATCTCGGCCTGCTGGTGGACTTCTGGGTGTGCCTCGTCGTGTGGGGAGTGATTGCGGCGGCAGCCAGGAAGCGGCGAACCCGGTAGATCGGGTCATTGGGTCAACTGGTGAACTGGTGAACTGGCGAACCGGCGAACTATCCCACACCAAAACGCCGACTGGGTACTGGCACCTGCTGTTACTAAAGTGCGTGTACTTATGTTCGAAAGCCATTGCCTTGGCCGAATCCAGTGGTACACTGCCATTCGCTCTCCCCAGGTTCTCCGCCTTCGCCGGCGGTGGGTTTGCCGCTGCGCCTGAACACAGATGCAGAAACTCGCAATCCTGTACGACGCCAGCCAGGCGGTGCTATCAACGTTTGACCTCGACGAGGTCTTGCGCCGCATCCTGACAATATTGCGGGACTACTTCCAGGTACAGCACAGCACGGTGCTGCTGTTGGACGAACAGACCAACGAACTGTCGCCCCGGATCCGCTTTGGCTGGCCGGAGGATGTACCACCGAGGAGTAGTGCAAAGCATGGCGTCGCGGCCCAGGCAGCGGCCGCCAAGCACCCCATCTATTTGCCTGACGTGCGGCAGGCGGAAAACTATGTTGAAATGCTTCCCGGCACGCGTGCGGAACTGGCGATCCCCCTGATGGTGGGCGACCGCGTGGTCGGCGTGCTCGACTGCCACAGTCATCGGCCGCATTGCTTTGACGAAGAGACAATTGATCTGCTGACCCTGTTCTCCACCCAGGCGTCCATCGCGCTGCGTAATGCCAAGCTGCACGAGTTGGAACGCCGGCGGGCCGCGCAACTGGAACTGCTGAACGCGGTGGCGCGCCAGACAGCGGCGGTTTCCGACTTGAAGGAGTTGTTGCGGCGCTGCTGCGACCTCCTGCTGCAGGCGTTCAAAGTGGACCACGTGGCCGTGCTGCTGCTGGAGGACAACCGCCTGGTAGTGCGTGCGCAATATGGCCGGCTCGACGCCCGTATTCCCGAAGGCGGCAGTCTGCCGGTGGATTCAGGCCCGTGCGGACGCGCCCTGGCCACCCGGGCTCCCGTGCTGACCAGTGACGTCGGACAAGAGCCCGATTACATTGCCAGATTGGTCGGAGTGAAATCCGAGCTGTGTCTGCCGTTGCTGTCCTTCCGCCATAGCCTAGGGGTGCTGACGCTGTCCAGCGCGGCGGCCGGGGCGTTCTCCGATTCCGACGTAGGCACGCTGGAGTCGGTGGCCGACATCTTCGCCGGCGCAATCCAGAACGCCATCCACTTCGAGCAGATCAGGCAGTTGGCCTATCGCGACGGGCTGACGGGCATCTTTAACCGGCGGTTTTTCGAATTGCGCATCCTCGAGGAACTGGAACGCGCGAAACGCTACGAGCTTGCGTTTTCCGTCCTTATGATTGACCTGGACGGGCTGAAGGCATTGAATGACGAGTTCGGCCACCTGCTGGGCGATGAGGCGCTGCGGCAAATCTCGTCCATCCTGGGGGCCAGTCTGCGCAAAGCCGACGTGGTGTGCCGCTATGGTGGCGACGAGTTTGCCGTCCTGCTGCCGGAGACCGCTGGCGAAAACGCCCTCCGCGTAGCGGACAAGTTGCGCCGCTCGGTGTGCGACTGGGAATTCCCGGGCGTGCCCCGGCCGGTCAGCATCAGCATCGGAGCGGCCTGCTTCCCGCAGCACGGACGCACGCGTGACGTGCTGGTGAAGGCCGCCGACGATGCGCTCTATCGCGCCAAACAGGCCGGACGCAACCGCCTGCTGCTGGCTACGCTGCCACTGGACGAGTCGGCCAAGTCCGAGATGTAACTGCCCGTTTCCCGCCTGCATCTGAACGAGTGCTGGAGTCCCACTATGCACTTGCGCTGCGCGTTGCTATTGCTGACCGTAACCCTGGGAACGGGGCGCTCGATGGCGCAGGCGGCCCCCGCTGCGCAAACACCAGCCCCGACCGCCACCGACTGGGCGCTGATCGAGCGCGTGCTGGGGCGCGCCCCAACGGAAACCGACGATGTGCGCAAAGTTACGTTCCCCCGCGCTGACATCCGCGCCTTCGTGGGCAAGACGGCACTGATGCCGGCAGCCGCTATGACCTCGTGGATGGCGTTTCGACAAGGGCCGTCAAACGTGGTCACCCATGGTGACTTGGTAGTGCTCAGCAGCGAGATGCCGGGGGTGATGGATGCGCTGCTGGCCCACGGTTTCGAAGTCAGCGGCGTACACAACCACCTGGCGGGAGAGCGGCCGCAGCTTATGTACGTGCACTTCTTCGCGCAGGGACAGTTGCCCGCCCTGGTTGCGGGTCTCAAAGCGGCGCTGGGTGCGACCGCCACGCCCACGGCCCCTGCCAAGCCGTCTGGTGGGATGATCACCTACGACCGCAAGGCAATCGAGGCGATACTGGGCAAGACCGGCACCGCCAGTGGCGCGGTCCTGGCGTTTTCTTTTCCCGGAAGTCACACAGTGCTGGCGCATGCTGCCAAAATGCCGGCAGCGATGGGCATGGCGACTGTCGTGAACTTCCAGCCTGCGGCAACCGGCGTCGCGGTGACCGGTGATTTCGCGCTGGAGGAAGCACAAGTGACGCGGGTGCTGGCGGCACTGCGCAAGGCTGAAGTGACCGTCACCGCCGTGCACAACCACCTGCTGGACGATAACCCGCGGATGGTATTCGTGCATTTCTGGGCGGAAGGGAAGGCGGACAAGCTGGCGCGGGCGATCAAGGACGGGCTGGACGCGATGCGCTGATGCGGTTGCCCTCACGACGGAGCTGTGCACAGCGATGAGATTACGCACGTCGGATGCCCAGATCTTTCAGCAGAGCGTCGACAAACTTGAATCGTCTTCCTTCGCCGCGCAGGGAGGTGATCGTGAAATGGTGGTTTACTCGGGCGTGTATTCACTCTCAACGATGGTGGAGCCTTTATCAGTGTGGTAAACGGCAGTGATCTTCTTTGGCAGAAGGAAGGTTCGTTTATCACCTGGCAGTGCAAGAATGTGAAATTGCTGCTCGACCTGGTAGCGGTATAGTGCCCTCTTTTTTCTTGCGACTACGGGCAGACCACCTGCTTGAAAGCTCAGTCGTAATGGATGCATACTGCTACCATCAACCTCGATTTCCCAACGGCCACACCATTCATGGAGCTGCCATTGTTTGCCTCTCGCCTCAAACGCTCTGCAATTGTCGTTGTTCGAGACAGAACGTAGCACGATAACGTCGGGACCAGAATCGACGTATTCCATCTGTTCGAGGGGGGCCTTCCCAGGCGAGATAAGACCCGCCGCGATTGCAAACATGTCAGTTTGTGCTAGTTGTGTCATTGTGCCTCGATCAACGTCCTTCATCGAGGCGGTCGCCTTTTGATGATCTCCGTTTCGCCGAGAAGCGGTAAGTTCAAATATATGTGAACTCCGGCGAGTTTTGATGACCTTATCGGATGAATTGAGAAACGTGACGGTACTTTTTACGTTAAGCGTCATTTCTGTCACGTCACGATGGTAACTTGAGAGCATGGCGGCGATTTGTTTAAGCAAGGCCGGCGGTGCCTCTTTACCAGTGGCGGCAGACAGATTGATCGCCAGCAGCCCGAACATCGCTAATTTGGCCCAACACGATACTCGCATGTCGTGTCCCCCTGTCCCGATCAAAAGGGGGTGGGGCGTGAGACCCCATCCAACCTCTTTGTGTTTCGGTTTACCTCGGGTCGTAGCAGGTGTCGCATGGCGGTGGGTCATCAGGGGTTTCGTACTGAGTAAGTCGCCGACCCACGATTTACATAACCTTCCGTTGGATTGTAGGTGCGGAAGTAAACGGTGTTGTCGCCGTAAGAAGCTACGTCGATGAATCCGGCGGTCGTCTTGATCTCGATTTCGGCGCTCGCCATTGTATTGTTTGCTATCCATTTCACCCAGTCGTTCAGGGCTGTGGGATTTTGCGGCTTGAAAGCAAACGTCTGCGTGCCTGGTACGCCGGCAGGAATTTGTGACGCATCGGCCTCGACCAAGGGGAAGGTTTGAGTAGCTTGCAGTCCGGTGTCCGTCTTGGCGGTTATGGTGAGAGTGGGGTTGTCACTCGGGTCCCTCACGACGACATAGGCTGGCATGTCATAGATAGAAAGGCTCGTCCCTGATGCGTACCCTTGAAGCTCGGTCGGAGCGACATTGGTACACGCAGCATGGATTTCCCCTTTCACCGTTCCAGGGCCAACCTGAATGGAACCGCCGACGCTACACTTGCACCCCACTTGCGTGACAACTAACACGGCAGAAATAAACACTGCCAATAGTTTATGTACCATGATGGTGCGGTTCTCCTTTCAGAATTGGGGAGCCAGAACTTGAGGCCAAGATATTGGCTTGGCCCTAGGCCCGGCGTTGGAGAAGGCAGTTGTTCGACACCTCCTTGGCGCGCGCGATCTTGCTTCTGTAAGCGGCGAGGTTGGACGTGGCACGCTGCTGACGGGCCGCAATTATTTCCCTCAGGCCATACATGTCTATGACGAGCATCACTGCCGGAAGTGATGGGTAAAACGGAAAGTTATAGAAGAGGTTTTGGGTATGAGGATGAAGGCAGGCAGGTGTGGAAAAAAGGCCGTTGCAATGTTTCAAGCCTTCCGAACGCGCTGCACATTGAAACCTTGAAGCCCTGACCCTTGAAACCTTAATCTGCGAATTGCCTACTGCGGCTGCTGTGGCTGCGGCGGCTGCTCGTTCTGGAGTTGCTGCCGCTCCTGCTCGCGTAATTGCCGTTCCTGCTCGCGTTGCTGGCGCTCCTGCTCCCGGATTTCCCGTTCGCGCTCGCGCTGCTCGCGCTCCATGTCGCGCTCCATTTCACGTTGCGCCTGTTCCAGTTCACGCTGCATCTCACGCATCGAGCGTTGCAACTCGCGTGCGGCTTTCAACTGCGCGCGCTGCACGGAACGCTGGATCTCCGGACCGATACGTTCCAGTTCCTCGCCCACCTCATCCACTATCTCGCCGACATCGGGAATCTCGATGTGGTACCCGCGCGACTCGGACCGCTCCGGCAGCTTCATCGAGAGCGTCTGCTCGCGCTTATCGCGCACGATGGTCAGATTGACCGTGCCGCCCTTGCGCCTCGACATGTTGTGCTGCCAGTCGCTGGAGCAGGCGACCGGCTCAGTATCGACTTTGGTGATGACATCGCCGGCGCGCAGCCCGGCAGCGTCGGCAGGACTGCCCTTCTCCACGGAGCGAACCAGCACGCCCTCGCGACCACGCACGCCGAAGAACTCCGCCAACTGGGGCGTGAGGTCTTCGACTGTGACACCATTCCGCGAGGAGAACTGCATCACCGTGAACTGAGGGATCTCCAGTTCCCAGGCGCGCGGTGCCATCGAAGGCATCGGCGGCAAAGGCGCAATTTGCTTTCCGGGGGCGATAAACGCGTAAGTGTGCTTGCGGCTGGCCAACTGCGTTTTGATCGTCATCGGCTGGCCGTCGCGGCTGATGCCCAGGGTCACCGTGGTACCCGGCGCGGTATCGCGAATGAGTGCGCGCAACTGTTCGACGTCGTTGATGTTCTGCCCATTAAAGCTGAGGATGACGTCGTGTTCGCGGAGCCCGGCCTTACCCGCCGGCGCGTCCTGGTCCACCATCGTGATTTCGACCCCGCGGTCCTCTTTGAGCTTCAGCGCGCTGGCGCGCTCGGGGGTCACGTCGCGTATGTCCACACCCAGGTACGAGCGACTGCGGGATGCCACTATCGCACGGCGGGCCGCCGCGCGTGCTTTGCGTGCCTCGGTGCGAGCTCGGACGGCTTCGCGCTTGGCGCTTTCGACCTCGTCACGGGTCTTCAGCCGGGGAGTGTCCTCCTGCGGCTCGGCCTCAGGCGCGGGTTGTGGTGTGGCCGGAGGAGCGGGTGACGGCGGAGCGGCCTGCCCTACGGCGATTGCCGCCGCCATTACGACCGATATCGCCAATTTCCCCAGCATTGCGGTATTCATGTTGTTGTCCTCTCCGGACCCTGAAAGAATTTATCGTTCCTGTTCAGCCGTCGCGCCTGCCGATCTTGCGACGCTGCGCGCGCTATCGCTTGGCGCGGCGAATGTCAATGTCGCCCGAGGTGGTGATGACCCGCAACGTAGGGCCACCGCCGTTCAGGTTGCCCTCGGCGAACACCATCTTCGGACCATACTGCCCGCCCTCGCTGTTGACCCGAATCTCCGGGAACTCACTGTGAATGCGGTGTCCGGTGGCGAGTTGAATGGACGCGCGGATGCTCGCCTTCAACTCCGGCCCGAGATAGACGACGATGTCGCCTGCCGGCGTCTGCAAGGTCGAGCCGCCGAAGTTCGCGCCCAGGAATTCGGCGACAATCTCGCCGCCACCGGTGCGCACGTCAGCGCCCTGGGTCAGGCCATGCAGCTCGACGCCGCCACCGCCGGTATCGGCGATGACTGGTCCATTGGCGCCCGCCAGGCGAATGCTGCCACCGCCCGAGCGCAGAACAGCCTTGCCGCCCACGTGCCCGAGTTCAAGGCTGCCGCCGCCGGTGTTGGCCATCAGTTCCCCGCCGCTGCGGCTGACGGCAATGTCGCCGCCTCCAGTGCTTGCGGTCACCGCCTGCGCCGCCTGGCTGATGATGATATTGCCGCCGCCGGTGGTGCTGATTACCCGCCCATTAGCGGAGTTGATGCGGATATTGCCGCCGCCGGTCTTGACGGTCAGTTCGCTGTTGGCGCTGCCGACCTCAACGTTTCCCCCACCGGTTACGGCGTGCACGGGGCCGCCGATCTGGTCGAGACGCACGTTACCGCCGCCGGTTGTGGCCTCCACCCGGCCATTCACGCCGACCACCGATTCATTGCCGCCATGGGTGACCAGCTTGACCAGCCCGGTCCCCCGCGGCACCTGCACCGACAGCTCGGCAGTGAAATAGCGCGCTCGCCCGCCGGACCATACGCCTTCCAGCACTGCGGTGTCCCCGCTCTTCCCGGCGGTGAAGCGGAATTGCTCAAACTGCCGCCGCGCGGCGCTTTCACTGTCGGTGCGTACCCGCTTCTTGAGCTGGTACGTGATGTTGGGTTGCGGACCGCCGGTGACTGACACGTTGCCCATACCCAGGCGCACCGATAACGCGGATGAACTCGGGATAAACCCGCTAGTCTCCTCCACCCACGTCGCGCCTTCGCGGTAGGTGCGCTGTTGTGCCGCAACCGGGAACACCAACGCCAGCATCGCGGCCACGGTTATCAGCTTGCTTCGAATTGCAACCTTGCGTTGCACGTTTGGTCGCCTCTCTTAATTTGGCAATTGGGTAATTTGGTAATCGGGTAACTGGCCGAAGCCCGGGGCGCTGCACAATTACCCGGTCATGCAATTACCCGATTACCCAATCACTCAATCACCCAATCTCTCAATCACTCAATCGATTTGTGGCATCGAGACCAGCACCGCGCGCGCCATATTGCGGATCGAGGTGTTCTGGTCCTGCTGCGCCAGATGTTCCAGCACCTGGCGCACGCTGCCGTCGGCGCGCACCGGCTTCAGCAACTGAATGGCCTGGGTGCGCACGCCGGGATTGTCGTCATTCATCAGCGCCTGGAGCACCGCATCGCGCGCCCGGATGTCGCCCTTCACATACGGCCCCAGCCCTTCCAGCGCCTTCAGCCGCACGCCTGCATTGGTGTCGTAACGCAGCGCATACATCAGGGCCTCGCGGATGCGCGCGTCGTCCGGATTTTGCGCCAGCAGATCAACCGAATCCACGCGCACGCCGGTATTCGTGTTATTGCGCGCGGCAAACAACAGCAACTGCTGAATGCGCGGATCATCGAGCGACCCCTTGGCGGTGTGCGGCACCAGGGTTTCGTACTTGATGTCCACCTGGTTGCTGCCGGGCTGCTGGGTGATGGCGCGAATGCCGACCACCGAAGCCTCAGCGGGTTGCGCTGCCGGAGTGCCGTTGGCGGCGCCTGCCGGCGCGGAAGTCGTGCCGCCGTTCACGCCCATGACCCGGTAAGTGGCGCCGATGCCCAGTCCGAAGCCGACGATGAACAACAGGGCCGCCGCCGCCGGAGCGAGCCTGATCTGCCGCCACCACGCGGCCGGCTCCAGGACCCAACGCCGCCAGCGCGAATGTTGTTCCGCGCTTTCCAGCGATTCCTGGAGCCGCATACGCGAGGCCGCCAGCAGATTGGCGGTGGGCTCCGGCAGGGGGAGGGCCGACATGGCCGTCTTGAACTCGCTCATGCTCTTCAACTCCGCCGCGCATTCCTGGCAGCGCGACAGGTGCTGGTCGAGTTCGTAACGCGTGTCGTCCGGGAGCTCGTCGTAAACGTAGAGCGTGATGTTTGCCTTCGCCCAATCGCAGTTCATAACCGTTTTCCGTTTCGCGTTTTCCGTTTTCCGTTTGCAAACCTGAAAGGCGCAAGCGGGAAACGCGATTTCATCGCAAGTCCGCCAAGGCCGCGCGCAGCTTTTGGGTGGCGCGGAACAGCGTGTTCTTGGCGGTCTCTTCTGTCGTATTCAACATCTCGCCGACCGTACGCAGCTTCAAACCTTGATAGTGTTTCAGCTCGAACACCATGCGCTCGCGCGGCGTCAGGCGCCCCAGACCCAGCTGGATGCGCCGGCCCAGCTCGTTGCGCAGCAAATCGCGCTCGGGGTTCATGCCGGCGCGCTCGTCCGCCACCTGGTCCAGCAGGCTGAACTCGGAGCCGTCGGCATCAACTCCCACCGGCGAATCCTCTTTCCGCACCTGCTTCTTGCGCAAATGGTCCATACACAAGTTGCTGACGATGCGGTAAATCCAGGTGTAAAACGAGCACTCGAAGCGGAAGCTGCCGAGATTGCGATAGGCCTTAAGGAACGCTTCCTGGTAAATGTCCTGGGCCTCGGTCTCGGAGCCGGTCAGGTGCAGCGCCAGGCGGAGAACCGCGCGGTCGTACTGCCGGACCAATTCTTCAAACGCCGCCCGGTTGCCGCGCTGGGCCTCGCGTATCAGGACGGAATCGTCCACGCGCGTCGTGCTGTGTCCTGCCATGCGCCCCCGTATGGTGGGACCCGGTAATTCGCAGTCCGCCGCCCTCGCCGCGGGAGTGGCGGATGGCCCGCGCGCCTCGCCGCCAACCGTCGCTGGCATCGCCCAGGTTTCGGCCGGCATCGCTTTTGCTCGCTCGTCCACTCGGTCGCCCCTGACCGGGAGCTAACCGCTTACAGTGCTTGGACGTGCGGGCCAACAAAGGGTGAGCAAGGATTATAGGCGTGGGCAGGGTGGGTTTGCACCGGGGGAGGGCTAAACCGCAGGGGGAGAACACCGGCCTGCCACAGGCGGCTCATGGTGGCTCCACGCCATCCGAAACGACTCAGGAAGAGGAGAAAAGATGGCTGAACTCGATTGCGAGCAGTGCGGCGCTCATAGGCATTTAGTTTTCATTCGCTCAGCTCAACAAATAGCTGGCGTCAGTCGGGCGACCATTTACAACTGGATCAGAAGAGGCTGGATTCACCCACCGTCAATTGCCCAACCGGCGCCATGTGATTTGTCAAGAATCGCTGGGGCATTCCGCTGAACCAGAAGTGAATAGTCGAGCGGTTGGCGCGCACTGAGTTCAACAGCTTGCCGGCTTCAGCACACCTTCGCCGTCCGTCAGTTCGTTTCTGGTTTGCATTGGCATCGCGCTTGCTGAATGGAAAGGCAGTTCCTTACTGGGAATCGCGAGCATTTTCCGTCCAATACTGAACCCGCCGCAAATGCAGGCGCGTGTGGGTGCGCACGCCCGGACCTTCCTGCAAGCAATAGGAGCAGCGAAATATGAGCAGATCTGCAATATGGTTATTTACCGTTTTGTGAGTTGATTTTGAGTCAGGCGGAATTGACACGAAAGCTGTTGAGTCAAGTCTTCGAACCTCGCCTAACTGAAGGGGCTGAGAGCGAAAACAGCATTGGCCGAACTGGTGAACCTGTGTGAGGGGCGAGAGGTGTTGTAGAGTCGCATCATGCCCGACCACGACCAATTGCTTCGCGAGCATCTGCTCTACCTGCTGCGCGGCAGCGGTGCGCACATCAAGTTCGAAGACGCGGTAAAGGACTTCCCGCCAGAGTTGCGGGGGAAGAAGACACGCGCGCTGCCGTACACGGCGTGGCAGTTGCTGGAACACATGCGTATCGCCCAATGGGACATTTTGGATTTCTGTATTAACCCCAATTACAAGGAACTGGAATGGCCGGCAGCATACTGGCCGGAGCCGGCGGCGCCGCCGAATGACGCCGCGTGGGAAAAGAGCGGGCGACAGTTCCGCTCCGACCTGCGGCGCATGCAGAAGCTGGTGGAAGACCCGGCGACGGCGCTGTTTGCGCGCATTCCGTGGGGCAGCGGACAGACCATCCTGCGCGAGGCTCTTCTGGTGGCGGACCACAACGCCTACCATCTCGGCCAGCTGGTCTTGGTGCGCAAGCTGCTAGCAAGCTGATGAGGGGATGAGCGGTCAGCGGAGCGACGGTTGGGAACCGGTAAACCTTAGTCCGGTTGTCATTGGCTTTGCCGGCAACGGCATGGCGGCCCGCATTGCCGGACTTGCAACCTTATCACAAGGCCAAGTGCGCAAAGATTCTCACAGTCGAATGTGAAAATCCAGCTTTTGGGAGAGGTTTCCCGAACTGGGTCGGCAGAGCGCTCCGTTCTGCATCTTGGTTGACGCAAGTCTCACGTTATCAGTATGTTACGAACTGCCTCAAGAATGTGGCAGCAGGGCTAAGTAGCTGAAATGCGATAGCTTGCCCACGGGAGAGTCACAAATTCCACAAGGTTTTCCACAGGGTTTAGGAAATCACCGACTGATATCCCTCATCCAAGACGAACCCCTGAATTTCAGCGTTACCGCGACAAATCGGCTGGCGCGTGCAGCCGGGGCAGTTAGACCCGGAGACAGCCTCATCTGTGCTATCGTTCCCGCATACGTGATGTCTGTCGTTCGCATGACCTTCCGGGCGTTTCTTGGCGCGGTGCTGTGCGCTGGCGCCTGGGCGCAGGCGCCGGTGGGCGAACTGGCGGCGCCCGATGCCCGCGTTGATGGCGGCGTGGTGATTACCGGCACGGGTGCGCGCGTGGTCAACGGGTCCACGGTGACTGCAGGCGCCTCGCCTGCCTCGCTGCTGCTGGCGCGGGGTGGAGAGTTGCGCGTATGCCCGCACTCTTCGCTTTCGGTAAACGCTTCAGCGACCGGGCGGCAGTTAATGCTCTCCCTGGGCACCGGCGCGGTGGAAGTCCACTATTCGCTGGCCGATATTGCCGATACCGTGGTCACGCCGGATTTCCGCTTTCTGTTGGCCGGACCGGGCGAGTTTCACTTCGCGATTGCTGTCGATAACAACGGCAACACCTGCGTGCGGGCCCTGCCGCTCAACAGCGCATCGGTCATCGTCAACGAGGTTTTCGGCGATGGTGTGTATCAGGTGCGGCCGCAAGGCCAGGTGCTGTTCCGGAATGGATCAGTAAAGAACGCAACCACGATGGTGCCGCCGGACTGTGGCTGTCCACCGCCTGCTCGCACGCTGCTTGCCGAAACCACGCCAGCCCCAGCCCCACACCGGGAACCACCGTCACCATCGCTACCGGCGAACTCCGTGCCCCCGCTACCGGCGCCGTCACCGGACGAAGTACACGTGCAGGTGGATGCGCCCTTTGTGTTCCGAGCAATTGAGCCGGCGATTGTCCCGCCGCCACCCGTGGTTGCCACCCTGCAACTGCAAGCGCTGCCGCCGCTGCTGGTCCAGCTTCCGCCGGTGCAGCCTCCGCCGCCCGCAGTGGAGGCCCGAGTCACCCCGCCGGCTGCGAAACCCGCGCCGAAGCGCGGCTTCTTCGGCCGGGTTCGCTCATTCTTTGCCGCAATCTTCCGCTGATCAATTGCTCGAAGCGGGAAGGAACAAGCTGAAAAGGGAAACCGCACTGCCGCATTTCTTCCGTTTTTGGAAACTTTCTTGCGGCCAGCGGAGTATACTTTTGTGTAAGTAGAAGCTGATGCCCAGCCAGGCTGCACGACCGGCGCCGGCTCCACCACCGCCGGACATCCTGCCTACCCTGTTCGGGGCGGGCTATGGCACGTACGCGGTGCGCAAGGACACTTTCATCCTGTCCTTCCTATTGCACGCGCTGGGCGTTATCGTGCTCGTGACTTCCGGGGTTTACATCACCAGCCATCGCAAGGAGATCAAGCAGCACGTTGTCGCGGTGTTGACCGACTACAGCCCAATCGCGCTTCCGCCCGCGCCCGACGAGGCCGGTGGCGGCGGGGGCGGGGGCGATCGCGACAAACTGGAAGCGTCCAAGGGCAGTCCGCCCAAGTTTGCCCGCGAACAATTTTCCCCGCCCGCCATTGTGATCCGGAACAGCGCTCCGAAGCTGCCGGTCGAACCCACGGTAGTCGGTCCGCCGCAATTGCATCTGCCCAATTTGGGTCAGCTGGGCGATCCGCTCTCGAACATTCTCGGTTCTCCATCCAGCGGGCCCGGCTCGGGTAGCGGCATCGGCAGCGGCAGCGGCGGCGGTGTGGGCCCAGGCTACGGCCCAGGAGTCGGCCCCGGACATGGCGGCGGCATCGGCGGCGGCGCTTATCGCGTGGGCGGCGGGGTAAGTCCTCCGCGGGTGATAGAGGACCCCAATCCTGAATTCTCCGAGGAAGCGCGCAAAGCGAAATACCAGGGCACGGTGATCCTGTGGCTCATTGTGGGCGTGGATGGCCGCGCGCACGACATCCGCATCCAGCGCTCCATTGGCATGGGGCTGGACGAAAAGGCCATCGAGGCGGTCCGGCGCTGGCGCTTCGAACCGGGCCGGAAGGACGGCCATCCTGTGCCCGTGCAGATCAATGTGGAAGTGAACTTCAGGCTGTACTAGCGCGAAAACCTACCGCGGATCGAAAAGCTCGAACACTGACCTGAACTTTCAATATTCAATTTTCAATGTTAAGTTTTCCCTCTGTACTTCGGTGTTAGGTTTTAACTACCTTTCCCATGCGCCCCATTCTTCTGACGATATTGATCGCACTCCTGACGTGTGCCGCCTCAGCCCAGCGCATCGTGTTCGACGTGCTCGACCGTAACATCATCCAGCAACGCGTGGGCGAGTATGCGGGCAACGACACGCAGCGCGAAGCCACACTGAAGCAGCTATTCGCCGAGGCCGGATGCCCCGACTTGGCCGAGCAACGGGTAAAGGGGCTCAAGCAGCCCAACCTGATTTGCACGCTGCCGGGAGAGATCCCGCAAACCATCATCGTGGGCGCGCACTTCGACAAGGTGAATCGCGGTGCTGGCGTGGTGGACAACTGGAGCGGCGCATCCCTGCTACCCAGCCTGTTGCAGAGCGTAGCCGGAGTACCGCGACATCACACTTTCGTGTTTATCGGCTTCGCCGGCGAAGAGCAAGGTCTAGTGGGGTCAAAGTTTTACGTGAAGCACATGACACCCGAGCAGAAAGCAAACCTGCGCGCCATGATCAATCTGGACACGCTGGGTCTGGGCCCGACGGAGGCATGGGTGAGCCGCGCCGATCCGCGGCTGGTGCGCGCCTTAGCCGCAGTGGCGCAGCAGATGAAGCTGCCCGTGTCCGGCATGAACATGGATAACGTGGGCACCAGCGACTCGGAATCCTTTGCCAAGCTGAAAGTGCCGCGCATCACAATTCATTCCGAGACCACGCAGACTTCGCACATTCCGCACTCGCCGGACGATGATTTGAAAAGCCTGCACTTCGACGATTATTACGACAGCTATCATTTGGTGGCGGCGTACCTGGCGTACCTGGATGTTGTTCTGCCGACACAAGCGCCGGTGGCTGGTAAGGCAGTTGAACGGGAAGAAGTGAAGAAGTCGCGTTAGAGGAGTCTGTCGCCCCTCCGGTTCGCCATTCAGCCTCGGGCTTCCGCCCGGCCTAACATAGGCCGCCGCTCTGGCGGGTGGCCCGGCCAAACAATTCATCCAGGGGGTGCCCCGTCCAAGCCCGGTTTTGGCTTGGGCGGGAGGTGGTAATGTCGTAGACACGTGGTTCATCTGGGCCTACACTCGCGCGTATGCCTTCAGGGCTGCGCTGCTTTCAGCAATCACGCCAGCTTCATTTCGTTACCTTCAGTTGTTATCGGCGCCAACAACTTCTTGACCCGGAGACGCGCAGGCTGTTCGAGCGTGCCCTGGAGCGCGCCCGCGTGGTGTACGGGTTCTTTGTCGTCGGCTATGTGGTGATGCCTGAGCACGTGCATCTGCTGGTCAGCGAACCGGAGCGGAGCGTGCTGGCGACGGCGATCCAGGCGATGAAGCAGTCGGTCGCCCGGCGAAAGGGCGGACGCTTCTGGCAGAAACGTTATTACGATTTCAACGTTTGGAGCGATCGAAAGCGGATTGAGAAACTGCGCTACCTGCATCGAAATACGGTGACGCGCGGTTTGGTGAGCAGCCCGGAGGAGTGGGAATGGAGCAGTTTCCGCCACTATTTGACGGGCGCGCCGTCGGTCGTAGAGATAGAGTCGCAGTGGACAGCACGGGAGCGGGAAGCAATCGGCCTTCGGCCACAGATGCGGGTTCGTGATTAGTCCCGCCCAAGCCAAAACCGGGCTTGGACGGGGCACCCCCGTCAGTCCGCCCCGGTTACTTGACGTACAAATCAATCACTCGCTCGACTGCCTGCCGGCAGACTTTGCAGAAATAGTCGGTCCGGGTGAACATGATGCAGTTCAACTGCGGGCGGTAATAGCCTTTCGCCTCGTAATTGGCGCCTTCAAACGCCCCGATTTTGTTGGCGTATTTTTCCGCGGCGAAAAGCTCCTCTTCGTGCTTTTGTTCGGCGGCGAAGAGCGCGTCCATCTCGGTTTCCGGGCGGTTCTGCTGGCGCAACTCGCGCCGCTTGGCCTGGATCTCGCGCTCGTAGGATTCAAACTTTTCCTTCTGCCAGGGCGTGGGCAGCGGGGTTCCCGGCCCGACCAGCGCCTTCCACTTCAGACGTTCGGGATCGAGCAGCGCGGTGACGTTTGGCTCCCATGGCTCGATGCGCGTGGGCGGCGGATTGTACGCGACCTCGCTGGTGTAGTACTCGTCGGCCAGCGCGGCGAAGTGGTGGCCGAACTCGTGTACGAAGACGTAAGCGGCCCACTGGCTGTCGGCAGCCACGGTGGAATACAGGCCGAAGATGCCGCCTCCGCCGTAGGCTTCCGCATTCGCCACGATTTCCACGAACTCGTAGGGCGCAAACGACGCCAGCTCGCGGAAGGCTTTATTTTCGTAGCTCAGGACGTAGCGCTCCGAACCGAAGGCGTCATAACTTGCGCCGGCTGGTGAGCGCCGATAGATGCCGCTGGACGGCCGGGAAATGCCCGACTCCACAGCCGCCGGACAAAGTCCCCAGACGTTGAAGTCACTACGCCGCTCCTTGAACGGCGAAGTGGCGAACAAGATTGCCATCAGGCGGCGCGCGTCCTTTTCGCACTTCGCACGCTCAGCGGCTGTGTAGCCGTCGCCCAGGACAAGGAAGTCCACTTTCTGCGAGGGGTCGCCGTGCTTTTCGATTTCGATCAGCGCGCCCGGATTCACTGCCGGCTTGGCGTGGCCAATGAAGATGTCCTTTGGGTCGTAGTTCACCGACCACGCTTCGCGGAAGTTGTTTTGCGCGTCGCGCTTCTTGAGCAGGACCTGCGCGGGCACGCCCGGATCGGGGAAGCGCAGCGACTCACTGAAGGTGCGGTTCAGCGCCTTGGCTTCGTCGGTGGTTTCCCACTCGCCATAAATCGAGGCAAAGCCACGCGAATAAAGCAGCCGGTTGGTGGCGCGGTCGCGCACCTCGAACAGGTACTTGCCGAGATTGGTATCGTCAATGGCGCGGCTGGGATTTCCCGGCCACGGCAGCGGCTCGACCACGAAGCGGTCGAAGCTGAACATCTCCTGGTTGACGTTGCCGGTGTGGTAGTAGTCGAGGCGGATGGTGGGCGGCGCGGCAAACGCAGCCGGCGCAATCAAGCAGACAATCAACAGGGCGAGCACTCTTCCGCTGTTCCGGATCATGCGCGCGATTGTACAGCACGGCTTCCACCACGGAGGCACGGGGGATTGAGTGATTGGGGAATTGGGTGATTGAGTGATTGGGTATTGACCGTCCAACGTCAATCACTCAATCACTCAATCACCCAATTTTGCGGACTTACCAGCTCTGCTTGCGGATGGCCTTTTTGATGGGCGCGACTTTTTCCTTCACGAGGGAGGCGTAGCCGGAGCCGCGCTCGAGCAGATCGCCGGCCTGGTCGCCCCAGTCCTCGATCCGGTCGCGCGCGTCTTCATAGCGCCGGCGCAGATTGCGCCGCATCTGTTTGCCCGACTTGGGCGCCAGCAGCAGCCCGAGCAGCGCTCCCGCGGCCACTCCGATGGCGAGAAACATCAATGCCAAGGCTGAGTGGTTACACGCCTGCCGGTATTCACCAATTTCCTCGTAATCGGTCATGGTTCCCTGCCTTTCTCTGCCCAATACCCTAGCTGGCGCGCCGCTTGCCTGATTTCTGCTGGCGTGCCACGCGCCGCGCACCAGGTGATTCCGCCTGCTCGGCATCGGGCGAAGCGCGGCGCTTCCCTGCCGTGCGGGTTTCCGCGCGCGCCTGTTCGGCTGCCACTTGCTCCCGCCGGATCGGTACCACCTTCGATTGCGGCTGCTGTTCCTCGGTTGCCGGGCGGTCTGCCATTCCCTGTTGCCTGGCGCCCGTCGTCATGCCGCGGTCAATCTCGCCTTCCGCGACGGTGCCCATGCCGCGGCTGGGACGAGTGGCGCGCCGGCCGGCCTGTTCTTCCATCTGCGCCTGCCTGCCTCCGCCAGCCACGGCAGCAGCTTGCGGGGCGCTAACCGGTGCGGTTGCCGGACCGCGCCGCTGTCCGGGAGCGGCGGCCTTCACGCCTTCCGAGACGTTTTCCAGTACATCGCCCGTCAGTTGCTCGTCGGGTTGTTTCACGGCGATGTCGCCCAGCGACAGCATCCCGACCAGCCGTCCGCCCTCGACCACCGGCAAGCGCCGGATCTGTTCCTCGGCCATGATGCGAGCCGCCTCGGCGACGTCTTCATCCGGCTCGATGGTCTGTACGTTCTCGCTGAGCACCTCGTCCGCCTCTACCTCCGCCGGGTCATTGCCCTCGGCCACACAGCGCACCACGATGTCGCGGTCGGTGATGACACCGCACAACTCCCCATTGTCAATGACCGGCACAACGCCCACGTCCTCATCGCGCATGACCTGGGCCACTTCGTCCAGGCTCGTGTCGGGCGCGACGTACTTCACATTAGGGGTCATGATCTCCCGCACCTTCATACGTTTGCCTCCCTCGAACGTTAGAAAAACGGGACATCGCAGGCGTTGTCCTGTCCGCGCGGGTTTACTTCCCACTCACGATTGGGTTCCGGTACAATCGAAAGTTCAACCATTCTCCGCGCATGAGCCGTGTAGTTGGTGAGCCTTTCTCGCCTGCTGGCGCGCGGAACCAGATCAGCAAGGAGATACCGTTTTCATGGCAATTCCCGCGACCCAGTTGCGTCCCGGCATGGTCATCAAGCACAACGGCGAGCTCTGCTCGGTGTTCAGCGTGGAGCACCGCACGCCTGGCAACCTGCGCGCCTTCATCCAGGCCAAGCTGCGCAACCTGCGCACCGGCGCGATGTTCGAGCACCGCTTCCGCTCTGCCGACGCGATCGACAAGATCACCGTGGACGAGGTAAAGATGGAGTACCTCTACAACGAGGGCGACCACTATACCTTCATGAACATGGAGACGTACGAGCAGCTCGCGCTCGGCAGAGATGTGCTGGGCGATGCCGTGGACTATCTGACGCCCAACCTGCAAATCACCGTCGAGTTCTTTGACAACAAGCCCGTGGGCATCGAGCTGCCGCAGACGGTAGAACTCACAGTCATCGAGACCGAACCCGGGCTGAAGAGCGCCACCGCCTCCAGCGTCACTAAGCCCGCCAAGACGGAAACCGGCCTGGTGGTGCAGGTCCCGCCGTTCATCAGCGAAGGCGAGAAGATCCGTGTGGACACGAGCGAGGGAACGTATCTGTCGCGGGCGTGAGCAATTGAGTGATTGGGTGATTGAGTGATTGAGTGATTGAAATCAAAGGCGCGCTCTTAGCTGTCTTCCTGGAAGCCACAAAGATAGACACGAGCTCGGATGCCTCCTGAATCAAGGCGCTAAGGCGCGCCTGGGAAACCAGACCAGAGCTGACCAACAATTCCAGCCAGAAGAGCGTCTCGTCGGCCTCTTCTATGACGATGCTCATCTTTGACAGAAACTCGGGTTTGGATCGCGCCCGGCACACCGCGCGATAGTTGGCAGCGACCGAAGTACCCGACCGCAACAGTTGGCGTCCAATGATACGGGTCTCGTCGCGTTCTTCAGGTATCCGTACAGCCGCACAACGCGAATGGCAAATGCATTCGTGCGCTCCCTCATCACCTGCGGCTGGGATGTGTTGCTGTTGACTTCGTGCGCGACGATGTTCGTTGCGGCCATCATTCCCCCGCGCCCGGTTCATAAAGACGACCGGTTCGTAAGCCGCACATTTTAATCAGGCAATCACGAATCGCCAATCACTCAATCACACAATCTCTCAATCACTCAATCAGCACGCGTGGCGCGCGTAGTATTCCGCCAGCGCCTGACCGGTATAGGACTTGCGGCACTTGGCGACTTGCTCGGGAGTGCCTTGGGTGACGATGCGGCCGCCGTCTTCGCCGCCTTCGGGGCCGAGGTCAATGATCCAATCGGCGTTGCGAATCACGTCCAGGTGGTGCTCGATGATGATGATGGTATTGCCGAGATCGGTCAGGCGGTGCAGCACGTCGAGCAGTTGTTTGACGTCGTCAAAGTGCAGACCGGTGGTGGGTTCGTCGAGCAGGTACAGGGTCCGGCCGGTCTGCCTTTTGGAGAGTTCGCGCGCCAGCTTCAGGCGCTGCGCTTCGCCGCCGGAGAGCGTGGTCGCCGACTGGCCGAGGTGGATGTAGCCCAGGCCGACGTCCACCAGCGTTTGCAGCTTCTGCTTGGCCGCAGGGATGTTCTCCAGCAGGGCGAGCGCATCGGAAACCGGCGACTCCAGCAGGTCGGCGATGGATTGTCCTTTGTACTTCACCGCCAGCGTTTCGCTGTTGTAGCGGCGCCCGGCGCAGACTTCGCACACCACGTAAACGTCGGGCAGGAAGTTCATCTCGATGCGGCGCTGGCCTTCACCCTGGCAGGCTTCGCAGCGGCCGCCGGCCACATTAAACGAGAAACGGCCGGGCTTGTAGCCGCGCTCGCGGGCCTCGGGCAGCATGGCGTACAGATCGCGGATAGCGGTGAACACGCCGCTATAGGTCGCCGGGTTGGAGCGCGGCGTGCGTCCGATGGGCGACTGGTCAATCTGGATGACCTTGTCAATCAACTCGGCGCCAATGATCGCCTTATGCGCGCCCGGAACTTCGCGCGAACGGTACAGCTTTTGCGCCAGTGCACGGTAGAGGATATCGTTGACGAGCGTTGATTTGCCTGACCCGGATACGCCGGTCACGACCGTCAGCACACCCAGCGGGAACGTGACGTCGAGGTTCTTCAGGTTGTTCTCGCGCGCGCCCAGCACAGTAATGGCGTTACCGTTGCAGGGGCGCGGCTCGGGGCGCGCCGCGATCCGCATTTTCCCCGACAGATAACGGCCGGTGAGCGACTGCGGAACGCGCGCGACTTCGGCGGGCGTTCCGGCCGCGACGAGTTCGCCGCCGTGACGGCCGGCACCGGGACCGAGGTCAATGACGTAGTCGGCGCGGCGGATGGTCTCTTCGTCGTGTTCGACCACGAGCACGGTGTTGCCGAGGTCGCGCAGTGATTCGAGTGCTTCGAGCAAACGGCTGTTGTCGCGGTGATGCAGGCCGATGGACGGTTCATCGAGGACGTAGAGCACGCCGCGCAACTTGGAGCCGATCTGGGTCGCGAGCCGGATGCGCTGCCCTTCGCCGCCGCTGAGCGTGGCGGCGGAGCGGTCGAGCGAGATGTAGCCGAGGCCGACGTCGTTGAGAAAACGCAGGCGCTCGGCGATTTCCTTCACGATGCGCCCGGCGATCTTCTCTTCGCGCTCGGTGAGCCGGATGCGGGCGACGGCTTCGAGCGCGCGCGAAACCGGCAGCGCGGTGAAATCGGCGATGCTCATCGCGTTCACTTTCACGGCGAGACTTTCCGGACGCAGGCGCTTGCCGTGGCACTTGGGACATTCGGTGGCGGACATATAGCCCAGCAGCCACTCGCGATAGGTTTCCGACGTGGCTTCTTCCAACGTTTGTTTGTGAAAGGCAAGGATGCCGTGAAAGCCGGTCTTGGGGCGCTCGTTGGCCGGCGGGCCGTAGAGCAGCAGGTCCTGCCACTTGCGCGGCAATTGTTCGAAGGGCGTGTTCAGGTCGAAGCCGTAGTAGTCGGCGGCGAGCTTCGCCATGTGCTGCAAGTAGGCTGAGCCGGAGCCGGGGCCGAGGCCGCCATCGAACAGCGGCTTCGACCAGTCGACGATGACCTTGGCCGGATCGAAATCGTACTTGCTGCCCAGGCCGTTACACTCAGGACAGGCGCCGTAAACGCTGTTGAAGGAGAACGAGCGCGGCTCAAGCACGGGCACGTCAATGGCGCAATCGGGACAGGCCAGGCGCGACGAATAGAGGCGCTCTTCGCCGCCGACGATGGCCACCTGGACCAGGCCATTGGCCAGTTTCATTGCCAGCGCGACCGACTGTTCCAGACGCTTCTCGATACCAGGCTTGACCAGCAGGCGATCGACCACCAGTTCGATGGTGTGGTTGCGGCGCTTGTCGAGCCTGATGTCCTCGTCCAGCGAGCGCAGTTCGCCGTCAATGCGGGCGCGGGTGAAGCCCTGCTGCGCGAGCTTTTCCAGCTCCTTGCGGAATTCGCCCTTGCGGCCGCGCACGATCGGCGCCAGCACCATGACGCGCTCTTCCGCCTTCAACTCCATCACGCGGGCAACAATCTGCTCCGCCGACTGGCGCGAGATGGCGCGTCCGCACTGCGGGCAATGCGGCGCACCGACGGAGGAATACAGCAGCCGCAAGTAGTCGTAGATCTCGGTGATAGTGCCAACGGTCGAACGCGGGCTGCGGCTGGTGGTCTTCTGCTCGATCGAGATGGAAGGCGAGAGGCCGTCGATGGCGTCCACGTCGGGACGCTCCATCTGATCGAGGAACTGACGGGCGTAGGCGGAAAGGGTTTCGACGTAGCGCCGCTGGCCTTCCGCGTAAACCGTGTCGAAGGCGAGCGACGACTTGCCGCTGCCGCTCAGGCCGGTAACGACGGTGAAGGTCTGGCGCGGGATCTCTACGTCAACGTTCTTCAGGTTGTGCTGGCGCGCGCCGCGCACCGTGATCTTGGTAATTCCCATTGCGAAACCAGGGGCCGGTTACCAACGGATTGCCCGTCCGTACCGTGGACAGCCCTACAGAAAAGTCCGAGAGTAAGCAGGCGCAACGGTACTCCCGTATCCTAGTTGTCAATAAGCGCGCACGTCAAACAGGGATACAGTGTCGGGGGTCACATTACTAAGTGATCCTCCTGGTCGCGCCAAGGACTCGGGAAGAGTGATACTGACAGGTGTGGTAAGCGAGAGGGCGCGCCCGGAGTACCGGGAAGTGCATCTCATAGGAAAGAAGGGCCTGCGTTGAACGCACTACTGGTCGCAATCGCAATGTTTCTCACCGTCCTGTTGACGCTCGCAGCAGGAATCGGCATTTCTTATACGACGGCGAGCATAATCCTGCGCACCATGGCGCACCGCCCGGAGAAAGCCCAGGCTCGGGCCCTGACCGCGGCGGAGGCGGGCACCAGCGGCGACTAGCGAAAAATCTCTCCACAGCCAGGATGCGCGGCTTCAGGCCGCGCTTTTGTTTTGCGGCAGCGAGCAGCAAGCAACTAGCAGCCAGCAACAAGCAGGTCGTGTCTGCTGTTTGCTTGCTGCTGGTTGTTGCTTTCTACTGCGGCGGCTGTTGCTGCTGGCGCTGGCGCAGACGCTGAAGTTCCTGCAACAACTGGTCGGGCGTTTTGATTTGCGGCTGGTCCGGCGTTGGCTGGTTCTGCTGGTTCGGCGGAATCTGCGCGGGCCCACCAAAGCGCGGCTGCTCGCCCCCGACGTAAGGACTAGCCTGATCAGTCGGCGGCTGGCCGGCTTGCGGCACTCCAGGAGTCGGCTGCTGATTCGGCATCTGCGGCGGCTGTGCGTCGGGTGGCAGCGGATTGCGATCGGTCATGACATCGGGCGAATCTTCTTCGATGTCCGGCGTATAGTCGGGCGGTACGTACGCCTGCGGCGGGGCCGGTGGCGCGACTCCGGCACGGGGGTTCGCTGCCGGCGGGCTCGCGACCGGGCCGGTCGCGTTCATGGTCAGCATGACTCGCTCTACGCCACTCGGATCGCCGGGAGCGCCCAGGATGATGTAGCCGAATCGCGAACCATCCAGCAGGCCGGAAATGACCTCGCGGGGCGTGCCGGAGAGACGGGCGGCCACGCGCTCACTGGTAGCGGCCGGAACTGTCTCAATTTGTGCGCCGGTTTGCTGGCGGATAGCGTTCAGGACCTCGCCCAGCGTCGCATTGTGCGAGATGACGGTGAGCTGGCCATCGCGGTAGGTGACCTGCGGCGGCTGCGAAGGCAACTGCTCGGGGGTCATCTGCGGAATGGGCACGGGCTGCGGAGGTGGCGTTTCCTTAACCTGCGCAGCTTTCGGTTTACGCCGCTGAGCAGACTTGTTGGCAGGTGCAGGAACCTGGGCCTGGGAGGCCAGCGACAACACCGCGGCCAGCGCAACGAGTTTGATCAGGCGTGCCATAGGCGCGACTCGCTGCAAAAATTGTAGCACCTCCAGGCCCAGGCCTCTTCATACCTTACGGACGCGGAGAAAGCAATTGCCTTTGCTGCGGTGTGGGTTCGGGCGTGGGATTGGGCCGGTGCGCTCCCGCTTGTTGAACATCTATTCGGGTTAGGGTGCGCATCGTAAAATGACAGAGTAGCCACAGAGAAGAAACGACGGACATGAAGCGGCTGAGCTCATTGCAGTTTGTTCTGGCGGCAGTGCTGACGATGCCGGCCGTGGCAAGCGCACAGGTTTGCTACACGGCAGGCGACATGCCGGAAGCGACCAAGGAGTCGTTGCAGAATGCGGCGTCGCAGTATCTACAAGATGCGCAGCAGGGTAATTCAGCAGTGCTGCAGCAGAATGCAGAGTTCAACCTGGGTGCCTTTGTCGAAGAACAGAAAGACCTGTTCACCGGCCAGCCGACGGTGCGTGCCATTTACTTGCTCGATAACTCGCAGCCGGCCGCGAAACAAGGCCGAGTGGAGTTCTATTGCGGCATTTTCAATTCGCCCCACCGTGTGGCTTTCGTGTTCCCGGACCTGCCGGCGGGGCAGTACGGCGTCGTCGTGCAGGACCTCCCAGCCAGCAAGACGCCGGCGACCGTGACCTGGATTCTGCATCAGAGCGGCGGATGGAAGATCGCCGGCTTCTACGCCAAGCAGAAACAGATCGGTGGAAAGGATGCAGACTGGTACCTGAACCAGGCGCGAGCCTTCAAAGCCAAGGGGCAGACCTACAATGCGTGGTTCTACTACGTGATCGCCGACGATCTCACGCGCCCCTTCCCCGCCTTGGCGACGCCGCAAAGCGACAAACTGTACGACGAGATGCAGGCGGTCAAGCCCGGCGACTTGCCCGTGAGCGGCCCAACCGATCTCGTCGTGAACGGGCGGACCGTGAAGCTGACCCACATTTCGCCCATCCCGGTGGGCGATCACCTTGACCTGCTGGTGAAGTATCAGACGGCCGACGTGTCCGATACCGGCAAGGCGTTCCAGGAGAACATGGCGGTGATCAAGACCCTGGTGACCAAGTATCCGCAATTCCGCGAGGCGTTCGCCGGCGTGGTTGCCAGGGCGGTCGCGCCCAGCGGGCAGGACTACGGCACGCTGATGGCGATGAAGGATGTGAAGTAGTTAAGTTGGCAGTTTGTCACTAACCCGCCCTTGGCTGCGACCTGGACCGATTCCACCGTAGCTGTACCCCTTGCGCTGTCATCCCGAGTGACGCGCGGCCGGTTTTGCCGCGTGGAGTCGAGCGGCCTTGTGTTTGGATTCCCCAGAAAAGGGATACACCTTCCGGGAAAACGCTTTAGTGCTTCTCCAATACAGCGGCAAAGAACCCGTCGCACGGGTGCACGCCGGGGACCGTGCGCAGGCAGGGACCGCGGGTGAGCGATTCGAGATCGGGCCAGGCAAGTTCGCCGTTGGCGTGCAGCTCCCCCAGAATTTCACGAATGTCAACAATGCGAGCGGGACCCGCCGCCGAGGACGGCGGCGCTACACTTCCAAGCACTTCGTCAATTACAGCTTCATTCTCTTCCGGTTCCAATGAGCACGTGGCGTAGACGAGGCGTCCGCCAGGGGCGAGGTGTTGCAGGGCGCCGCGCAGAATCCCGACTTGGCGCGCGTGGAGACCGGCGAGATCTGCGGGTTTCAGGCGCCACTTGATTTCGGGATTGCGCGCCAGCGTGCCGGTGCCGGAGCAAGGCGCGTCCACCAGGATGCGGTCGAACGCGCCACTCACCGGCAGGGCG
Organism: Terriglobales bacterium; assembly: GCA_041946775.1. GTDB lineage: Bacteria > Acidobacteriota > Terriglobia > Terriglobales > Acidobacteriaceae > JBHGBA01. Next base: position 37,713 of record JBHGBA010000031.1, read on the forward strand.
CGTGCGTCGGCGGCGATGATGCGGACGTTGGCGGCGCGGACGAGGCGGCGCATCAGGCGGGCGCGGTGGGCGTGCAGGTCGGCGGCGATGATATCGGCCTCGGGATTGCGGTCGGCAATCGCGGCGGTCTTTCCGCCCGGCGCGGCGCAGCAGTCGAGGATGCGGCGCCCGCGGCCGACGAGGGCGGCAACTAGTTGCGAAGCTTCGTCCTGAACGGTAACGCGCATGCTGGAGTAGGCGCGGGTATGCGTCGGGTCGCCGCGCAGAACGCGACGCGCTGCGCTGACGATTGCGCCGGGGGCCAGTTCGGCTCCGGCGGAGCGTAGTTTGTCTTCAAGCGAAGGGTCGGAGAGGCGCAGCGCGGTGACGGGTACTTGCTGGTTGAAGCGGCAGATGTCCACCGCCACTGCACCGCCGTATTGCCGCCACCAGCGCTCCACCAGCCCCACCGGATGCGCGAATTCGCGCGCGAGTTCTTCGCTGCTGCGATCCGGGCCCGCTGCTGAGGACGGCGGCGCTACTGCATGCAGCGCGGCGCGGTCGGCCGTGGAGGTCTTGGGAATTTTGCGCAGCACGGCATTGGCGAGACCGGCGGCCGATGCCTTGCGCGAATGTTTCACCAACTCGACGCTCTCGTTGATCGCGGCGCGCGCGGGCACGCGTTCCAAAAACTGAAGCTGGTAGGCGCCCATACGCAGCGCGGTCAGGACTTCGAGATCGAGCTTGCGGAACGGGGTGAATGAAAAGCGTGCAATGTCGGCATCGAGTCGCGAGCGCCAGCGCAGCACGCCCATGACGATCTCCATGCACAGGCCACGGTCGGCGGGCGAGAGCAGGGCGACGCGATCGGAGTGCAGCAACTCTGAAGAGTAGGCGCTTTCGGTTTCGATCTTCAGCAGGACCTCGAAAGCGGCAACGCGCGCAGGAGAAAGCATAGGATTGGTAATCTGTAATATTTGTAATTGGCAATTTGAAAGCCGCTCGCCGCTGCCCGATGCGGTCACAATAAGGAATTGTCATCTCGAGCGCCCGGGTCTGGCGCAGTCTCGTAACCAGCGCCAGATGTTGTATCCAGCACGAGCACCCGTCAAACCAGGAATTGTCATTCCGAGCGCCCGGATTTGGCGCGAGGAACCTGCTTCTGCTCGATACTGTAACAGCAGATCTTTCGCTGCGCTCGGGATGACAATCCTGAAGGTTTTGTGTCCCTTTTTATACTGATTACTACTGAACGCGCGGTGCCTGATGTGCCAATTCTGCAAATGACCAATTACCAGTTGCAAATCATCCCAGTGTTTCGCCTGTCTTCGGCCGGTATCCGTTAACGAAGTCGCGGGCGGTCGTGCGCTTTTTGCCTTCGGGCTGCAGCTCGAGGATCTCCAGCGTGGTGTTCTGTCCGCAGCCGACGTATAAGTGTTCGGAGTCGATCTTCAATGCACCCGGTTTAAGCAAAGCGGAGCCGGAAGGCAGCGGCTGAAGTCTCCAAAAACTAAGCGTGCGCCCGCGGAACGTCGTGTAGGCGCCGGGCCACGGCGTAAAGCCGCGCAGGCGGTTGTTTATTTCGACTGCGGTGCGCTGAAAATCAACCAGGCCATCTTCTTTCTTCAAAAGCGGGGCTAACGTTGCTTTGGATTCGTCCTGGGGCCGGGGCCTGATTGTGCCCGCATGCAAACCGCGCAGGGTTTCAACCACGAGCGGCGCACCGCAGGCGGCGAGTTTCGGCGCGAGCGTGTGGGCGGTGTCGTCGGGTGCGATAGGCAGTTCCCGTTGCAACAGGATGCCGCCCGTATCAAGCCCGGCATCAATGCGCATCGTGGTAACGCCGGTAACGGTCTCGCCCAAGGCGATGGCCCACTGGATGGGCGCGGCGCCGCGATATTTCGGCAGCAGCGAGGCATGCAGGTTGATGTTGCCCAGCGGCGGCAGGTCAATCATCCACTGCGGGATGATCCGTCCGTAGGCCACAACCACGATCGCGCGCGGACGAATGCCTTGCAGTTGCGCGCGGAATTCCTGGTTGTTCTTGATCCTCTCGGGCTGGATGACCGGCAAGCCGCGCTGCAGCGCGAGTTGCTTCACCGGCGGCGCTTGCGTTTGCAGGCCGCGTCCGGCGGGCCGGTCGGGCTGGCAGACCACCAGGCGAACGTTGAAGTCGCCAGCCTCGAGCAAAGCCTGAAGCGTGGGCACGGCGAACTGCGGAGTGCCGCAGAAGACGATGTCCATCGCCTCGGGCATCACTTCCACTCGCCCTCTTTCATCATCTTCCTGACCTTGCGCTTGATGAGGTCACGCTTGAGGGCGCTGATGTGGCTGATGTAGAGCTTGCCGTTGAGGTGATCGGTCTCGTGCATCAAGGCGCGGGCCAGCAGGTCTTCGCCTGTCTTCTCGAACCAGTTGCCGTAGGCGTCCTGCGCGCGCACGGTGACGCGCGTGGGGCGGGTCACCTTTTCGCGGAATTCAGGCAGTGACAGGCAGCCTTCCTGCTGCGTGTGGCGGCCCTCTACGCGGACAATCTCGGGATTGACGAGCACGAGCCGGGCCTCCGGATCCTCTTTGAAGCTGGTATCAATGACCGCCAGGCGCTTGGAGATGCCAATCTGATTGGCAGCCAGACCGATGCCGTGGGCCTCGTACATGGACTCGAACATGTCCTCGATCAGCTTGCGCAGCTCGTCGTCGAACTCTGTGACCGGTCGCGTCGGTCTCTCCAGAACAGGATCACCAAACTTCACGATGGGATAGATCATGGCAGTGCAGCGTTCAAAAATTCTTCAACTGCTCACAGTACCCACGATAGTTTCGCGTAAGTTCTCCGATGCTGTCGCCACCGAATTTTTCCAGCGCAGCGCCGGCCAGGACCAGCGCGACCATCGCCTCGCCGATGATGCCGGCAGCGGGAACCACGCATACGTCCGAGCGCTCGTAGGCGGCCTTGACCGGTTCTCGGGTGGCAAAATCGACCGACTGCAACGGGCGGCGCAAGGTGGCAATGGGCTTCAGGTAGCCGCGCACGATCACGTCCTGGCCGTTAGTCATGCCGCCTTCGATGCCGCCGGCGCGGTTGCTGCCCCGGGTGAAGCCGGCAAATGCCCCACTGTTTCGGGCGGCCGGACTCCAACCGATTTCGTCATGCACCTCAGAGCCAGGCGCAAAGGCGGAAGCGACCCCGTCGCCGATCTCGACCGCCTTGACCGCCTGCATGGACATCAGCGCGGCGGCCAGACGGGCGTCCAGGCGCTCATCCCAGTTCGCGACGCTACCCAGTCCGGGCGGAACGTTGTGCGCCACTACTTCAAAAACCCCGCCCACGGAGTCTCCGGTCTTCAGGACGGCGTCCACCTGGTCGCGCATGCGGCTTTCGGCGTTTGGATCGGCGCAGTTCAGCAGGATCTCGGGGCGGTCGTAAAGGTCCCGCACCATCTCCCAGGTGACAGGGCGATCAATACGTTCGCGGCCCACGGCAATAACGTGGCTGAGTACCTCGATGCCGATGGCGCGGAGCAGCAACTTAGCTACGGCGCCTGCGGCTACCCGGGCAGCGGTTTCGCGAGCGGAGGCGCGTTCCAGGACGTAGCGCGCCTCGGGGAAGTTGAACTTCAGCGCGCCTGCCAGGTCGGCGTGGCCGGGGCGGGGTGACTTAACTGCTTTGTGCTTCGCGGGATCGCCAGGTTCCACCGGCAGCGCCTCCTGCCAGTTCGCCCAGTCGCGGTTCTCCAGCAGAATGGAAATGGGTGACCCGATGGTCTTGCCGTGACGCACTCCAGAGAGAAAATGAGCGTGGTCGCGCTCGATCTTCTGGCGGCCGCCACGGCCATAACCCTGCTGGCGCCGCCAGAGTTCCCGATCGATGAACTCGGGATCAATGGCCAGCCCGGCAGGTATGCCCGCAAGCAGCGCCATCAGGGCTTCGCCATGCGATTCCCCGGCAGTAAAAAATCGTAGCATGCAATCCGATTGTACCTGAAGGCGTTAGCGGAATATCCCACGCTTGAGGCGGCGGGCCTTACCCCCGACAATGGACGCACCTTCTGCAACAGAGCCAGTGCCTAGGCCCTAAGAGTTGCCACCGCACCGCTGCTAAGTCCTTTGTTGTGTTAGTACAATGCCTATTAAGAAAATAATGAACATTACGGGGCAACTCAGTAGCTTCACGGAGCAAAACCGGATAGAATGCCTTTAAGTCAGCAATTCAGGGTTATCACTCAGTAAACCAGCACACCTTGCGTGCCGGCCGCGGGGAAGGTTGTTTTCAAGATGTTGCCTATAAAGCCAAGCTCTCGCACCTTGTTAATCGAGGTAGCACGACTGCTTGAGCCCCATTTCCCCCAAATCGAAGAGGCCTGGCGCCGCCGCATCGGCGAAGAATTTGCCTTCGACGAGCGGGTGCTGGCGGTGCTGGATCGGTTGAACCTGGTCAGCGGCTGCAGGTTTTTCGCGGACGACGACTTCGACGGGTTCTTCGAAAACCTGAATTATTACGGGACGCGACTGGCGAAGCTGCAAGTAGACACGCGTGCGGTGGCGCGTTCGCTGGAATTCGGCTACGAAGCTTCCGAACGCTACCTGGCCGCCTTGGGCGGCGAGCGGCGCGCAGAAGCGCGCGCCGCCCTGGACACGCTTTCCTCGGCAACCTTCGTGACCGTTTCGGGGGCGTATTTCGATACGCAACGAAAAGAATCGGCAGCGCTGCTGGCCGTGCTCGATGCGGAACTTTCGGCGACGACCCTCGAAGCCCTGCTGCGCCATGTCCTGCGCGTGACGACCACGACCTTCAACGCGACCCTTGGACTGGTTCTGCTGCGCGATCCCGACACGGATGTGCTGCACGCCAAGGCGGCAGTCGGGCTGGATGTTGCGCTGGATGAAGATCTGACCATCAAACTCGGGCAGGGCTTCTCCGGAAGCATCGCAGCCAGCGGCGAACCCGGCATTCTGCCGGACCTTAGCCAGTCCAGCGGGGTGCTCAACCCGCTGCTGCGCGACAGGGCGCGCGCGCTGTGGGGCGTGCCGCTGAAGCACGGAGACCAGGTCATCGGAGTTCTCCTCATCGGTTTTGGACGGCCCTACGAGTGGCTGCCGACCGAGCGCGAGCTGTTGCGCGCCATCGCCGACCGTTCGGCGCTGGCCATCGCTCGCGCCCGCATGACGGACGCGCTGCGCGAGCGCGAAGCCCGCATTGCCGAGCTTTCGGCGCACTTGCTGCGGGCGCAGGAGCAGGAACGCAAGCGCATCAGCCGCGAACTGCACGACGAAACCGGGCAGGCGCTGATGGTGATCCGGCTCTACCTCGGCATGCTGGAAACGGCGCTCACCGGGCGCACGCCGCGGCAGAAAGTCCGCGAGACCCTGACCGTGGTGGACCGCACCATCGAAGGCCTGCGGCGCATTATCGGCCGTTTGTCGCCACTGCTGTTGCAGGAACTGGGGCTGGTGGCGGCCATCCGCAAGGAAGCCAAAGATCTGGCGAAGAGCACCGGTGTCAAGGCGCGGGTAGCGATTGACGACAAGGTTGGCCGGCTGGCTACGGATGTGGAGGCGGCGATCTACCGCGTAGTGCAGGAAGCACTGCACAATGTCGCCAAGCACGCCCAGGCGCGCACGGTAAGCATCCAGATGGGGCGTGAGGACGGCCACATCCACCTGCTGGTCGAGGACGACGGCGTAGGGTTCAGCCGTACGACGCTCAACCGTGACCGGCCGACATTCGGACTGGAAGGCATCCGCGAGCGCATCAGCATGCTGGGCGGAAGTGTGCGCATTGCATCCTGCAAAGGCAAGGGAACACGGCTGGAGATCAAGATCCCAGCCGAGCGCGGCGGACTAGAAACGTTGTTCGCGAAAGACATTGGTGTGCCGCCGCAGACCGGCAGCGGCGAAGCGACGAATGAAGTGAAAAGACATTGAGTCAGCAACTGGCAACAAGCAGCAAGCAAGTGGCACCCAGCATATCAAGCTGCTAGTCGCTGGAGCGGATTCACTGAAGGTGTGTCCCTTCTGAATTGTCATTCCGAGCCGCGAAGCGGCGAGGAATCTGCTGTGTCAAAGCAGGGGGGTGCGCCGCCTGTTAGAGAGCGAATCCGACTTTGAAATCGTAGGCGAATCACCCGATGCCGGCGACGCAGTGGAAAAGGCCCGCGAACTGCGGCCCGATATCGTGCTGATGGACATCGGCATGCCCGGCCTGTCGTCGTTCGAGGCGGCCCGGCACATTCGCAAGAACCGCGCCGAGACCAAGGTGCTGTTCCTGACGATGTACGAGGATGAAGACTACCTGGTGCAATGCCTGGAAGTCGGCGCTGCCGGTTACGTCCTGAAGGACACGCCGGCGCCGCAGCTGGTTGCCGCCGTCCGCGACGTCTATAAAGGCGGCAAGTATCTCAGCTCGCAAGTGCTGTCGAAGCTGGTGGAAGACTTCCGCGCGCGAGTGCGCGATGCCAAGATGCGCCCCCGCATTTCCACCCTGACGCCGCGCGAACGCGAAATCCTCAAGCTGCTGGCGGAAGGCAACTCGGTGAAGGAAATTGCAGTGCTGCTGGCCCTGAGCGTGAAGACCGTCGAAGCGCACAAGTTCAACCTGATGCGCAAGCTCGACATTCACAACAAGGCCCAGTTGGTTACGTACGCCATCCAGAAGAAGATCATCAAGATCCCCGTCAACCAGTAAGCGTCCAGCTTGCGGTCTCCCGGTGCGGCGCTCGCCGCGCCGGGAGCTGGATCATTTGTGATTTAACGATTGGTGATTTGTGATTGCCGGAAGTTCCGGCCATTCGTCATTTCATCCTCGCTTCGGCGACTTCGCGGATTGGTCGTGGCACAATTGGCACACCTTATCCAGCAACTGCTCGGGGGTGAAGGGCGCGGGGAGGAAATAAGCGTTGCCCTGTAGCCATTCGCGATACAGCGACGCATCCTCGATGCAGCCGGCCATATAAAGCACGCGCATGCCGCGGTCCGCAGCGACGAGGCATTCGCTCAGCTCCAGGCCGCTCATCCCGGGGAGCATGATGTCGCAGATCATGACGTCAATTGTGGCTTCGCTATCTGCGGCGATCTGGATGGCCTGCTCGCCGTTGACGGCTTCCACGGCACGATATCCGGCCGACCGCAGAAAATCGCAGATCATGTTACGCAGCTCGTCGAAAGCTTCGACGACCAGGACGGTAGTTGGGCCATTCCCCGCGACGCGCTGCGCCGGCGCGACGGCGGGCACCGGGCGCGCCGCAGTTTCGCTCAATGCCGCAACTGCCCACGGCAGATACACGCTGACACATGTGCCCTCTTCCGGCTTGCTGTTCACCCACACATAACCGCCGTTCTGTTTGGCGATGCCGTAAACCGTTGAGAGTCCCAGCCCCGTGCCTTTGCCCGGATCCTTGGTGGTGAAGAAGGGCTCGAAGATGTGGCTCTGGGTTTCGTCATCCATGCCCACGCCGTCGTCGCGTACCGTCACTCTGACGTATTGGCCGACGCGTGCTCCGGGATGCGAGCGGGCGAATTCTGCGTCCATTTCGAAATGGCTGGTCTCGACGGTGACATGGCCGCCGCGCGGCAAAGCATCGCGCGCATTGGCCGCCAGGTTCATCACGATCTGTTCGACCTGGCCGGGGTCAGCGCGGATAACGTGAAGCTCCGGTTCCACCTGAATGTTCAATTTAATGTGCTCACCCAGCAGGCGGCGCAGCATCATCTCCATCCCGGAGACCACCTTATTGACGTCAAGCAACTGTGGAACTACGGACTGGTTGCGGCAGAAGGCAAGCAATTGGCTGGTGAGGGCGGCGGCACGCTGGGCCGCGTTGTGAATCTGCTCGGCGTGAACGTGGCAGGTGTCGCTTGGTGGCAAGCTTTGTTGCAGCAGCTCCGAGTAGCCCCTGATTACCGTCAGCAGATTGTTAAAGTCGTGGGCCACGCTGGTGGTGAGCCGGCCCATGACCTGCATTTTTTCGGCCTGGCGGACCTGCTCCTGGTAGGCGCGCACTCGTTGACCGGCGGTGCCGGCGCGCTTGTCGCTATAGAGCTTCTGATCGGCGCGGGCCAGCAGTTCGTTAGCCGTCTCGCCGGCCGTGTGCTCCGCCCAGCCGGCGGAAAAACTCAAAGGAATAACTTCGCCACGGAAGCTGACCTGTAGCTGCGTCAGCCGGGCGAGCACGCGGGGAATCGCCTCGGCCTCGCACTCCGGCAGTACTACGAGGAATTCATCGCCGCCCAGCCGCATGGCGACGTCGGAACTGCGAATGGCGCGGCGCAGGGCGGTGGCAAACTCGCGCAGCGCCATATCGCCCGCAAGGTGCGAATAGCGGTCGTTGATCTGCTTCAGGCCGTCGAGATCGAAAACCAGCGCGGTGATCTTGTAGTTGTAGCGCTCGGAGCGCGACAACTCGACCGGCAGGTGCTGCATGACGAAGCGGCGGTTGTAGAGGCCGGTCAGCGGATCCAGGATAGCGAGCTTTTGAAACAGCTCGGCGCGGGTGCGCAACGCCGCTGCAAGTTTCAACTGTCCTGCCAGTTGCCGGCGCAGACGGTTGATAACAACTTGTTGCTGAAATGCAAAAATGGCGAACACCACGAGGACCGCGAATAGCGCATACGCGGCCCGTTCCACTCCCCGCGACAAGGCCGGCTTGCTGTCTTGCGGGACGATGGTGAACGAGTACACCGCGAAGGCGAGCAACAGCATGACGACAACGGCCGTCACCGAAAGCGACCAATCCCGGTATTCAAGACGGCGAAGGCGCTGTTCCGGAGCGGCCTCAGTAGCGGAGTCCGCCGCTGACTGGGGGGGCGAGGCACCGATCGTCTGGTGTTCCATTTTCGGCTACATTATCGGTGTATTCACGCCAATTGGGAACGCCAATTCGCGAGGGCGATAGGTACGTTAGTGATACACCAGTGACATTTCAGCTAACGTTTTCAAGTCGGGGACTTCCAAATCGGGGACTGCGCTGCCGACAGGAGTGGCGCCGCGACCCGGTTTTCCCTTGCGGCGGTTGACCCAAACGGTTGCCAGCCCGAATTGTTTGGCAGGCGCAATGTCGTGATAGAGGCTCTGCGCGACGTGAAGAACGCGGTCAGCGGGAACCCCAAGCCGGTCCACCGCCAGGCGGAAGTTGTTGAGTGAGGGTTTATAGCTGTGCGCTTGCTGTGCGGTGATCACGTCGGCAAACTGCACCCCGAGTTGGCGCGCAGTGCCGGCAAACAGGTCGTCATCCACATTTGAGATGATTACGAGTTTGTAACGCTGGGCCAGGCGTTGGAGAGCTTCGACGGTGTCGGGGAACGGCGGCCAAGTGGGCAGAGACTCGGGCAGTGACAGAGTCTGTTCCGTAGTTGGGACGAAGTTCAGACGCGCACCGAAATCGCGCACTAGCTGCTGCAACACCTCGCGATAACTGCGGTAAGGCCCGGCCTCGATCTCCGCTTCGATGGCGCCATACAAGTCGAGGAGGTTGTCGTCGGGCGGGACCTCCGCCAGGTGGGCGGCCAGGACCGGGCGCAAGGCGCGCAGGATGCCCGTTTCCCAGTCAACCAGCGTGCCGTAGCAGTCGAAGGTCAGGAACTCAAACTTTCGCACATCGAGCATGACATCACACAGCATTGACAAATCAGCGCGAAAGCACAACATGCTTCGCGAACAATCGGGGAAGCCCCGCGACTGCGAAGTTCAATGACTGAGGCGAGCGTGCAGGCGGCGTAAGTGCACGCCTCGGCGTTTCGATTCGCTTTCACCGCGAGCAGCAGTAGATACGCGCCGGCAGGATGTTGCGTGGCTCGAAATCCTCGCTCACCTCGCCAAACACTTCGCAGAGTTGTGGCCGGACGGCGCGCGTGAACTGGTACACCAGGAACGTTCCGCCGGGGCGAAGCACGCGCCGCGAACTTTCCAGGATCTGGCCGCGCAGTTCCGGCGCCAGCGTGCTGTACGGGATTCCCGACAGGATGCAGTCGGCCCCGTCCACGCCGAAGGACTCCATCACCTTCTCCACATCGGCTGCCGAGGCGTGCGCCACCTTAAGCCGCGGGTCATTGACACTGCGCCGCAGGTAGTCCGCGAAGTCGCGGTTGAAGTCAATGCCGATCAGCACCCCATCCGGCCGCAGGTGCGCAAGCATTTCGGTGGTGATGGTGCCCACGCCTGGCCCGTACTCCACCAGCACGCGCGTGTTTGCCCAATCAATCTGCGCGGCCAGACGCTTCACCAGGGCCTTGGAGCTGGGGATGATGGACCCGAGCATCACGGGATGCTTGAGAAAAGTGAGCGCAAAGAGCAGGTTCGCCCGCAGACTTGAACGTTCCAAGTTGAGGTCTCCAGCGGCTCCCAAGTGGGGGAATGCAGGGTTAGATGCCAGAATGAGACGCACGCAACCTGAGTCCCCAATGAACCGAGCCGCAGGATTGGCATTGTACCTCGTCTGCGGCGCGCATAAAGGGCAAACGCACGCCATGCACCAGGAAGCACAGCCCCACGGCGCGCAACCCGCAAACATCAATTGTCAAGCGCAGCGGTCCCGCCTCAGTTTCTTTACCGATTGACAGACGCGTGCCGCTGCCCGATTGTCTAGTCATCCCAAAACTACAGCCTGATTGCCCCGTTTCAGAACGGCTAGGGGAGGCGGCGTTGGTGAAGACTGCTTGGCGTGTTTTGTTCGCGATTGTGCGGCTGGCGTGCACGGCCGGGGTGCTCGCTACTGTGGGTTACGCGCAAAAGCCCGCATTGAACGTTTACGGCGCACTAAATGCGCCGAGTGAGCCGCGATCTGTGCTCCTGCGGAAAGCGAGCAAAGGCGATCCTCAGGCCGCTTACTGGCTGGGTACAGCATTCGAGACGGGCGCGGGGGGCAAGCAGAGTTACGCGGAAGCGGCACGCTGGTACCGCGTGGCCGCGCACGCCGGCTATCCCGAGGCGCAGACCTGCCTGGCCAACTTATATCTGCTGGGGCGCGGCGTTGCGCCTGACGACCAGCAGGCCGCCCGGTGGCTCTTGCGCGCCGCGACTTCCGGCTACCCGGCGGCGCAGGTCAATCTTGCCTCGCTGTTCCTTTTCGGCCGGGGCGTTCAACAGGACGAATCCAGCGCTATGCGCTGGTACGCGAAAGCGGCGGACACAGGATTTGCGCCGGGGCAATTCGCCCTCGCAGTCATGTACGACGCGCGCCGCGGCGAAGCGGGAACGGCCCAGAAAGCGGTAATGCTCTATCGCAAAGCTGCCGAGCAGGGACATGCGCCGGCACAATTCAAGCTGGGCCGCATGTTCCAGGAAGGCCGGGGTGTTCCGCAGAACCCCGACGAAGCTGCCCGCTGGCTGGCGCGGGCAGCAGCCCAAGGCTATGTTCCACCCACTTCGCTTGCTGCACGCGGTGGCGATGCAACGCCGGTGCAGCCCGGATATTCCGCCGAGGAGGCGTTTCACAAGGATTGATAAAATAGCGGTGGAATGGCCCTACCCTTCGTCCGCGAATTTTTTGCGGACCTGGACAAATCTTCCGTCTTCGCGCGCCTGCTCCCCCACCTCAAGCCCGGCGCGGGGCGGGTTAGTGTCTCCGGACTCACGCCGACTGCCAAGGCGCTGCTGGTTGCCATGCTTCAGCGCACCAGCGGACACCCGCTGATTGTTGTGACCCGCAACAACCGCACCGCAGACGACCTGCTGCCCGTGGTGCAGGCGTTCTGCGAACTCACCGGCGGAACGGCGGCCGACACGGTAATCACCTTCCCCACGCGCGATGTGCTGCCGTTCCAGAACCTCTCGCCACACCCCGATATTCAGGAGGCACGCGCCACCGCGCTGTGGAAGATCGCTAGCGGCGCGGCCCAAATCGTCATCGCGCCCGCTGCGGCCACGGCCATGCGCCTGCGCTCCGCCGAGTATTACGCGGGACTGGCGCGACCACTGCGTCGCGGCGAGCCGCTCGACGTGGACGGACTTGTCCAGCACCTGAACACGGTCGGCTACACCCTGGCTGATGTCGTCGAGATGCCCGGCGAGTACGCCCTGCGCGGCGGCATCCTCGACGTGTATTCCGCCGAAGCCGACCGCCCGGTGCGCATTGAGTTCTTCGGCGACGAGGTGGATTCGATCCGCAAGTTCGATCCCGCCACGCAGCGCTCGCAGGCCGAATTGGACGAAACCATTCTCCTGCCGCTGACCGACACGCCGGTCACCGAATCCGTATTGGCGGCGGTTCATGCGCGTCTCAGCGGCAAACGCATCACCGGCGCGGAAGACATTGTTGAAGACGCGGTACGCTCCGGCGGTGTCAGCGTGTTCCCCGGCTGGGAATTCTACGCGCCATTGGCTGGCGCGGGCGGCACGTTGCTCGACCTGATGAGCGACGCTGCCGTGCTCGTGGATGAACCCGCCGACGTCGTCACGGAATTCGAGCGCCTGTGGGACCGCATCGCCGACGCGCACGAGCGCAGCGGCATCGGCAACCTCGTGCGGCCGGAAGAACTCTATTTGCTGCCCGAGGAGTGGGAACAGCGCATCAACGCAGTCGCCGGCGCCGATCTGGAGCATCTGGGGATTGCTTCCGCCTCCTCTGCGCTTGATGCGATCGAGTTCCACAGCCAGCCGACCACGCGGTTCCACGGTTCCGTCCCCGTGATGGTGGACGAAGTGAAGCAGTGCACGGCGCATGGGAAACGGGTCATGTTCGCTGTCGCCACGCATGGCGAAGTCGAGCGCCTCGCCGATGTCTTCACCGAGTACGGGGTCGCGTTCCGCCTGGGCAGCCGCATTCCCCGGCCGGGCGCAAGCGAAACCTACGTGGACGAAGCGTCGTACTTCGCCGCCGACGTCAGCGCCACCACGATCGTGAAGGCGTTCGTGCCCGATGGTGTCGTGCTGCCCGATGTCAACCTGGTGTTGTTCGGCGCGCGCGACCTGTTCGACGAAGCCGAGCCCGGGGGCCAGCGGCCGCAGCAGCGCAAGTCGAAGACCGCCGCATTCATGTCGGACTTCCGCGACCTGGCGGTCGGCGATTATGTCGTCCACGTGGAGCACGGCATCGGGCAGTACCAGGGATTGAAAGAGATCGCGCAGGGCGATGGCGGCACGGCCGAGTTCATGCTGCTGGAGTACGCCGAAGGCGCCAAGCTTTACGTGCCGCTCACGCGCCTTGACTTGGTGCAGAAGTACCGTTCGGCGGAGGGCGCGCGGCCGGCGCTTTCGCGGCTCGGCACGCAGCAGTGGGCCAAGACCAAGGCGCGCGTGAAGCGGGCCATGAAGGACATGGCCGACGAACTGCTTAAACTGTACGCCGCGCGCAAGATGGCCCCCGGGCACGCGTTTCCGCCTGACTCCGCCTGGCAGCGCGAATTCGACGACGCCTTTGAATACGACGAGACGCCCGACCAGGAGCAGGCCATCGCCGACGTGAAGACCGACATGCAGGCGGGCACGCCCATGGACCGCCTGCTCTGCGGCGACGTCGGGTATGGCAAAACCGAAGTCGCGATGCGCGCCGCGTTCAAGGCGGTCAGCGACAACAAGCAAGTCGCGGTGCTCGCGCCCACCACGGTGCTCGCGTTCCAGCACTTTGAAACCTTCAAGCGCCGCTTCGCCGCGTTCCCGATCCAGGTCGAAATGATCTCGCGCTTCCGCAGTCCCAGGCAGCAGAAGGAGATCATCGAGAAGGTCGAGGCCGGCAAGGTGGACATCCTCATCGGCACCCACCGCCTGCTCTCCAAAGACATCAAGTTCCACGACCTTGGCCTGCTGGTGGTGGACGAGGAACAGCGCTTCGGCGTGCGCCACAAGGAACGGCTCAAGCAGCTCAAGAAAGAAGTGGACGTGCTCACCATGTCGGCCACGCCCATTCCGCGCACCATGCACATGGCTTTGGTCGGGCTGCGCGACATGAGCGTCATCGAGACGCCGCCGAAAGATCGTATGGCGATACAAACGGTGGTGGCCGCGTGGGACGAAGAGCTGGTCCGCAATGCCATCGAGCACGAACTGGACCGCGGCGGCCAGGTGTATTTCGTGCACAACCGCGTCGAGTCCATTTACGAGATCGCCAGCAAGATCCAGGAACTGGTGCCGCGCGCGCGCCTGCTGGTGGGCCACGGCCAGATGGCGGAGAGCGAACTGGAAAAGGTGATGCTGGCCTTCATCCGCCACGAAGCCGACGTGCTCGTTTCCACCACCATCGTCGAAAACGGGCTCGACATCCCGCTGTGCAACACCATCGTCATCAACCGCGCCGACCGCCACGGCCTGAGCGAGCTCTACCAGTTGCGCGGACGCGTGGGACGTTCCAACCGGCGCGCCTATGCTTATCTGCTGATCCCCGCCGACACCGAACTGACGCCGCTGGCGCGCCGCCGCCTGGCCGCTCTGAAGGAGTTCAGCGATCTGGGCGCCGGCTTCAAGATCGCCGCGCTCGACCTGGAACTGCGCGGCGCCGGCAACCTGCTGGGCGGCGAACAGAGCGGCCACATTGACGCTGTCGGCTTCGAGCTTTACACCTCGATGCTGGAGCGGACCATTCGCGAGCTGCGCGGCGAAGAGCGGCCGGAGGAAGTGGAAGCGCAACTCAATCTCGGCATCAACATCCGCATTCCTCCCGAATACATTCGCGAAGAAAACCAGCGGCTGCGCATGTACAAGCGCGTGGCCGGGGTGGAGAACGAGCAGCAGTTGGCCGACGTGCGCGCCGAACTCGAAGACCGCTACGGCCCGCCTCCGGCGGCGGTGCAGAACCTGGCTGCCTACGCCGCGCTGCGCCTGCTGTCACGGCACCTGGGCGTGGTTGCCATTGACCGCAAGCGCGACCAGGTCTCGATCAAGTTTGCCGCGGACGCGCAAATTGATCCGCAAAAGCTGGCGCACTTCGTCGCGTCTAGCCGCGGGCAGTTCACGCCCGCCGGAGTTCTGAAATTCCAGCTTCGCGCCACCAGCCCGGAGGAAATCCTCGCGCAGTTGTCCGAGGTGCTGCATCACCTGGCCGCCGAGGAACCTGCGCTGAAGCCGGCGGACTGACCCTGGCCGACCGGGAAAAGCATGGAACGCAAAGACCGCAAAGGACGCAGAAGGCGCTAAGGGTTTCAGTGGCATGTAAACTCTTACCGGGAACGCCGCCATGAAGCTCACCGCTGTCGAAGCCCGCGTGCTGGGGTCGCTGGTCGAAAAAGACGTGACCACGCCCGACTACTACCCGCTGTCGCTGAACGCGCTGGTCAACGCCTGCAACCAGAAGTCGAACCGCGACCCGGTGATGGAGCTCGACGAAGACGCTGTGCGCCAGGCGCTACAAGGGCTTCAGGAACAAGGTCTGGCCGGGCCCGCGGGCGGGGCCGACAGCCGCGTCACCAAGTACGAGCACCGGTTGCAAGAGGTCTTCAACTTCAACCGCCGCGAGACCGCCGTGCTGTGCGTGCTGCTGCTGCGCGGCCCGCAGACGCCGGGCGAACTCCGCGGCCGCACCGAGCGCCTCTACCGCTTCGAAGACCTGGCGGACGTGCAGTCCACGCTGCAACGCCTGATCGAACGCGACCCGCCGCTGGTGGCCGTGCTCCCCCGCCAGCCGGGCACGAAAGAGTCGCGCTACATGCACCTGCTCTCGGGCGAACCAGACATTTCGACCACGGAGGCGCGGAGACCTGGAGAAGAGCGGGCGGCCAGTTCAGCAGATTCAGAGCGGCTGGCGCGGCTGGAGGAGGAGGTGGCGCGGCTGCGGGAGGAAATGGCGGAGCTGAAGCGGGAATTGGCGGAGTTCAGGAGGCAGTTTGAATAGTTATGCCTGAGCTATTTTGGACTGTCGCGGCAAACGGCAGTGGGCCGTGCAGTATGCCGGAGTACAATGTGCAGCGATGATCGTTAAACACATAGTCCTGAGGAATTGGAGAAATTTCCGCAACGTTGATGTCGATTTACGCGAACGTGTATTCCTCGCCGGGCCTAACGCATCTGGCAAATCAAACTTTCTCGACGTGTTCCGGTTCCTTCGCGATATTGCGAAGCCCGGTGGTGGTTTACAGAAGGCAGTCGAGGACCGGGGCGGGATTTCCAAAATTCGGTGTCTTGCTGCTCGTAAGTACCCCGACATTGAAATAGAGGTTCAGCTTGCAAGCTCGTCCGACAGTCCCAGTGAATGGAAGTATGCAATCGGAATAAAACAAGCGCCACGCGGCCGGCGACTTCCGAACTTGGCATATGAGCGGGTCTGGGCCGGTGGTAAGCAACTCATCGATCGCCCTGATGATGAGGACAAGGCCGATCCACTGCGGTTGACCCAAACGCATCTTGAGCAAATCAATGCAAATAAGGCATTTCGGGACGTTTCGCGTTTCTTGGAGTCAGTGCTCTACCTCCATTTGGTCCCGCAGCTGCTCAAGCATCCGGACGCCTTCATGGGACCGGGTATTCCAGGCGATCCATTCGGGCGCAGCTTTCTGGAGAGGGTGGTAAAGACCCCCGAGAAGACACGGAGATCGCGCCTCAAGAAAATTGAATCGGCGCTGCTGTTCGCCGTTCCTCAGCTAGCAGAACTCACCGATGTGGTCGATGAGACTGGCACTCCACATTTGGAGGCAGTTTACAAGCATTGGCGGCCAACCGGCGCTCGCCAGCGTGAAGACCAATTCTCCGATGGCACACTTAGGCTTATCGGCTTACTTTGGTCTTTGCTGGAAGGAGATTCGCTACTGTTGTTGGAAGAGCCAGAGTTGTCTCTGAACTCAGGAATCGTGCGAAAGATTCCTGCGCTGATACACCGGTTACAACGCCAAAAGGAGCGCCAAATCATCCTGAGCACTCACAGTGCGGATCTTCTTTCCGACTTGGGCATAGGTGGCGATGAAGTGCTGTTGCTCACGCCTAGTGTCGAAGGGACAAAGGTCGACCTCGCGTCCTCAATCAAAGACGTTCGTCTGATGTTGGAACAAGGCGTGAGCATCGCCGATGCAGCGTTGCCCCGTACGGTGCCACAGGAATTAGACCAACTTGATCTCTTTCAATAAATCCAACAAATCCTAAAATGCCGCCTATTCCGGTAAACCTTGCGGTAGAAGACGCCCTTAGCGAGTCAGTGCTCCGGCGGATCATCACCTCAACGGGCCGCGATTACGCTATTGGATATTCGTACAGCAGAGGTGGCTATGGATATTTGAAGCGGATAACGCCGGGACTGAATAACGCAGCAAGAGGAACTCCCTTCGTTCTACTTACGGACCTCGACAGGGGTCCGTGCGCATCTGCCTTAATCAAGGACTGGTTGCCGTATCCAAAACATCGGAATTTCATCTTCCGAGTTGCAGTGCGGGAGGTTGAGGCCTGGGTTCTGGCAGACAAGCCGGGATTCGCGAGATACCTTTCTATAAAGGAAACGCTTCTCCCGGAAGACGTGGATGCTCTTCCTGATCCGAAGTTAACGCTCGTGGAAATTGCTAAAGCATGTCCCAACCGCGACCTTCGAGCCGATCTGGTCCCGCGTGTTGGTACGACGAGCAAAATCGGCCCAAATTACAACGCACGTCTCTCGAACTTCGTTCGAACGGGATGGGATGTTGCGGAAGCGGAGAAGAGGTCGCCCAGTCTAGCCAGGACGCTTCGCGCTTTGCGCGATTTCGAGCCGATTTGGGAACCGCAGTAGGTCTAGTCCGCCTACTTTTTCTTGTTCAACAACTGATCAAACAGCCCGCCGAACGGGTTTGCTGGCTGCTGCTGCTGTTGCTGCCCGGGCTGCGGTTTCTGCGTCTGGATGATGGAGCCGACGTCGGGGACAACTTGCGGGTTGGTGGTGGTGCCCTGGATGCGGAAGGGCACGGTGCTCAGCTGGCCGACGCCGGTGGCCGTCATCAGGCCGCCGAGCAGGCCACCTTTTTGCGCGAGATGGGCGACCAGTTGGAAGCTGAGCGACTGGTCGGCGCCGACGTTGCCGCGGCCGTCAATGGTGCCGAGTCCGACCACGTCCGCCTTAAGATCATCGAACGCAATTCCGCTCGGGGTGACGCGGACGTTCGTATCCAGCGAGCGCACCTGCGTATCGCGGCCGGTGTTGACGCCGGCCAGCGCAGCGATGGCGCGCATGGCGCCGCCCAGGTCGAAGCCGCTAACGGTAATGTTGCGCAGGTTCAGCGGGCCGCGGCTGACGAGGCGGTCGGCGGGACCGGCGAGCGCCAGCGTCGTAGAGACGGTTCCGCCGCGCAGGGCAACGCCGCGCGGCAACACGACCGCCATGGCGGGCAGCAGGGCGTTGAGGTCGTCGGTCAGGAAGCCCGAAGTGGCAAGGTTCATGCTGACCGCAAGCGTGGGGCTGCGTGTGTCGAAGCTCCCGGTCAGGTCGGCGCTGCTCTGGCGGAAACGGGCGTGGCCGCGGGAAAGTGTACCGCGGCGGGCAACCAGGTCGTAATCCCCGGCGAAGGAAAGATCTATGGGGCCGGCGACCGGCGCGCCGCCTTTGACAAACACGGCGTTCTTCAGCGACAACGTTCCGGCCTCTCGCACAGTGCGGCCGTCGCACTTGAGCGCAGTTTCGGCATCAATCAGGCCGGCGGGACCGGCGTCCTTGCCGACATAGCCGCTTTTGGCCAGGTCGAGGTGCGCGAGCTTGGTTTTCAGGTCAAAAGGGAAGAGCGCGGCGTTGGAGCCGAGCGGGCCGACGGTACCGCTGACGTCGAGGTCGGCGTCGCCCGGCATGTGGACGGCCAGAGTGACGGGAAAAGCCGCGTCGGTCGAGACGTCCTGCGCTTTCAGGTTCACGCCGGTATAGGTCTGCAATGCCCCGCCGCTCTGGATGACGACGCGGCCATTGGTGATCGTCACCTGGCGCAAGGTCAGTGGCGTGGCGGCGGCCGGTTGCGGCCTGCGCGGTTCGCGGCGGGCGCCCAGGGTCGAGATGTTCCACTTACCGCGGTTCTCAATCAGCAGCACTTCGGGTTCGCGCACCAGGATGGATTCGATGTTGACCTGACGGTCGAAAATCAGCGGGCGCAATTCAACTTTGACTTCCAGTGCTTGCGCGGTGAGAAACGGGCGCGTGCCGAAGGCGGGATCGTCGGCCACGGTGATGTTCTGCGCCTGAATGCCGCCGGCAAACCAGGAAAACCGGAGATGCCCGATACGGACCTGGCGGTCAAGCGCTTCGCCCATGCGCTGTTCGAGGGTGGGCCGGAAACGTTCGGCGTTGATCAGCAGCGGAACTACGGCAAACAGCAGCGCCAGCACGGCAGCGATGCTGACGAGAACAATGAGGGCTTTGCGTTTCATGGCCGGCGCGCATTGTAGCAAAGGGTGGGGATTAGACAAGGTTCAGTCTTTTCCAATGCAAGATGAGCCTGAAGAGCGGGCTCGTTTCCAATGCAAGATGAGCCTGAAGGAGATGGCATGCTGAGGATTGACCATCGGCATGCAACAAGCCGATAAGCTGGGCCTGGTCCAAATCCAGGCTTTCTTGCAGGCCAGCGAGGACATCCACTTCGCCGGCGAACAACGCGATCAAGTCTATGGGTGGATCGAGCAACTCCTGCGCCAGCAGCAGTACGTGCGCCAGGGGCGGGCGGGGCGGGGTTTGCTGCGGCGGTACATGGCCAAGATCACCGGCCTGAGCCGGGCGCAGGTGACGCGTCTCATTGGCCGCTATCAGGCCCGCGGCACGGTGCAGCCGGTCGCCTACCGCCGGCATCGCTTCGCGCAACGCTACACCCCCGCCGACATCGAGCTGCTGGCCGCCGTGGATGAGGCCCATGAAACCTTGAGCGGACCGGCCACGCGGCGCATCCTGGAGCGCGAATACCACCACTACGGCAAGCCGGAGTACGCGCGGCTGGCGACGATCTCGGTGGCGCATCTGTACAACTTGCGCCGCCACCCGCGCTATCGCGCCCGCCGCCTGAACTACAGCAAGACCCGGCCCACGACGGTGAGCATCGGCGAGCGCCGCTGTCCTGGTCCCCAGGGCCGGCCCGGCTTTCTGCGCGTCGATACCGTGCACCAGGGCGACGAGGCGGGCCAG
>JBHGBA010000032.1:0-42225 GCA_041946775.1 Terriglobales bacterium
AAATTCTCCAAATTCTCAGCATCTCGCTTTTCGAAAAAACCCCGATTTTACAGGGTTTTCTCGAGTTCGACCGTCAACTACCAGAACCGGATGCTTGCATCCAGTTGCGAATGTTCGACTTATAACCGGACACTACTGATTGGTAATTAGATTGCGGGAGCTGAGAGCCGCAAAGCGCGGTAAGCAGGCGCTGGTGGCGTTCGCGCCTGCGGGTTCGCGGCCGGTGGTCCGCACCCGTTCACCACGGAGGACATGCGGGGAGACAGAGGATGCCCGGAAACGTTGTGTGTCGGCGGGTTGCAGGCGTGTCCTCCTGCGCACAATTCACGTCACAGCGACGGGATGGTGGTGATGTCCTGAAAGTATGTTTGAAGCTCGCTGCCGATGCGCTGGAGCTCAGGCGGGGTGAGCAGGCGCTGGCACTCTTCGAAGAGCTGGCGTTCTTCTTTGCGGACATGGCGGGAGAGCACCTCGGCAAATCCCTCCAGGCCGTCGCGGCCGAGTTGGCGGTCGGCAGCTTTTTGCGCGTACATGCGCAAGATGCGATGCTCGACCATGAAGTCCTGCACGAGCAGTTTCAACTTGTCAAGACGCGAAGCTGCGGGAAACACGATAGTCTCCTCGGCCTCGAAGTGAAAGCGAAGTTCGGCCTCGAACTGCTGTGCGATTTCGGCCTGCCACTGGGCGAGCGCGGCGGCATCGCCTCGCTGTTTGAGGCCGCGTTCCAGGCGGACACACAGGGCCAGGGCGTGCTGATGATGATGCGAAAGAGGAATGAGATTGCGGTCGCGCAGCATATGGTTTGCCCCCGGCGGTTTTACTAAAATCCAGCGCCAGATAAAATAGGATTGTCCCGGGCCCCAAGCTGTCGGCATCCAATTCTAGTCCTGCTTCCGTCGGCGCGCATGCGCCAGGCAATGGTTAAAAGGAGATCGCTACATGGTCGCCACTGGCGAGTACATCCGCATGACCAATTACGTTGACGACATCGCCGCCACCCTGCGCCGTATCGTTGCGGGCACTTCCACTATGACGGAGGAGGAACGCAAGCGTCTGGCCGAGTACATGAAAAAGGTTGATCCCAACTATATGGCGATCGTGCAGCAGCTAGAAGGGAGCAAGTGATGGTCCAGCCCAAGCCGGTGAACACCATCGCGGTGATCGGCGCCGGCATCATGGGGCGCGGGATTGCGCATGCCGCGGCGCTGGGCGGGTTCCGCACCATCCTGGAAGACATTCTGCCGGCGACCCTGCGACGGGCGGAGAGCGAAATCCGCGGCAATCTGGACAAAGGTGTGGAGTTGGGCAAGCTCTCGCGCGAGGAGGCGGAAGCGGCATTCCGGCGGATCGAGTTTGGCACCTCGGTGGAAGACGCCGCTCGCTCTGCGGAACTCGTCATCGAGGCCGTGCCCGAGGAGATGGAATCAAAGCTGGAAATCTTCACCATGCTCGACAAGATCTGCCGGCCCGACACCATCATCGCCTCCAACACCTCGTCGCTCAGCGTGACGGAACTTTCTTCAATTACCTACCGCGCGAAAAAGTGCGTCGGAATGCACTTCTTCAACCCCGTGCACAAGATGAAGCTGCTGGAAGTGGTGCGTGCGCTGGAAACCGACGAGGAGACCCTGGCCACCGCGGTCGAAGTCGGCAAGCGCATGGGCAAGGAAGTGGTGGTCATCCGGGAGGCGCCGGGCTTCGTTACCAGCCGCATCAACGCGATGATCGGCAATGAGGCGTTTTACATGCTCCAAGAGGGCATCGCCTCGGCGGAAGACATTGACAAGGCCATCAAGTACGGTCTGAACCATCCCATGGGGCCGTTCGAGATGGTGGACCTGGTGGGGCTGGACACGCGCCTGCACGTACTGGAATACCTGCATAAGACCCTGGGCGAAAAATTCCGTCCGGCGCCGCTGCTGGTGCAGTACGTCAAGGCCGGGCGCCTGGGGCGCAAG
Organism: Terriglobales bacterium; assembly: GCA_041946775.1. GTDB lineage: Bacteria > Acidobacteriota > Terriglobia > Terriglobales > Acidobacteriaceae > JBHGBA01. The sequence continues at coordinate 1,959 of JBHGBA010000032.1, forward strand.
TCGGGACGCGGGGTGTATGAGTATCCCGAACAACGCCAGTCGGCCGCCGCGCCGGGAGAAGTGACGGGTACGGGGCCGGAAAAGAAGTTTCGGTAGTCGCAACAGCTCAAACGCAAAGGGCGCAAAGGTTGCAACTGGAATCGGGCCCGCCGCCGAGCGGCGCTACTGCTGCGGCAAACGCGGGGCCCGCCGCCGAGACGGCGGCGCCACAGGGCGGATGCGTTGTTCCAACCCAGGTTAGCGCCGAACAGCACGGCGCGAACCTGGGCACCAACGGGGAACGGGGAACGTGAACCGGTGTTAGTGGCGTCCGCCGTGGTGGCTGTCGCCGCCGCGACCGGGGCCGCGGCCTCCGCCACGGCGTCTGCGGCCGCGTGGCCCGCCGGGTCCGCGGTCAGGACGGTCACCGCGCCCGCCGGCGGGGCCTCGCCCCGGGGCAGCGTGCGCACCCTCGACGCGGTTGAAGTTCGGTTCGCCTTCTTCGACTTCGTCGGACGCTTCGAAGCTCGCCGCCGGTTCGCCGCCCTCGATGCTCATGGCGCCTTCACCGTGGCCGACTTCCATCTTGGCGCGCTGTTCTCGCAGGATGGCCTTGCGCGACAACCGGATGCGATTGCCTTCGATCGAGAGCACCTTGACCAGCACCTGGTCGCCTTCTTTCAGCTCGTCGCGGATGTCCTTGATGCGGTGCTCGGCGACTTCGCTGATGTGCAGCAGGCCGTCGGTGCCGGGCAGGATCTCGACGAATGCGCCGAAGTCGGCCAGCCGCGATACCTTACCGAGATAGGTCTTGCCGACCTCGGCGGTGGCGGTGATGTCGCCGATCATCTGAAGGGCCTTGGCGGCGGCGGCCTGGTCGGCCGAGGAAACGTTGACACGTCCGCTGTCTTCCACGTCAATCTTGACGCCGGTCTGCTCGATGATGCCGCGGATGACTTTGCCGCCGGGCCCGATAAGGTCGCGGATCTTGTCGGTCGGAATTTGCAGGCTATAGAAGCGCGGCGCGTACTCGCTGATGGTGGAGCGCGGTTCGGGCATGACTTCCTGCATGCGGTCGAGGATGTGGACGCGGCCGCGATAAGCCTGCTCCAGGGCCTCGCGCATGACCTTGGCGGTGATGCCGGTGACCTTGATATCCATCTGGAGGGCGGTGATGCCGTCGCGCGTGCCGGCGACTTTGAAGTCCATGTCGCCATAGTGGTCTTCCGCGCCGGCGATATCGCTCAGCACGGCATACTCGTCGCCTTCCTTCACTAGGCCCATGGCCACGCCCGCAACCGCGGCCTTGATGGGAACGCCGGCGTCCATGAGCGAAAGCGACGCTCCGCAGACGGTCGCCATGGAAGACGAGCCGTTGGACTCGAGGATGTCGCTGACCACGCGCATGGCGTAGGGCCAGTCCTCTTCCGCGGGCAGCACGGCGGAGATGGCACGCTCGGCCAAAGCGCCGTGGCCGATTTCGCGCCGGCCCGCGCCGCGCAGGAACGCCACCTCGCCGACCGAGAACGGTGGGAAGTTGTAGTGCAGCATAAAGCGCTTCTTGGCTTCGCCTTCGAAGAGCTCCATGCGCTGCATGTCTTCGGCGGTGCCCAGGGTAGTGGTGACGAGCGCCTGGGTCTCGCCACGGGTGAAGATTGCCGAACCGTGGGTACGCGGCAGCGCGCCGACCTCGATCCAGATGGGGCGGATCTGGTCGAACTGGCGGCCGTCCGGGCGGCGCCTTTCCTTAAGCACCTGAGCGCGGAAAATGCGCTCGCGGAGCAGTTCGAAGTATTGCGACAGCTTTCTGCGCTCTTCTTCGTTCTCTTCAGGGATGGCGTCTTTCAGTTCCTTCTTGAGTGCCTTCACCAGCTCGGCGCTTTCCTGCTTAACGTGTTTCTCGGTGTCGAGCGCGTCCTTCAGGCGGTCGCCGATGCGGGCGCGGAGGTCGTCCAGGTAAGCCTCGTCAATTTCCTCTTTGGGGACCTCGCGTTTGGGTTTGCCGTGCTTCGCGGCCAATTCGGAGATAGCGGCGCAGATCTTTTTGATTTCGCCGTGGCCGAATTCGATGGCTTCGACGACGGTTTCCTCATCCACCTCGTTGGCGCCGGCTTCGATCATGACGATGCCTTCGCTGGTGCCGACCACCATGAGGCGGAGGTCGCCGTCGCGCATCTCGGTGTAGGTCGGATTGATGATGAACTTGCCATTAGTCATGCCGACGCGCACCGCGCCGATCGGGCCGAGGAACGGGATATCGGACAGGGTCAGGGCGGCGGAGGCGGCGTTGATGGCGGCGACGTCGGGATCGTTCTCGGTATCGGCGGACAGGCAGAGCGCGATGACCTGGGTCTCGTTGCGGAAGCCTTCAGGGAAGAGCGGGCGCACCGGACGGTCAATCTGGCGGCTGGTCAGGATTTCACGTTCGCTGGGGCGGCCTTCGCGCTTGATGAAGCCGCCAGGGATGCGGCCACCAGCGTAGGTGTACTCGCGGTAATCAACGGTAAGAGGGAAAAAATCGATGCCTTCGCGCGGTTCGGGACTGGCAACGGCAGTCGCCAGGACTACATTTTCACCCATGCGAACGACGGCAGCGCCATGGGCTTGCTTTGCCAGCTTGCCGGTTTCAAATGTGAGGGTCTTGCCGCCATCGAGCTCGACGGTGGTGGTATGGGGCTGTGGAACATTCATTCGTCTTCCTTCCATTCATGAGAGCACCCGGATCGGACCGGAGGGAGCAACAGGAGAGGGCGAAACAGAGCACGCCCCGGACGCGGCAGTCGCATCCAGGGGCAGCCGGACGGGGAGCGATAGATACACGAAGTCACGGTGGACAAGACGTCCAAGATCGGCAGGCAAGTTACTTGCGGATGCCGAGTTTCTGGATGACGACCTTGTAACGCTCGGAATCGTATCGCTTCAGGTAATCGAGCAAGCGACGGCGCTTGCTGACCAGCATCAGCAGGCCACGCCGGGACGCGTGGTCCTTCTTGTGTGTCTTAAAATGCTCCGTCAACTCACCAATGCGCTCGCTCAGAAGGGCGATTTGCACTTCCGGACTGCCCGTATCGGTCTGGTGGGTGCGGTACTGGTCGATAATGTTCTGCTTTCGCTCTCGGGCTAACACTGACTCGGGTGCACTCCTACTTTAGTTCTTCTGTCTCCTGTAACCAACCGAGAATAACATTCGGAAGCAATGCTGTAAAGGCGCGGGAGCTGCTGGAAATGCGCGAGAAATCAGGCGCTTGGAGTCAGGGCAGGGCGTCAATCCCGCTGCTCGCGGGGGACATCCAACTGCTAAGCAGAATAATCGTTCCGAGGAGCGCGGTGTGAAGTGTAAACAGTGCGATCACGTCAACCCGGAAGACAATTGGTTCTGCGGCCGGTGCGGTACGCGGCTGGTGGAGATGGCGCAGACGGGAACCGAAGCTGGGGCGAGGCCGCCGGTGCGGGCGGCGTTCACGGCGGAGGGCTTGCGACAGTTTGTGGCCGGCCCAACGTTTACGTTCAAGCCGCGATGGGAGGCGAGCCGTGCGGCCGGAGCCCCGGAACCGGCAGATATCGAGGTGATGAAGGCGCGGGAAGAACCAGCGCTCGCAAAATCAAATGGGCCAGAAGGCGAGAGCAACGTCCCGATCAGTGGGCCGTCGTTTCTCGGGTTGGCGGACGCGGCGGGTGAAAGTAACAATCTGACCTACCTGTATGAGGATGGGCCGCCGCGGCGCTATGGACGAGTGATCGTGGCGCTGCTGGTACTCGCCGGTTTTGCCGGATTCATAGCGTACCAATGGAAGCAGTTCCCGAGCTGGTACACGACGATCGTGAAGCCTCCATTACCACCGGTGGCGGAAGCACCGAAAGCACCGGTTGAGCCGACGGTAACGCCGGCACCGCTGCCGCCGGCGAGTAGCAGCACGAGTGAAGCTGCGTCGGCCACTGACACGGGCAAAGACGGGCCAACCGCTGCCGCCAACGATGAACTTGCAGCAAAGCCGGCTGACAGCGAACCGGCGGCAGAAGGTCCGGCCGGCGGCGAGGACGGGGAAGTGACCGAGTCCGCGGACGCCGAGCCCAGCACGTCAAAGCCGGCGGTGGTGACGCGTTCGGAGGAAACCGCTCGGCAGAGCCAGAGCCAGGCAATGCTGGCGAAAGGCCAGGCTTACCTGTACGGCAAGGGCGTGCCGAAAAGCTGTTCGCAGGCGCTGCTCTATTTGCGCAACGCCGCCGACATGGAAAATCCCAAAGCCTACAGCCAACTGGGCGCAATGTACGCCACCGGCCACTGCGTGCCGCTGGACCGGGCACAGGCGTACGAGTGGTTCACGCGGGCCAAAGATGCCGGCGAGCGCAACGTCTGGGTGGAACGCAACCGGCGGATGCTCTGGGGGCAGATGACTGCCGCCGAGCAGCAGCGGGCGCTGCGTGACCATTTGTACTAGGCACGAAACATTGCGCAGATCTCCATCCTGTGGTGGCGGCGGCACTCCTAAGTGATGGGCTCAACCACGACGGCGGTGCCGTAGGCCAGCACTTCAGTGACGCCCTGCATGATCTCGGTCGCGTCGTAGCGCGCGCCGATGACGGCATTGGCGCCCAGTTCGCCGGCGTGTTGAAGCATCAGGTCGAAGGCGTCGGCGCGCGTCTTTTCACAAAGATTACTGAACAGGGTGATGTTGCCGCCAACCAGCGTTTGGAGACCTGCACCGATGGTGCCGAAGACCGAGCGCGAGCGCACGATGATGCCGCGCACGATGCCCAGGTTGCGCACGATGCGATGGCCATGCAGATCGAATGCGGTGGTGACCATGTGGTGCGCCACCGCGGGACGCGCATACGTCTGAGTTGTGCCCATTGCTTCCTCCGAGCGCGATTGTGCGACTGCGGCGCGGCACGGTCAATGCGGCCGTGCATGTGAACAACTCTGTCGTGTAGAATGGCATTGGCCACGCATTTGCCGCCTGTACGTGCGTTCCCGCCTGCGGTGGGTGTAGTTCAGTGGTAGAACTCCGGACTGTGGCTCCGGCTGTCGTGGGTTCGAATCCCACCACCCACCCCAAAAGCCTGCACTGATCGGGCCAGCAGTATTCCCGTCCTGCAATCTTTCCCGTGAAGATTACTTTCGTGCGCGCGAAGGCGAGATGCTGCTTCACATGCGGCGAAGATTCGGATGATATGGACACGTGACTCAGGTTCCCGTACATGTCCACACTTCCAAGCGAATCCAAAGCTACTTTACCGTCTAACGTGGTGCAGGCAACTGCGCCCAAACCGGTGGCGGTTGCGCCGCAAGAGAACAACCCTGCGCCGCTGGCCACGCCTGACCTGATCTGCCGGATGCTGCGGGCGGACAAGAACGTGAGCGACCTGATCATGTCGCCGGGACGCCCGCCGCAGGTGGAGGCAGCCGGCGAACTAGTTCCCGTGCCCAACCTTCCGGCCCTGACGCCCACCGACACGGCGCGCATTGCCGGTGATCTGCTGGGCAGAAACAAGCACGCGATCGAATGTTTGAACAACGATGGCGCGGCGGACCTGTCGTACAGCATTGCGAAAGTCGGCCGGTTCAGGGTCAACATCTTCCGACAACGCGGGACGTACGCGATAGTTATGCGTGTCATCCCGCCAACCGTTCCGACGTTCGCTGAGTTGAAGCTGCCGGCGCAGCTCGCCGAAATCGCGCGCCTGAAAAACGGGATTGTGCTGGTCACCGGGCCGACGGGGTCGGGCAAATCGTCCACGCTGGCCGCCATCGTGGACCTGATCAATCGGGAGCGCGCGTGTCACATCATCACGATTGAGGATCCGATCGAGTTTATCCATCCGCACCGCAAAGCGACCATTCACCAGCGGGAACTGCACAGCGACACGCGGACGTTTGCGCTGGCTCTGCGGGCAGCGTTGCGGCAAGCGCCCAAGGTGGTCCTGGTGGGCGAGATGCGCGACAAGGAAACCATCGAAATCGCGATGACGGCGGCGGAAACGGGCCACCTGGTACTTTCCACGCTGCACACCATCGACGCGAGCAAGACCATCGAGCGGATTGTGGGCGAGTTTGATCTCTCGGAACAGCAGGCCATCCGCAGCCGGCTGGCGCAGTCATTTCGCTACATCGTGTCGCAGCGGCTGTTGCCGCGCAAGGACGGGCAGGGCCGGGTGGCGGCGATCGAGATCCTGAAAGCCACGTTGCGCACCCGCGAGTACGTGGTCAAAGGAGAAGGCGAAGGACGGTCGCTGCTTGACGCGATTCGGGATGGCGACACCGAGGGGATGCAGGACTTCGACACGGTAATCGAAGGTCTGGTGCGGCAAGGAGTGGTGGCGCTGGAAACCGGCCTGGCCTACGCGACGAACGCGGGAAATCTTCAATTGGCGCTCGCCGACTTCAGTGAAGAAGAGCTGGTTGTGGCGGGCTGAAGCAAAAAAATCGGGCACGGTTGGGGGAGAGACCGTGCCCAGTTCAGCCGTTACAGGCTTACCACGCATTCCCAGCAGGAGGCCCAAAAGTCACGCCCGGCCCATGCCGACGTACTGGAAGCCCATGGAGCGCAGGCGTTCGGAGTCGAGCAGGTTTTTCGTGTCCACGATGATCGGCCGTTTCAGGAGGCGACGAATGCGATCGAAATCCAGGGCCCGGAACTCGGGCCAGCCGGTGCTGACGATAATGGCGTCGGCAGCGTCGGCGGCGGCGTAGGCGTTCTGGCAATACTTGACGGTGTCATCCAGTTCGCGCATGGCGGCCGGCATGGCCACGGGATCGTAGGCGCGTACCTGCGCGCCGCGAGTGGTGAGATTGCGCACCAGGGAAATGGAGGAGGAACCCGCCACGGAGTTGGTGTTGGGCTTGAAGGCCAGGCCGAGCACGCCCAGTTCTGCGCCCTCCAGTGAATCGAGCGCGCGCGCAATCTTGCTGGAGATGCAGTCGGAAAACGCGCGGTTCACCTCGCGGGCAGCGCTGAGGATCTTCAGGTCAATGCCCTGGCCGCGGGCCAGGCCGGCAAGGGCTTCCATTTGCATCTCGGCGAAGGGGCCGCCAAACGCGGCGCCGGGTTGCAGGCAGCGCGGCGCAATCTTCTTGTCCAGCCCGAGCGCCAGCGCCAGATCAACGGCGTCGGCGTTGACGTGCTCGCAGAGCGCGGAAAGTTCGTTGATGAAGGAAATCTTGGTGGCGTAGAACGCGATGGAGGATTCGCGCACCAGTTCGGCGGTCTCGTGGTTGGTGACGATCACCGGCACGCCGCGCATCACCAGCGGACGGTAAACCTGCTTCAGGGTCAGGACCGCACCGCGATGCGAGGTCCCCAGCAGGATGCGATCGGGCCAGTTGAAGTCCTCGACGGCACATCCGTCGGTGAGGAAAATCGGGTGCGACACGACGATCGCGCCGTTGCCCTGGGCCTTGAGGCGGGCCTCGAGACGCGACCCGGTCCCCACCGGCACCGGCGTCACGACGACCAGCAGGGTCTCGGCGGCGGCAAACTGCGCCATGCGGAGAGCGTAGTCCTCGATTTGATCGCAGGAGTCCTGCGCGAGATAGATGACGTTGGCGCGGCGCGAAAAGGAAGGCAGATCGGTGGAGTACAGCAGGCGGCCGGCACGCACGTTGCGGCGCACGACTTCCGTCAGGTTGCGTTCGTAGTAGGGGACTTCGCCGTGAGCGAGGCTCTTGACTCGTTCCGCGTCTTCGTCCAGGCAGGTCACGGGCATGCCAAAATCAGCCAGACATGCGGAAATCACCGTGCCCAAGTAGCCAGCGCCAAAGACTCCGATGTACATAACCGGTTCCTCTCCGGTATTCAGTGGCCGGACACTATGGTTTTACGCGCATGGCAAGGGCGCGGCCAGATGCACAAAGGCCATGTACGGCGGGAACTTCAGCGGGTGGGCGCCAGACGGCTGCCGAGCGGGAAGGGCGTGAGGTCAATCCAGTCGTGCATTGAACTTCCTTCACGCACGAAAGTAAGCTGGTCAACCAGGATGCGGCGGGTGTCCTGGTAAGCGGCCCAGCGCTGGCGGGAGATTTCGGCGGCGCGGCGCGCGGATTCGATGTCCGACAGCTTGGCTATAGTCAGATGCGGCATGTAGGGCCAAGGCTCCTCGTACTGGAGCCCGTTGACGTTGAGTTTGTCGTGCAGTTCTCGCAGGCGATAGGCGGCGTGGGCGACGCGGATGAAGACGGTCGGCGTGATGGGGGCAAAGGTCTCGACGTCGCCCATGCCGACCTCAAACGGCTCGACCGTGCGGCAGACCTGGTGGATGATCTGCTCGGCTTCGTTGACCTGGCCGCGCAGCCGGCGGGGCGGCAACACAGTGACGTGCGCCGGCAGTTCGGGATGGTCGGGATGCAGGTCGCGGCGGAGTTGCTCGACGAACTCACCGAGCGGGCTGCGCACGTAAGCGACCAGGGCGAACAGGGGGGCGCTCATACAAACGCCGAATTATATCCCTCCGGGGCAAAAAGGTTGCCAGTGAAATGCCTTACAGAAGATCGGTGCACATATTGACCCGGTATAATCAAGGAGTCGCGTAGCGCAGCCTGGTAGCGCACCTGCCTTGGGCGCACTCACGCCCGCTCTAATGGCTCTCCCGGATCTCCTGGCAACTTCTAATAGACCAAACAACCTTGGGGCATCTGCTTTTCGCTCAACCAAAGCTCGAATGCTCCCAACAGCAGGGGTTTTGACACAGTTTTGACACAGTGGTCCGCTGAAGCCGGGAACGCTCTGTAGCGCCTCAAGACCTTCACAGAGATTGACCAGCTCCGCCAACGCAAGAACCTGCGGCCCTCCGACTGAACTGACAGGCAAAGTTTTGTCAAGTTCGTTGAGGAGTCGCCTGACACAACGTCCCCACTCATGACATCTCGACGTGACATGGCGCGATATTTCGAAGGCCAACGAGGAGCAGCCCGCCCGGGAATGTAAGTATAACATACATACCCAGAAACCTCTGGTGCAAGTAGGTTATACACACAGAGGTGCATATAGAGCTATTTGCGGAACTAGCTCGAAACAAGGCGAGGACACCTGCCAATCTAAGTGAACCCATTCGGCAGACTAAGCTGATCAGCCTAATACCGGATCCGAGTATCCGGCCTACTCTACCGTTAACCGTAAAAGTAACCATACGAGCGTTCCTGGACTGTCGCTCGATGACCGCTTGGTCTTTCTAGAGTTGTCATCGGTCTTTCCGCGAGCGACCAGGGGAGCATGCTGACGTGTCCCGAACGCCGGTAAGGAGCACGGTTGCACGACGAATAACGATATGGAGTTTTTTGTAAATGAAATTGAGATTCGTGCTGTTGATCGTCGCTGCCATAACGCTTATCCCAATTGCCTCAGCATTTGCGCAGGTCAGGGTAGTCGCAACCGCTCCGGCAAACAATTCGACCGGCCTGATGTCGCCAGTCCACATTACCGCCAACGCATATTCGAACCTGGCCGCTACGGGGTGGCGCATTTATGTCGATGGCGTGTCGGTTTACCAGTATTCCGGTCCGTGGAAGGCGCTGAACCAATGGGTGAACATGAAAGCTGGAACGCACAAAGTCGTGTTGCGCTGCTGGGCCAGCAACGGCACCTATGGATCGGCTTATCTGACATTGACTGTCGGTTCTCCAGCCACGGTCACACCTCTACAGATCACTACCACCACCCTGCCTGCTGCGACGCAGAACGCGACCTACAGCGCTGGCCTGACCGCGAGGGGCGGTACGGCTCCGTACACTTGGAGCGTGGTTTCGGGCCAGTTGCCGGCAGGGCTGCAAATGTCGACTCCTGGCGTGATAAGCGGCACGCCCACGGCTTCAGGAACGGCCACCTTTAGCGTTACCGTGAAAGACTCGGCATCGAGTCCGCAAGCCGCAACTACCTCGATGACGCTGACCGTGAATACCGCCCAGATCAAGTATCTATGGCAGGGCACAATGGAAACGGGGGACATGACCCAGTGGTATTATCCCTCGACCAGCGCTACCGGCAGTTACGGCGGAGGCATTTACAACAGCGGTATCGCAAGTGCTTACGCCACCACCGAAAAAGCTCACTCCGGGAACTGGAGCGCGAAACTCAATATCACGACGCCAAGTTCACCGACCAGCGGCACACGCCTGTTCCGCTGGCAGGAGGGCCACAGCAACCGGGCGCTGTACTACTCCGTGTGGGTGTATGTGCCGGCCAATTACACGCGAACTGCAAACTTCTGGAATCTGTTCCAGTTCAAGTCCAGCAACGCCGATAAGTCGCGCAACGATCCAGTGTGGGCGTTTTACGTTAACAGCACCGCAAATGGGTTGTACATCAGCGCGGGTTGGGGTGCGGGCGGCACAACGCTCGCTGGCCCGCGTGCCACCGACGGTGTCGGAATCAAGAGCTATACACAGAGCATCGCTCCACTGCCGGTTGGGCGCTGGGTACACCTCCAGTCCTACCTGCGTCAATCGAACGCGTTTGATGGACAGGTAACGCTGTGGATCGACGGCGTCAAGGTCTTCGACTTCCAGAACGTGCGGACCAGCTATTACAACTGCAACTACAGTTCATGGTGCGCCGACAATGCTTGGGCGGTAAATCTCTATTCCGACGGGTTGACACCAAATCCGGCATACATGTACGTGGACGATGCTGCAATCGCCACTACGTATATCCCTTAACTCAATCACAAGTCCAAACGAAAAGGGCGGCTGCGCGCCGCCCTTTCTTACTCTTAGGTTTGTCGTGGTTCTAGTTTGTGGTGATTTTGAAAACCGGAGGTATAGTTGAGATCATTGCGTCATCCACGTAAATTGTGGCGGAAGCGGGTACGAGTTGGTCCGAGTAGTTGTTGACCGACCAACCGCAGTCGCCGTCCGTATAGCGCGTCTGAACATTTCTGACGTCGAAGAGTAAAACTCCATCCTGCCAAACGGTGACCGAGCCGTCAGGAGACCCGCTGCAGACGTAGTGCGCGGTCACGCGAAACCACCGCCCGACAGGAAGGGTGGCGAGCTGCTGGTAATAATTCCGTTTTGTCTGCCAGTTGAAAAGATTGAACTCCATTGAACGATCGGCACGACTTCTGATGTTCACGAAGAAAAACGGGTCGCTGTCGGCGTGGCCTGCGCGCAGCGACTTCCATTGCATGACGTTCCAGAAACTCGGCGCGACGTAATTACTGGGGAAGTACAGCCATACGTCGTAGTAGAGGTCCGGGTGCGCATGCGACTCGCGCCAGCGGAACAGCCTTGTGCCGGATGTCGGTTTATCGGGTGTGTTGATTGTCAGCCTGGCGCTCCAACTGCCGCTATGGGCAAAATCGCGCGACGGCGCTGCAACACCGGCACCGCTGTTATATATCCCGCCGCCATGGGCGCCAGTGGCGGCAAGTGCGGGGGAATACCACTGAGAAAGATCTCCGGTTTCGTGGTCGGCCGACCAGAGTGCGCCACGTGCCGGCTGCTGCGTCGGTGTCATGCTGCTGCTTGGATCACAGCAGAGAGCGGCGCTTGCCACCAGCAGCAGAATCGAGCACCACTGGAGCGTTAAATCGATCATTGGGACTCAGGTCCGACCGAGCACCACTTTGGCGAGCTCGCGCAGCTTCATCGGCAATGGAAGCGTCGGGGTTCGTGCGATCGCCCACAGGACCTGTAGGTGAGAAACGCCCTGGCCCGCGAGCATACGGAACTGCTGGTAACGCATGTTGTCGTCAATCGATATCAGGGCATTGATCGCAAACTGATCGTGCAATGCACGGCATAACTCGCGAAACTCGACCTCGACCCGTTGTAGCCTGCGCTCGGCGTCGTGCCGTTTACCAGCCGCGCGGGCATTGTAGTAGTTCGCGTTATGTATTCGGTACAGCGCCAGCGGTTCCCTAATTCCAACTACCTGGCCAAAGAACGGCGCAAGGCCGGAGATGTAGCTGTCGGCGCACAAACGGTAAGGTGCAGGAGGCATGGGAAGAACGATCTGCAAAAAGGCGCGCGTGGCACATAGGCCGCTCGTGGTGGGCCGGGGCCACCACGTCCCGGATTGCTCCACGCGCCGACGTATATTGCCCCGCCAGACAGAGCGCGGCCACGGATTCCCTTGCGGGCGCAGATCGCCGTCAACCAGCTGAAGCCGGTGATAGAACAGCACTGCCTCGCGATTGCCGCGGTATTCCGCCATGAGCGACGATGCTTTGTTTGGCAGGAAGACGTCGTCCGCGTCGAGAAAACACACGAGGTCACCTGTGCTGTGTCGAAATCCAGTGTTGAACGCGCTGCCTTGACCGCCGTTCTCTTGCAAAACAGCTACGATCCGGTCACCGTAGCTGGTAATCACGTCACGTGAGCCGTCGGTGGATCCATCGTCGACGACGATAACCTCAATGTTCGAATAGTCCTGAGCTAGCGCGCTGTCGATTGCCTGCCCGAGGTACCCGGCGTAGTTGTAATTGTTGATGAGAATGCTGACCCGCGGTGCAGGTGGGGCCCTAAGAGCGGCAAGTGAGGCGATTTGATGTGGGTGGGCATTCATGACAGTTACTTCCGACCCCAAACCGTGCGCAGGGATGCAAAATCGTCTCGTGCGAACGCCCTGAACACGATGATGACTACTGCATAGGCAAAGACGGCGACCGGCACCAGGAACCATAGCTGGAGCTGCGTGCGGAGGAGGTACGTCAGGCTACCCATCACGGCGGCGGCAATTGTCATCCGCCACGCCAGCCGCATGATGCTGAGCACAGTGCCATCACGGCGGAGGTACGAAAGCAGCAGCGCGTTGTTGAATAGCAGGCTGGCCGGAGTGGTGATTGCCGCCCCCAGGGCACCCAACGACCCGATCAGCACGGCTCCGGAACCAATTCGCACGACGACAGTTGCAAGCTGTGCACGAAGGACCGAACCCTGCTGGCCGCGGGCTGCCAGGACGCGCCACAAGATCGCAAAAAGTGCACTGACGGGAACATTCCACGCGAGCAAAACAAGCATCGGTACTGATGGAGCAAAGCGGCTGCCGTAAAACATTTCAATTATCGGCTGGGCAAGTACGACGATGCCGGCGGCGAGAGGTAGTGAGACGGCCAGCAGGTACTTGATGGCGCTGTCCCGGATCGCGTGGGCATTCTCGTCAGCAAGATGGTAGGAGCGCGAAAGTACCGGGTAAACGTTGGTCATGTACGTCTGCGGGATCAATTGCCAAATGTCAACAATGCGAAAGGCGGCACCGTAATAGCCGATCTGGGTCTCGTTGCTGAGCAGCGACAACAAGAAAATCTCGGGACGGGCCAGAAGTCCGCCCAGGATCGAGACCGCGGTGAAAGTACGCATTTCCTTAAGCGCCGTCCAAGCGAACTGCGGATCGAAGTGCCACGTCAGGGCCGCCACGTGGCGCTGCAGGAAGTAGAAGTAGACGAGCACCATCAGGTACTGCACGATGACGAATGCCACCACCAGGCTTACAATGCCGACGCCACGGTGCAGTAGATAAATACTCACCGCCACGTTTACGCATGCCGCCATCAGACACGCGTACGTGATGAACGCAACGCGTTGTCGCGCCACGAAAACGGATTCCTGGATGCTCCGCAACGCGCCCGGCAAAACCGCGCAGATGATGACGTAGACGCCGGTGCGAAGTTCCTGTGAGTAGCCGAGCAAAGGAACCACCGCTGTTGAACCCGCCATAACGGCAAAAGCAACGACAATTGACAAACCGGCAACGTGGACAAAGTAGCGCCCGGTGCTGTCCGGGTCCCTCGCAATCTCGCGGGTGACGTAATTGCTGGCGCCCATCTCCGCTGCAAGCGAGACCAGGCCGTAATACACCATTGCGGCGGAATATACGCCGAGACCTGTGGGGCCAAGCATGCGGGCAACCACGATGCCCAGAATCACGGTGCTGGCGCGCTCGATGATCTTTGCGGCGCCGAGGACGGCCGTGTTCTGCAGAATCTTGGCTGCTTCAGTCAACGGTGACCCAGTTGTTCCGTTTGCGCGGCTCGCGGTTCGATCCAGTAGGCAAAATCTTCAATGCTGTGTCGCGAAGGACATAAAGACCTGCAAGCCCCCCACAGGCCCGCCCACATCGCCGACCTGAGCGATGGCCCCCGCAGGCGGAATGCTGACGCCAGAAGATATCGAACTGCGTCTGTCCGCGACTCGTGCAACAGCGCAACAAAGAAGTAGTAGAACGCCTGCTTGAAGGCAGAATACCTTCCCCAGGAATTCAGCGAGTATCGCGCTTCTTCGAACAAGCGAATGGGATCGTAGTTCGATGAGGCGACAGGGAAGTTCGCATCCGGAGTGAAGGCCGATAAGGCGGCAAGTGCGCGCCTGACGGCGGACGGGTCAGTACACTCTTCAGTTGTGTGTGTAAACTTATCTTCTTTGATCGGCTTGGGAATGCGCAGTACCTGCAGCAGGTTGCATGCTTCAAATAACCGTTCGCGCGGCTGCTTCGCCCAACAGGTTGCGAGCTGGGCAAACATTTCCGCCCGGGTCACAGCAACAATCTCTATCTCCAGCACAAGCGGGCTGGAGCGAGAGCGAAACAAATGGGATCGCAAGGAGCGGAGAGCAACCTGCTTTACACCATTAGAGTTGCTCGTGGAGCGCAGCCGATCAACGCGGCTACAAATCGTGGCCCTGAACGTTACCGCCACTGACTCACCGGCCAGGCAGGGATCGGCAGACCTTGTTTCCACAATTTTCTCGAAATGACCGTCGGCGACGCGATACCAAGTGCGTTGTAAGCTCGACGTCAGGGCGGAAAGATGAGTTTCGTCGATGAACATCTGAATGGGCTTGAAAGGTGGGAGCGCGTCGTCGGGAAGCACACGTTCCGACGGCATCCCCGTACAGATCAGCGGACGAACACCCGCCTTAGTAGCTGTGTCGAGGATTGCGTCGAGTTCACGGTAGGCGGTCATGGCTGCGAAAGCCTGACGGCGAGTGGCGCGTTCCATCTTCTGCATCGCGGCGGGCGGCGCAGCCGTCGCACAGCGAATTTCATCAAGCGAAAGGTGCAGCCGCGTCAGGCTTCCAAAAAGTGGTTCAAAAAGGTTTCCTTTGAAACACGCCGGCTCGAGCTTTGCCAAAACCTTGTCCGGCACGGGAGCACTCAGCAGAGCGTGGGTGATGAAAAGCGTGTAGTAGACGGAAGATGTAACCCCATATCTTGCGCTGATGGAGACCAAATAGTCCCAATCGAGAGACTCTTCGTAGTGACTCAACAGCTCGGCAATGTCTGAGAAAAGCACCAATTCGGAATAGCGATGTCCTTCAAGATGCATGCAGAGGTGAAACAACATATCCTCCGGCTTTGGCACGTGGATGGGGCAACCGTGCACCGACATCTGACGGGCATTGCGCCAGACACGATCGATTTGGAAATCGAAATTGCCATCGCCATAGGAATCCCACTCCAACTGCTGGATGTTCCACTGCAGATCCACCCACACGTTATCTGCATTTCGGCGAAAGTGGTGTGCCCATGCATATTTCAGCGTGTACGGTATGTCCCTGGCTGGCAGGGGATCAAACCCCATGGCATTGAGGCATGTTGCGGTTTTGCAGTAGTCCTCACGCCGGATCAGGACATCAAGGTCGCCAATCGGGCGAAGCGCCAGGTCCGGATATACCTGCCACGCCAGTTGAAGGTCTTTTAGTGCGATCGCGCTTACACCGGCGTCAGCAAGGGCGTTGAATATATCGGCAATTGTGCGGAACAGTCGCTGGTTTCGTTTGGCGTTACCACAGTAGAGGTCCCGCAGTCGTTGCATCACCTGGGTTGGCACGTGATTTGCGGCATCGATGTGCAGGAGGGCGGAGTAGAGCAATGGCGAGACACCGTGCGCGATCGACGCTTTCAGGATGTACGGCCAGTCAAGCGGTTGTCGCAGCAATGCGCTAACCTGTTCGGAGTTATCGGTACTAATCCTGCTGGTACTACAACAAACAATCAGTTGGTCTTCCGCGCAGAGCATCACGCTGCTAACCCTGTTCCGGATTGTGTCTTTTCACGTCTACTTACCGCCGGGTTGTGTGTCGCACCGGGGGCTGGAGCCAGGCGCGTGGTGTTAAGTTTGTGCGATATACGCGACCAGATCATCAGCGGTACCTCGGCGAGAAAGGGCAAAGGGTCGTCGATTGCGAAGATGGCTGTCGCGATCGGCGGCCGTAATGTTTGGAGATATTCGAGGGGTCCAGTGGCGCCATTGACAAGTTCACGCGCCGCGGCCGGCAGGTCCGTCAGCATACGCACCCAGCGCACGCCTGCACTGGAGTGCAGTTGGGGGACAGTGCCGCCGTTTAGCAATGTCCAGAGAAGATAAGGAAAGTCGATGCCAACTGCGTATCCCAATGTGTGCCAGCCCCAGATGCGGGGATTCACGTCGAGCAGCCGATAAGAGCCATCGCGGGAATCGAACTTGAATTCGATCTCAACGAGACCAGTGAATCCTGTCGCGCGCAGGAGGCGTCGTGAGAGCGACTCGACTTCCGGCTCATCCACCGTAACGACGTACGAACTGGACCGGCCGAAGTCTATCGGCCACTGGCGTCGGCGCTGAACGGTCAGCGACGCGAGCGGTACGCCACCGAGCGCAAGGCACGCGAAAGCGTACTGGTGCTCACCGTTGCCGGGTATCCATTCCTGAAGCATAACTGCATCGGGGCCCATCATCGCGGCTGCATCGTCGTAGCGCGCAAGCAATTCACGCCGGTCATGGACGACCCAGGCTTTCTCGAACGTCAGCGGGTTTAGCTCGTCGCGACGTGCGGGCTTCAGCAATATGGGGAAGCTGCACTCCAACGCTGCAACCTCATCCAAGTTCTTGGGACAGAACGTCCAGGGATGCGGCACTCCGAGCTCGGTTGCCACCGCGTACGCGTGGCGCTTGTCATGTGCCCACGAGAGATGCTCCCAGCGCGGTGTGGTTAGGATGTATGCAGAGCTCAGCCGGTCGTAGTTGTTTGCTACTCGTACAGTCGTCTCATCACTCGTTGGGAACAGCGCGAAATCGCTCAGCCGGTACTCCGCGGAAAGTTGCAGGAGAAAATCTATGTCGGCAATGGGGCCGCTCGGCAGATAGAGGCTGCGACGACAATATCGCGAAGTGGCTGCGATGGCGTGTCGATCTGTAAGTACCCAGACGGGTATGCCACGTCGCCCGAGACTCCGGACGACTCCCAGGCCACGATAGTCACCGCCCCATACTAGCGCTCCCGCTGGCGTGCGGCCGTGTCGCGCGAAGGGCGGGTGATTCATATGAGATCCTGCGTCCGCGGATGTGCTGCGTTAGAGCTCGCGAGGTGTATGCGGTACCGCAGACGAACCGCATTAGCGGACCAAAGTTCCACGCCGCTGATGCGCCAATAAAGTGCAAGCCTGGAACGGACGATTCAAAGCTTGGGCGCAGTCGTGGATAGCCGTTCACCCGCTCGACCTGTTGAGTGAGGGCGGATGGCAAGAATGGATATTTTGCAATGTTGACGGCGTAGCCGGTTGCGAGGACAACATGATCAACTGTGCGCGTACTGCCGTCAGTCAATCGCAGCGCCACCTGGTCACCCTTGGATTCAGCCGCCTCAACCGTAATGCCGTTGGTGATCGTCACGCCCGCGATCCGTGGAAGCAGCCAAGCGGCGCCGGCAGGTCGAATACAACGGTGCGCGATGCGAGCGCGCCATTCTGGCGGTAGGACCTTAAAAAAGTCCGGTCTGGCAACGATCTGGTTAAGAAATGGCGGGCCGACATCGGTCGGAGGATACAAGAGGCTCGCAAGCAACGCGAGATGCTCGAGAATCCACTCGCGTTTGTGGATCCAAATGACCGAGGGGGCACGAACAAGCAGTTCGACGTCGGCGCCGCACTCGCGCAGCAGGGCAGCCGATTCCAGCGCGCTTTGGCCGCCGCCGACCACAGCCACCCGTTTGTCCCGAAACCGGCTAAAGTGTCGATGCTCCGAAGAATGCGAAGCAAGCGACTGGGGCAGACCTCTAAATTGCTGAGGGATGAGCGGAAATGGAGCCAGCCCGCCCGCGACGACCACTCGCCGCGTCAGAAACCGCCGACCGCTCTGGAGGCGAAGCTCGAAACGGGCTCCGCGCGCTTGCACACTGTCCACAAGGTCGGGATCTACGTCAATGGCTGCTTGCGCCTGTACCCAGTGGCCGTATGCGACGAAGGATTCCAGTGGCAAGGGGCGGGGCAACGTGCGGTTGTGTTGCCGCTGAAACTCGTCAAGCGACAATGATCCGCCAGGGCCGGCAATGCTGGATGCCTTCCATCCAGAGCGCAACAGCATGCCCACCGGCATGTGTTGCTTCCAGAACTCCAACAGACGCCCGAACACATGCACATCGGCGCCGGCGGCCCGCAAGTGTGCTGCCGCCGAAAGGCCATAGGGCCCGGCACCTATGATGGCGATTTCGCAATCCGGAGTGCTCATTGTTCTGGAGCCACCACTGCCTGAACCAATTGCTGACGAATGTTTGTGCCGTCACGCCCAAACGACAAACCACAAGCGTGACAAACAGCAGCGTCCTGGTCGAACTGCAACCGTTGTCCACACTCACAAACCCACCCCGCGACCCGCGCCGGACTTCCTTTTACGAGCGTGTAGGCGGGGACGTCTCGCGTGACTACAGCTCCTGCCGCGACCGTACAGAATTCGCCCAGTACGACCCCTGCCAGCACGATTGCGCCTGCGCCGATTGTAGCTCCCACTCTCACACGAGTCGGAACCAGCCAGGCGCGGTTCTCGTATCGTGCGCTGGCCTGCGGCAGCCGAGGAGACCGCGGGTACAGGTCATTGGTGAACCTGACACTCGGGCCGACAAACACTCCTTCCTCTAGGGTGATGCCTTCCCATATAGCGTTGTCGTTCTTGATGGTGCAGTTATCCCCGATGATAGCCCCTGCTTCAACGAAGCAGTGGTCCCCGAGATTGCAGTTGGAGCCAATAACTGAACCGCACATCACATGAGTGAACGCCCAGATGCGAGTGCCTGCACCAATGCGTTCGCTCTCGACGAGTGCGGTAGGGTGGACGAAGACGGCGCTGGGTGTATTCATGGTCGAACCAGATAGATGATTAAGCAGCTTTGGAAATCTGAGGTTTGCCGCACAGGAGACTGGCGGCAGCGGAGTGTCTTATCGCTTCGTAGGATTTCTCGGCAATTGTAAACTTCCACGGGGAGTAAATCTTGCGGTAGCGGCCATAACAAACACGCTCGCCACCAAATTTGGCCTTGAACTCGCGTACGCCATACGGTCTATCCGGCCATCCGGCTCCCCCAAAGTCGAAAATCTTGTAGCCGTTGCGTTGGGCCCACTCGATGTTATGCCAAATCAAACACTCAGCCGCGTAGCATGACCGGCATCGCTGAGTGCCGTAGTACCAGGCCAGCACACGTTCCCTGTACGACAAAAGAATGGCACCGCCAATCAACATTGAATCCTGGAAGACCTGAGTGACGTTCAAGCTCCCGCTGGGCGCGAGAGCATAAACCGCTTCAAAAAGACTCTTATCGGCGAGTGGGACGTGGGCTCGTGCATACGTCTCGCCGACGATGTTGTAGACGGACTCGAGCGCCTCGGGCGATGTGGCTTCCATAGCATAAATGCCACGCCGCAGACCATGGCGAATGTGTGCCCGACAACTGCTCGACATCCGCAGCATCAATTCGTCCAAAGGCACAGTAAGATCGACCAGGAAGTTTAAGTACGGCTCAAACGTATAACTGCACCTTTCGAGTGCGGCGCGCTCATCCCCTGCAGCGAAAAAGGGGCGCACTTCGGTGAACAGCACTTTGCGCCGCATTCGCCTGTCATGTTCAGCGATGAGCAGTTCGAGGGCGCACGCTGCACCCTCACCAGTGCGACAAATTGGTTCCGCATAGAAGATCGATCTTGACGAGATCGCGCCCAAGGGGTCGGGCAAAGTCTTCACCCGTACGGCGACGAGCAAAGCGACGATTTTCCCATCCTTCTTGACCGCGGCCAGAACCAAGGGTTCGTGCTTCGCTGCGGCCCGGAACGCGGCCACCATTTGCGGGGTGTGGAAAATCGTGCCCTTCGGATGCTCAGCCACAAACTGTTCCCATGTGGCAGTGTCAGGCGAGTCAGTGATGGAAATATTTTCCATTTCAGGAATCTCTTGAATCGGCCGGCGCTCTCATGGTGAAACGCGGAAGCAAAGGTGATGAAGGGAGAAGCCTGGACACATAGTCAAACAGGCTGACGGCGTCGAGGTCGCCTGTGATGCATAGCACGCTGCGATTCGCATCCGGCCAGCGCCAGAACCGCAGCAGTGGCGCGCCGGATGACTCAATCTTCTCTACTAGTGCAACTTCAGACACCGCGAAGTCGGGCTGACGGAGAAAAATGCCACATCGCTGCGCGTTCTCACCCGCTTCGACGATGTATCCCTGGTCGGCCAAGAAAGTGAGCGCAGCCGAAGGGACATCATCTGCTACGCCGACCAGCGGCAGAGGGCCAGGAGCAACTTCGACCTCGCGACCCTCGACTATTTCATACTGTCCATCCCAGCGGCGAGTGCGGTTGCGTGTTATCACTCCGCGCACCAAAATGGTTGCACGGTGCGAACAGGTGAACTGAATGCGGGTTCGCGGGCCAGTGATGGATAGCTCGGTGGTAAACTCTGATTTTTCCCACCACCACCGACTCACGTCGCGCAACTGCGCCACCCAGACGCTCGGTTTGAGTCGCTGAGCGGTGCGCAGCAGGTCCTCTAACGCGGGCGTGGTCTGGTCGAAAGTTTCCGGATGAGATATCAGGACAAAAATCTCGCCGCGTGAGTGGGTGCGATACAGGATGTCTGTCCACAGTTCTTTCATCCCTGCCCGGCCCAGGCGCAGTCCATCCGCGATCTGAATGTCGTCAGGCAGCGAGGCCGGAATTTCAAGCAACTGGCCGTTGATCTTTGGTATGGCGAGCGCTTCAGAAGAGGGAGTCGGGCAATAGAACCGCCGCAGACTCCGGAACACAGCGGTGGCGTACTGATCAGCACCGGGCGGGACAACGTCCCACCAAATCGCCTTATTGCTACTGTATGCAAACTCGCCAGGTGGCAATGTGGGCTGCAACTCATCGGTATAGCTGAGGTACGGACACCTGAAACCTTCGAATTCGATGCCACTCCTACGGAACGCTGCTGCCGCAGCCATGAACTGCGCGCGCGCCTCGCCCGGCTCGAGACTGCGGAAGTCAACGTGATCGTGGCCGTGAATGGACAGTTCGGCACCCTGCCGCTGCAGTTCGCGGCAGAAGTCCGGATTCCGGGCAACGATGCGTCCCGGCACCGCAAACGTCGGCCGACAGGAGTACTTGGCTAGGGCCTGAACGCCATCGAAAACGCGTTTTTCTGCCAGGCTGGGTGTGATTCCGTAGCGCGTGAGGAGAATGAGTAGCCGCCGAACGATGTAGCTAATCCGTCGGGAGGCGAACCAATGCCGAAATCTTATTCTGCTATTCACTGCGGCTGCCGCCCCAAATGCTTTGGCTGGAGACTGGAAGCGCTTTCGTGGCAAATGCAGCTTGATACGCCGCAAGCAAACGCGGGACCGAATACTTCCACGCAAATTGTGACAGCACGCGCTCACGCCCGATCCGTCCCATTCGCTGTCGTTTCCCGGGGTCGTCCATGAGTTGCGAAATGGCGCGGGCAAACTGTGCTTCATCGTTGCATGAGACATATGCGGCGGCGTCAGCCGCGGTGTATCGATGTTCAGGCAAATCAAACGCCACAATAGGTTTTTCTAGCGCCATATATTCGGCAATCTTGATCATGGTGCAGCGGTCGTTGTACGGATTGGAGGGTTCGGGCGCGACGCAAATGTCCACTGACGACAAAACACGAACGTACTGCTCCGTGTTTGAGACCCACCCGGCGAAGGTCACATAGGCAGTAATTTGCAGTTGCTCGGCGAGCGCAATAAGGCTTTTCATTGCGTCTCCGTCGCCAACAATGATGCAGTGGAAATCACGCCGCCCGAGACGATAGACCAGGTGTTCGATCGCCCGCAGGAGGTAATCAACCCCGTCCTGGAAACCCATCAGCCCGGCGTAGCCAAGTAGACAGGCAGCCTTGTTACGCAGTTCAACGTCAGGCGCAACCGGCCGCAGGCGGTCCGGTTCGGGACCGTTGCGTACCACAGTGATTCGTTCCGGTGGTATGCCGCCGCGCGCGGACTCAGCGAGTTTGTAAGACTCGTTGGTCGCGATGACATGGTCAGCGAGGCGACACGACAGCTTCTCGAAGAGCAGAAGCACTTTGTACATGAACTTATGGCCCTTCCCGGCAAACCTCGCATAGTACATCTCCGGGGCGAGGTCATGGTGGTCGAAAACAAAACCTACGCCGAACAATTTAAAAAACGCGGCTATAACGGAGAAAGTGTCGGGTGGATTCGCGGCATGAATGACGGCGAACGGCCGGTGCATAAATACGCGAACGCACAACAGGAAGGTTACCGTCATTGAATACGCATATTCCCAAACGTACCCAACAGGTCCTTCTCCCGAGCGTGGTGGCGTATACCGGTACACCTCCACCCCTTGCACGGTTTCGCGAACGGGCTGGCGCGGCGTTGCCGGCGCGATCACTGATACCTCGTACCCAGCTTCGCGCAATGCTTTGGCTTCCCCGCTGACTCGCCGATCGCGCGGATAGCTACAGTTCTCAAGGAGCATGAGGACGTGCATTAAGTACTCGTTCCTCCCAGCATTGTGTTGAGCAGCAATGCGGCAGCGATAAGCAGGTGTCAGCTAATCCATCTTGCGATAGACCGCCACGACGTGGGCGCTTATGGGCTTCAGCCATTTACGAGCGAGAAGGCGAGCACTCCACTGGAGACGTGGCCGGCCCAGCAGCCACCACCCTTTTGGTAGAAGCAGGCCGTAGGTCGATAGCAGGCGACAGCCGCCCGCCTCTTTCGCAAGGTGCGCTAAGTCGCGCAGACTGCTGTAACTGCTGAGCCGGTTCTCGCCTCGCCGGACCCGCCGTCGGTCGCGAATCGAGTACCAGAGCAACCCGTACCAACGGTTCTTGATCTCGATGACTATATGGCCGCCCGGCTTGGTCACGCGCAGCATTTCCCGCAGAAGGTGCGGGTATTCAGAACGAGGGACCAGGTGAAGAAAGCGGAACGAAAAGACCAGGTCAAAGTGGTTTGCGGGGAAAGGTAGTTGCTCCGCCCGGCCAAGCTGACAGCTAATTCGAGGCGCTACCCCGTCGCGAATCGCATTCCACTGGCACTGCCACAACATTGCTTCGGCACTATCGAGAGCTACAACACGCCCGCCACAATGTGCCGCAGTGATTGCGACCTTTCCGGTACCGGCGGCGACGTCCAGCGCTGACCACTGCTGGCGGTCAATGTGCCCACGTATGATGTCCTCCAACAGGGCGCGGCTTTCCTCCAGGTCATAGCGTCCATGTGCAGTGCCGAACCGCTTTTCGTCGTAATCGGCGGCAATCGAGTTATAGACCGTGGTGCAGTCCCGCTCCGATACAGTCAAGGGACTTTTTGTATTCACATGGAGGTGGGCCGTCACACCTTGCTACTCCTGAATGTTCGGGCTCGCGCCCCCGACTGCCCCCGCCCGGTCGTCGCAACCGCGCCGTCGAGGTAGAGACGGTGCCATAGCTCGACGCTCAGCAATGCCCACAACAGCGGGCCATGATCGCGCATTCCCCGGTCATGCTCGTCCAGCAATTGCTCGATATACGCAGGCACAAAGATGCCGCGTTTCCGGGCCGCCTCGGAAACGAGGTGGTCACGAAGGAACGAGCGCGCTCCACGCCGGAACCAACATGACATCGGCGTCGGGAACCCGCGTTTTCTTCGATGGACGATCTCCGGAGGCAGCAACCGCTCGGCAACCTTCTTGAGCAGGTATTTGCGTTGCAGCCCGCGTAATTTGAAGTCCGGAGGTAACGACGCGGCGAACTCAACCACTACGTGGTCCAGCAAAGGAACACGACCCTCAACCGAAGCAGCCATGCTGGTCTTATCGCCGCGCGCGAGGAGGTCGTCGGGCAGCCACAGTTTTGTATCTACGTACAACATTCGGTGCAGCGGCGATGCCGCATCGGTCTGCGAAAGCCATCGCGAATAAGTCTCCCCCGCCGAGTCGCCGTTCAACTGTCGCTTGAAATCTGGCTCTAGCAGTTTCCGCTTCGTCGATGGATCTGCCAGACAGAACCAGTGGAGAAAGCGAGCGCTTTCTTGCGGCTGGGAAAGTGCCTGCATCGCGAGCCGTGGCCGGCGAAGCCCGGGCAATCGGTTGAGAGCTGCCAGCATCGCCGCCTTCATCGCACGGGGAAGGAGATTGAACACCGGCGCGAGCCTTTCGCCGGAATAACGCGCATAACCCGCAAAGAGTTCGTCGCCTCCTTCACCGGTTAGCACCATTTTGACCTTGCGCGATGCGAGCAGGGCAACCATGTAGTTTGGAAGACACGCCTCGTCTGCAATCGGCTGGTCAAGGTGCCACACCAGCTTCGAGGCCAAGTCAACCAGGTGCTGTGCACCCACGATTGCTTCATCGTGATCCGTGTGGTATTGCCGCGCCACCATGCGGGCAAACTGCACCTCGCTGCAACCCGCGTCGTCATCTCCGAAGCCAACGGAAAAGGTCTTGACCGGCGCATTCAGGGTCTGTGCCATCAGTGCGACTACAGTGCTGGAATCGAGACCACCGCTTAGAAACGCGCCGAAAGGCACATCGCTTGTTAGGTGAAGCCGGACCGATTCCCGGAGTAGGGCCTCCAACTCCTCGATGGCCTGCGGCTCGGTCGTACGGTTATGCCGTCCTGGATGGAATGACAGCTCCCAGTATCGCTTCAGCCGGACTCCATCGTGATCGCATGTCAGCAAATAGCCGGGTGGCAGGGCTTGTATGCCCTCAAACATGGTTGCGGGTGCAGGCACGTACTTCAGCGTGAGGAACTGGTCAAGGGCCTCGGCACGCAGCCGGGGGATTACTTCCGGGTGCTGGAGAATGGCTTTGATTTCCGAAGCGAACAACAACCGCCCGCCAGCCGAGGTGTAGTACAGCGTCTTGATTCCTAGACGATCGCGCGCCACCAGGAGCCGCCGGTGAGTCCGGTCCCAAACCGCAAAGGCAAACATGCCGCGGAGATGCTGGACGCAGTCATCGCCATATTCTTCGTAAAGGTGAGCGATACACTCGGTGTCACTGCTGGTCTTGAACTTGTGACCGCGCTGTTGAAGGAGCGCGGTCAGGTCGCGGTAGTTGTAAATCTCACCGTTGAGCACAACCACAACCTGGCCATCTTCAGTCGAGATGGGCTGGCGCCCGGCGACGACGTCAATGATTGACAGCCGTCGCATGGCGATTGCCGCATCGCCGTCGAAGTGTGCCCCTTCGTCATCCGGACCGCGGTGGTGGAGCACACGCAACATGGAGTCCACGACTTCGCGTTCCACTGGCGATCGTTTGCTGAACTCAAAAATGCCGCAGATTCCGCACATGGGTTTCGGTTCAGGCAGGAACAGAAAACGTGGTACGCGACAGAGCGCGGCCGCGCAATACCTGCTCGTATACCGCAATCAGCCGCTTTGCCACGTTTGGGCCGCTTAAGTGGCGCACGTGCTCCCGCCCATCGGTTTTTATGGGGCGTTGCAGCAGTTGCTCAATGCGCCTTGCAAAGTCTTCAGGCCGGGGCTCGCAGATGAAGCATCCCGCTGTTTTGCACACAACCTCCGGCACATCGCCGACAGCGGTGGCAACGATGGGCATGTTGCACGCCATCGCCTGTTTCACCACGTTCGGCGATCCTTCCTGGTACGAAGGAAACACCAGCACGTCACAAGCGTTCATGTACATGGCCAACCGCGACTGAGTTTCTTTGTAAACAACCAGCAATTCGAGATCGGAGTAGCACCGCTGCAGGTCTAAAAACGCGGCGCGAGCCAAAGGATAGTTCTTGACCGCAATGTCTGGATTGGCGGCGAACAAGAGGTACCGCTTCGTCGGACTCAGGCCAACGGCGGTTCGCGCGGCCTGACGGTCCATTGGCTGGAACAATTCCAGATCGACCTCGTGCGGGACAACGTAGACGTTGGCGTGACGGAACCTGGAGGCCATCGCCTCAGTCTGCACAATGGCGGCATCTATCCAGGGACTAATGCTGCGGCAGGCCACGGCTGCGACTCGGCTGAGGGCCGTTGTTCTGCCGCGAGCGTTGATAGTGCCCAGCACGTCGTCGCCGTGATAGGTGACGACAACTGGAACCTGCCATTGCAAGCGGGCAATGACCCCAACGTAACCATAATGCGCGTGCACAAGGTCGATGCTGGAGTCAGCAAGGCGGCGGCGCATCTGTACAAGGCCTTTGGGGTAAATGAACTTGCGTATGCGCCCCTGAAACACCAGCACTTGCACGTCGACGCCAGCATGCGACAGCGCCTGTTCTTGGGCGCGCACAAAGGAACCGAAAGCCGGGTTATCCGGCGTGGGGTACATGGCGGTTACCAGGAGAACTTTCATGCCTGCTCAACTAGCTGCCTGAAAACGCGCCTGCTGTCCTGCCACTGCGATGTCGTACACGATCATGGTCTTGGCTGCAACCACTTCGATTGAACATTCGCGTTGTAGTTTCTCTTTTCCGTTCTGGCCGAACCTGCGGCCGAGCTCGGGATTGAGAAGTATGTGGACCAATGCATCGGCAAGCTGTTGCGAGTCAGCAGGAGGCACCAGCAAACCGGTACGGCCATGCTCCACAACCTCGCTCAATGCTCCTACGGAGCTGGCAACCACCGGCTTCGCGAAGCCATAAGCGACTGGCGCCACTCCACTTTGTGTTGCCTCGATGTAAGGAAGAACTACAACTGACGCCTGGCGGAACAGTTCATCGCGTTCGGCATCGTCGACGTACTCATTGCGGATCACGAATCGGTCGGGATGCGCCATCATGGACCGGTACCACGCAAGGTCCTCGCCCTCACCGGCGATGACGAACACGACGTCACGTATGCGAGCGGTGATCAACGGCTCCGCTTTGATTAGGTACTCGAGTCCTTTGTACTTCCAAATACGCCCGAAGAAGAGTACGACGGGCCGGTCGGAGCTTTCTGGTTTGCGCGCAGCTCCGGTGGCAAGTGCGTGGTGGGGTATCACGTGGATCTTTGTGGCTGGCAAACGGCATGCGTCCACCAGCATTTGCTTCACCTGTTGTCCGTGCGTGATGATCTCGGTCGCCTGACGAAAGCCGAAGTCCATAACGAACTGTGGTGTTTTCCGGGAGAGCCTGTCGCCGACGTGGTGCCGAGGATCATGGACGGTGAGAACGACCGGGCAATGCTGCCTAATCACGGGCAATGCCAGGTTGAACCACATATGCCCCTGCTGCAGGTGAACAACATCAGGGTTTATCTGGTTGATGGATCGAACAATGTCGCGCACGACAGCCATTTGCGCGCGCAAGTGACGCAACCGAGGTTGTGGGAAAGCATGAAATCGCACCCGGGAGCCGAGCAGGTGAAGCTGTGCGGCAGCCTGCCGTTCGGGAAGGAATAGGTCCACTTCTGCGTGGGCTGAAAGCCCGCATGCCAGTCGCGCGGTGTACTCCGCAAAATCGAAAGAGATGAGGGAGAGTCTCATGAGGCGAGTTGTTTGCAGCGCATTTACTGTAACATCGGTGATGCTACAACCGGCCCTGCTGCTGGCGCAGGCTGCGTTCGGGCGCCTCTTTCACGAGGAGGATAGTGATTTCTCCGACCAGCGCAGCAATCGTCACGAGCGACTGATTGTCGCTACGGCCACGCGACACGGCTGTCATCACATCCAGGGAATATGCAATCAATCCGCAGAGGAGTCCAAGAGCAAGCGGTGAAAGAACAGGGTCACCCGCACGCCAGCATCTCCAGGCCTCGCGCATTGTAGTCAACAAGAAGAGCACATAGGCGAGCAGGGCAAACGTGCCCGACTCCGACCAGATCAGCAGGAACTTGTTGTGCACCGCATAGACCCATTCGCCGGCGAAAGCGCGGGTCAGGTAGTTCGGTATGACCTCGGTGAAGTTGTTGGCGCCGACTCCAAATACCGGATGGTCGAGGATGATGTGCCCGGCTAAAGCCATCAGCGGCAAGCGTGCTCGTGCTGCACCCTGGTCCTCCCGAAGCAGCCGGTTGGAGACGGGGTTGGAGAATGACAGACACGCAAGCGTCACAACCGCCAGGCCGATCAGGCCCATAAACCGCTTGCTGCGGGTGCGAGAGCGCGCCACGACGAACACCAACATCGAGGCGCCGCACCCAACCCAGGCGCCTCGCGAGAACGTTAGCAGTAATCCAATTCCGGCGAGTGCGGTTGTCGCCAGGGCCAATCGCTTGGTGCGCTTGTCAACGGCGCTCAGGGACAGTGACAGCGCCAGTGCGAAGAAAACGGCAAAATACGTCCCCGCATTATTAGGTGAACCCACCGTCCCGCCGATGCGCAGACCTTCGTCAACCCTGGTGCGCAAGACCGGCAAGTTCAATGCGTCTCCGGCAGCAGCGAGTGCAAGCACGATGAGCGACTCAACCACTATGCCGATCATCACCCATCGCACGACGAACAGCACGTCGTCACGTGTGTTCATCCAGTTGAGAAGGCAGATGTATACGACTGCCATTTGCAGCAGCAGCGCGATATCGAATAGCGCGAGGCTGGTATTGCGGGCAACGAGCACTGAAGCGCACACTACAGCGACGTAAGCGACAAAATAACGGTTAGCCTTGATGACTGGCATGGGAGCCGGGCACACAATCCGTTCGATGGCTAACGACGTGCACAAGCCCACAAGCGCCAACGTCGTCAGAGAAATGCCCAAGCCCCCCAGCGCTCCCGCTGCCGCAGCTTCCAGATCGTAAAAAAAGTATTTTCCAATCTGGAGCGGGATATCCAGCAGCATTGCGATAACTAAAATCCTGCGAGCTGCCGGCCTGCTCAACGCAGCCGCAGGTGCAATTGCCGCCAGAACAATGGTCTTGGCGACAGTTGAACCAAACGCGTTGCGAGCGGCCACACCTTGCGCGTCAGCACGCTGAAAGGTGGCCGGATGTCCTACAGCATTGAAATTCATGAGGTCCGCGGGAGTGAATGGGCTTATGCTGCGACAGCTTCATCTCTGCGCTGCCCGCAATAAGCGCAGATACTGTCCGCCACATATTGGAGTTGTTCGTCCGTCAACTCCGCGAACATGGGAAGCGACAGAATGCGCAACGCCAGTCGCTCGGCTATCGGAAAATCGCCGCGACGGTAACCGAGCTCAGCGTACGCCGGCTGCAGGTGGATAGGGATCGGATAGTGAATTCCCGGTCGGATTCCACGGTGTTCAAGATACCCCTTTAACTGGTCGCGTTCATCGCTTTGAATTACATAAAGATGCCACACGGAACTGCTCCACTCCGGCTCAAACGGCGTGACCACGCCGGTGTCTGCCAGTAGTCGTGTATAGGCTTCAGAGTTACGGGCGCGAAGCGCATTCCACGCATCCAGGTGAGCAAGTTTGGCAAGCAGAACAGCCGCTTGCATAGAGTCCAGGCGACGATTATAGCCGCGCACGACATGGTGATATTTTTCCGCCTGCCCATAGTTCCGCAGCTTTCGCAGCCTGTCCTGGATGGCAGCATCGTTCGTAGTGATCATGCCGCCATCACCGCAGGCGCCCAGGTTCTTGCCCGGGTAAAAGCTGAAGGCGGCCGCATCACCGAGACATCCCGCTCTCCGTCCTTTGTAGCGAGCGCCGTGTGCCTGGCAGGCGTCTTCGACGACAAGGAGATTGTGGCGGGTGGCGATTGCGGCGACTGCATCCATCTCCGCTGTTTGCCCATACAAGTGTACCGGGATAATCGCAGCCGTTCTTGGGCTGATGGCGGCGGCGACGGCCTCCGGATCCAGCGTGTACGTGCGCGGATTCACGTCCACGAGCACCGGCGTCGCACCACAATGCGAAATCGCCAGCGCTGTTGCAATAAAAGTATTTGCCGCGGTGATGACTTCGTCGCCCGGACCGATGCCATGTGCGCGCAGCGCTAATTCCAGCGCCGACATCCCTGAGTCCACACCCACAGCGAAACGAACTCCGCAATACGCGGCGAACTGCTCTTCGAACTTCGTGACCGCCTTGCCCAAAATGAAATCGGCGTCCTCAAGGACTTGGACGATAGCATCGTTTACCTGGGGGGCGATTGCGCGGTACTGCGCTTGCAGGTCAACGAGCTGGACTTCAGGCAGCTTTGCGATGGACTGCACGCCCATTCAACACCTCCATCTGTGCACCCCCGGCCTTCATTGAGCGATCCACAGCTTCGAGCACACAAAGCACGTCGTAGCCATCGCGGCCGTCGGTTAGAGGATGGCTTCCGCTCGCTACGCAATCCAGAAAGTGGCGGCACTCGGTCTTTAATGGCTCGCTGGCCTCAATCTTCGGGCTCACAATGTCTCCATCACGGATCTGCAATTGGTATTCGCCGAACGTGGAAGGTTCAAGGACGACCGGCCGAATTCCCTTTTCGAAAATCCGCACTTGCTCAAGACCGTTGAGATCGTTAAACACGATTCGTTTGTCACTACACACGACCGCGAGTTCGCGGGCCTTGTTTGGATCGGCCCAACTGACTTGGATATGGCCCAGTATGTTCCCGGAATATCCCAGCGTGATGAAAGCCACATCTTCGCGGCAGTTTCGCAGGACCTTGGCTCCGATCGCGCTGGCCCACTGAGGCATCAGTCCCAGGAGATAGTTAAATATGGCGATGTCGTGCGTGGCCAGGTCCCAGACGGCGTTTACGTCCCGGCGGATCGGTCCGAGGTTTGTGCGACACGCATTCAGGTAATAGATCTGGCCGGAGTTGTTGGCGATGATTTCCTTCAGCTTGCGGACACCCGCGTTATAGATAAACGTGTGCCCCACCATTAGGACGCGGTGGTTGGTCTCGGCAATGCTGGTGAGTGCAGCCGCATCCCTCGCTACCGTTGCCATCGGTTTTTCGACCAATACATCTTTGTCCGCAAGTAGGGCTGAGTTGACTAGATGATAGTGCGACGACGCGTCAGCACAGATCACCACCGCGTCCACAGCAGGATCGGCGAACACCTCTGAAGCATTGTCAGTGACGCGCATGCTTGGCCGCCGTCGCAGCACTTCCTCCAGGCGCTCCCGCCGCTGGTCACACACGGCTACAAGTCGCGCATTCGGCAGCTCCTGAAATATCCGCACATAGTTCATCCCCCAGTGGCCGCAGCCAATCACCCCGATTCCTACCGACGAGTTTTCCGACTTGCTTTCCTTAGGCGTCACGGTTCCGTTCCTCTATCTTTGTATTTTTGGAACTGGTTGGTGCTTCTACATGGCTCCCCGGCCCGTCAATACCGCCGGAATGGTGAGCAGCAGAATCTTCAGGTCGAGCCAGAATGACGATCGAGAGGCATAGTGCTTGTCCATGCGCATCATCTCGTCGAACGGGACCTTGCCACGTCCTTTGACCTGCCAAATGCCGGTGATGCCCGGCAGTGCCGTCAGGCGCTGAAAGTCGGAATCCCGGTAGAGCTGTGCTTCGTACGTCGGGATTGGCCGCGGACCGACAAGGCTCATGTCCCCGCGAATCACATTGAACAATTGCGGCAGCTCATCGCAACTGCTGCGGCGGAGAAGCCGCCCCAAACGGGTTATACGGTGATCGGATTGCAACTTGAAGGTTACATCTGCAACGTTCTTCGTTCGATCGGAAACAAACTTACGAATGTAGTCCACGTGTACTGCCGAGTCCGCGTTCTCCACCATGGAGCGAAACTTATAGAACGGGAAAGTGCACAACACGCACAGCATCCAATCGCCCCTCCGGATGTGCCGCGCGCCTACCCGCTGCTGCACAAAAAACACGCTGCCGCGGGAGTCAAGCTTGATCAGAACCGTGATCAGCAGCATCAGTGGGGCAAAGATGACCAGAAGAACGCTGGCCCCGACGACATCAATTACGCGCTTCCAACGGTAGTACGGGCGGTACGCAATATAGAAGTGCGCCCGTTCAGACTTGTCGATTAAACTCGGCACCCGGCGTAGCTCTTGTTGCGGAACACCAAGCATGAGTTCCTCCGGAGGACTTGCGTCAGTCCGGTGGCAACGTCCCACCGGAACTCGACAAGGGGGATTAAGCAGCGTCCTTGTCCGGCCATTCGTTGCCGGCTGGAAGGGCGGCCACTACAGGAACCTGCAGATAGCGCTCGACCTCTTGCGGAGTGCGGAAGGAATGGTCCATCAATTCGGAGATAAAAGCTGCACTGCCGCTCAGCAGGATGGCCAGCACCACACCGTACGACAAGATGGCAGCAGGAGGATGCTGCGGCATGGCCGGCAGGGTGGGCGGTTCGGCCATAGCCACGTTCAAAATTCGGCTGCGGTCGAGTGCGTCGTCGATGCGTGCCTGTTCGCGTTTTCGTGAATAAAGCTGGTAATTTTCTTCCAGTGCCTTCACGTTCCGGATCAGTTCGGCCTGTTCAATGCTGCTGGCGTTCAACTGCGCGGCCTGCTGCTCGAACGCACGAATCGAGTTACTGGTGACCGCCTCTCTCGCCTGAAGAGCACGTAACTCCGTTTTGGCTTTCGCCAGTTCGGACCTCATCCACTGGTGTGTGGGGTCAGCATCCGTGGTGACGTCGCGCAACGGGGCTGTCTTGGCTGCTTCAATCGCCGCCTCTGTCTCCTTGATCTGTTGCTCGACTTGCTGTACTGGCCGGTAGGTTGGTTCGTATTTTTGCAGCAGCTCGGTCCGCTTCAGTTGCAGGTCCAGGAGGGTGCCTTTCAGCTTCTGTAACAGTTGAGGATTGTCGGCACTGCGTTGCGCCGTGGTCATTCGCGCGGGAGTGGCTGCGATTTGCTGCTGTAGAGTAGCTACGCGCTTCTGCGCTTCCGCGATGCCGGCACGCGTTGTTTCCAGCGTCACCTTCATATCGGCGAGTTTTTGCACGATCGAATCTCGCTCGAGCGGCCCGGAAACCACGCCCGTTTGTTTCGGAAAGGCCGCGAGTTGTGCCTCCGCGTCCATGAGTTGGGCGTGATACTGCTCGGCTTGTTGCTCAAAGAAGGCGAACTGACCGGCTGGCCGGCGCACCCCCAGGTGCTTTTCGAAATAGAACTTCGCCAGCGAATTCAACACCGCCTGCGCTCTCTGTGGACTGGACGCCCGGTAGTGAACCACAATGACGTTGCTTTTCTTCGACGGTTCAACAATGAGACGCTCTTCGAGAGTGCGAACGGCTTTTTCGATTCTCACCTCATCGCGTCGTGACGGAGGCGCCAACATGACGGAGAGGGATGTGCGGCGCACTGAATTCTGCAGTTGGTTTTCCAATACCACTTGCCGCAGCACGTCCTTACTCGTGAGCAGTTCGATTTCTGAGTTCAAATCGCCATCAGTCACATTGTCGTGGATGATTCGCGTGCCGTTGTTCTGATCGGAGCTGACGATCGGATCCACACGTTCCTTGCTGACGAGTAGCTTCATCTCCGAGTCATACGTGCGCACGAACAGGGCCCATAACAACGCGATAGCTACGACACCTGAAAAGACTCCAAGCAACAGGCGGCGATGGCGGAAGCCGACAGCCACCACATCCTTTACTCCCGCGGAAGGCGTTAGTGGCTGCGGCTGCGTGACAATAAGCTCTTTTAATTCCATCAATCTCTCCCAGGACGTTTCCTTATTTAGCGGCAGGATTGAAATATGTCCCCAGGGAGTACGTGGGCAGGAAGGCCTTGATTTTCGATATCTTGCTGCGGGGAATCAGCAACATATCTCCCGGACGAAGGTGCACGTCCTCGCGCAACTCGCCGTCGTAAATCCGTTTTAGGCTCAGCTTATTGACTTCGACCCAATCGCTCGAAACTTTGCGGAACAGCAGGACTTGTCCGGTTTTTGCTTTATCCGTGAGACCGCCGGCGATCGCTACCGCTTCCGTGACCGTTGTATCGGCTCGCAGATCGTATTTCCCAGGCTTCATTACCTGGCCATCTACCACGAAGTGGGGCTTCTCGAACTCTTTCAACAGCAGGGCGATTTTCGGCAGGTGGAGGAACCGGCTGTACGAGCGCGTGATCTCCTCCGTCAGTTGAGGAATCGTCTTGCCTCGAACGTAAACATCGCCGATTTGATTCAGTGTGATGTAGCCGTCTGGCTGTGTCGTGACTTGCTGATTGAACTCGGGAGTGAAGGCGAACACGACGTCGATCACGTCGCCGGGTTGGACCTCGTACCGCGGATATCGCGTCGCGAGGACAGGGTCATTCGAAGCGACTCTCGAGTGCTCAGCCGGCGCAGCCGAACCCGCGTCGCCTGACTGTGCCTGTGCGGGCTGAGGTACCGTCAGTGCAACGAAAATCACTGCGGGCAGCAAACGATTTACCTTCATGGCGCCTCCTCGGCGTGGTCATAAGCGGGCGTAAACGGCGTCCGGAATCGGGAAAGTGCGATGGTTCAAGATGGCGCCCACCACGGGGATTCCCGCTTTTTCGAACGCTTGCTTGTGGGCATGAGCAACTTCGCGCTTCGTGCTGCGTGCCTCCAGCACCAGCACGGCGCCGCTGGCCAATTGAGCGAAATATAGGGAGTCGCCGCAGGTGTGTATTGCGGGCGCGTCGATGAGCAAGTGCCGAAATCGGCCGCGAAGCGCCACAAGGCAGCGGCGCAACTGTGGGCCGTGCAGCAGAGCTTCGGGGCTCTCCACCGGGGCACCGGCAGTAACCAGCCAAAGGTCGTGCGCAACACGATGCGCTCGCGGCTCCTCTCCTGCCTGTGCTTGAAGAGCTTCGGATAAACCGTCGTGGTTCGGCAGGCCGAAGTGCTCGTGCAGTTCGGGGTGGTGCAGGTGCGCGTCGATCAAACAAACCGGGCCGCTAAGCTGCGAGGCAGCAAGACAACCGATGCATGCTGCGATTCGCGAGCTATTGTTCTGCTCGATGCCACAGAACAACACTACCGGCGGCGCCGGGGATGTCGGGAGCAGGAATAATCTTGTCACAAACGTCAGGAGCTGCTGCTGGGCGGCGTTCGACAACTCCCGCAAGGGCTGACACACGCCGAGCGGAGTCTCTCCCGCTGAAGCTGGGGCTGTCGCTATAGGTGCGTCGCTGCGCTCCCACAGCCGGTTGTGTCCATCACCGGCCGCCGAACGGCGCTCCTCTTCGACCCGTTGCAGCAATTCAAAGTTTCTACTCATTGCGGCGCGCCTGCCTTCTCCTGACCCAGAACGAATTTCATTACGATTTTGGCTTCCATAAGGCCGGGCGTATCTGACGGCGTATACCGCCATTGCCGCACGGCTGTGACGGCGGCCCGTGCCAGAGATGCGTTGCCGCTACTTACATCCACGCGCTTGACCCGCCCGCGTTCATCGACAATCGCGTGCAGTACAACATCGCCTTCGACACCTAGTTTTCGCACTGCTGGCGGATATACCGGCAGCGGTTTATAGATGGGCTTCCGCTCGACAACGGCAGTGACACGTTTCCCTACCGACAGTGCGGGAACGACGGGGGATGTTCTTTGCCATAACGATGGCGGAGCACTCGCCACACTGGGAATCGCTGCTATAGACGGGGGACCGTCGGCGTCTTGCGACGTAAGGTCCTTAGCCGGCGGCGCTATGGCCTTTATCGGAACGCGGCCGGAAGTCCTTGGCTGCCGTTCTTTCGCCCCCTGTTCCACCTTCGCGGTGGCGCGGGGTGCAATGTTCAGATCCAGCTTGCTTTCTGGCCGCGCGGCCGATACAAGCGAAGAACCCGCATCTGGCGCCGTGCTGTTGTTGCTCGCCGCTTGGTGAGGAATGGCCGAGCGCAAGGACATGACCGGAGCCGAACTCAATGCACTCGTGGAAGCTGAACTCAATGTACTGGTGGAAATAGTTCCAACTCCACGGCTGCCCAAGTGCAATTGGGGTGTCAACAAACCCACTCCCGTGAAAAGAAGAGCTCCCACCGCAATCAGCAGGGCAGCACGATAACGACGGCGCGGTTTCTGATGCGCACCGCGCGAACGTCCGGCGGACGCTGTAGTCACCGTGGTGCGAGGCGAGTGCTTTGGCTGCGGCGCGCGAGTCGGGTCGAACACCGTCGCGACATCGGGCGCCACCGCAGTGGCGCTGGAAGATGATTCCATCTTCTCTGGCTCAACCTCGATGCGTTCTATCCCCACTGCGACGCGATCGTGTATCGTTGCCGCCACGTTTGCCCTTGCCGAAGGTCCTACCCGGTCAGCGTCCCAACGTTCCCGTTTACGCTGCGGCTGCGAAGCCACGGAAAACGGTGAAAACAAACTCGACTTGTTCGACCATGAAAGGGCACCGTACGTCCCGGTAAACGCCACGAATGACTGGTAAACCCCCGCCGCTTCTTCCTCCCTGATCGCCTGGGCCGGATGTCTCTCCTCCGACTGCGCTTCTTCGACGTGCGCGAACCGGTCGAGGTGGTCCTCTCGTACCGCCGCGCCGGACGAAAGCGTCAAGTCCGCCAGGACCTCGCGAATAACGCCCGTACCTATCGGCTTCTGCTGAAGAGCGCAGCCCAGCAGGAGCGCATTAAGACAAATGCGGTTGATCTCTCGCGGTACTCCGCGCCCTGCGTCTGCGATGAGGCCGATCGCGTCGTCGGTGAAAATCGCTGCTTGACCTTGGCCGGCCACGCTGAGGCGATGGAGCACATAGTCACGGCATTCGAACCGCGTCAGGTGTCGCAGAGAACTGAATATCGTGATTCGTTGCCGCAGTTGCTCCAAATCAGCGCTCGCGAGTTTGGTTGCGAGCCGCGGCTGGCCGGCAAGGATGATTTGAAGGAGCTTGCGTTCCACGGTCTCAAAATCTGACAGCAGCCGCACCGCCTCAAGCGCTGAATCCGGCAGGTTCTGGGCCTCGTCGATGACCACCAGGATGCGCTTGGAATTCTGGTGCTCGGTGATGAAGCTGCGAATGGCCCGCTGCAGCACAATCGTGTTGTCATCTGTACTGGAAATCCCGAATTCGTCCGCGATGTGGCGGATCAATTCCCGGCCTGTGCACTGTGTGTGGAAGACAAACGCGGTATTGGCGCATTCGCGGTACCGCTGAAGAAGGTCGAACAGCAGCGTGGTCTTGCCCATGCCCGGCTCGGCAATCAGCGCGGCGAACCCGAGCTCGTTTTCCACACTGCAAATCAGCGATGCAAGCGCTTCGCGGTGAGCAGGGGTTGCGTAGTAGTAGCGTGGGTTGGGCGTTACGCCGAAGGGCTGTTCGCGTAATCCGTAGAACTGCAAAAACATGGCCTAGCCTGGTTGCGCACTAGTGGCGAAAGTGTTCGACGGGTTATCGACTACGGGTTGCAGACACTCGAGGTCGAGTGCGTCAAGTTCGATCGCTACGGACCGTCCAATGAAGTCAACCGACACGATCATGCTTGTCTGGGCTTTTTCCCGAACGACGATGCCTTCCAACCCCTGCAGAGGCCCGGAGCGAATTCGCACTCGGCTCCCTCTGCGTATGTAAGGATGTGGCTGGGACCGGCGCACTCTGATCGCGGTGCGCAACGCCGTAACTTCATCATCGGAGATAATGGCGGGTTCGCCGTGGAACGTCACAATCGAAGCGACGCCTGGGGCTCTCAATACTCGCAGTCGCTCGTTGGGTGATATTCGGACAAAGACGTAAGATGGAAATAAGGGAAGATGCACAACCACCCGGCGCGCATTCCACTGCCGGGTTGCTGCATAGAGCGGCAAAAAAGTCTGCACCGCCCGCGATGCCAAGTACTCGGCAACGGCCTTTTCGTGCCGAGGATATGTGTAAATGGCGAACCAGCCTGCTGGGCGATCATTTGCTTCAAGTTCCGCGCGATTCATTTCATGTCCCCCGGCGAGTCATTCTCCGCAGTGAATACAGCTCCGCCCCGTCAACCGCCGTGGCCGGCATGCATAGCTTCGCCGCCTCAACCGCAGCCGGTTATGGTCTGGAATCGCCGCCTGTAGCCTGTTGCCAACCGCTTCCCGCGGATCACTGAGCCTGGGCAGTCGGGCTCATGTTTGTGTTTCGGAGATAGAACAACCTGGTCTGAACTGCGAATCCGTCTTCTTCCACTCTTTTGACACGCCCCACGGCGATCCCGAGCAGGTAAGGCTCCTTGGCGCTGTTGTCAAGTGGGGGGAACAGCAACTGGCACCTTACGACTGCTGACAGAGGTGGCTGCCTGTTCGCGTTGATGAAAATCCCATGC
The DNA here is from genome assembly GCA_041946775.1 of Terriglobales bacterium. Classification (GTDB taxonomy): domain Bacteria; phylum Acidobacteriota; class Terriglobia; order Terriglobales; family Acidobacteriaceae; genus JBHGBA01. The sequence goes on from JBHGBA010000032.1 coordinate 40,170, forward strand.
GCGGCCAAATCGCGCGTCACACCGACAGCATCAACGGCCAAACCTTCATGCTTCCAGCTGAACGTTACCGGCAGAGCAAGATCGTAACGATAGAACGCTCGTTGCTGAGTTGCGGCTAATTCCACTGCATTCGACCTTTGCCCCTGCGGCAACAGACGCGACTATACAGTTGCTCGCTTTCACTTGCCAAGAGGCCACACTTCTCAATTTCACGGCAGAAAGGGCAAAGAGCTCGGAAGGTGTGTTTCCGGTTCTACTCGAATGAGACGAACTTCTCAAACTGTCACCGGCAATACATCCGCTCTGGGCTGTGTTGCTCGACTACGTCGCACGTGACTGCGGTACTAATCGCTTTGTGCTTTCTCTTCGTCTCCCTGGGAACAACATTAACCAGTGACTTGACTGAGAACGTTGCTCGCGGCTAGGCAGGACTAATCACAATTATCGAGCGACGTTTGGGCATTTGCGTATCACGTTGATTCCCCGTGAGGTACACACAGTTGCAGGCGTCGACGCAGCGACGGGCGGCACGCCGGGCCGCAACCTGGGAGAGCCGTTCTTCACGCGCAGGTTGACGGAACCTGCGCGTCCAGCAAAAAGCGTTGCGCAGTCAAGCATCGAGCGCTCAGAGTAGATTGACGCTGCCGAAGCAAAGGCAAATTTCCTTTGCAGAGACAAACACTGCCGCATCTAAAGCCTGAGTTGGTGGGCTTTCCCTGTTCGCCATCGTCTTGTTTTGTCGCGTTGCCGGCAATTGTGCTCGTTTAGGTCGGCCGCGTGATCAAGAACATGGGGGAGACGATTCTAATGGCGGAAAGACAAACGGGCATCACTGTCCTTGTATCCGATGCAAGCCTGATGATCTGTCGGCTACTCGCAGATGGCTTGCGGCGCTCGCACTTCGAGTTAACCGGATGCATCACGACCTCCGAAGAACTCGTTCATTCCGTGCAGCAACGGCGACCGGACGTCGTCATCATCAGTTCCAATTTGCAGGACGGTCGGCTGAAAGGGTTCCAGGCGCTCCACGACGTGCACTCCATGGATCCAGCGATACGCTGCGTCATGTTACTGGAGGAGCATGACCGCGAACTGGTGATCAGCGCGTTTCGTGCTGGCGCTAAGGCCGTGGTGTTTCGCGACGATTCCTTCAGTACGCTCTGTAAATGCATCCGTGCCTTAAATGAAGGCCAAGTCTGGGCAAGCAGCACGGACCTTCAGCTTGTGTTGGAGGCGCTCTCCAGCGCTGCGCCTATCCGGCCGCGTCAGGTGGGCGCACCGCGGTCCCTTACCAGGCGTGAACAGGAGATCGCGCACCTTGTGCAGCAGGGGCTCACGAATCGCGAGATTGCTTACAAACTGTGCGTCAGCGAGCACACAGTCAAAAACCACCTATTTCGTGTCTTCGAGAAGCTCGGCGTGTCCAATCGCGTCGAACTTGTTCTGCTGTTCAGGCCAGGCCAGGAGCGTGTGGCCTGAGTTTTAATTGTGGTAGTGGAACCCCAAACCTGTGCAAATTCGCCCCAGCAGGTAATCGGCAAAAGATAAGCGAGACCGCGCTCCGGAATCAAGTCTGGCCTGGCATTCTGGATCGCAAAGGTGATGCGGAAAACATGCGAGGTGCGGGGATTCCGCGAATCTTTACTGAGCACGCGCAGGGTGGTGGCGACCCGGCAAATCCAAACCCTGTATTTGAGGTCCACCCGGCAACAGCGATACGGTGTGGCTCGGACGAACTCAAGTCAGCGGTTGCACTCGGCGCTGGGCTACCGTCCGCCGGAGGAGTTCGAACAGGCGGCGGAAATGGCAACGGCTGCGGCCGGGGCCAGGATGAGTTTTTTCAGGCATGAGGAGATCTTTCGATCCGATGTAAGCTCGAACAGCGGAGAGCTGCCGACAGTCAGCTCCCCGCCTCATCGGCTCGATGAGTCTCCGGCTGGTTATTCCTTGGCGGGTTGGTCTCCACCAGAGCCCGCCTCCGCTTCACCAGCCGGACACGATTCTGGAGGAGAAAAGCCAGTTTAGGCAGATAAATCCAGCAAACGGCAACTGTGCC
>JBHGBA010000033.1:0-40645 GCA_041946775.1 Terriglobales bacterium
GCCACAGGTACGGCTTGTAAGTAGGCCCGCCCAAGCCAGAACCGGGCTTGGACGGGGCATCCCCTAAGATGATTCGTTTGGCGGGCCACCCGCCGCGAGGGTGGGGCACCACGAACAAGCAGCCAAGCAACTAGCAGCAAGCAACAAGCAACACCCCCGGCGTCGTTTACTTGATGAAATAGCCTGACACACGCCACTGACCGTTCTTATCCAACATGGGCGTGACGGTTTCGACGGCAGATTTCTTGTGCTCAAAAGACGACTTGAATTGAATGACCACGTACTCTCCGTCCGGCGCTCCGGGGAGCGAGGTCGTGTAAGTGGCGGAAATCTGTTGCCGGGAGGCGACGTTCCCGAGCGGGGCGCGAGTCGCCTGTAACGCCTTCGTCCATTGTTCTTTCGACACGGCGCTCTTGAAATGCGGGGCGGCTTCGTCCCAACTGGCGGCGTACTTTCCGGCATCCACCAGTGCCAGCCAGTGCTTGGCTGAATCGGCAGCCGCAGTTTCCTTCGCGCTTTGCGCAAAGGCAACGCTCACCACGAGGACGGCGAATAAAACAGCAATAGAAATGCGCTTCATGTTTCGCTCCGGAGCGACGCATTATACTCTGGGCCGCGTGGCCGGGCTGAAGATTTGAATGTGGCGCACCCCCGAATACAACAAGCAACAAACACTCCCACCCTGTCGCGCGAACACCACGCGCGACAAGGGCGGGGCACCCCCCGGTGCATGATTCATTCCGCCGAAGGCAAAACCCGGGCTTGGACAGGCACCCTCAACTGTAAGTGTTTGGCCGGGCCACCCGGCGAAGAGACGCTCACATTCAACGACCCACAGGCAAAAAAAGGCGGCCTTCAGCCCTTGACCTGAGGACTGCAAACCCGGTCAGCAACGCCGCATTCGCGCAAGCGCAGGACAAACCCGGTCAAGCGCCGGCGGGCGCCGCCGCGCCTGCTTCCGTGTTCCACACGAGCTTGCCCCAGGGCGTTGCCGCAGCGCCGCTGTCGTACGTGACGACCCAGGCGCCCCGCAGCGCGGTATTTGCCAGGTTGATCACGCCCCATACCCGCCGGATCTGAACCCAATTGAATCACGATGGCAACCATTTTGGATCAACACATGCCTTTCATCGCCGAGAGCGTTCGCTGCTGCGCGCCGTCCTGCTTGGCAGCTGCGGATTGTTTTCATTGCCGGCCGCCGTCGTAGTTCACGCGAAGGTCGAGGGTGCCAGTTTTACCCGTCAGGTCGATTGTTTCGTCATTTACGTTGAAGTTCGCATACGGTGCGCCGTTCAGCAGAACGCTTTTGATCGTCGCGCCCCCGGGAACGCGGAGGCGCAACTTAAGCTTGCGGATCGGATCCCGCGTTGGGACACTGATTGTCGACTCAACGTAGTTCCTTGCCAGATGAGACGTAATCCGATAGTTCAGTACGCCGAAGTAGGTCGGAGCATTTTTCACCGCGATCGTCTTCCCATCCTGCAGCCACGGACGGGGAGTTGCGTAAGCGAGGTACAAGCCATCAGGCGTGCCGCTATCCTCCTGCGACTCGCGTACCAGCATGTAACGCAATGCGAGGAGATAAGCTGAGTTGTTCGTACTGTTTGGAGACAGATACAGCGTGCGGTAATACTTGTTGGCCATACCGTAAACAAAGCTCGGATCTTCACAAACGCCGACGCTCTCCCCCTCCCCGGCCAGGAATGTGTTGCGGGTCATCCCGTGCGCAAGCTTGCCGTAAAACGAAAGCACCAGGCGATCGGCGAAGTCGCTCTGCGCGAGGAACTGCACATAGGGTGTGAGGTAGGCGTTATCAACACCCTCGACCTCGTAGCCCGGCAGGCCGTTTGTGTTGCAGTTACCCACCGGCGTGCCGGTGTAGTTGAACCGGATCAGACCCATTAGCGTACCGCCGTGATTGTGGAGGTACTTGAGAATGGCTTCGTTCGTCGCGCGGTCGTGGATGCCAGTCGCGAAACCATCAGTCGCAACCAGCAGCCAGTATGCGCCTTCCTTCGTCGCATGAATCGGATCGAACGGTACAGGGTCACCTTTTTCGCGCAGCACGTTCGGGATGTAAATCGAGCCATCCGGCAACTTCGACTGCGCAGCCGCCATTTCCTTCAGCAGCGTTGAGCGATGAGCACGGAGGGTCGGTCCGTACTTTTGCGTTAGATCCCGGCGCCCGAGCAGTTCCCAGGTCTTGAGCATATCGCGCCAGCCGCGCCAGACGACTGCTTGGTGATGAGTGTTGTAGTGGAGAGTGCTGCCCCCGATGTCCGTTCCGGCAATCTCCTTTCGCAGCAGGTTGTCGTTTGCCGCCATCTCAGCGGTGAAGTCGGCAGCAAATTGCTCGTATTTCGGCCCGTTGCCGTCCACAAGCGAGCGGTCTCGCGTAAGGAAGTAGTAATCTGCGGCGTGCAACATGCGCTCGCCTTTCTCATAATTCGAGGATCCGCCCTTCATGAAGGCATCGAGACCCGCCTTGTACTCCTGCAGAAAACCGTAATAACCCAGCGCCTGCACCGAGTCATGGCCTTCGGCGTTGAAATGCACCTCGTAGGGATTGCCGATGCTGTAAAGGATGTTCATCAGCAGGTTCTGAATGATCAGGTTTTTCTGGGCATCCATCGCATACTGTTCGGGAACGATGAACTGCGCGCCCGACGCCAGCTTCTTGTCCCAGTAGCCAGCCAACTGGGTGCGCGCACTGATGTACCCGGCGGCATCAGCAGTAAGGTCTCCGGCCGGCCCCGGATTATTGAAACGAATGAGGTACGCCTCCTTAGGCTTGCCGTCGGAGAGATCAAGTGTGTATGTCAAATCGGCCCCCGCCAAGGTTGCGCCCGGACTAAAGATCAGAAAGACGTTGCCATCCGCGGACTGCACGCGATTGCCGTTGAGGATAAGGCCGCCTTCGTCTTCAAATGCCTTGGTTTTGCGGTTTACCCGGCTGAAATGAACCCGAATCTTCGTGCTCGTTTGCGCCCTGTTATTCCTGTTGGCAGTGATTTTGATAAAGCTGACCAGTGTCGTCGTTTCCGGAATGCGGGTCGCGAAGGATTCCTGGGTGTACGTAAGTCCCGCCGCATCTGTGTACGCGGTCTGCAGGATCGGCAGGTAACCTTCGCCCAGCGTGGGCAGGTGCAGACGGCCAAGATCGCTGCCGTAGCGCTCTCTGCCGTCTCGCCCAACGTAGAACGTGGTGCGCTTGCCCGACGCCGCGGGTGCCGAGTCCGGGATCGCTGCGGGGAAAATTTCAGAACGGCGCGTAACGATCTGGCCGCCGTCAGCGTAATGCAAAGCGAAATCGGCGCCACCAGTAACCGTATCCTGCATTCCGAACGGCAAATAGTAGATCTCCGTCTCTGAGTACCACTTGAACAGGTGCATCAGCGGGGTGAGACGGTCCTTGAGAAAGTCGTAAGTAGGCCCGTCCGGCCGAGCCAGCGCCTGCTCGCCCCAGAAATCCGTGTCGGACAAAAGCGCCCTATTCACCGACTCGATATAGCTGCGAGTGGGCCGCGGGGCCTGCGCCGAAGCTTCTAGCACGGCGAATAAAAGCAAGATCACCATCCACACAGACGCTTGGTCATGTCTTCCTCGCACCTTCCTTCCTCCTTCCCCTCGAGTTACTTCCGTTGAGCCCCCAGCAGTTCTCTCGCGCAGTTCACGACGCGACGCTCGCTCGACGGAGCATGGCGTCGGCAGAGATGTGTGATCCGTGCGACGGTGAAACGCAAAAGATCACGGCCAACAAACAGTTGCGGAGGTCGAGCCGCATCTCACGCGTGCTATGCGCCGGCTCAGCCGACTCGCAGGCCGATGTACCGCGTCCCACCGACGACCGCGATGCGCACGGCGTGGAGTCCTTCCTCCACCCCGGCGGACCCCGTCCGCGTAACGGGGAAGAAGGCCGCGTCGGGGAGCGCGGGGGCCGTCGCCGGCCTCCCGCGCAGTTGAGGTCAGAAGTAGAACTTCCCGATGAAGCTCACGACCCTGCCATCGAGTACATAGGGCAGCTTGCCGAAGTTCCCCGAGGCCATGGACGGAGCAAATGCCGTGAAGTAAAAGTTGGGCCGGTTAAAGATGTTCACCGCGCGCGCCTCAAATTCAAATCTCTTTACGTCGGTCACGGGGAACTTCTTGACCACGCCCATGTCAAAGCGCACGTAGCCGGGGCCAATAACAGCGTTCCGCGGCAGATTGCCGAAGGTCCCGTCGGCATTCACCTCAAACGCAGTCTGGTCGAAATAACCCACGTCCACCTTCTCCACATTGGAGCGGCTTTCGTGGATCCGCCAATCGCCGACTAGGTTGGGACGATCCGAATAGACGCCGTTGAATGAGTTGTTGCCCCCAGTGGTGATGTTGGTCGGACTTCCACTCTGGATCTGGAAGAGCCCGTTGTACTGCCAGCCACCCAAAAGTCTCTTGGCCAGGCTGCCCCTCTTCAGAAAAGGTAGATCGGGCAAATCATACAGCCAGCTCCCGGAAAACTTATGGCGAACATCGAGAGCCGAGAGCGCACGTTCGTGGGGGTTGTACGGATCCTGCGGAGGCGGGCTGTAGTTCAGCGACTGGGTATCAATGTTCTTCGACCAGGTGTAGTTCGCACTGTACTGAAGCCCATGACTCATACGCTTGTTGAAGCTCACGACCATGGAGTGGTAGTACGAGCGCTGGGAGGTGTCATACAGCCGGATGCTGGAGAAATTCTGATTAGGGCGGCGCTGCTGGACGTTGAGCGGGCTCGCATCCGCTGCCGACTTGGCCGCATTGTACTCGTTGAGTCCTTGCAGGTGCACACCGAGACTGCCGATGTACCCGATGGTCAGCACATAATTGGGGCTGAACAGCTCCCGCTGCACATTGAGGCTGAACTGCTGGGTGTACGGCGTGGTATAGCCCTCGGCCAGGCCCGTGATGTTGTACGGAGTATAGAAGGTGGCCTCACTTGCGGTGCGGCTGTAGGGGAACGGATTTTTGTCCGTGCCGAACGGGTTCGTGAACGGATCCGGAGGGGGATTGATCAAGGTCGGGAGTAACGTGACCGAGAGGGTAAACGGCTGACTGACCGAGCCGATGATCGGCTGCCGTAGCGGGTTCGTCTGATAGTAGATGCCGTAGCCCAGGTGCACCACGGTCTTACCGCTGCCGGTCACGTCCCAGGCCAAGCCGAGACGCGGGGCAAAGTTCGTGTACGAGTTGCCCACCGTGCCTTCGGGTACTCCTGGATCTCCCTGGAAGACAATTCCTGCAGGGGCGTTGGGGAACCGGACAGACGTCATGCCCGGCCGGTATGCTGACATGCGGTTTTGTGCGTCCGCTGGAGCGCTGTTTCCCTCCCAGCGCAACCCCAGGTTCAAAGTCACGCGCCGACCCACTTTCCAGTCATCCTGAACGTAGGCGTTGATCGCCGTGTAGCGAATGTCGGACTGTGCCGGGCTGTACTGGGTATAAATGTACGGGCTACCCAGAAGGAAGTCAGCAAAGGGATGTCCGCTGCACCAGTAGACAGGGGCAGAACACAAGCCTGAGCTGGCTCCATAGCCCGTGAACATGAAGTAACCACTGGTTAGGATGTTATTGTTTTGCACGCCCTGGTTCCACACGTAGTCGAAACCCAACTTGATCCCATGTTTGCCTCGGGTGATGGAGAAGTCATCCTTGACCTCGAAATTGTTGGTAATCTCTTCGAACTGCGATGTGTAACCTATCGGCGCGTAGCCGGTAATCGCAATGTAGGGGAATGCTTTCGTCGCGGCATGAATTCCCGTGAACCCAAACTCGTTGGGATCGTAGTAATTCACGGGATCGAGCCGGTTATGGTTGCGGTAGGCCATCATGCGGAACTCATTCACCACCCTTGGGGTAATGGTGTAAATGTCCGAGAGGCCAAAGTGGACCTGTGAAAGCCTGGAGACGTTGCGGAATTGGACGATCGGACCCGATGGAAGCTCGTAATTCGAGAGCAACTGGTTGACATTGAAGCTCATCTGGTGGGCCTGGCCGACCTGGTGGTCAATCTTGGCCATGTACTGATGCAGATCCGTCGTCGTGTGGGTATCCAGAAAATAGTTCTGCCCGTCAGGCATGTTCGGTAGTGGGAAGAAGGTATTCATTACCTTCTTTGCCAAGGGATGAATCCGGTCCGACGGAATCTGATTGTTCGGAAATGGCGCCCCGGTCTGCGGATCTCGGATGTAGGTCTTGACCGCTCCAGTGAGCAGCGTGGACAAATCGCCGTTGCGAAAGGCCTGGCTGGGCACAATGCCCATGTTGGAAATGGTGATCGCAGGCGACCCCTCCGAGTGTTGTCCGCCATAGAGGAAGAAAAAAAAGGTTTTGCCGGAACCGTTGTAGATCGTGGGCAAGATCACAGGACCGCCAATTGATGCGGAGTAGTAACTGATGCCCTTGGACTTCGGATCCATTGGCCTGCCCAGCGGATCGCGAAAGCGTGCCTGGAAGAAGCTTCGCGCCACCTGATTCATCCGATTCGGAAGCGGCATATTGACGTGGCCGTGGAAGGTGTCGGTACCGGACTTCGTGACCACGTTGATCTGCGCGGAACTTTGACCTTGCTCCGCCTTGGCCAGAGTGCTGACCACGTTGACTTCCTGAATTCCCTCGACGTCCGGCAGCGCGCCCTCGGTGCGGTTTAGCGCTTCCTGGTTCTGGGCGCCGTCCAGTCCCCAGCGATTGAATTCGGTGCGGCCGCCGTTGAACGTGAGCCACGTAGCAATACTGCCTCCAGTATTCGTGGGCAGAGTTGCGATCAGCGTGCTGACGTCGTGCCGGATGATCTCGTTGGCCCCGAAGGTCTGCTTCGCCGCAGCAGCTTCGGTATCCACGATCGGAGCTTCGCCCGTGACCAAGATCTGTTCCGTCACGGCACCGACCTGCATGGATACGTGCACCGGCACCTCGGCATATTGTGTCAAGGTTATCCCTGTGCGTTCTATCGTTTTGAACCTATCCTTCGCGATCGTGACTGCGTACTTGCCGATGGGGACGGCGGGAAAACGGAAGATGCCGTCCCCGGCGGTGGTGAATATCTGCGTGAACTTGGTGTCCACGTTCTTGATAGTGACTTTCGCGCCTGCAATCGCCAGTCCCTGCTGGTCGGTTACCGTACCGCTGATAATCCCGGTAGCTTGCTGCGCCAGCGTTGAGACCGCGCACAACGACAGCAGCGCGCACAGAATCAAGATCAGTTTGCCTCTGCTGATCATCTTCCCCTCCTAGAAAGGGAACCAGCGGCTCGGGCCGCTTTGCCTACAGCTTTCTCCGGATTCCGCCTCGCGACGGACACCTTGCCGTGCGGGTAACATTCCCCTTGCCGGGCGTGTAGCGGACTTTCCCCTCCAAGTGAGTGCGCCCTGCCGGGCGCACAAAAAACCGGAGGCTGACCGGTTGGCCAGCCTCCAGCTACGGCGAGTTCTAGAAGTAGAACTTCGCTCCAAGTTGCAGTATTCGCGGGGGACGTGCCGAGAACACCTTGCCGCTGGTCGCAAGCCCGATGGTCGAAACAGGGGCATTGAACATAGTGTGGTTGAATGCGTTAAATGCCTCCACCCGAAGCTGAACGTACTGGTTCTCGCCGAAGTGGGTATCCTTGATCAGGCTAAGGTCCCAGAGGTTTGTGCCATCGGCGCGGAGGATGTTGCGGCCGGAGTTGCCAATCGTGTATTGCGCGGCTTGCGTAAAGCAGGAAGTATCGAACCAGCGGTCGGGCGTCGGATTGTCCAGCTTGCCGCTGCAACCGGCAACACGATCGGCACGTTGTCCCGTGACCACGAAGAAGCCCGACGTGTCGACGGGAGACATCACGCTGAAGGGCGCGCCCGACTGGAAGGTGGCGATACCTGCGATGCGCCAGCCGCCCACGATATGGCGGGCCCAGTTGTCCACGCGGGCGATACGGCCCTTGGATCCAAAGGGCAGGTCATAGACGAAGCTCGCCACAAGGCGGTGTGCGATGTCCAAGCTGGAAAGGCCGTTATCGAGGTCGGGATTGAACCGGTCAGAAACAAACGAGAGATCGGTACTGTTCTGATCGGTTGTCTTGCTCCACGTGTAGGCTAGCGTGGCGGTCAACCCGCCGGACGTCTGCTTGTTCCAGGAAACTTGCAGTGCGTTGTACTTCGAGCTGCCGTTTGCGGTGACGTGCTGAGCGAAAGCGCCGAACTGCGGGTATGGGATTTCGTTCCATGCGTTCGGTCCATACCGCGGCTGGTTGAGGTTTTCGTAGCGGTTCAGATGGTCGAACTTGCGGCCGACATAGCCTACGGCCAAAGCAGAGTTCCACGGCAGGCGCTGATCAAGGAAGAGGTTCCACTCCGTCGAGACCGGGTTGTGGAACACTTTGTCAACGGCGGTCACCGTCGGAGGCAGGAACCCGGACTGGGCGGTGATCGGAGGCCAGAGGGTGGCCCAATCGCGAGGGGACGTGACCCACTGGTTCTCAAACATCATCCAAGGTGGATTAACCATTGCGGAGCCGCGACCGATCTCGCCCTGCAACGGCATGGTGATGATGCCCGCGCCGCCGCGGAGCACGGTGTCATTGCCGGAGAAAAGACGCCAGGCGAACCCTATGCGCGGATTGAATGTTCCGCCGGTGGTCTCAACGAGCGAGAAGGGTGTACCCGCCTCCTCCGAGGTGATGAACCACTCCGGCTTCCAGTCGTAAGCAAACTTACCCACGGGCTGGAAGAAGTCAATCTGCCCGTTGCGGCTGGCGATGACGATCTTGTTAAAGCTGGGATCAAAGTTCGAGCCGGAGCGGAGCGGCTCAGGCCACGGGATGAACTCGAAGCGCATTCCGAGGTTCACGGTCAACCGCGGGTGAATCTTCCAGTCGTCCTGAATGTAAGCGCTCCACTGATTCCGCTTGCTCCCCCACCACTCCTGCGGGAACGACCGGTACGTGGACTGCACATAGCCGAGCAGGAAATCGGCATAGGCGTCGCCGGAGAACGCACCCGTAAAGCTGAACGTACCCTTGCCGAATCCGTAGTTCCGAGATACGCCCTTCTCACGCCGCAACTGCACGCCCGTTTTAATGAAGTGCGTGCCGCGGCTCCAAGTGAGCGAGGCGAGGTACGTCTGGATTTCCTGTTTAGGCTTCAAATCGAGGAAGGTGCCGCCAGGGATGCCGCCGTAGCTGGTGATGTCGATGGCGGGGAATCCGCCATGCCCGAGGTAAGGAGCAATTTCGCCAAACCCGCCGATGCCAGCTTTGATCGTGTGGAACGGTTCGGCCAAATCAGCCGGAGCGAAGCGGTTGTTGTGGTTGTAGTAATACCCGGCGCGGAAGTTCAGCAGCAAGTTAGGAGTGATGGTGTGAACGATGTCGAGAGAGAGATTATGCGTCCTCACCTGGCCAACCACGTTTCCGAGGTCGTTGTTCGCTCCGTAGATCTGCGTACCGTAGAAGTTCGACCTCTCGTTGTTGCCGAACATGTACCGTCCGGAAATTCGGGTGAGCGGGAGCTGATAATCAATGCGAGCTGTGGCTGCATGCGAATCCAGCGGCTGGGGAACATTGAGGATGATGCGGTCCGCCCCGCTGTTCGGGGTGGCCGGAATGAATGCCTGGAAGTATTGCGCGATGGGGGAGATCCGGTCTGTCGGAATAATGTTGCCCTCGAACGGGAGTCCGGTAAGCGGGTCGTGAATGATCGTGTTCGGAAGCAGCGATGAAAAATCACCTTGGCGGAAAGCGGCGGTGGGGATGCGAACGTTGCTGACGACCTCCTCTTTCTGGTCAATCCCTTCGTAGTCCGCGTAAAAGAACAGGCGATTCCGCAGAATGGGACCGCCGACGGAGCCGCCGTACTGATTGCGTTTCAGGTATGGGCGGGTCTGCGCGAAGTAGTTCCTCGCATCCAGGCCGCTATGGCGGTTAAAGATGAATGCGGTCCCATGAAACGAATTTGTGCCGGACTTGGTCGTGGCATTGATGAATCCCGAGCCATGGCCGAACTCGGCTGAGGAGAGGTTGGTCTGCACCCGAAATTCGTCGATGCCGTCCACACTAGGGGAGACCAGGGCACCACCGTTCCACGTTTCGGTATTGGGGGAGCCGTCGATAAAGAACTCTGTCTTCTGGGTGCGGGCGCCGTTCACGTACACCAGGTTGGCATGTCCGTTGTTGCCGGCGTGCACGACCCCCGGGGCAAGCCCGGCCAGTTGCGTGTAGTCGCGGCCGTTCAGGGGCATGGCTGCGATTTCCTTGGCGCTCACCACCGTGCCCACCGTCGCTGAATCGGTTTGCACCAACGGGGCGGCGCCAGAGACCATCACGACTTCGGTCGCTACCCCCATTTCGAGTTGCAGGTCGAGCCGCGCCTCTTGCGCGACATGCAGTTGCAAATCGCTCACCGACTTCGTCCTGAAGCCTTCGCGTGTCGCGGTGACCTGGTAGGTACCAATAGGCACGTTCGCAATAACGTAATTGCCGCTTTCGTCGGTAGTGGCAGTGCGGGAGTAGCCTGTGGTCTGGCTCAGGAGAGTCACTCTTGCGCCGGGCACAACGGCACCGGCGGGGTCAGTGACCCTGCCGAGCAGAGTCGCGTTGTAAGTCTGGCCAACCGCCGCGGTACTGAGGGTCAGGATCAGGGAGAGAACAACAAATTCGCGAAGGGACGGCATAGGAAGCCTCCTGCGTTATAACGTTTTAATGAATCGTTTCGGTATTGTCAAGCAGATTTTCTCGCTTCACCACACCGGGCAGAATGCCCCGTTCACGGAAAAGGACTTCCCTGTCGCCCGGTTACGTTTGCGCCGCCTTTCTCATCAGATCCCTGGCGCTGCGAACCACGCGCTGTTCGCATGACGGGTCGATCTGCCAGGTGCCGAGGTAACGGTAGGAGTCGTTCACCTCGTATCCCCCTTCCGAGAAAGCGCGCCGGGTCGGCACGTATCCGCAATAAGCGTTGCAGTATCCCAGTGCCCAGGTGTATGGCAGTTTCGCGGCCCGGGTAACCTGCTCGCCGATCTCAAAGAACGGCTCACCGGCGAAACCCACCAGTTGGAGGTCTCCCATTCGAAGAACCTGCACTTCGCAAAGGACGGGCTCGAGCAGGCGCCGGAGCTCGAGCACTTGGTGCATCTCAGTGGCCCACAGGCCCATTGCCGCTCGAATCCGCTCCTGGATGACATCGTTGGAACGCTCTTCTGGACGGACGGTGCGCTCCTGCTGCCCTTGGATCGCCCGAATCTGCTCAGCGCTGGGAAGCATCCGGTAGGGGAGATGAACAGGACTTGAGAATCCGGCGATAGGAGTGGCGTCCAGAGGTATTGCTTGGTGGGCCGCGTCCCGCACGGCGGCCGAGAGCCTTTGTCCCTCCTCCCGCGCTGCCTGCAATCCCTGAAATGCCCGCTCGGGTGCGATGTTGCCGGCGCAGCCGTTGAGGAAAAGCGCGACTGCGCCGGTGCGCTCCAGTTCAGCGCTGGCCAGCGACGGGAAATCGCCGCTGACCAGGGTGCTTTCGCCGCCAAGCATGTACGGGTGCGCGGCATGACTGAACAGGTAGAAGAGGTCCCGCTTGCTCGTGCGCGCAACCAACACGTCGAGGGACCGCGGCGCTGGCTTTTCCGGAGCGACTCCCAGCACGACGCCGTCCGGCGTGTCCTGGCGGCGGTTGATGCCCATGCGGAACGGGACACGCGCCGCCGCGAGCCTAATGTTCTTGCGCGTCGCGTAAGCCTTGCGCAGCGCTGCAATGGTCCTGTCCACGACCAGCCATTGGTACTGGTAGGGCGCTACGTGCCCGCCGCGTAACGAAACCAGCCCCGGGGCCGAGTGGGTGTGCGTAGCGGAGATGAGCACGCGCTCCGGTGGGATGCCGAGCAGTTCGCGGCACCGGCTTTTGATCGTAGTCACCTGCCAGGACGCAAGCCCGAGCAGGTCGAGTTGCACGATGGCAATCGAAGCATCGCCGGAACTGATCACGACAGCGCGCGAGTGCAAAGGGTCGGCAATCCCGGTTGCCGGGGACAGACGGGCGATGAACCCGCAAAGATGCGTTCCCAGCGGCGGCGTAATGTCGGTGCGCGCAGCCCCTGCCCGCAGAAGGTTCGGCTTTTTCGGGATCGTCATGTTCTGCTCAGTACGCCGGGTTCGCAATGACCTTGTTCCCCAGTAACTCGCGGAGAAGGTTCGAGCGCGGGTAGGCGTGTCCGAGGTGCTGGCGGAACGCCTCCGCATGGGTCACCGGGCGGCCGGCGATGGCCGCCGCTTCCGTTCCTCGTTTCGCGCTCCAGGCGCGCATGCTGTCGAGGTATTCGTCGATGCCGTGCTGGGCCCGCAGCCATTCGCGCTGGGTAGTGTGACAGGCCAGCATTTCGGTCTTGAATTCGATCTGTTCGCTAATATCGGTATAAAACTGCGGCGGCACGGGGCGGCCGTAGAGGTCGACGCCCTCCATGACATCGAAGTAGTACAGGTGCGGAATGGCCGAGAGCGCCGGGCTGGTGGTGAACGCGCGCGTGTCGTAGTTGGGAGCAGGCGCGTAGAAGCATGCATTGCGCACCAGCACGCTCGTGGTCTCGTGATCGAGCATGTAGTCGGAGTGCTGGTGGGTCAGTACGATGTCTGGAGCGATTTCACGCAGAACCGCGGTAACGCGGCGGTTGTGCAGGTCATCGTTGAAAATCGCAAAGTCATTGGAACCGACGTAGTGATACTTGGCGCCGAGCAGTGCAGCGGCGCGCTCGGCCTCCTGCCTGCGCAGGCGGCGGATCTGGTCCGGGGGCAGCGTCTTTGAGCCCCCATCGCCCAAGGTCATGGTCGCGATGTGCAGCGCGCATCCCTGATCGCGCAAGAGTTTCAGCGTGCCACCGCAATTAATCTCGACGTCGTCGGGATGCGCGCCGATTGCCAACACCGTGGGCCTATTCGTGTTCAACTGGCCCTCCCGCGCACTATCTTCCGGCAATCACCGAGGTGTCGGACAGCGACGCCGACATGCCGGTCTCCAGCGAGCGCTTGCACAGCTCAAGCACGGCGATTACGCTCCGCGACTCCTCCGGCGGAACCATCGAAGGCTGTTGCCTGCGCTGAACGCACTCAAGGAAATACGCAATTTCGTCAAGGTATGGGTCGGAGTCCGCAACTTCGGGTGTCTGAACTGCCCCGGCACTGGGATACACCTTGAAGCTGTGTTGCGCGTGTTTCAGCGCGTCAACGTTGCCGTTCACGCGGAAACCATACTCCAGTGCAGCGCCAGTGCCCACCAGGCGAAGTGACGTGCTGAAGGGCCACCCGAGCGGCATGCGGTAGCTTGCCTCGATGGAAACCGTGCGGCCGGGGTAGGTCAGCACACTCACGACATGGTTCCAGCAGCCCGAGTCCGACTGCACGCCGCGCGTTGTAACGCTCAGCGGTAACCCGAACAAGCTCATCAAATAGTCGAGGTCGTGGATCTGCAGATCGTACAGGGCTCCCCCGCTGAGGTGGGGGTCGCGGAACCAAGCGGCCCATTGCGGCGGCTCGGAAAGGCGTGCTGCCGACGCAAAGAACACATCTCCCAGCTCTCCGCGCTGAAACATTTCGCGGGCGGCGCGGTAATGCGGAAAGAACCGCAGCACCTGCGCCACCATGAGGCCGACACCCGCCTTGCGGACAGCACCGAGCATGCGGTCCGCTTCGGCCACCGTCAATGCAAGCGGCTTCTCGCACAGCACATGGAGTCCGCGGGCGGCCGCCTTGGTCACGAACTCTTCGTGCAGGAAGGTCGGCAGGCAAATGTCGAGCACATCCGCACCGCTATCGGCCAGCAACCGGTCGAGATCGGTGAAGAACGCGAGCGGGTACGGCGGTTTCCAATGCGCAAACGATTCCTGCCGCACATCGCCAACGGCGACGAGTTTCGCGCCGGGCAGGCGTGCGCAGGCAGCCGCGTGCGTCTTGCCCATGAAGCCGAAGCCCGCGATCGCAACCTTCAACATTCGGGCCTCCTATTGTGTCGCCGAAGCAAGCTGCAACAGGCGGGCAGCATTCGAACGGACTTTCTCAACCGCGTCCACGATGTCGTCCATGTCCTGCGTGGATCCAAGCAGCAGCCGGTGTTCGAGCCACACGGCTTCGCTGCGGCAAGCACGCTCAGTGACCGGACATAGCTGCTCGAAAGCGGCATAGTCAATGTCGCGGCTGTAGTGTCCGCAGGTGATTGGACAGCCCCGAGGGTAGAAGTCCTTATTCCGGAACATCGGGTTTTTATAGAGGGCGTGGCTGTATCCGCCGATGCAGGGAACGCCTTCGGCAGCCAGTGCCTTGACGAATTCTGATTTCGGTAGTCCGCCGAACGCTTCCGGCGAATAGCGGAACATATAGATGTGGAACGATTGCCGAGTGGCGCGCGGGTCCCATTTCAGCGGGCGAATGCCGTCAACCGCGGCGAGGCGCTTGGACAAATATGCGGCATTCTCCATGCGGCGGGTGTTTTGGTAGTCGAGGCGCTTGAGCTGCTGCAGCAGGATAGCGGCCTGGAATTCCGTCAGCCGGTAGTTCCAGCCTAGGCGATGATGTTCATACCAAGGATGACCCTGCTGGCGTCCGGCCCACAGGTACGACTCGCACATGACCGCAAGTTCGCGGCTATTGGTGAGAATGATTCCGCCTTCGCCGGCAGTCATGTTTTTCGAGGCCTGAAAGCTGAAAGTACCTCCGTCCCCGAGCGCGCCCAGCTTCCGACCCTTCCACTCGGCGCCGTGTGCGTGGGCGGCGTCTTCGACGACAAACAGCTTGTGGCGCCCGGCAATTTCCAGCACCGCATCCATGTCAGCGGCCTGACCGGCGAAGTGGACAGGGATGACGGCCCGCGTGCGCGGAGTGATGGCCGCTTCGATCCGCGCGGGATCAATGTTGTAGGTGTCCGAATCAATGTCTACAAATATGGGGACGGCATTGACCTGCAGGACGGCGGTAGCGGTCGCAACGTAGGTGTAGGCCGGGACGACGACCTCGTCCCCCGGGCCGATTCCCAGCGCTTTGAGCAGAATCTCAATGGCGGCCGTTCCGTTCGCACACGCGACACCGTACGCTGCCTCGTGATGACGGGCGAATGCTTCTTGGAACTGCACGACGCGCGACCGGTCCCCGGTTGACGGCTCGCTTAGCTCGACGCCAACACCGTACGAGAACCGCCACCATTTTCCACTGTGCAATACCTCCAGCAGCGCGCGTTCTTCGTTGTCGTCCCACACCGGCCACGAAGGAAACGGCTTCTGCCGTACCGGAGTGCCGCCTAACACCGCCAGTTTCGTCATGATGACTCCAAGCTCCTAACCACCTCAGCGGGTGCAGGTGATTCATTCACTTCGGGTAAGTCTTCCTCGCCGCTACGCAGCGAACGGAAGATCCCGCGCCGTGCCCAGCTGCGCACGAAGAGGAAGAAAGACAGTGAAGCAACAGACAGCCACGCGGCTGCGCCGAGCCAGTGACGGCCATACAGGTTTGTAGTAACCGCGACTGCCGACAGAGCGAACACGACTCCCAGGACGCAGTTCCAGGCATCCAAACGCATTTCGCGCGCCGCGTGAGCGCGCTCCTCTTGCTTGAGGAACTGCGTGACCGGGCCCCAGAATCCCGGAGGCTTGCAGAGGCGGTAGAACTCGGCGAGAACCGTCAACTTTTCCGCCGGCGTGAGAAGCGTAACGGCGAGAATCACGACCCAGCCCGAACCAAAGAGCAGCAGAAAGCCCTGCCAGAAAGGTCTATGAGCAAAATCCAGAACAAACCAGATGATGTAGCTGAGCGGCAGGCCGCCCGCGAGCGCCGCGATTTCGCCCCAGATGTTCAGGCGCCACCACATGAACCGCAACCAGGCCAGCGGCAGGACAAAAGCGATCATCACGTTGTTAATGAACAGGAACCACGCCATCATTCCGTGGACCATGAAGTACGCCACTAGCAGGGCCGTGAATAGGAGCAGGACAGTGGCGATCCGGCTCGCGATCACATAATGACGATTTGACTTGTCCCTGGCGATCACGCGCTTGTACAGGTCATTGATCAGGAACGACGCGCCCCAGTTCATCTCGGTCGAGATAGTTCCCTGGTATGCTGCCAGTTCCGCTGCGACCAGGAGGCCAGTCAAGCCGGTGAACGAGAAGCGCGCGACCAAGTCTCCCCACAGTGTCTCGCCATTCCCAGAGCGGCCGAAAAATGCCGCGCCGGCCAGCCCGAGAAACACGAACGGGATGACACGAATCACGAGCGAGAACACGGTGTTGAATAGCTGTCCCACCTGGGCGTGCATCTCGCTCCTGGCCGACATGAACTTCTGGGCGGTGAAGCCTTCGCCCGCGGTGGGTGAGGCGGCGAAGAACAGCCCTTGCAGCACCAGCGCGAGGATGGTTAACCCCGTGAAGTCGCCGCCTGGGGGCGTGGCATCGAAGAAACCGGCGCCGAATGTGGTTGTAATCGAGCTGTAGATGTGGTCGAGGCCCCCCACTCCCGCGATCACCACCGGAACAAAGATGATGTTCGCGAGCAGGAACACCGCGAGCTGGAAGATCTCCGAGTACGCCGCGCCGAGCAGCCCTCCCAGCATGGTGTACAGAAGGGCGAGCGAGGCGGCGAAGAGGATGATCTGCAGATCGCTCCAGCCCAGGATGGGACCGATGGCCTTTGTAAGCCATCCGGTGATGTAGGCCATGAGAATCACGGCCCATCCGAAACTGAAATAGACAGCGGCGATGCTGCGAAACAGGCTGGCGGCCCGGCCGCCGTAGCGCACCTCAATGAATTCGGCGGTGGAGACCACATGCAGCCTGCGCCAGAACTTGGACCAGAGCACTGCGACCAGCGGCATCCAAATGGCCCAGGGTATCCACCACCACCAATTGCCCAGCAGCCCGCCGGTGAACACCAGCATGGTGATGGCCGATGCGGTGCCCGCCGAGCTGTAGCTGGCCACGCTGGAGAAGCCAATCACCCACCACGGCAGGGAACGGCTGCCGACGAAGTAGCTTTCCACCCCGCGGCTGGCACGGCGTGTGAAGTAAACGCCAATGACCATGGCCACGGCGGCGTAGCTGATTACGATGATCCAGTCGACGGACTGCATTGCGCTCCCCGGGTCAGGCCATGTGGATTTCGACGTCGTCGGCCACACCGCCCAAGATGGTGTACGTGCCGCTGGCTTCCTGCAGAATGGAACCCGGCACCAGGGTGTTCACCGGGCCATGCGCCACCAGGCGGGCGATGAACCGCTGCCAGCTGACGCCACCGCCGAGATAGCCGTCCAGCCAGAAGCTGCGGTCGCGGGCACCCAAAATCTGCGCCGGTCCGATGGTGTTGGCCTTGGGAGGCACCCATGACCAGTCGCCGCCGAACGAGTGCAGCGCGTTCTGCATGATCGTCATTGGGTGCAGCTCAACCAGGCGCGGCCCTGCCGTCTTGTAAGCGGCAAGATCATTACCGAACTCGTAGCCGAGGTGGGCCTCCCAGAAGGCGATGTGCCCGCACCAGCCGATCCCGCCGTAGCACACATCAGCACCACCCTCGTCCTCGATCATGCGCGCGTAAGCCGGCAGCACCGATTGCGTAGGAAAGTGAATTTGCTTCTCGGGCGGCCGGAGGTCGGGGTCGATCTTCAGGAAGAAGTTGTCCAACATCGCTTTCTGGAAGGATCCCGGCCAGGTTGCCGGGGCCGTATTGCCGTCCTCGTCAGCGTACTCATCCATGTTGAAAGTGTGGACATGTCTGCAACTGATGCGGAAGCGGTTGATCAACTCAGCAGCATAGGCGTACTGCGGCATGGGGCCAACGGGGAATATTCCGACGAATTTCTCGCCTGATTCGAGTTTGGCGCGTATACGACTCACGATATCAAGCGCGAACTGGAAGTAAAACTCGCTGGCATCCTCGATAATCCGAATCTTGAATTCTGGGTTTCTGTGCCGGGTAAGCTGGGACTTCCTGATGCTGCGTACTCGGGAGAGCACTTCGGTATCGCGGAAAGGAATGAATTTCGACAGACCATAAGAAAAGTCACTCGCCAGTTCCGGCAGTGTCACCGCTCTTTCACCTGCATCTGCTGTCATGAGACCTCCGAATGACTACGCCCCTGGCCCGCTCCCCGGGTGCGCGCACAAACTATTCATCTGGCACTAAGCTTTATTAAAACGTTTTTACAAGGAAACGATTTACTACTGCAAAGATACCCTGTCAAGTGGAAAATAACGCGATTTTCGGAACGGCTACGGCCCGGAACCGGAAGGGGCGGCCGAAGCCGGCAGGCGGCGTTCCAGCCGACCCAGGTTGTGCATGCTCCGCCGCAGCGCGGGATACAGCGCGCCATACTCGGCATACAGCTCCTCGTAGAAGGCACTGAATGCCGGATCCGCACCCACCGTTTCGCGGACGCGTATACAGGCCTCGCATGCCTCTTCAACGGACGAGAACTCCCTGGTTCCAACCATGGCGAGGATTGCGGCACCGTAGGCCGCGCCCTCGGTGCTCTCAAGTACAATGCAACGAGCGCGGTAGATCTCCGCCTGGATTTCCCGCCACAAGGCCGACCGAGCGCCGCCGCCTGCCAGTCGCACTTCAGCGATGGGAACGCCGAGACTGCGGAAGATCTCCAGAGTGTCGCGCAGGCTGAAGGCAACTCCCTCGAGAACGGCGCGAGCCAAATGCCCGCGGGTATGCGCGGCGGTAAGGCCGATCCATGCGCCCCGTGCATGAGGATCGAGGTGAGGCGTTCGCTCGCCCATCATGTACGGCAGGAAGATCAGGCCGGACGAACCGGGCGGAACAGCCGCAGCCGCGGCGGTGATTTCGTCATACGCGTTGGTCGCGCCATACGAATTGCCAAGTTGATCCCGCAACCAGCGCAGCGAGATTCCGGCGCCTTGGGTGACCCCCATGACATGCCACTTGCCCGGAACTGCGTGGCAGAAGGTGTGAATCCGTCCGCGCGGATCGTAAGACGGCGTGTCGGCCGCCGCAAACACCACGCCGGAACTTCCAATCGTGGCGGAGACGAGCCCCGGCTTCACGACTCCATTGCCAACTCCGCCGGCAGCCTGGTCTCCCCCGCCTCCCACAACGGGCGTACCGGCCAACAATCCAGTTGCCTCCGCCGCCGCCCTGGTGATCGTGCCCGTGATGACCGTTGATTCCTCAACCCGCGGCAGCAGGGAATGGTCCACCTGGAGTGCAGAAACCAACTCCGCGGACCAACGCCGCCCGGCAACATCGAACAGGCCTGTTCCCGAAGCGTCGGAAACCTCGGTCGCATACTCACCGGTCAGGCAGAATCGAACATAATCCTTTGGCAGAAGCAGCTTTCGCGCCTGCCCGTACAGTTCAGGCCGGTGCTGGCGAACCCAAAGAAGCTTGGGCGCGGTGAAAGCGGTCAGGGGAGGATTGCACGTCCAGCGCAGAACGTTTTCCGCGCCAACCAGCCCGTTAATCCAGTCCACTTGCCCCTGGCTGCGCTGGTCGCACCAGATCAGCGAATTTCCGAGCACTTTGTCGGCGGCGTCCAGCAGCACGAGTCCGTGCATCTGGCCGGTGAGTCCAACGGCGACGACCTGGGTGCCGGTAATGCCAGCGGCATTCAGCGCGGCGGGAATAGCGGTCTTAGCGGCACGCCACCAGTCGGCCGGATCTTGCTCCGCCCACTGTGGCTCAGGCATGTGAATCGGGGGATGGTCGGCAGTCGCAGCGGCGACAATTTTGCCCTTAGAATCGATCAGCAGAGCACGGGTTCCGGTAGTGCCTACATCTATTCCCAACCAGCAGCGCATTGGAGTCCTGTTCTAGGATAGCGGGGCCGTTGTAGCGCGCACCACCAATTCGGGTTCAATCAGCACGTGACTGTTCTTGTAGTTCTTATCGCTCCTGATTTCCCGGACGGCATCCAGCAGCATCAGCGCGCCTTGCTCGCCTATCTTCGTCATCGGCTGCCGCACGGTCGTCAGGGGAGGGTTGTAGTAGCTGGCGGAGTCAATGTCATCAAAGCCGATGACCGAGCAATCGCGGGGAACCTCCAGTCCCTCTTCGTAGAGGCCGCGTAAGACGCCCATAGCGGTCAGGTCATCAAAGGCCAGAATAGCCGTGAACATCCCCTGGGTGCGCAGGTGTTTCACCGCCTCAAGTCCCCCGCGGGACGACAAGGGCCCGCCGCTCAACTCGAACACGAGGTTCTTGCGGACGGTCAGTCCGGCTTCCTCCGCGAACTTGGCAATTCCTTTCCAGCGTGTTAACGAATCCAGAATCGCCTTGGGGCCGCGGATGAACGCTATGTCCCGGTGCCCCAGTTCGTACAGGTGCTTGAGCGCAAGGTAGGAACCCAGTTCATTGTTCACTGCCACCGTGGAGCCGACCTGCGACTGCTCGCGGCCGATTACCACGACTGGGATGCGCTGCTTCCGGATGGAATCCAGCACCGAGGGATTGGTGTGCATGGAATTCGCGATCAGGATCAACCCCTCGATGCGCCGCTGCATCAGCAACTCCAGACTTCCTTGAAAGCGGTAACGGCTGTTCTGCGCATCGGTCAGCATAAACGCCATGGAGGCGGCATTGAGCTTGCCTTCGATGCCCCGCAGAATGTGCGTGCAGTAGGGGTCGGTGATGTCAAAGACGATCACTCCGACCATGTCGCTGCGCCGTCCGCGCAGCGAGCGTGCGAAGACATTCGGCCGATAATCCAGTTCCTTCGCTACCTTCTTGATCTTCGTTTTCGTTTCTGCCGGAATGTAACGCGACAGCGGGGCTTCGTTCAGCACAAGCGACACGGTGGTTGGCGAAAAGCCGCTGGCCTTGGCGACATCACGAATAGTGACCATAGGTCTCAAGAGTTGATCGTTTTAATAAACATGCAGACTTTAATCTGCTGCTGAACGTTTGTAAAGGGGAAAAGCATTGGTTCGCGCTCCTCACTTGCGCGCCACATCAATGCGAAACGAATGACGGCCCGCGCCTGAAGGGAGATGAATGACGGCATCTTTATCCATGCGGCTGACCCGGAGCGCGACTCCGTTGCTCAGCGTCGCCTTCGTGACGTTCTGCCCCCGGACAAACAACAGGATGTCCTTGCCTGTGCTGCCGGCATCGAGGCTGATCTGGCCGTCGATGCGATGGCCATCCGTGGCTGCGGTCAGCGTCAGGCTGACGGCCCCAAATCGGCTGGGCATTTTGTCAAGGGACAGAGTCTTGCCAGGCTCAATCCATGCCGCGGGCGCTGAACTCAGTAACCAGAGTTCGTCGTACACTCCGTCCTGCTGGTGGTCATGCTCGTGCAGCAGCATGTGGCGCAAACTCCTGAGCAGCAGCGCGTTGGCCGGAGGCTCCGGCGGCAGGTACGTGCCGCGGAACCACTCGTTTTCCGAAGGGACGGTAGTCTGGTTTTCTCCCGTCAGGAAAGTCCCGCGCGTGTAGCCGTTGGCAAGCGCAGAATAGAAAGTGTAGAGGGCACGCTTGGTTTCGTGGCGCGAGATCTGCGCGAACTGCCTGCCCCACGTATAAAGAGGATGGATCCCGTCCTGGTAGTCGATTTCACTTTCCTTGGCGAAGCGGTTGATTCCCGCCATGACACCCTGGTGCGTCCACATGTATTCGAGCGCGTAGGTGTAAGGATCCGAGTTCGGCGGGAAGATTTCCGACTCGAAGAAATACGGCATGACGATGTTGTAGTAGCTCGCGGCTGTGGTGCCGATTAGCGATCTGTGCGGCTTCTCTGCCCCAAGGGCGAAGGGCACAAAGGGTGGATTGGTTGACTGGTCGATATTGTCGAGCACCGCCTTCCGGACCAGCGCGCCGAAAGTCGCTGCGGTGTCCAGGTATTTCTTCCCCGGCGCCGGGTCGCCCACGGCCTGCAATGTGAGTCCCAGGTTCCGCAGGGCACGCCAGCCATTGGTGTTGGTGTTGATGTTCACTACGCGCCGGTCAGCCAAATCGAAGCCATACCCGTCCATGAGCAGGCCCGTCTTGGCATCCCTGCGGGCGAGCAAATAGTCCGCCACTTCAACCAGCCGGTTCTTGTTCTTGCGGATGAATTCCGCATCACCGCTCAGGGCGTAGTAGTAGCTGGCGAGTTCCAGACGGTTGGCGGCGACATGGAGGCCAACTCCCGTGTCGGACAGAGGGTACTCGAGGATCGGCTGAATGAAACGCCGGGCTTCCGCGAAATAGCCATATTCGATGAACGGTGCGATTGTCTGCAGCGCTTCGGCATAGCCATTTCCCTGATAATAGCTGAACATGCCGTAGGGCAGCTCATCCCCAACCGTGACCTGCCAGTTTCCGATGAGCAGGCTCCGGTACGCATCCTCGACGAGTTTTTCGGGGACCTTCACTTGGGCGCCGGAGGCGAGCTCCTTTTTCCAGTTCGCAATGACCGACGCCCGTGCCTGCTCAAAGTGCTGCCGATTGGCCCGGACCTGCGTGCCCGCCATCTGGCGCTCGTGCGGCATCACCACATAAACGCTCTCGCCCTTCTTCAAGCGGAAGCGCACGATGTTTTTCTCGAAGTCAAAAGTACCGCCGGGCGAGAACCAGGCGAACACATTGTTGTGCTCATCCGTCCAGCGGTCACCACGAAAACCGCCCGGCGCGATGGGGAAGCCATACCCGGCCGGCGGCGCCTGGAGTTCGAACGCCACCGATCCCGGGCCGGTCTTTGCGGTGATGCGGATGTACGCAGCCATGCCGGGCTCATCGATGAATGGGGACCGGTAGTCCGCAATCATCTGGTGGACCAGCACGGTTTCCTCGTAAACCACTCCATCTGCGGTGTACTCGACCCTGAACACCGGCAGGTGGCCATCCTCGTATGCGGGTGTGCCCTGCCTGTTTTCGTCCAGGCCAAAGAGTTCATCGTTCGGCCCAACCATCACCCACAAATGGGTGTCCCCGACCGCCCAGGCCTTGTTATTCAGCGGAGACCGGCGCGTGAGGTTGGCGTCAATCTGGAAACCGTTCTCAATCACCCGGAATTTCTGCGTCGAACCCTTTGCGGAAAGAATGACCCCCGCGTAGCGCCAAGGAGCGTTCACGTATCGGATCGGTGCCAGAAGATCTTTCACCGCGTCGAAGGTGGGATCCCCGGGAGCGCTCTCGATCTCCCGCCAGAAGTAGTCTTCTTTCGACGCCCTTGCTGCGCGCAAGCGCTCCAAGTATCCGGAAGCAGGTTTCTTCAGGATGAAGGCGGGATTCGAGCCGCGACCGGCCGATCGGTCCGGCTTTGACGGCTGTTGGCAGACGGCTGCGAACGGAATGACCGCTAAGCCCAGGAGTGCACACACAACGGATACGAATACGCGATGACGTGTCACCATGGCTCCATCACGATGGCATGATAAACGACAACAGCACTATTAAAACGTTTTATAGTATCTGTCAACCCGCTACCCGTTCAATGGGCCAGGAATAACCGCCAACGGCCACCCGTCAGGGACGGACAGGGCAAAACGCTGTCCGACGCTTGGGGTACGGATTTGTGTGATAAGGCGGGATAGCTGCGTCCGGTATAGCATGGAGTTGGTCTTGGGTTTGGCGGGCCGTCAAACGATGGAAGCGCTGCGATGAAATGCGACACGGACAAGGTTACCCCGGCTTTAAACGATGTGATGAATGCAACACGAGCCGGAGGCTGGTAGCCCATCTGGAGGGGAGGGTAGACCTCGGGGTAGACCTCCCCTTACCTGCTCGGATCTGCAGGCCAGGTTGGACTCGTTCCGCTGGCAACACAATCATGTACGGTGGGGCGCCACCGACCTGTGACACGCGGTTTATCGCCAGGCGAAGATAAACTACGCCGCAGTTTCCTCTTTGCGTTCCCTGTCTTTGTCTTTCTCTTTCTCTTTCTCCGTGGGCGCGGCGGAGAACGGCTGGACCAGCGGCTGTTCGCCGTGCGTGGGACATTCGCCGAGCACCGGCTGGCAGGCGGTGTCGGGGCCTTCGGCGGTTTTCAGGGGCGCGCCGGAGCCCTCGAGGAACTGCGCGTCTTCGGTGGATCCGGCCAGCGCGGTGGTCGCCGCCAAGCCGCCGGAGATGGCTATCTGCACGGCGTCGAAGTAGCCGGTGCCGACGAAGCGCTGATGCTTGACGGCTTCGTAGCCGTACTCGCGCTCGCGGCTGAATTCTTTCTCCTGCAAGCGCACGTAGGCGCTCATGCCGGTGTCGCGGTAGCCGCGCGCCAGCTCGAACATCGCCAGGTTCAGCGAGTGGAATCCGGCGAGCGTGATGAACTGGAACTTGTAGCCCATCTCGCCCAGCGCCGGCAGGAAGCGGGCGATTTCCTTGTCGCTGAGCTTCTTGCGCCAGTTGAACGAGGGCGAGCAGTTGTAGGCGAGCACCTTGTCGGAGAAGCGCGCGTGTACGGCTTCGGCGAAGGTCTGGGCGTCTTTGAGGTTCGGCTCGGAGGTCTCCCACCAGAGCATGTCGGCGTACGGCGCGTAGGACAGGCAGCGCGAAATGGCCGCCTCCACGCCGCCGTGGTAGCGGTAGAAGCCTTCGTAGGTGCGCGCGCCGCGGATGATGAAGTCGTGGTCGCGCGGGTCAATGTCGCTGGTGAGCAGCTTGGCGGAATCGGCGTCGGTGCGGCAAATGATGACGGTCGGCACGCCCATCACGTCGGCCGCCAGGCGCGCCGCGACCAGCTTCTGGATGTGCTCATGGGTAGGCACCAGCACCTTGCCGCCCATGTGGCCGCACTTCTTGGCCGACGAGAGCTGGTCTTCCAAGTGGACGGCGGCGGCGCCCGCTTCGATCAACTGCCTGGTCAACTCAAAGGCATTGAGCACGCCGCCGAAGCCGGCCTCGGCATCGGCGACCAGCGGAACGAACCAGTTGATGCTGTTTTTGCCTTCGGAGTGATGGATCTGGTCGGCGCGGGCGAGCGCGCGGTTAATGCGGCGCACCATCTCCGGCATGCTGTTGGCCGGATAAAGACTCTGGTCGGGATACATTTCGCCGGCGAGGTTGTTGTCGGCGGCAACCTGCCAGCCGCTGACGTAGATGGCCTTCAGTCCGGCCTTGACCTGCTGCACCGCCTGGTTGCCGGTCATGGCGCCCAGAGCGTGGACGTAAGGCTCGGTCTTGACCAGCTCCCAGAGGCGCTCGGCGCCCAGCCGCGCCAGCGTGTGCTCGATATGGATGGAGCCGCGCAGCCGGGCGACGTCTTCCGCCGTGTACGGCCGCTCAATGCCCTCCCAACGGTGGTGCGTGCGCCAGTGGAACTCCAGTCCGGGAAAGTTTCCGTTGGTTGCCATTGCTGACTACTCCTTGTGGCCTGTGCACCGCGGTCGGTTATCGGCTGTCGGCTGTCGGCAAACACAAGGGCCGACAGCCGAGAGCCGCTGACCGAGAGCCTAAATCGGATTGAACTCGCCGCTGCGGACCATGTCTTCGCCGATCTCGCGCGCCTGGCGGAAGGTCTGCGGCGTGCCGATGTCGCCCTTAGCCGGCTTCTGGATGATCTTCTCCAGCTCCTCGTCGAACAGGCGGGTAATCAGCTCCGGCGTGTGCTCCACAACGTTGCCGCCGTCGTCGGTGACGCCCGCCGATTTTCCGTGCTTCATGCGCTGCGCTATCATCAGGCGATAGATGCGGTCGGTCGCCAGGTCTTCCATGTAGCCGTCGAGCAGGCTGGCGCCTTTGCCGTTGAGGACGCCGTTGCGGTAGCGGACCACGGTGCGAATCGCCGCGCGCGTGCCCGCCAGCGACTTCTTGCCTACGCCGGCCGGCTTAGGCCGCAAGTCGGGATACCGTTCTGTGTCGGGCCAGCGGCGGTGGAGCTGGTTGGGACATGGGAACGCGTTCACCGCGATCTCGTTCTGGTCGGGATGGCCGGTCCAGGCGCCGTCCATGCCGGACTTGGATTCGTTGCCCTTGTCTTCGGCGAGCACCTTGAGCGCGCGCTCGTTGAGCTCGGGATCTTCGCGGCTGGGGTAGAGGGCGGTCATGCCGCCTTCGGCCAGGATGCCGCGCTTGTGGCAAATCTCCGGCATCAATTCGCGGATGCGCTGGAAGAACGGCACGTTGTGCGGGATGGTATTGCGGTCGGGCAGCACCCATTCGGGATCGCTGAAGGTGAAGTGAATGAGGCTGGCCATGTAGTCCCAGCGTCCAAGGTTCAAGCCGAGAATGTGGTCGCGCAGGTTGTAGGCAAACTCTTCCATTTGATAGGCAATGGGATGCGACTCGACCAGCGCCATGCACTTGATGTAGTCGCGCGGCCAGCCCTTCTGGATGGCCATGGCTTGGAAGACGTCGCGCCACCAGAGCGCTTCTTCGGCCGACTCGGACTTGGGAATGTAGAACGAGAGCGGGTGCTTGAGTTCGTCCTGGCTGACGGCATGGACGACGCTCGCCATGTCGAAGAGCGTTGCCGAAGTGACCTCGCTCGGAAAGATCCCGCCCTGGCTGATGTGCAGGCCGCGCGGGCGTACCCAGACGACCGTCTTCGAGGGCTGGATTGAGACCTGCTTGTTGCGCTTCTTGTCGTAGTAGCTGAGCGTGCCGCGCAGCGAGGCGACAATGTTCTCGAACGCCAGGCGCTGATGGCTCCACTCGTTGGCGGTGGAGTCTTCGAAGTCGAGCAGCACGCCGGGCGAGCCGGAGTTCATCAGCTTGACGCACAGCTCGGCGTCGTCGCCGGGGCCGGTCATCTGGTTGCGCTGGTCGGCGCACCATTCGGGCAGTTCGATGCGCCATTCGCCGGTGGCAGCCTCCGACGGCGGCAGGTGCGTGGGCAGTTTGCCGGCATGCGCGGCGGCGAGCGCCTGTTTGCGGGCGGCGATGATCTTCTGCTGCCAGGGGGTGAAACGGGCGTGCAACGGTTCGTAGAATTCGAGGAAACCTTTGGGGAGATCGCGTTGCGGATCAAAGCCGGCCGGAGGCATATTGAGGCGGAAGCCGGCATTGACGGCGGTGATAACGGGTGAGACAGCCATAATTCTCCTTCATTGCGGCCTGAGGTGTCTGCAGGTGGCCCATGCTCGAGTCCGAAATCCGGCTTGCGTTTCAGGACGGACGGCGGCCGCGGCCGGTCGAAGCTGACGAAGCATTCGATTCGTAGGGTGAGTCACTGGTTGCGCGCGGTTGCGGCGGAGGGTAAATTGAAGTTCCGTTCGTTGGCATCAGCAAATTTTGTGAGTCAAGGCGACGGTTTGCAGTTTGCAGCTAGCCGCTAGAATCACGCGGGCTGTTTTGGCTGCAAACTGCGAACTGCAAACGCAAAGATGATGAGCTGCTCGGTTTGTAACGATACCGGCTGGAAATATGTGGGTCCGCCCGAGGCGCGGCGGGTGGCGCGCTGCGAATGCCGCGCGGCGCGGCAGGCGGAGCGTCTGCTTCATCTGGCGTGCATCCCCAAGCGGTATCAGCACTGCGAATTGTCGAACTACGAAGTGGAAGCTCAGCCGGTCAAGTATCAGCGATCAATCCTGAAGGCGAAGCTGGCGGCCGAGAAATTTGTGCAGCAGTACCCGAAAGACACGCATGGATTCCTGTTTGTTGGCGGCATCGGCGTCGGCAAGACCCATCTTGCGGTTGCCATTATTCAGGAATTGATACGGAAGAACGTTCGGTGCCTGTTTCGCGATTACCGTGAGCTCCTGCGGGAGATCCAGGATTCTTACAACCCATCGGTTGAGGCCACCGAGATGCAAGTGCTGCGCCCGGTGTTCGAGGCCGAAGTGTTGGTCATTGATGAACTTGGGGCAATCAGAAAAGGCGACTGGGTATGGGACACAGTCAGCCTGATCCTCAATACACGCTACAACCGGGACTTGACTACGATTCTAACGACGAACTTCCCGGACCTCCCGGAGCGCGAAAAGCCCAGCGGTGACGTGACCAGCTATGCTGCCGCCAAGCACGCTTCCTCGAGTGAAACCCTGGGGGACCGCATTACCGAGAGAATGCGATCGCGATTGCATGAGATGTGCCGTGTAGTGGAGATTGAGGGAGAAGACTTCCGATTACGTTTTAAGAAAGCCAGCCTTCACGAACTGTAGTACCCACAGGGTGACTCACGTCTTCGTTGTTTCGTTCGCCTTAGGCGGAAGCGACTGCCCCGAGATCCCGTACTTCATTCTGATTCGTTTACTTAGTCGGTGGCTGGGCCCGGGAGGCCTCCCGATAGCGGCGCGCCTGGATTTCGATATAGACATTCACCAACGAGACCGCCGCTGGCGTCACCCCGGGAATGCGCGATGCCTGCCCGATCGTCCGCGGCCGGACGCGTTGCAGCTTCTCTTTCATCTCGCGCGACAAGCCACTCACGGTCGCATAGTCGAACCACTCGGGAATCGGGCGCTGCTCGGCCTTCTTCAGCCGTTCAATCGCCTTCTGCTGCTGGCCCAGGTAGCCGGCGTACTTGATCTCGGTTTCGGCCGACTTCAACTCGTCCCGAACATCGGGGGCAAGCTGCAAACCGGTGGCCTGTGGGGCCGCTGGCGTAAACGACGGCAGCACGCTTCCCAACGGCACCGCTGTCGTGCGGTCCGCCACCGAGTACGCCCGCCGTTCGCGCGCCGCGAAGAACTCCGGCGCCAGTTCGCGCAGCACCGGCACAAACTGGTCAATGCTGCTGTCCGGACGCTTCAACAACTGCGCCAGGGTCAGGCCGCGCAGGTCACAGGCAATCGGGTGATCGGGTGATCCGGTGATCGGTTGATCGAGCCCGTTGCCGCGATTGTCCCCGTCAGCAGAAGCGGATTCTGCGCCGCCCACTCTCCCCGGCGTGAAATACTCCTCCGGCGCCGCCTCGTCCACTGGCAACTGACAACTGGCAACAGACAACTGGCCACTGGCAACTCTTTCCAACAGTTCCCCTGTCAGCCGCGTCTTCTCCAGCAAGTGCTTCATCTGCTCGATCCGTTGCTGGCGCGCCAGATAGTCCTGCCAGGCATCATCCTTGATCAGCCCCACACGGCGTCCATACGGCGTCAGCCGCCGGTCGGCATTGTCAATCCGCAGGTGCAGGCGAAACTCCGCCCGCGAGGTGAACATGCGGTAGGGCTCGTTGGTGCCCTTCGAGATCAAATCGTCAATCAGAATTGCGGTGTACGCCTCGGTGCGATCGAGCGTGAGCGGCGGCTGCTGTTTGACCGCCAGCGCCGCGTTGATGCCGGCCATGATTCCCTGGCACGCCGCCTCCTCATAGCCGCTGGTGCCATTGATCTGGCCCGCCAGGAACAGCCGCGCAATCTGCTTGGTTTCGAGCGTGCGCTGCAATTCGGTGGGGTCAATCGCGTCGTACTCGATAGCGTATCCCGGCCGCAGCATCTCCGCCTGCTCGAGCCCGGGGACCGAGCGCACCATCTGGAACTGCACGTCGAAGGGCAGCGACGTGCTCATGCCGTTCACATACGTTTCGTGCGTCGCCAGCCCCTCGGGCTCGAGGAAAAGCTGGTGCGTCTCGTGGTGCGGAAACTTGACGATCTTGTCCTCGATTGACGGACAATATCGGGGACCGATACTTTTGATCTGACCGCTGTACATTGGCGAGCGGTGCACGTTCTCGCGGATGATACGGTGCGTCTCCGGCGTGGTAAACGCGATGTAACACGGGACTTGGCAGTCGTAATGCGTCACCCGGCGGGTGCGGAAGCTGAACGGCGTGGGACCGGCATCGCCCGGCTGCACCTGGAACTGCGACCAATCTATCGTTCGCCCATCCAGCCGCGGCGGCGTACCCGTCTTCAAGCGGCAGCCGCGCAGCCCCAGCTTTTTCAGGTTCTCGCCCAGCAGGACGGAAGCCGGCTCGCCGCTGCGCCCAGCGGGAATCTGCTGCTCGCCGATATGAATCAGCCCATTCAGGAATGTTCCCGTGGTGATCACCACGGCATCGGCACGTATCCGCCGCCCATCCCGCAGCACCACACCGCGACAAACCCGCTGCCGGCTGTCGGTCGCCGGCCCTCGGCCATCGGCCATCGGCAGTCGGCCCTCAGTCGCCGGCCCTTGGCCGACAGCCGACACCCGAGAACCGGAGGCCTCGATGATGAGGTCTGCCACTTCCGCCTGCTTGATGCGCAGGTTCGGCTCCGATTCCAGCACCTGACGCATCTTCAGCCGGTACTGCTGCTTGTCGCACTGCGCCCGCGGCGACCACACCGCCGGACCGCGTGACGTGTTCAGCAGACGGAACTGTATGCCGACGGCATCGGTCACCTCGCCCATGACGCCGCCCAGCGCGTCCACTTCCCGCACCAGGTGCCCCTTGGCGATCCCGCCCACCGCCGGGTTGCACGACATCTGCGCAATCAGGTCCAGGTTCAAGGTAAAAAGCGCGGTCTTTAGGCCCATGCGCGCCGCGGCCATCGCCGCCTCGCATCCGGCATGACCGGCGCCTACGACCACTACATCGTATTGTTCATGAAACGACTGCATGTTAATGACGGTTTAAATACATTCTACCCGCCGCCGGCTTCAGCGCCGCTGGACGGCCGGAACTCGGCAACTTTCCCGGAACCAGAGTCCCGGCGCGCGGCATCAGAAGTAAGCGAATCCGTGTCGGTGGGCGGCGTGTTATTGTTGCCGTCAGGGGTCTTCAGGAGGAACTGCATGAAGCCACGCATCTTGCTGGTGGCTGTTCTGGTCGTTTCCGCCATGGTCGCCTGGGCACAGGGCGCCACCCGCACCGAGCCCTCCACGCCCGAAGAGCGCCAAAAGGCATTGCAGTACACCAAGGACCTGGAACGCCAGCCCCTGGGCCCCGAAGCCGAAAGAGAACGCGCCTGGCTGACCAAGTGGATCATCGAGATCCCCGACATCACTGTGCCGGTCTGCGACGAAGTGCTCAAGCCGCTGCTCGTCGGCGAAGTCTCACAATATCGCTATTCCAAGGAACTGGTCGCCCAGGCGCTGGCCGGCAGCGCGGCCTATCTCATCCAGCATCCGCCACGCAGTTCTGAACCCGACCAGCAGGATGACTTCGGCATCAACAAGGCGGGACTCGAGAGCGCGCTCAACGCCTACCAGTCCATCGTGAGGAGCGGCGCTAAAGGTGGCAAATGGGCGCCCCTGGAAGAACTGGTGAAAAAGCGTAACACCGGCGAACTGGATGCTTACGTCCGCCAGGCGACGCTGAAGTGCCTCACGGGCGACACCATCCGCTCCAGCATCCGCCCACCGACGCCCCAGACGGCGCTGCGCGCCTGCGCTGCACACAAACTGGTGAACTGACGAACTGGCGAGCCGACGATCTGGTGAACTGGCAAACGTGTGGCCATGTGAGCGGTTGGTAAACACAAGGTCCTTCGACTCGCGCCAAAGGCGGGCGCTCGCTCAGGATGACAAACGCGCACGTCGCCCCGGGGTTGTTGTTCAATCACCCGATCACCGGATCAGCCGATCGCCGGATTGTCGCCCGTCGAACAGCCGCAAATACTCGCGCTTCTTCTCGTCCGGCAAGAACGACGCCGCGAACGAGTTCATCGCCAGCCGCTTCAATTGCTCATCTGTGAAACCGAACACGTCCTGCGCGATCTGGTATTCGCGCCCGATGGTGGTCTCAAACATTGCCGGATCATCGGTGTTCAGGGTCACCAGCAACCCGAGATCGAAGTACTGCCGCAGCGGATGCTGTTCCAACCCGCGCACACAGCCGGTGCGCACGTTGCTGCTCACCGAGACTTCAATCGGCACCTGCGCGTCCAGCAGATACGCCAGCAGTTGCGGGTCTTGCCAGCAGGTGGTGCCGTGGCCGATGCGCTCCGTGCGCAGCGCATGCAGCGCGCCCCACACCGAATCCGGCCCGACTGTCTCGCCCGCGTGGCAGGTCAGCCGCAGCCCGTGGCTGGCCGCGTACTCATAGACGTCGCGAAACAGTTCCGGCGCCGCCCGCCGCTCGTCGCCGCCGATGCCGAAACCGACGACGCTGTCGCGGTGCTTCAGTTTGACCGCCCGCTCCGCGACGCACATCGCCGCCTCCGCGCCGAAATGCCGCACGGCGTCGAAGATCCAGTACAGCGATACGCCGAAGTCGCGCTCGCCGCGCTCCCGGCCACGTTCCAGCCCCTGAAAAATCTCCTCAAAGCTGCGCCCCCAATACAGACACGTGCCCACGGCGACGTACACCTCGGCGTGCTTCACGTTTTCCGCCGCCAGCCGCTCCATCAGCCGGTAGGTCACGATCTCGTAGTCATCGGGCGTTTCGAGATACTTGGTAATCGTGCGGAAACACAGCAGGAAGCCGGTGAAATCCGTGTAGTGATAGGCCCGCCGCACGTCCTCGGGATCGAGCGCCTGGCCGTGGTTGCGCGCCAGTTCCACCAGTGTCTCGGGCTCGATCGCGCCCTCCAGATGCAGGTGCAGCTCCGCCTTCGGCAGCGCGCGGACAAACGCACTGGGCTGTCTCTGCGGCTGTGTTTGAGGGGATTGCGGCTGAATACTGATTTCCATGACGAATTCTATGTGGAAGCCCCGCGGCAATTCAAGCCATCGCGGGATTTGGTTATTTGGTCATCTGGTTATGTAAGTGCGCGGGCGGGGGTTCACATAACCAGAAGCAAATCACCAAGTGACCAAATTTTCCTGGTCCCTGTTGATCCGTGTAGATGCGTGGTTAGGTTTTTCTAGAAACTAAGAACCAGAAACTGGAAACTATCTCTTCGCGAATTCGCTCCTCCGCCGGCCATAGAGAAAGTAAATCACCAGCCCGATGCCCAGCCAGCCGAAGAACCGCAACCAGGTGATCACTGTCAACCCGGTCATCAGCCCGACGCACAAGGCCACCGAAATCAGCGGGAACAGCGGCACCAGCGGCACGCGGAAGCCGCGCGGCCGGTCCGGTTGCGTCCGCCGCAGGAAAATTACGCCGAGCGATACCAGCACGAACGCGAACAACGTGCCGATATTCGACAGGTCCGCCGCATCGCCGATATCCACCACGCCGGCGGTAATGCCCACCAGCAGCCCCGCGATCCACGTGGACCAATGCGGGGTCTTGAACCGCTGATGCACGGCGGAAAAAATCCCGGGCAACAAGCGGTCGCGTGACATGGCGAACCATATGCGCGTCTGCCCGTACTGAAAGACCAGCAGCGATGACAGCATCCCTGTCAGCGCGCCAATGATGATCACCGCCTGGAAGGCGCGGTTCGCCCCCAGCGTCGCCAGCGCATAGGCCACCGGCGCTCCCGCTGCATTGGTCACCGCGGTCGCGCGCACGCCTGTTCCCGCCTGCATCGCCAACTGTTTCGCCTGCAGGGCTGCGGCTTCGGCCTGCTGGCGGTCGCCGTCAATCACTACGCGATAGGTGTTTTCCACCCGCGCCACGTGGCCCACATGCGGCAGCCCGCGCAGGCGCTCGCTCAATTCCGCCGCCGGCTGCATCACCTGCATCTCGACCACGTGCGTGCCCGAGCGGAACACCTGGAACGGCACCATCCCCAGCAGCACCAGCGCCACCCCGACGTAGAGAATCGTGCACACCACCAGCGATGCAATGATGCCGATCGGGATGTCCCTCTGCGGCCGGCGCGCTTCTTCCGCCGCCGTCGAAACCGAGTCAAATCCGATATAGGTGAAGAAGATAATCGCGCCGCCGGTCACGACGCCCGCAAACCCCGAAGGCGCGAACGGCCGCCAATTATCGGGATTCACCAGCATGCCGCCGACGATCAGGAAAGTGACGATCGCGCCCACCTTGACCACCACCATGATGTTGTTGGTCTCGGCCGACTCGCGCACGCCGCGCACCAGCAGCCAGGTGAGAACCATGACCACGAGAAACGCGGGTACGTTGAAATACGCGCCCGACCACTCGCCGCCCGCGCGCATGGGCATGGACCATTTGTCCGGCAGCACCAGGCCGAACGCCGCCAGTTGCGCCTTCAAATAACCGCTGAAACCGACGGCCACCGCCACGTTCGATACCGCATATTCCAGGATCAGGTCCCAGCCGATGATCCAGGCAAAAATCTCGCCCAGCGTGGCGTACGAGTAGGTGTACGCGCTGCCGGCGATCGGGATCATCGAAGCCAGCTCCGCATAGCACAGCCCCGCGAAGCTGCACGCTACCGCCACCAGCGCGAACGACAGCGCAATCGCCGGTCCCGCCGCCGGGCGTCCGTGCATCAGCACGTCGGTCGTGCTGCCATGGCGAAAGAAATTCATGATCAGGTCCAGCACCTGCGCGTGAATCAGGCTGGGTACCTGGAAATATTCCCCCGCCGCCGCCGTCCCGGTCAGGACGAAGATTCCCGAGCCGATGATGGCGCCGATGCCCAGCGCTGTCAGACTCCACGGCCCCAGCGTCTTCTTCAGCCGGTGCGCGGGGTCTTCGCTTTCCGCGATCAGCTTGTCAATGGATTTGCGCGCAAAAAACTGGCTGCCGGTTCGCGCAGCCATTTGCCTGGTGGGATTATCGGACGCCGGTGTCTGTGCCAATAGTTTCTTCCCGTCGGACTTGACTCCACCACAGAGGCACAGAGACAAAGCAACGGATTGAAGATTTCAGATTTCAGATTTCAGAAACAGCTGCGGTCTTGCGACAGATTCAATCTGAAATCTGAAATCTTAATTCTCAAATCTCTGTGCCTGTGTGGCAGATGTTCTTACCGCTTCGACTGGCCGCGCGCCATCTTCTTCACTTTACGCTTCGCCGAACCGCGCGCGTAGGTGCGCTTCGCCAGCGGCTTTTTCTCTTCTGCCTTCTTCCGCGCCGCCCGCTTGGCCGCCTTACGTTCTTTCTTGTCCGTGATTGCCTTGGTATCCATTCGTCCTCTCTCGAACCTCTTTCGAACTTCGGGCCCTTTCAATTACCCGATTACCGAATTACTCAATTACCAAATTAAGTCGCTGTCATCCCGAGCGGAGCGCGGCCGCTTTTACCGCGCGCAGTCGAAGGACCTTGTGTTTCGTTGTCCCGATGACCCGCTGGCCCGCTGATTACGCTCGCTCCAACTGCGCGTACTTCTCCACCAGCTTCTTCAATCCGAATCTCGAAAATTGTACCGTAATCTTCGCGTCTTCCCCATCGCCCTCGCGCAGATACACCACACCTTCGCCGTACTTCGGATGCCGTACCCGCTGTCCCGGACGGAATCCCACCTTCCCCTTAGGGGTAGATCCCTCACTTCGCTCGGGATTTCGCGTGCGGGCTCCCGCTCCGCTCACGCCCGCAAGACCGCTCAACTTCTTCCCCCGCGACGCGAAAAATTCCGCGATGTTTTCGATCGAGTTATACGCCGGACCCGTATAGGTCGTCCGCTTGTTGCGGCCGTACACCGGACGCTGGTCTTCGTTGTCGTAATCGTAGTGGCTTGCGCTGTCCCAGTAATCGCGACGCCGCGTGCTGCGCGGCGAGCCCAAGTCCTGCATCAGGTACCGCGGAACCTCATCCAGAAAACGCGACGCCACGCTCGCCTCCGGGAGATCGGTTCCCCAGCGCCGCCGGTAGCGCGCCCGCGACAACACCAGCGCGTCCATCGCCCGTGTCATGCCCACGTAGCACAGCCGCCGTTCTTCCTCCAGCTCATCAGGTGAATTCAGCGTGCGCGAATGGGGGAACAAACCCTCTTCCAGCCCGACCAGGAACACCAGCGGGAACTCCAGCCCCTTCGCCGCGTGTAGCGTCATCAGCGTGAGCTGCGCTTTCTCGTCGTAGTCGTCGGCATCGCTCACCAGCGCCGCATGATCGAGAAACTGATCGAGCGTCTCGCCACGGTCACGCGAATCCATGGCGGCATTCACCAACTCGTGCAGGTTCTCGATGCGCGCCAGCGCCTCCGGCGTGTCCTCCGCCTCCAGCGCCTTGATGTATCCGGTGCGGTCCAGAATAAATTTCAGGATTTCCGCGGTGCTCGCCCCCGCTGAAGGTGTTGTAGCGCCGCCGCTCGGGGTTGTAGCGCCGCCGTCCTCGGCGGCGGGCCCTGCCGGCGCTGCCTGAGACTCCACAACATCAAACGACACATCCTCCTCGACGTTCCCTCCAAACTCGAACGACTCATCCGCACTCGCCGGGTGCCCCAGGTTCGCGCCGCGCATTTCGGCCGGGTGCCCCAGGTTCGCGCCGCGCTTTTCGGCGCTAACCTGGGCCCCGAAATCAACTGAGTCATCCGCACTCGCCGCCAGTTCCAGCCCCACCTGCTCTCCCGGAACCTCCACCGCCGCGGGCTTCGCCACCGGCACAGCCGTCTCGCTCACCCGCTCGCTGAACGTTCCCGCCAGCATGGCGCGCGCGTCCTCAATGATCTCGCAGAAATTCTTCAATGCATTCAGCGCCCGCGCGGGTAGAAGCTGGCGCCGGATCACCTCGCCCACCGCGCCCCAGATTGACATCCCCGTTTCCAGCGCCACGCGCTCGATCACCTCGAGCGTGCTCTTGCCGATCCCGCGCGCCGGCGTATTGATCACCCGCTGCAATGCAATCGAGTCATCGGGGTTGTGAACGACCTTCAGATACGAAATCAGGTCCTTGATTTCCGCCCGTTCATAGAACGAGAACCCGCCTACGACGTGATACTTCAGTCCGTAGCGCCGCAGAGCCTCTTCAAACAACCGCGACTGCGAGTTTGTGCGATAGAGAACCGCCGCCTTCGCCTCGCGCCCATCTTCGGCCGCCTGCGCCACGTACTTGTTAATGTAGTCGGCGGCAAACAGCGCCTCGTTCTCGCCGTCGGGCGCTTCGTAGTAGCCGATCTTGGCCCCGCCCTGCCGCGCCGTCCACAGGTTCTTGCCCTTGCGCTTCAGGTTGTTCTTCACCACAGCCGACGCCGCTTCCAGGATGTACTGCGTCGAGCGGTAGTTCTGCTCCAGCCGTATGATCTTGGCATTGGCGAAGTCGCGCTCGAACTCCAGGATGTTGCGGATGTCGGCCCCGCGCCAGGAGTAGATGGACTGGTCCTCGTCGCCTACGGCGCACACGTTCTGCCGCTCGCCCGCCAGCAAGCGCAGCAGCTCGTATTGCGGCCGGTTGGTGTCCTGGTATTCATCCACCAGGATGTACTCGAACCTGCGGTTGTAGTACTCGCGCACCTGCGGCGCCAGCTTCAGCAGCCGCACCGCCTCGAGCAGCAGGTCGTCGAAATCCACCGCGTTGGCGCGCGCCAGCTCCCGCTTGTACTCGCGATAGATGTAGGCGATCTTCTCGGTTTTCGGGTCTTTCGACTGGAGGTAGAAATCCTCCGGGTCGATCATGTGGTTCTTGGCCCACGAAATCCGCGCCAGGATGGCGCCCGGCTTGGTCTGCTTGTCGTCGAGTCCCAGGCGGCGCATGGCGGCCTTCACCACCATCTCCTGGTCTTTTTCGTCGTAGATGACGAACTGCTTCGTCAGCCCCTTGCCCTTGACTTGCAGCTTCTCGATGTCGCGCCGCAGCGCCCGCACGCAGAACGAGTGAAACGTCGAGATCATCGGCTTCGCGAAGCGCCGCCCGCCAACCATCTTGTTCACCCGCTCGGCCATCTCGCTGGCGGCCTTATTGGTGAACGTGACCGCCAGAATGCGGTCGGGCTCCACGCCCAGGTTGTCAATCAGGTGCGCAATTCGGTAGGTAATGACGCGCGTTTTGCCGCTGCCCGCCCCCGCCAGGATGAGCAACGGCCCTTCGACGGTTTCCACCGCCTCGCGTTGCTGGGGATTGAGTTCGTCGCGGAAAGGCAAGGGCAAGTTCCGGTTTCAGGGATTAAACTCTAGTGTAACGCGGGAGATTTGGTAATTGGGTAATTGCGTAATCGGGTAATTGATTTCGCCGACCACCGGGTCGGTTGTCTTCAATTACTCAATTACCCGATTACGCAATTACCCAATTACTGCACCGTACCGGACTCCAGTCTGACCACGTTGCGCTTCGCCGTGCACTCGCGACACGGGCACCATTCGCGCAGGAACTCCCACGAGTAAATCCCGTGCTGATGGCCGTCGGACCAGTTAAACCGAATGGCGTACTTACCGACTCCCGCCACTTCGGTCGGCTTGGCCGGAGGCTTGAACATGGGCAGTGCCATCGGGTCCAGCTTCGGTGACTGGCCGGGATCGCGGTCCTGCTTGCTGCGTTCGTCGTCGCACAGCGCACAGGGACACGCATCGCGCAGCCAGGTGAAGCTGTAGTGGCTTTTGTGCCCGTCTTTCCACTCGATCGCCATGCCCGAGCCGCCGGTGACATCTACTTTCACCGCCTTGGGTGTGACCTCCGGCCCCGGTGTCCCCTGTAAGGGCGTGTGCTGGCTGTATTCGGTTGACATACATCCAGTATAAAACCACGAGCGGGGACATGCGGATTCGGCGGATAAACCAAATGGCGCGGATCACGCAGATTCGGCGGATTGCCGCTGATCAGAACCAGGGGCACGCGGATCACGGGATTCGGCGGACCTCGCTGATCGGAACGGCTGGTTTTTATCTGATCCGCCCGATCCGCGATATCCGCTTAATCCGCGCATACGGGGTTCCCCGCGCGTGATTTGCCAACCCGGCGCCAACTCCGCTAGAATGTGTGTTTTGCGCTATTAGACCTGAACGATTCTGGAGTAATCATGGCCCAAGTATGTGACGTCTGCGGCAAGGGACCGCAATTTGGCAACAACATCAGCCACGCCCACAACGTGACCAAGCGGCGCTGGAACGTCAACCTGCGCCCGGTGCGCGCCAAGATCGGCACCGCCACCAAGAAGGTCCGCGTCTGCACCTCCTGCCTGCGCAGCGGCAAGATCACCAAGGGCTAGCTTCATTTGTGATTTAGCGATTTGCGATTCGTGAATTGCGAAGGCGTCCCTCGTGGGCGCCTTTCAATTTTAAATTGCGAATTTTGAATTTTGACTCGTGTGAGATGTCGGTTCGACGGCGTTTCGCCTCGTCGAGGGCGTTCTGATTTCTGTGTAAGCGTTTGTTCCTCGATAATAGAGAGGGACAAATGGCCATCGACAAGGAACTGATCGACAAGCTGCTGGCGGACTACAAGGGGACCGACCTGATTGGGGAAACGGGGCTGTTGAAACAACTGACCAAGGCTCCAGTGGAGCGGGCGATTGCAGGCCGAACTGACGCACCACCTGGACCATGAATAGTTTCGGCACAGGAATTGGTTTAGGTCAGAAGCAACGCTTAGAGACATCGATTCAGAGTTGGCGGTAATTCCTGAATATCGCGGTGTTGACGATCTCCCTCGTCTTCACGTTCACGATAAGGCGATGCACGCATAGGTCATCACACCATGCCTGCATCCGGTTCTCAACGCAGGCGCGACATCGCAAGGGTATAAGGGAGTGGCGATATTCCCCCCAGCTCGCGTCGGCCGCTATGAGATTGCTACGCGTAAATCCCGCGCGTCGTGATGGCGGCGGCGACGCGGTCAATGGCCAGCATATAGGCGGCGATGCGGTTGTTCACCTTGTGGGTTTCGGCGTAGCCGACCACGTCGGCGAACGAGGTGCGCATGATGTGCTCCAGGTGCTCGTTGACCACCGACTCTTTCCAGAAATAGCCCTGGCGGTCCTGCACCCACTCGAAGTAGCTGGTGGTGACGCCGCCCGCGTTGGCGAGAATGTCGGGAATGACGAAGATGTGCTTTTCCGCCAGGATCTCGTCGGCCGCCGCGGTGGTCGGGCCGTTGGCGCC
The DNA here is from genome assembly GCA_041946775.1 of Terriglobales bacterium. Lineage (GTDB taxonomy): Bacteria > Acidobacteriota > Terriglobia > Terriglobales > Acidobacteriaceae > JBHGBA01. The sequence continues at coordinate 39,542 of JBHGBA010000033.1, forward strand.
TTCGGCGATGATGTGCGCCTTGATGTCGCCGGCGTTGCGCGTAGTGATGACGTTTTCGGTCGCGGCGGGCACCAGGATGTCGCACTCACTGACGAGCAGCTCGGCGCTGTCCGCCTTTTCCGCGCCGGGGAAGCCGTGGATGGTCTTGTTCTGCGCGCGGTACTCCCAGAGCGCCTCGATATCAATGCCGTTCTTGTTGTAGAGGCCGCCGTCATACTCGGCGATGCCGATGATCTTGTATCCCGCCAGGCACATGAGGCGGGCGGCGTTGGAGCCGACATTGCCGAAGCCCTGCACGATGACGCGCGTCTCGTCGCGGTTGAGGTTGAGCTTCTTGAGCGCCTCGTCGCAGACCACCATGACGCCGCGGCCGGTGGCTTCGCGGCGCCCCGCCGAGCCGCCCAGCGCCACGGGTTTGCCGGTAACGACGGCGGTGACGGTCTGGCGCATGTGCATGGAGTAGGTGTCCATGACCCAGGCCATGACCTGCTCGTCGGTGTTCATGTCGGGCGCGGGGACGTCTTTCTCGGGGCCGATGAACTCGGTCAGCTCGGCGGTGTAGCGGCGGGTCATACGTTCCAGCTCGCCGCGCGACATCTTCTTGGGGTCGCAGATAATGCCGCCTTTGGCGCCACCGAAGGGGATGTTGACCACGGCGCATTTCCAGGTCATCCAGCTTGCCAGGGCACGCACTTCGTCGAGGGTGACATCGGGCGCATAGCGGATGCCGCCCTTGGCCGGACCGCGCGCGATGGAGTGCTGCACGCGGAAGCCGGTAAAGACCTCCAGGCGGCCGTCGTCCATGCTGACCGGGATGTGGACGATGATCTCGCGGTTGGGATAGCGCAGCACCTTCCACAGGCCCTCGTCGAGGTTGAGCTTGCGCGCCGCCAGATCAAACCGCGCCGCCTGGGACTCCCAGGGGTTGATCTCCTGCTCCAGAGAAATGGTCTTCATGGCCATAACCCACAATGATCGCCTTAACGGGTCAGCGGGTCAACTGCATCGGGTGATTGGGTGATTGAGTGATTTGGGGTCTATTGAAGTTCGCAGAATATTGTGACAGCCAAGTGGATTGTCATTCCGAGCGAAGCGAGGAACCTG
>JBHGBA010000034.1:0-50360 GCA_041946775.1 Terriglobales bacterium
CCTGCCTCACACATAAGTACCTGATGTGAGGCCGAACCTATTTTTGAAACACGCTGTAAGGACTCTGAAGCAAAGGGCACTAGTCTCCCAATACCCAAGCGGTGGCGGGCTTTCAAGATCCCTGACCTCAGAAGGATTGAAATTAGGGGGCGTAGTCTCCGGAGTGCACCACGACTCGACATTATATTGGCAAAATCGGATGTTCGGGTCCGGCCACCCCGGCTGGCAACCAGAGTTTGTCCCCAACCAGTGAACTCGGGTGTAGGCGTTCAGGAAGAATCTGTCGAAAAAGGTGTCGAGAATTGTCGTGGCCGGCCAGGGCGCGCACCTCTCGATTACTTTGGAACTCCCGCTCGACCGGAAGTCCATTCCGTTCGGCAGGTTCGCAGGCAAGACACCGGCGAAATTCTCTCCGCTATATGCATAATCATAACGACCCGCGTTTCTTGAAACAGCTACAGTGCTATTGGGAAAGAACCGATGAACGTTCAGACTGGGTCCGAACGCGTAGATGTCACTTGGGCCACCCAGGGCCAGATGAGCAACACCTGCCGGCAACTGCGCTGTTTGGTTCCATGTTGACGTTAATGCCGTGCACCACCCAGCGTCGATACAGCTCAGTGATGTCAAGATCCACATATTGCCACTACTGTCCCGGGCAACGGCTGAGTTGGATGCAGCCTTAATCTCGACGGGCGTAAATGTAGTGGGCACTTCGACCCATTGCGCAGGTAAGATTCCGCCAACACGGAACCAATAAAGTCTTCCGTTTGCAATTGCAAGCGCAGTATTCCCGCCCCACGCTGCCCACTCAACGATATTAACGGAGAACTGGTTCATCGCAGGAAGCGCGGGCGTCCACGCAGACCAGGATGTGCCGTTCCAGCGGTAGATCAGGCCGGACAGTCCTCTACCGAAAAGAACGCCGCTTCTGTCAACAGACAACTCCACGATCTCACCGGGCGCCGCGAATGGTTCCCAACCACCTGTAGCAGGGTTGAAATGATAGATGTGGCCACCGGGTGCCATATTCAAGACGTACACGCTGTTGATGTCACCAATTGCAAGGCTACCAGTGTCGGCCATCCATCCCGGTATAACCTTCCAGGATTGCTTGAAAGCGTCAAACAGGCGGAACGAACCATTGTATTCAACACCCATGACAATTCCACCGAGGCCACTAGCCATGTGCCGAAACACAAGGTTCTGCCCTCCCACGTTGGGCATAAACTGATTGCCACCGAAGAAATTGGCCACCACGTGGGCAGTATATGAGCAAGGTGGCGGGCAGTCTCCGATTGAAACAGTTTGGTCGATAAAACTCCCCCACCACGTCTCGCTTAGGTCAATCGTCTCACCAGTGTTATGAATAAAGCTCCAGACCAGCCATTCATCATCGTAGGTACTCCAGAATATCTCGGTGTAGTCTTCACACGGTCCAATCTTAGCTACCGCTCCGCACGGAAGCAGAAGTGCCAGGAGAGCAACGAACGCAACTGACCTTTTCATCAGTCCACCTCCGTGGTCTTCATGAACTTCTTGCGTGACTGGACGTACTCATGAAAGGCGGCCATGTGATCTGCGCTCAGCACCTTCGACAGCTCGGCAACTGACCTGTGCACAAGATCGTTCTCATAGAGCGAGTGCCCTTGAGCTTTTCGGTCTGCTGCCGGAGCTGCAATCGCACATAATCTGACTGGAACGTTCGTAAGACCTGTCGGGCTGAATTGGCCTCCGTACCGCTGATACCGAGGGCCGCAAAGTGAGCATCTTGGCGTCTGATCTCAGCGGGCGTGGGATTCTCCGATACAGAAAACGACAGCAGCACCATGCGGTAGGCGATGTTGTCAGGAATCAATTCTGGTGTCTGCCGACCATCGATCACACGATGTGTCGGTGAAGGGTTGGCGGGTGATGTTTGGCTATAAGCGAGCAACTAGACAGCACAGCAAAGATTGTCAAGATCGGCAACTTCGACATGAGCAATCTCTCCTCGTGGACAAGCGTTTGACTCACAAGGGGCGTATTGTATCGGAGTCATCCGAGTCTAACCTAAACTTTGTGTGGTGTTCTGTTTCCGGATTTTCATTTCGGCAAGTCATTGGTTAAGAGAACCTTGAAAGATTCCGTCTGTCACCTGCAGTCGGAGGTCGGCAGGTGTAAGTGTTCCAGAAACGGAACATGTGCTCAGCGGCGGGCTGCTTTCGTGGCTCACCAGCGCCCAATGTTCTCATCTGACTCGGTACGCGTATGTTCGCTGCTCGGTCACTTTTCCCGTGCGCTATGTCCGTTGCGGAACGTTTCTTTGCGCGCAGTCAGCTTCTCGATCAGGTCGAGTTTGAGTTCGAAGCCGCGGCCCGGGGTCTGCGGCACGTGGATCAGTCCGTCGGGGGTGACGGTCACTGCCGGTTCGATGATGTCTTCTTTCCAGTAGCGTTTGGATGCCGACACATCGCCGGGAAGCGTGAAGTTCTCCAGCGTGGAGAGCGCGATATTGTGCGCGCGTCCGATGCCGGACTCCAACATGCCGCCACACCAGTTGGCCAGGCCGTGGTCGCGCGAGACGTTGTGCACGCCGAGGGCGCTGGTGAAGCCGCCCACGCGGCCGACTTTGATGTTGATGATGCGGCACGCGCCGAGTTCGGCGGCGGCCTGCGCGTCACGCGGATGATGAATGGATTCGTCCAGGCAGAGCGCGGTCTGGAGCTGCCGCTGGAGCGCGGCGTGGAAGTAGATGTCGTCATTCCACAAGGGCTGCTCGATCATCAGCAGACGGAACTCGTCAAACGCCTTCAGATGGGCGACGTTGTCCAGCGTATAGGCGGAATTGGCGTCGCACGACAGCAGGATGTCGGGCCAACGTGAGCGAATGCGGCGCAGGACGTCGAGGTCCCAGCCGGGCTTCACTTTCACCTTGATGCGGCGATAGCCGACGGCAAGTTCGGTGGCGATCTTGTCGAGCAACTGCTCAATCGTGTCCTGAATGCCGATGGAGACGCCGCAGGCGATTTCTTTGCGCGTGCCGCCGAGCAATTGCCAGAGCGGCATGTGGCGCTGCTGGGCTTCGGCGTCCCAGAGCGCGTTTTCTACGGCGCCCTTGGCCATGCGGTGGCCGCGAACACGCGCGAACAGCGGCACGCAGTCGCCGGCCTTGTCGAGCTTGCTGCCGAGCAGCGCCGGCGCGAAATACTTGGCGATGACGTACCAGGCGGTTTCGACCGACTCTTCGCTGTAGTAGGGGTCGTCGTCGGCCACGCATTCGCCCCAGCCCTCGACGCCTTCGCATAGCACAGTGACCAGCAGGATACGGCGGCCGGTAATGCGCCCGAAGCTGGTCTCAAAAAAATGCACCAGCGGCAGACGGATTTCGCGCAGGGTGAGCTGTTCGATTTTCATAGTTGTCAAAAACAGATTCCTCGCGGGCTAAAGCCTGCTCGGAATGACAAAACTAAAAGGATTTGTACGGCGCGGCTGAAGCCGCCCTTTCAAAACGACCTCCAAAGGGACTTTTTCAGCGGCCTGTGAAGCCGCGCCCCTCCGAGACATCTGCACTCCACCCTCGCCCACCCTGTGGCGCGAACCTCACGGGCGACAAGGGCGGGGCAACCCAAATGGGGAGTACCCGAAAATTTCCTCGAATCTTCACGGTCAATGCTTGTCGGTTCCGTATGACCAGTCCTCGTCCCAGCGGCCAAGCAGATACGTGCCATTGCCCACGGAGTCGCGCTCGAAACCGAGCACCGCGAGTCCTTCGGCGAAGGCGTCCATCAGCGCCTCGCGGTTGCGCAACTGGACTTCGGCGGCGCGGGCGCGCGTTTCCGGATTCGCCTTCCAGTCGTAGATCGCGGCGGGGACGGTGACGCGCCGCTCGACTTCGAACGCCGGAAGTTTACCGCCGCTCAGCAGCATTTCGACGCGCCGCGACTTCAGCCACCACTCGACCACGAAGCGGTCGCTGGGTAGCCCGCCTTGCAGCGGCGATGACGTAATGCCGTACTGGTTGATGACGTACCGACGTGCGATGGCGCCCAGCTTCTCGATGTTGAGCCAGGCGTTCTTGATCTCGAGCGGATCGAAGGTCCACTCGATTAGTTCAACGCCGCGCTGGAGCGCATCTTCGCGCTGGAATAGCTTCAGGCGGCGGCCCAGGCCGGTGTCGCGATAGCTCTCGCGCACGGCCAGCATGTGCGAGTGCAGATAGACGTGGCCATTGCGCACTCCGGGCACCGAGAGGTTGAACCCCACCAGTTCGTTGCCGTCGAAGGCGCCGAGCACCTGGCCGCCGACTTTCTTGGCGACCACGAACATACGCAGCGGGATCAGCTCGTTGTCGGCCCAGTTCCAGACTTCCTTTTGCAGGCGCACGCCGGCGTTTAGCTCGTCCAGCGAGTGACAGTGACGGATGACTACCGTGCTGGGAGTGGATTGTGGCGCAGTCATGAAAGTTGTCAGTTGGAAGCTCTTAGCTCTTAGCGTTTAGCCCTTAGCTCTTACCCGATTCCCTGCTGGCGCTTCGATGCCTGCCAGAGGGCTTCCATCTCATCAAGCGAAGAACTTTGAATATTACGCCCTTTCTCGCGAAGTTGCTCCTCCATCCACTGGAAGCGCCGCTTGAACTTGCGGTTGGTCTTCTTCAGCGCCGACTCGGGATCGAGCGAGAGATAACGCGCAATGTTGACCAGCACGAACAACAGGTCGCCGACTTCGTCCTCCATGCGGTCGCGCAGTTCCTGGGGGACCGGCGGCCCGCCGCGTGAACTGGCGACGCCGCGCGTCGGCGGGCGCACCGGCTGCGGCAACTTCGCGACTTCGTGACGAAGCTCCTCCGTCTCTTCGTGCAGCTTGTCGAAAAGGCCGTCAATCTCCGGCCATTCGAAGCCGACACGGGCGGCGCGCGAGCTTAGCTTGAAGGCTTCCAGCAGCGCGGGTACCGCGGAGGACATGCCCGACAACACGGACGCTTCGTTCTCTTCCTGTTTTGCCGACTTGCCGCCGCCGGCCTCCAGGCGCTTGCGTTTCTCCTCGGCTTTCAGCGCCTCCCAGTTGCGCAGCACATCGGCAGAAGTTTTTGCCTCCGCATCGCCGAACACATGCGGATGACGTCCGACGAGCTTGTTATTGAGCCGGTCTATGACGTCGTCTATGCCGAAGTGGCCTTCTTCGGCGGCCATCTGCGCATAGAAGAGCACCTGGAGAAGCAAGTCGCCGAGTTCGCCGGTAAGTTCCTCCCAGTCGCGCGCGTCAATGGCCTCGAGCACCTCGTAGGTCTCCTCCAGCGTGTACGGCTTGATGGAGTCGAAGGTCTGCTCGCGGTCCCACGGACAACCGCCGGGGCCGCGCAGCCGTGCCATGATCTGCACGGCGCGTTCAAAGCGTTCGCCAGTCTGTGACATTTGCTCCTACTGTACCAGTTGTCGGTTGCCAGTTGACAGTTGCCAGTCCAGTTCTCAGTTGTCAGTTGCCAGTTGTCAGCACAAGCGGCTTTCGAGTTGCGAGAGACACGCTTGCTATACTCGGCTGCTGGAATGCTCTCGCGCAGGTGAATGTGATGAATGTGCCGTACAAATGGCCGTGCAGGGCGGGTTGGATACGTTGTCTGTTGCTGTTCGGGTTGCTGGTATCGCCCTGTGCATGGGCGGAGAAGGTCAGCTTCCGCCAGGCGATTGAGCTTGCGCTGCAGCGCAGCGCGGGCATGGGAATCGCGCTGGCCGACCAGGTGCGCGCGCACGCGGGTTACCGCGAGGCGCGCAACACCTATGTCCCGCAGGTGATCTTTGGCTCGGGGCTGGCGAAGACGTGGGGGTTCCCGATGAGCATCGAAGGCTCGGCACCTTCGGTGTTTAACATCACGTCGCAGTCGTTCCTGCTGAACTGGGCGCAGCGGCAATTCGTGCGTGCTGCGCGAACCGACTGGCTTGCGTCGTCGCAAACGGTCGAAGACCAGCGCGCAGCCACGATCCTGGAAACATCGCTTGCCTGCATGCAACTGAACCAGGCGGTCAACAAGCTGATTGTGGCGCAGCGCGAAGCCGGAGAAACGGGGCGCGCCGTGGTGGTCAGCCAGGAGCGATTGCAGGAAGGCGTGGACAGCAAGGTGGACGTCACGCGGGCGAACCTGAACCACGCACGCGCCCGCATGCGCCTGGCCGAGGCACAAGGGAATGTGGATCTGCTGCGGCAGCGGCTGGCGCAGCTTACCGGCCTGGACGTGCGCGAGTTCGAGATTGACCCCAACACGATCCCAGCGGCCCCGGAAGTCAGCCAGGAGGCGGACTTGGCCGCGGCGGCCGTGGCGAACAGTCCGATGGTCAAAGCGGCGGACCATAAAGCTGCTGCCGCTGAGCTTCGCGCCAAGGGCGAGCGCAGGCAACTGTATCCCGCAATAGACCTCGTGGGAAACTACGGGCTGTTCACGAAATACAACAATTACGACCAGTACTTCGCGCGATTTTCCCGCCACAACGCTACCGTCGGAGTGGCGATTCGTCTTCCTTTCCTCAATTCCACGCAGCGGGCGCACGCCGAGCTGGCCGATGCAGAGGCGCTCAAGGCACAGAAGGAGGCTGACATGGCGCGCGAGCAGGTCGCTAACGAAGCCCTGAAGCTGCAACGCAGCAGCGAACAACTGAAGGCCGCGCGCGATGTGGCCGAGCTTGAATATCAACTGGCACAGGCCAATGTGGATACCGTCCACGCGCGGGTGCAGTCCGGGCAGGCCACCATCAACGACGAACAGGCCGCCCGGATTGACGTGATTGATAAGTATGCCGTCCTGCTGGATGCGCAATTCGAGCTGGACCGGGTACGCCTGCAGTTACTCCGAGCCACGGGGGAGTTGGAGGGCTGGGCGATGCGTTAGTGGGTACTCCCTCGAAAGTCACGCCACAATAAACAAAAGCTGAACGCAAACGACGCAGAGGGAGCGAAGGAAAACCAGGGCCTGCCGCCGGGAACGGCGGCGCTACCAAACCAGAGCAAGAAATTTTGAGAATTGCTGTGCCTCAGCCAGCGGCGTCCAACAGGTGTTGAACTGCGACAGGTCGCACTTGAACTGAAAATACAGTTACTTACGCGGTCCAGAGCCGATGTTTCCGCTTTCGGGCGCAAAGGAGCGGATGCTAGTATTTAGCAACCACAATGAGTGCACTACGGACGCTGTTCCTCAATCCTCCGTCGTTCGAGAACTTTGACGGTGGCGCCAGCAGCCGCTGGCCGGCCACACGCGAGATTGAATCCTACTGGTATCCGGTGTGGCTGGCGTACCCGACAGGCATGCTGCCGGAAGCGCGGCTGCTGGATGCCCCGCCGCACAAGATCTCCGCCGAGGAAACGCTGAAGATCGTCCGCGACTACGACTTCGTGGTGCTGTTCACCAGCACGCCGGGCTTCCCGGGCGACGTAAAGCTGGCGACGGCGATGAAAGAGTCGAATCCGCGCCTGAAGATCGCCTTTGTGGGACCGCACGTTACCGTGCTGCCGGAAGCTTCGCTGCGAGACGCTCCGGCTGTGGATTTCATCGTGCGCCGTGAATTCGACTATGCCACCGTCGAGTTTGCCCAAGGCAAGCCGCTGGAACAAATCGAAGGCGTCTCCTACCGGAAGAACGGGCAGGTAGTGCACAATCCGGAGCGGCCGATGATCGCCGATCTGGACGCGCTGCCGGATGTCACCGATATCTACCAGCGCGACCTCGACGTCCGGCGCTACAACGTTCCGTTCCTGATGCATCCGTTCGTTGCCCTTTACACCAGCCGCGGATGCCCGGCCCAGTGCACCTTCTGCCTTTGGCCGCAGACGCTTAGCGGCCACGCCTGGCGTAAGCGGTCAGCCGACCGCGTGGCCCGGGAGATGGCCAAGGCCAAGGAGTACTGGCCCTACGTCAAAGAATTTTTCTTTGATGACGATACTTTCAACATCCAGAAGGCCCGGACAATTGAGCTGTGCGCTAAGCTGAGGCCGCTGAAGCTAACGTGGTCGTGTACCTCGCGCGTGACGACAGACTATGAAACCCTGAAGGCCATGCGGGACGCCGGCTGCCGGTTGCTGATAGTCGGCTACGAGTCGGGAGACCCGCAGATCCTGAAGAACGTCAAGAAAGGCGCGACCGTAGAACGTGCGCGGCAGTTCACCAAGGACTGCCACAACCTGGGCCTGAAGGTCCACGCCGATTTCATCCTCGGCCTGCCCGGCGAGACGCGCGAGAGCATCCGCCGCACCATTGACTTCGCCAAGCAACTGGATTGCGAAACCATTCAGGTATCGGTGGCGCACGCCTATCCGGGCACGGAAATGTATGACTTCGTGGTGAGCAATGGCTTCCGCGTGGCTGGGAGCATGGTAGATACCGGCGGCCATCAACTGGCGCATATCGAATATCCCAACCTGCCGACCGAAGAAGTGCTGGAAGCCGTACACCGCTTCTACGACGAGTATTACTTCCGGCCGAAGGCGGTTTTCAGGATCGTCAAGAAGGCCTTCTTCGACGCCGATGAGCGCCGTCGGCTCTACAAGGAAGCCAAGGGTTTCCTCACCCTACGCAAGCAGCGCAAGCAGTACGTCGAGCAGAAACGGCGCGAGCAGGCGGCGCGGCCGCGTCCTCCGGCGCCAACTACCCAACCGGACGACCGCCCCGAACCGGTGAACGTCTGAGGTTCGCGTGACACTTCGCAAATACCTGGTTCTATGCGCCGTTATGGTCTTGGGCGCCTGTGGTGATGTGAGCCTGTCCCGCGGCATGAAGGAGATAGGCAACATTTCGCTGGCAAACTGGACCGACCTGTTTGCCGCGCTGGCCAGTCCGTGGGTAATCGCCGGCATCGTGCTGCTCACCGGCTTCATGGCAAGCTATCTTACGGCGCTGTCGTGGGCTGACCTGACGTTCGTCCTGCCAGCCACGGCAGTGGGCTACATCCTGATGGCATTAATGGCGCGCTTCTTTCTGAATGAGAACGTCACGCCGCGGCGCTGGGCGGGCATTCTGCTGATCAGCGCAGGGGTGGGCGTGGTGGCCGGAGGGCCGTCGGTTACCCACCAAAAGGAAACGAACGCCTGTAAGGAAACGAACGCCTGTGAGTCGCTTCCGGCAGGGGGTGAGCCGTGAAGATGGCCTACACCTGGATAGCGATCACGGTGCTGGTGGTTCTCTCCACGGCTGGAGACGTGCTCATCTCTCACGCCATGAAAAAGATTGGCGACTTGCAGGAATTGTTCAGTCGCCGCGGGCTTTTTCACGTCATCGGCAGGGTGGTGACCAGCGGGACGTTTCTGCTGGGAATCGCGTTCATGGCGATGGCCTTCTTTAGCCTGCTGCTTGCCTTGTCTTGGGCCGATGTCAGCTTGGTAGGCCCGGCCTCGGCGTCGCTCACCTTCATCACCAACGCGGTGGCCGCCCGTATCTTCCTGAAAGAGCGCGTGGATAGCCGCCGCTGGGCCGCGGCGGTGTTCGTTGCGGCGGGTGTGGCGTTGCTGGCGGGGTGAGGGGCTGGCTGTTCCCCGTTTCCCGTCCCCCGTTTGGCACTATCAAATTGCGATTCTCCTTGCCAGTGATAGCGGCCTGCGGATACAGTAGCGCCCATCCCACTCGAACTCCGGCGGGTGCCGGGAGGACACTGGATGAGCGCAATCGACGAAGTTTTCGCCGCAAACGAGCAGTTTGCCCGCGACTTCGCCCACTTCGGGCTACACCATCGGCCGAGCCGCAAACTGGCGGTGGTGGCCTGCATGGACTGCCGAATCAACGTCGAAGTGGCGCTGGGACTCAAGCCCGGCGAGGCGCACATTATCCGCAATGCCGGAGGCATTGTCACCGAAGACGTGCTGCGCTCGCTCATCTGCTCGCAATACCTGCTAGGCACTGAGGAGTTCATGGTCATCAATCACACAGAATGCGGCATGATGGGGTTCCGCGACGAAGATTTGCGCGAAGAACTGGAGCGCCGCACCGGCGTGGCGACGGTTGTGCCGGCACATTTCCATTCGTTCTCCGACCTGGAAACCAACGTGCGCCGGCAGGTGAAGAAGATCCGGTCGCATCCGTGGCTGCCCAGCGGGATTGCCGTACGGGGATTTGTGTACGACGTGCGTACGGGGCGTCTGAACGAAGTGCAGGTACGGGAGTTGCACGCGGCGGGATGACTACCGTTTTCCGTTTTTCGTTTTCCGTTACTTATCTCGTCCCCAAAGTCAGCGCCAAACACCGCGGCGCGAATCTGGGGCACCCAGAAGACGTCGCCCGTTTCCAGTTTCCGGATTACGAAATGAGTCGCATGAGGCCGCTGGGGGGCAGGTCGGGAACGAGAAATTGCCGAGGCCCAGACAGTGAGCGGCAGAGCGCTTCGGCCGCAAGATAGCCGCTGCGGACCGCGCCTTCCATCGTTGCCGGCCATCCTGTGGCGGTCCAGTCACCCGCAAGAAACATCTGCGGCCACGGCGTTAGCGCGGCAGGGCGATGCACATCGGAACCCGGCAGCGGCGAGTACGTGGCGCGAACTTCTTTTACCACAGTCGCCTTTACAAGCTTGGCTTCGCGGACGGCAGGAAAGAATTCGGCCAGTTCATGGAGGGTAAGTTCGATGACCTCCGCGCGCGATTTGTTCACCAGCGCTTTCGAGGCGCTGATGACAATTTCCAGGTAGTCGTTTTCCGTTCCCCGTTCCCCGTTCCCGGTTGCCCGCTCCTTGCTGTCCGCTGTCCGTTGCACGTACGCACCTTCGGATTGCGCCAACGGGGAACGGGAAACGGAGAACGGGGAACGTTCCTGAATCTGCGATTTATGGAACATCCACTGAATTGTGCGGTCGAGCAAAACGGCGTGGTCCAGATCCGTCACCTGGCGGTCGAACCATAGGTGCACACCGGTGATGGGCGAAGTCTCGAACCGCGCAAGCTCAGCGCGGAGCGGGCCAGCCTCCGGCGCTTGTGGTAACAGGCGAGCCAGCACGTCGAACGGCACCGCCATTACTGCATAATCAAGCATCCTCGGCTTGCCGGCAGCGCACACCCGTACGCCGGGGCGGGAGGCCCAAACCTCTGCCGCACCGCTCGCCTCGCCAATCGGCTCGACCGTCTCCACCGGCGTACGCAGTTCCACGCTGCCGCCGTGGGCGCAAATGTAATCGCCCGCTTTCGAATAAAGCTCAGTCAACGGCACACGCGGCACACCCATGCGCCCGCCCTGCACCGATTTCAGGAACGATTCGCGGAAGACCATTGCCGCTGCCGGCGTGGACATACGGTCCAAGTCTTCATTCAGTGCGCTAACCAGCACTACTTTCCAGAAGCGCTCGATTGCGCCCTCGGTCTGGCCGTGAGCGCGCAGCCACTCAAGAAATGAACGTCCATCGTCCGTCGGCGTGCGGTGGAGCATGGCCATGAGCGCCCGCGCGATGGCAAGCTTGTCGCGCCAGGAAAGCGCGGCGGCGCGCAGAAACGATGGCGCGGTGTGCAGTGGCGGCGGCAACGCGGAAGTAGCCATCGTGGAACGTCTTCCGCCCGGTTCGATGAACGTCAGACGGTCGTACCAGCGCACCAGGTGTTCAGCGCCGATGCGCCGGTAGAAATCAATCAGGTTGGTGCAACAGCCGAGCAGAACGTGCTGGCAGTTATCCACGACCTCGCCCGTTCCAGGATATTCGTATGAGGAGGCGCGTCCGCCAAGGTAGGGCTTGCGTTCAAAAACGGTGACGCGAAAGCCGGCATCAGTCAGGGCGCATCCCGCCGCCAGTCCGGCCAGCCCACCGCCGACAATGGCCACGGTCCGCTTCATACGAGCTGCATCCAGAAGCCGCGGGCGAGGATGCGCAGCTTCTCCCACGTAGAAAGCCGTACCTTGTCGCCGAAGACATCGTAGTTGCGCGCGGCAATCTTCTCCAGCAGGCGGTCGTAGATGGTCACGAGTACCCACAGGGCACCGCGGCTGTCGTCGTCAATCAGCGGGAGCAAATCGTCGGCGGCGCGGTAGAAATCGCCGGCGCGCTTGGCTTCAAACTCCAGCAGCGGGCGGAAGCGTTCTGCGAGGTCCGCCTGGCCGTTGCGCAGTTCGGCGGGATCGAGTTGGAAGCGCTCGAAATCCTCGCGGGGCAGATAGACGCGGCCCAGAGCGGCGTCTTCCTTCACGTCGCGGATGATGTTCGTAAGCTGAAAGGCGACACCGCAATGTTCCGCCAGCGGCTCGGCCGCGGGATCGTGGTAGCCGAAGATGCGTATGCAGATCAGGCCGACCACTGAGGCAACGTGATAGCAGTAGTCGTAGAGGTCGGCGAAGGTGGCGTAGGCGGCGACTAGTGGGGGTTGGTCGAGCACGGCAGTGGCTTGATTCCCGCCGGATTCGCTGCCGGTTGAGACGGGGCCCGCCGCCGGGGACGGCTGCGCTACAGCCGGCGGCGGCTGCGCAGGCCCGTCCACGTCCATGATGGTGCCTTCGACCAGCGACTCTAACAACGCAGGTGGAATCGCGAAGCGGCGCTGGGCGTCGGCGATGGCGAGGAGAACGGGATCGTCTGTGGGCCCACCGCGGAGCACGCGATGGAGGCGGTCGAGCCAATCGTTCAAACGGGCGCGTTTCTCCGCCGGCGCCAGCGCTGGGTCGTCACTGATGTCGTCGGCGTGGCGCATGAAAGCGTACACGGCGCAAATGGCGTCGCGTTTCTCCTGCGGCAGCACCAGAAAGCCGTAATAAAAATTGCGCGCAGCGGCGCGGCTAATGCTGCGGCAAACGGCGTACGCGGCTGAAAGCTGCATGGGCGTGGGCCGGGGCTTTTCAGGGGGATGGCGATGGGGGAAGAGCCGCATGCGCTAGGCCCCTCGGAAACGCGCAAGCTGCGCCTGAAGGCCAGCGCGCGCCACCAAACAGAGTTTCCGCGTCTTGGACAGGGCCGGGCGGGCCTTCAGCACGTCAAAACCCGCGTGCTCGATCGCGTCGAGAATGGCAAGCCCGCCGCGGGTGAACAGTTCAATGTCAATCGCCAGCGACCGGTCCACCATACCCACCAATGGCAAACCGCGGGCGAACCAATCACGTGCGCGCTCGACTTGAAAACGCATCAGCTCGCGGAACTGTGATGTGGCGCGGCGTTGGGCGATGTCGGATTCGCTCACGCCAAACCGATCAAGATCTTCGAGCGGAAGGTAAATCCGGCCTTTGGCGTAATCCAGCGTCACGTCCTGCCAGAAGTTCGCCAACTGGAGCGCGGTGCAGGTGTAATCGGAAAGCTGCTGCCGCTGCTCGTCGCGATAGCCGCAGACGTACAGAACCAGCCGGCCAACCGGGTTTGCCGAATAGCGGCAGTATCCGAGCAGGTCGTCGAAGGTTTCGTAGCGGGTGACGGTCTGGTCCTGGCGGAAGGCCTTCAGCAGGTCGTCGAAAGGCTGCGGAGGAACCTGGTACTCGCGGACGGTCTCGCGCAGGGCGATGAATACCGGGTGGCGGGGCGCCGTTTCCCGTTCCCCGTTTCCCGTTTCCCGATGCGAAATCCGTTCTCCGTTTTCCGTTTTCCGTTCTCCGAGTTGCGTGTCGCCATGCGCGACAGGTTCGCCGGCAAGCGAAGCGTAAGTCGCGTTCAACTCTGCTTGCCACTCATCGAGAAGAGCAAGCGAGAGTTGCGGGTTGCCGACTTCGTCGCCGAGGTCGTCGGACATGCGGCAGTAAGCGTAAACGCTGTAGAAGTGGTGGTGAAGGTGTTTCGGGAGGAACCAGGTTACGACCGAGAAGTTCTCGTAATGCGACTTGGCGAGACGTTCGCAATAGGCCTGGGCATCGGCGAGTGAGGGAGCTTCGTCGGGAATACGGTAGTGCGGCGGAAGTGCCGACCAGGGACCGTGAAACGGTAGCTGATTGTCGCCAGTGCCGGCGGGGCCCGCCGCCGAGGACGACGGCGCTACCTCTGACGGCGCAGCGCCTGGCTGCGGCGGTACGAATGCCGGCGCTGCATCACGCTGATCGTTGCTGACGGAGCGCGGCATCCGTGGCGGTAAACCTCACTGCCCTGGAATGATGGCGGTTTTGATGTCGCCGTTACGGTTCATCATGTGGCGCAGCACGCTCTGCAAACGCGACAGCGGCGCCTCACCGGTGATGTAGTCGGTGCTGCGGATCTTCTTTTCCGAGATAAGCGCGAAAGCCTTGCGGACGCTTTCCGGCGTGTGATGGAAGGTGGCCTTCAGCGTGACCTCGGAATAGTGCAGGCGGTTGGTGTCGAGTTGCACCCTGGTTCCCGCCGCACAGCCGCCGAACAGGTTGACGGTGCCGCCGCGGCGTACCATCTCGATGGCCTGCTCCCAGGCTTCCGGCCGGCCGACGGCTTCGATCACGACGTCCGGCCCGCGCCGGTCTTCGGTCAGCGCGCGCACGGCGTCCACCGGATCGTGCACCTGGGTGATCTGCACAACCTCGTCGGCGCCCAGGCGCTTGGCAGCCAGCACCTGCGAGTCGCGCTTCACGACCGAAATGACGTTGCAGCCGGTCAGCTTGGCAATCTGCGTGAACATCAGGCCAATAGGTCCGCCGCCGATCACGGCCACGGTGTCGCCAATCTCGACGTTGGTTTCGTGCAGTCCGCGCAGGACGCAGGCCACCGGCTCGACCATCGCCGCCTCTTCGTAGCTGACGTTGGTGGGAATGGCCAGCATGTTGCTCTCGACGATGCGGCGCGGGATCTTGATGTACTCGGCATAAGCGCCGTTGTTGAACAGCAGGTCCTCGCAGAGGTTCTCCTGGTGCTTGGAGCAATAGAAGCACGCCTGGCAGGGCGCCGAGTTCAGCGCCACCACCCGCTGGCCCTTGCGGAAGCCGCGCACGCCGGCGCCGATTTCTTCGATGCTGCCTGCCAGTTCGTGTCCAAACAGCGCCGGGGGAACGATCATGCGGGCGTGGTATCCACGCTGATAAACCTTCAGGTCCGTGCCGCAGGTCAGGGCGACATGCACCTTGATCAGGATTTCGCCCTGGCCGACGCGGGGAATCGGCACCTGTTCGATTTTGACGTCCTCTTTACCGTACAGGACGGCTGCTGTCATGCGTCCGTTCACTCTGACTTTCCTTCCCATGAGCTGCCCGGCTGAAGCACCAGCTTCATGGTGTCCGGCTGGGGATGGGCAGCCAAGCGCAATGCTTCCACCGCCTGCGACAGGGGGAACCGATGGCTGATCAGGCGCTCGAAATCCACGGCCTGACTGAAAACGAAAGCCACGCTCTCCTCCTGGAGGTCAACAGAAGCGCTGTAAGACCCGAGCAGGGTCTTCTCGTCAACACAAATAGCGGCGGGGTCAATTACGGCCTCGCCGTGGACCGTCTGGGCAAACAACATCACGCGGCCACCGGGACGCGCTGCGTCCATCGCGGTCCGTATCAGGCTGTTGCCGCCGACGGCGAGAATCACCGCGTCGGCGCCCCGGCCTTCTGCAAACGCACGTATCGCGCTCACTGTGTCGGTGCGCGACGCGTCAATTTCGGCCCTTAGTCCGAGAGCTTTTGCAATTGTAAGTCTTTGGATGAACAAATCGGAAGTTATTACATGGGCACCGGTGCGCTGGGCCAGCAGAGCCAGGATAATACCGATCGGTCCCTGCCCGATTACCAGCACGGTTTCGCCCGGCTTCAGGCTGAGCGATATAACGCCTTTCAGACAGGTGTTGACCGGTTCGACAAACGAGGCGCGCTCGTAGGAGTATCCCTCGGGAATTGCGACCACGCCGCCCAGTTGGACGATCCAGTCCATTACCCTAACGTACTCGGAAAAGCCGCCGCCGCTCGGCTCGAAACCCGCCGTGGCGCCGACTTTCTTGTACGTCGGACACTGCGCGAACACCTTGTTGCGGCAGTAGAAGCATTCCCGGCACGGCATATGGTGGAACACCAGCACGCGATCGCCCGGGCGAAAGCGGGTAACGCCCTCGCCGGTGCGAACGACCATGCCGGCCGTCTCGTGGCCAAAGATGCGTGGCGCCGAGTGCGAGCCGGTGGAAATCTTCTTCAGGTCGGTGCCGCAAATGCCGCAGGTATGAACCTTGATTAACAACTCGCCGGGGCCGATCTCGGGCACGGGCACGGTCTCGACGCGGACATTGTCAATGCCGCGATACACTGCCGCCGTCATGGTGGACGGAACCGGCTCGAGCTCGGGCTGCGGCCGCACTTGGCTGGCAACCGTCATGGTTGAAGTTGCTCCCTCTTTGTCTCGGAGCGTAACAGGAGTCCGGCCTGGTTGGTGGCGAACCAGGTACGCAATACACGGCACAATTCACGGGATGCCTTTGCGCTATTGGATGCCAATTTGCTCACCACGGACCAAGTTGCCGGGCGCACACAGGTGTGCAGAAGAAACCGGCCAGTCAGGAACCTGCCTTGGGCATCGACAAAGGCCGTCGTGTCCGGCATGGGGAAATCAAGCTCATCCGAGACAGCCTTTATCGCCACAAACGGCACCTCATGCTGCGCCGCAACCTGAGCGACCGCAGCGGCTTCCATGTCCACGATATCGGCGCCGTAACGTTCCGCCAGCGAGCGCTTGTTGGCGCGGCCCGCGACCACAGGACTACTCACCAGCACGCCACGGCGGTTGCAGGCTGCGATCTCGATAGTCGCGCTGATCGCGGCTCCTTGCGCGTCCAGGATGGTCGCCGGACAAATTACATCACCAACCCTGTATTCGCCTGTGAGCGCGCCGGCCAGCCCCGCCGATACCAACGCCGGCGGGCGAAACCCTTCGAGTGCTGCCTGCGCTGCCCTGCGCGCCGGCTCCGCGCCGATGCCGGCGCACACCACCACCGCCGAGTCGCTCTCAAATACGCCGTACGGAACAGCTATTGCGTTCGAGCGACGCCACTCGCTGCCTCTGACGAGGACGCGCACTTCACGTTCCAGCGCGGCGATGATGACGACCTTAGCTGGCATATCCATGAGCGCGGAACCAGTCCACGGCCCGCCGCAGCGCCTCGTCCACGCCGGTCACTTTGAATCCCAACTCGCGTTCCGCCTTCGCCGAATTCGCAAACATCTTCTTGCGTCCCATGCGGACGGCGTCGAGCACCACGCGCGGCTCGCGGCGCAGCAGGTGGCCGGTGATGGCGGTGTCCACCGCGCCGGCACAGAGCGCAACCGCGTAAGGCAGGCGCACATTCGGCGCGGGCAGGCCAGTGATGGCGGCCAGCCTGTCCAGGATCTGCTTCAGCGTCAGGTTCTCGCCGCCAAGGACATACCGCTGCCCCGGCCTTCCCTTTTCCAGCGCCTGCAGATGCCCGCGCGCGCACTCGCGGACATCCACCAGGTTCAACCCGGTGTCCACATAGGCGGGAAACTTGCGGCGCAGAAAGCTCACAATCACCTGCCCGGTTGGCGTTGGCTTGATGTCCTGTTCGCCGACGGGCGTCGTCGGATTGACCACCACTACGTGCGGCGCCTGAAGCGCAACCTGCTCGGCCATGAACTTCGACCGCTTATACGGGCCAATCATGTCGGCCAGCGACACCGGCGAATTCTCGTCAGCGGGGCTGCCATTGCGCGTAAAACCCATGGTAGCCACGCTGCTGGTGTACACCACGCGGCGCACGCCGGCGGCAGCGGCCGCCTCGATCAGCGCGCGCGTGCCGTCCACGTTGGAGCGATACATCTCCTGCGGATCGCGGCACCATATGCGATAGTCGGCAGCCACATGAAAAACGGCCTCGCAGCCCGACATCGCTTTCTTCAGAAATGCCGGCTCGCGCAGGTCGCCGGTGACCCGTTCCTCCTTAAGCGACTCGATGTTCTCCGTGCGACTGGTGGGCCGCACGAGCAAGCGCAAATCCGCCCCTGCTTCGGCCAGCGCACGGGCCACGTGGCTGCCCACAAATCCGGTCGCACCTGTGACGAAAACCAGCATCAAGCAGCAAGCAACTAGCAGCAAGCAGAGGGCGTGCCCTGGCGCAATCACGTTGGCGTTGTCCTTCCGAGCGCAGGGCGCTGCGCTCGGAAGACAAACCCGCGCGAAACAGATTCCTCGCTGCGCTCGGAATGACAAACCGCGCGCCCACGAGGCTGTCGCAGCGTCCAGGGCCGCGCCTTAAACTGTGCCCTATCCGAACAAGTTCCAGACGAGCATCTTCCAGGTGTCGCCGAAGCGGGCATCGGCGCCGGTAGCAGCACTGGCTTCATAGCCGGAGTGCACCAGGCAATTCTCACAGCGCGGGTCGCGGCCGTAGCCGTAGCGCTCCCACGGCGTCTTCTCGACTAGTTCCTGGAACGTGTCGTAATGGCCGTCCGTGATCAGGTAGCAGGGCGCCTTCCAGCCTTTGGTGTTGTAGGTCGGCATGCCCCAGGCTGCGCACGTCAGCTCGCGCTCGCCCGACAAGAATTCCATGTAAACCGGCGTGTCGCTCAGCGAAAACCGCTTCGCCAGTTGCTTAATGTTCCTGAACTTCTCACGAATCATGGCGCGGTCGAGAAAAATCTCTTTGGTCTGCACCGCGCTGTAGGAATACCCCGGCGACAGCGTGTGGCCATCCACGCCCAGAGTTTCCAGGTATTCGTAAAGCGCCTCGATCTCGTTCATGTCGGTTTCCATGTACACGGTCGTATTGCTGGTGACCTGGAAACCGTGCTGCTTGGCGAGCTTAATGCCGTCAATGGCGGCCTCGAACACGCCATCCTTCTCCACCGCCAGGTCGTGCGAGCGCCTCATGCCGTCCAGGTGGACATTGAAGAAAAAGCGCTTGTGCGGCCTGAACTCGTGCAGGCGCTTGCGGATGAACATGCCGTTGGTGCACAGGTAGATGTGCTTGCGGCGCTCCAGCAGACCTTCGACGAGCTTGGCAATGTCCTTGTAGATCAGCGGTTCACCGCCGCAGATAGACACAACCGGGGCGCCGCATTCGTCCGCCGCCCGCAGGCATTCTTCGACTGGAACGACTTCGCGGATTGTGCTCTCGTATTCGCGGATGCGGCCGCAGCCGGTGCAGGTCAGATTGCAGGCGTGCAGCGGCTCCAGCATGAGGACGAGCGGAAAATGCGTTTCGCCCGCAAGCTTCTTCTTGACGATGTACTTGGCGAGATCGAATGTTTTCGTTGCCGAATGCCGCATGGACCCCCAATTGTCAGTTGCCGGTTGGCAGTTGTCAGTTCCCGACGCCTTTCAAATACATGGCCAGCGCGAGCAGCGGGAAATATTCCGCGTACATGTGGTACTTCAGGTAAAACACGCGCGGGAAGCCGGTACCGGTATACCAGTCGTCGTCCCACGAACCGTCTTTCTTTTGCGTGCGCAGCAGGTACTCGATGCCGCGCCTGACGCAATCGCTACGCGTATCTCCCGCGGCGAGCAGCCCTAAGATCGCCCAAGCGGTCTGCGAGGGCGTGCTTTCGCCCTGGCCCCGCAGGTTGGGATCGTCATACGAGCCCACGGTTTCCCCCCAGCCGCCATCCGGGTTCTGTATGCTGCGCAGCCACTCGGCGGCCTGCTGGATGTGCGGCTCGTTCGGGTTTTCGCCGATCGCTTCCAGGCCGCGCAGGCACAAGAACGTCCCGTAGATGTAATTGACGCCCCAGCGGCCAAACCAGGCGCCGTCGGGCTCCTGATGTTTCCTGATGAACTTGATGGCCCGCTTGATGGCCGGATGCTCCCGGCTGAACCCGTAGGTGGCCAGCATCTCGAGCACCCGCCCGGTAATGTCCACCGTCGGCGGATCCAGCATGGCGTTGTGGTCGGCAAAGGGCACATACTGGAACACCATGCGGGTGTTGTCCTTGTCGAACGACGCCCAGCCGCCGCGCTTGCACTCCATCGCCAACTCCCAGTTAATGGCGCGGGTGATGGATTCGTGCTGATAGCGCTCGTTGGGATGGTCAACGTAGCTCAGAGCCAAAATAACTTGCGCTGTATCATCAACATCCGGGTAAAACTCATTGTTAAACTCGAAGTACCAGCCGGCGGGCGGAACATCCTTGACCTTTACGCACCAGTCGCCCCGGTGTGTCACCTGCTTTTTCAGTATCCAATCGGCCGCCTTGACCATCCGCGGATCGTTGCGCGGCATGCCGGCTTCGCCCAAGGCAAACAGCGCGTAGGCAGTGTCCCAGACCGGAGACTTGCAGGGCTGCATACGGAACGTTGTCTCTTCCTCGATGCCCAATGCCTCGAATTCGTCCATGGCGCGGATCAACTGCGGATCATCGAGCGAGTAACCCAGGCAGCGCAAGGCGATGATGGAGTTCATGATGCCCGGGTAAATCGCGCCCACACCATCGCTCATCTCGCAACGCTCCAGCATCCATTGTTCAGCGCGTTTCAGGGCCAGCGAGCGCAGCGGACGGATGTGGATGCGCTCGAAGAAGTGCACCATGGCGTTCAGCACCAGGAAGAAATTCCGCCAGCTAATCAGGCGGTCGGCCCACTTCAGGTGCAGATTGGATTTGAGCATATCGCCGCCGGGAAAAAGCTCCTGGATGCCCTGCTCCGGCGGGATCTTCTTGAACGGCTTTTTCGCGTAGGCAATCGAAAGCGGTACCAGGATGGCGCGCGACCAGGAAGAAATCTCGTAGATATTGAACCAGAACCACTTGGGAAACAGCACGATTTCCGGCGGGATGGCGGGAACCGAGCGATAGTCGTACTGGCCGAAAAAGCAGAGGTAAATCTTGGTGAAGGTGTTGACCTCAGTAACGCCGCCGAGCGCACCGATGCGCTCCCGCGCCTTGACCAGCGCCGGATGATCCTGGCTATAGCCGGCCAGTTTCAGGCCAAAATAGGCTTTAACGCTGGCGCTGATGTTCGATGGCCCGCCGTCGTAGATCGGCCAACCGCCGTCTTCGTTCTGGTGCTGAAGGATGTAGTTGGCGGCCTTCTGGATCTTCGTTTCGTCGCCCGTGCCCAGAAGCCGGTGCAGCAGAATGTAATCGGATTCCAGGGTGGTGTCGGCTTCCAATTCGCCGCACCAGTAGCCGTCTTCATGCTGCACGGAAAACAGATAACGCACTGCCGCATCGCGCGCCGCGACGACACGTTCGATAATGCCCCTGGCCCTGGCCGGCCGGAGAGGTCCGAAACGCTCGTGTGCGGGCGACGCCCCGCTCTGGTCTTCCATGCTATTTCTCCGCCCCCGCTGCGGGGCCAACCGGGACCCCCGAAATTGCTTCCACAATCTCCGGCGGCAGGCCGAAGCGCACGTTCTCTGGCATGACCTCCACCTCGCGCACGTCGTCAAAACCGCGTGCCGCCAGGAAGGTGACCACTTCCTCGACCAGGCACTCGGGCGCGGACGCCCCGGCGGTCAACGCGACCGTCTTGACGCCTTCAAGCCACTCGGAACGAATGGCCGCACAGTTCTCGATCAGGTGGGCGACGGTGCCGAGATTGCGCGCCACCTCAACCAGGCGGTTGGAGTTGGAGCTGTTGGTCGAGCCGACAACCAGCAACAGGTTGGCCAGTCCGGCTACGTCCTTGACCGCAGTCTGGCGGTTTTGGGTGGCATAGCAGATGTCGGAAGCTGCCGGGCCCTTGATCAGCGGAAAACGGGCGCGCAGCGCGGCGACAATCCCGGCAGTCTCGTCCAGGCTGAGCGTAGTTTGCGTCAGATAAGCCACGCGCGTCGGATCGGGCACCTGTAGCTGCTCGGCTTCTTCGACCGAGCCTACAACCTGGGTGACAGCGGGGGCCTCACCCAGCGTGCCGATGACTTCGTCGTGGTCGCGATGGCCAATCAGGATGAGCGAATAGCCCTCGCCGGCGAAGCGCACAGCTTCCACGTGCACCTTGGTCACCAGCGGGCAGGTCGCGTCAATAACGCGCAATTTGCGCAGCTTGCTGGCCTCACGCACCGACGGCGCCACACCGTGGGCACTGTAGATGACCATCTGGCCATCGGGAACTTCGTCCACTTCGTCCACGAAAATCGCGCCCTTGGCCGAAAGTTCCTCGACCACAAAGCGGTTATGGACGATCTCCTTGCGGACGTAGATGGGCGGGCCGAAGCTCTCCAGGGCGATGCGCACGATATCAATGGCGCGCACCACGCCCGCGCAGAAGCCCCGCGGCTTCAGCAATAACAAAGTTTTGCCGTTAGACGAATTCATCCGGTAACCAGTATAAACCTCGGGAGGGCTAAGGTTATCGATGCAAAAGTAGCTCAGCAGGGTGCGCAGGGGCAACGTAATACACAGAGGCGCAAGGGATTAGCAGTGGGCGGGGAAAAGCGAGTGGTTAGTGGATAGCGGTTAGTTCTTAGTTCCGCTGGAACTGAGGTTCCGTCTCACAGCAAAAGCGTCCGACAGATTCGTTCTGCTATAGGTCTAGCCGTAATGGGCCATCTTGAGGTGCGAGCGCAAGTTGTGGCGGAACTAGGCGATACGACACGAAGAACAACACGAATTACAGAATCCAGTCAAAGGCCAGCCACTTGAGAAGGAGAACTAACGTGCCATCGAAGTGGTAGCACAAATACATTGGCATCAAAGCAACGAAGCCGCAGGCGATCGCTCGCAGCCATCGCCACCTGTCGTACAAGTACACCTTCTCTCCGCACTGCGGGCATGGCCCCGGTTCGTTCTTCACCGCAACTTCAACTTTGCATTGCGGACATCGTAGGCGCATATGTTTCGCTGCCAACCGTGGCACTCACATGGTAACCGGCGATAACAGGCCACATCACAATCAATCCCGGTCTGGCGCCGTTTGCTCGTTATTACTCAGAGCTCCTCGGCCTTGATGCGCAAACGTTTAACACTAGCCACTATCCACTAGCCACTCGCCTTCAACATCTGCGCCGCATTCTTCAGGGCCACGTCGGTCACCTTGGCCCCGCTCAACATACGGGCGATTTCCTGGGTGCGCTCGGCGGCGTCGAGCGGGCGGATGGTGGTGCGGGTGCGGCCACCCGAGTCTTTCTTTTCGATCAGGTAGTGGTGGTCGGCGAATGAGGCGATCTGCGGCAAGTGCGTGATGCAGAGCACCTGGCTGTTACGGGCCAGCGACTTGAGCTTTTTGCCGACCGCCTCGGCTGCGCGGCCGCCGATGCCGGTGTCAATTTCGTCGAACACCAGAGTTTTGGGGATGATGGATTTCTTGCTGGCGCGAGCAGGGCCCGCCGGCGATAGCGGCACGACCGACGAGGCCACCACCGCTTTCAGCGCCAGCATCACGCGCGACAGTTCGCCGCCGGAAGCGATCTGTTCGACGGGGCCGAGCGGCAGGCCGGGATTGGTCGAGATCAGGTAGGCGACACGGTCGAAACCCGCGGCGGTCCAGTTCCCTTCTTCGTCCGATCCGGTGATCTCGATCTTAAAGCGCGCCTTCATGGCGAGGTCGTTCACCTCAGACTCGACCAGCTTTTCCAGCTTGCGGGCGGCTTCGTAGCGCAGGCGGGACAAGGCGCGCACGAGTTTCAGATACTCCGCCGCCGCGTCGGCCAGTTCGCGGCGAAGCTGCTTCAGCACCTCGTCTTTGTTCTCAATTTCGTTGAGCTTGCGGGCAACCTCGTCGCCGAAGGCAATCACTTCGTCGAGCGACTGCCCGTACTTGCGCTTCAGGCGGTCCAGGAGCGCCAAGCGGTCTTCGATCTCGGCCAGGCGCTCGGGCGAGGCGTCAATGCCATCGGCGTAGTCGCGCAAGGTGGCGGCGATGTCCTCGACGGTGATGCGCGCGGAATCCAGCGCCGCAATGCTGTCCCGGAATTTCTCGTCGAAACGCGCCAGCTCTTCGATCTGTTTGGCCGCCGTGCGCAACGAGGCCACGGCCGACGCGCCGCTTTCGTATAGCTGATCGTAAGCCGCCATGGCTGCGCCGTAGATGCGCTCGGCATTGGCGAGCACACGCTTTTCGGCTTCGAGTTGCTGGTCTTCGCCGGACTGTAGGCGCGCGTCTGCGATCTCTTTGCGCTGGAAGCTCCACAGGTCAACCAGGCGCAGCCGGTCCTGTTCGTTGCGCTCCAGATCGGCGATGCGCGCGCGAATTCCCTGCCAGCGCGCGAATGCATCAGCCACGCCCTGCGTTTCGGCAGCGGCAAAACTGTCCAGCAGCGCCAAACGGGCGGAGGCGTCGAAAGCAAAGGCGAACATGGATTCGCTCTGCGAGTGGATAGTGCCGAGATGCGGCGCAAGCTGCTTCAGGACCGCCACGGTTGCTGGTTGGTTATTGACGAACACACGCCCCTTGCCGCCGGCGGAGATTTCGCGGCGGATGATCAACTCGTTGCCGTTGGCGTCCAGGCCATTGGCTTCAAGTACGCCGCCGGTGCGCATTTCGTCCACCTCGAAGACGCCGGCCACAATGGCTTTGTCGGTGCCGTGGCGGACGACGTCGGCGGAGGCCTTCTCGCCCAGCAGCAGGGCCAGCGCGTCTATCAGGATAGACTTGCCCGCGCCGGTCTCGCCGGTCAGCAGGTTCAGGCCGGGGGCAAATTCGACCACAACGTTGTCAATGACAGCGTAGTTTTCGACGCGCAATTCGAGGAGCATGCGCGGCGATTGTAGCGCAGGTCGGCTGTTGATTGTCGGTTAGCGGCTGTCGGCCCTCGGCGCTCGGTCATCAGCGGTCGGTTATCGGCCAGCGGCGGTCGCCTCCGACGTGGTAGCGCCGCCGTGCCGGCGGCGGGCCCCGTCCTTGGCGTTCCAGCTTTGCCAGCCGGCAGCCGGTAGGCGACAACCGTTAGTCCAGTGACTATGGAGATGCTGACGCCGGTGCTAAGCCAAACCGCTGATTCGGACCGTCCGCCCCAAGGTCTATAATTTTTCTTTAGCCTGAGCTGAACGGAAGCACTGTGCGCCTGCAACTCTGGCGCGGCAGTACCGTTCTATATAGTTGAAATGCCAAATATTCCAATATTGCTTGCCTCCGCTATCGGCAGCGAGATCACTGACCTGTTATGGCAAAGTGGCCCCGTTGCCAAGGCTGTTTTACTTGTCCTGCTGATCTTCAGCATCGTGTCCTGGGCGATTATCCTGTCCAAGTGGGGGATGTTCCGCCGGGCACGCGTGCAGAGCGGGCGCTTCTTGCGCGCCTACCGCAAGGCGCAGCGTTTGCAGGACATCGCCGCCGTGGCAGAGCAGTTCCAGCCGAGTCCGTTAATACCTGTATTCCAGGCCGGTTACGAGGAACTGCGCAAAGGCGGCAAGCTGGGGAACGTGCAGCGCGCCTGCGCCATTTCGATTTCCGAAGAGCAGACCCGCTTGGAACGCCGCATGCCCTGGCTGGCGACCACGGGCGCGGTGACGCCGTTCGTCGGCCTCTTCGGGACGGTCTGGGGCATCATTGACGCCTTTCATGGCCTCGGTACCGCGGGCGCCGCCACGCTGCGCGCAGTAGCGCCGGGCATCTCGGAGGCGCTGATCACCACCGCCGCCGGCCTGGTCGCCGCTATCCCGGCGGTAATTGCCTACAATTTGTTTAACAACCAGATTCGCGAATTCGGCGCGCGCATGGACGATTTCACGCTTGAGCTGCTGAACACCATCGAGCGCGGCGCCACTGCCGCCCCGGTGCGCGGCACGGTGATGGCGGAGACGCCGGAACTGCGAGGCTGATATGGCAGGCGGCATACATCTCGGCGGGCATCGCGGCAGCCGCGCCCTGGCAGACATCAACATTACCCCGCTGGTGGACGTAGTACTGGTGCTGCTGATCATCTTCATGGTGACCGCTCCCATCCTGCAATCGGGCATCGAAGTGGCGGTGCCCAAGACCCGCACGGTGAAGGAGATCACGGAGGAACGGCTGGTCATCACCATTGACCGCCAGCAGCGCGTGTATCTGGGCAACGATCCCATCAACATCAACGAAATCGGCGCCAAGCTGCGGCGGAAGATCCGCGATCCTGAGGGCCAGGCAATTTTTGTGCGCTCGGACGAGGACGTGCCGTTCGGCGCTTTTGCCACTGTAATGGATTCGGTGAAGCAGGCGGGCATCACCAACGTGAGCATTGTGACGCAACCGCTGGAAACGCATGGCACTAAACGTTGACATTTGGAACGAACGGGACAACTGGCGCGGACCGCTGGCGCGGTCCATTGTCCTGCACGTGTCTGTGGTCGCCGCCATCATTGTCTATGGCATGGTTCTCGGCGCCCGGCGCGGTTCCGATTGGGGCGCCGGCGGCGGTGGAGAGGGCGCGATCGGTGTCAGCCTGGTGAGCAGCATTCCGCTGCCCGCGAATCCGAACGCGACCAACATTGTGGCCACCGAGTCGAAGGGGTTGTCGAAGACCGAACCCAAGGTGGAGGAGAAAACCCCGGACGCGATTCCAATACCCGAGCGCAACGCCAAGCGCAAGCCGTGGGAAAAAGCGCCGCGCACGGTGGACAAGCGCTACGAGAAGCCGGTTGAGACGGCGACTAACGTAATCCCTTATGGCGAAGGCGGTCCGCTGGCGGGGCCGTACTCTGTGTTCAGCGCGGGGGCGGCCAAGGGCGGCTTCGGGTTCAGCGGGGGTGGAGGCGACTTCGGCAGCCGTTATGCGTGGTATGTGCGCGTGGTGCAGCAGAAGGTCTCGGAAAACTGGCTCAAGTACGAGATTGATCCGCGCATCACGCAGGCGCGCCGGGTGTACGTCACATTCGATATCCTGCGCAGCGGACAGCCGTCCAATATTCAGATAGAACAGTCGAGCGGCGTGCCCTCGCTGGACCAGTCGGCGGTGCGCGCCTTACATCGCATTGACACCTTCGGCCCGCTGCCCAGCGACTATTCCGGCAGCAAGGTGAGCGTAGAATTCTGGTTTGATTTCAAACGCTGAACATTTGTAATTTGCAATTGGTAATTTGCAATTTGCAGATTACAAATTACAACTGGAAGATTGATGAAGCGAATCATCTCGGCTTTCGTTCTCTTTCTGCTCCTTTCAACAAGCGCGTTTGCACAGACTGACTGGATTCGCACCGGCACCGGCCTGGGCGTGGAGAAAGTCAGGCTGGCCGTCTCCGAGTTCAAGCCCACCAGCGCCGGCGGCAACACCGATGAGCTACTGAGGACGTTCAACGACACGCTGTGGAATGACCTGGAGAGTGCCGGCATCTTCGACATGGTTTCGAAGAGCTTCTACCCGTTGCAAACGCCGGGCGCGCCGCAGGATGTCCGACTGGACGCCTGGGGCAATCCGCCGGCCAACGCCGCCATGCTGGCGTTCGGCAATCTCGGCAGCGACGGCCAGAACGCTACCGTCCAGGGTTGGCTGTACGACGTGAAGAACGTGCAGTCGCCGCAGGTGCTGGGCAAGCAATACCGCGAGGCGGGCACGGTGGAAGGGGCGCGGATTGCTGCCCACAAGTTCGCCGATGAGATCATCTTCCGCCTTGGTGGCGGCGTCCAGGGCATCGCCCAAACCAAGATTTACTTCATCTCCAACCGCAGCGGGCACAAGGAAGTCTGGTCCATGGACTACGACGGTGCGAACCAGAAGCAGGTGACCCGGTTGGGCAGCATCGCATTGTCGCCCCGCGTTTCTCCCGATAACTCGCGCGTGGCGTTCTCCGCCATGGGCAACGACTGGGAGATCAGGATGTTCTCGCTCGACCTGGGCCGGCTGGTGACCTTCCCTACGTTCCGCGGCGCCAATTTGTCACCTGCGTGGTCGGCGGACGGGACGAAAATTGCGTTCTCGTCGTCCATGTCCGGCGATCCGGAGATCTACATCGCCGACGCCAGCGGCGCCAATCCGAGGCGCATCACCAACGCGCACGGGCCCGATGTTTCGCCTGTCTTCAACCCAAGAACAGGCCAGCAGGTCGCGTGGGTCAGCGGGCGAACCGGCCTGCCGCAGATTTACATGGCCGAGGCCGACGGCACCAACCCACAGCGCCTGACTGACCAGGGCTACGCGGTGTCCCCCTCGTGGTCGCCGAACGGCCAGTTCCTTGCCTTTTCGTGGCTGCGGCGTTATGGTCCCGGAGCGCCCGGCGCACGCGATATTTACGTCATGGACATCACCACCCGCCAGTGGGTGCAGTTGACGCACGACGGCGGCGCAAACGATTTCCCCTCGTGGTCGCCCGACGGCCGACATATCGTGTTCCAATCCAGTCGCACCGGGAGAGATGAGATCTGGAGCATGCTGGCCGACGGCACACAACAGAAACAACTGACGTTTTCCGGTACCAATTCGCAACCCAATTGGAGTTTTCGGTAGCTTCTCTGCCCCGCAGCGTTTCATAATGCGGGCATACGCAGTTCAACGCTGTGCATGTGCACCGATGTCGCACGTCGGTGCAGGAAAAGTTTCAGCCGGCTGGTTCCTGTGACGCCGGCGCTGTGTATCAGGAAAACTTGCGGCGAGCATTCGCCACCTGGAGGGATGAGGTGAATCACGGCAAGAAGAAGTGGATCGCTTTGGTTGTCACGTTGGCGGCCATCATGGTGTTGGGCGCGTGCAAGAAGAAAGTGGCGCCACCGCCGCCCCCGCCGCCGCCGCCACCGCCGGCGCCGACCGCTTCGCTGACGGCGAACCCTGCAACCATTGAGAAGGGCCAGTCCACCACCCTTTCGTGGCAGACGAGCAATGCCACGGATGTGACCATCGAGGGGATCGGCGCGGTTGAGCCCAGCGGCTCGCGTCAGGTTACCCCCACCGACTCGACCACCTATCGTCTGGTGGCGAAGGGCCCCGGCGGCACGCAGGACGCCACGGCGCGCGTGACGGTCACCGCGCCACCGCCGCCGCCTCCGCCGCCGCCGCAACCTAGCGAGGCGGAGCAGTTCGCCAGCAGCGTGCACGATATTTTCTTCGACTACGACAAGTACGACATTCGTCCCGATCAGCAGGCGACCTTGCAGGCCAATGCGCAGTGGCTCGCAGCGCATCCGAACGTGCGCTTCACCATTGAGGGGCACTGCGATGAGCGCGGCTCGACCGAGTACAACCTGGCCCTGGGCGAGAACCGGGCCAACTCCGCCAAGCAGGCGCTGGTGCAAGCGGGCGTGCCGGCCGACCGGATTAAGACCATCAGCTACGGGAAAGAAAAGCCGTTCTGCACCGAGTCGAACGAAGAGTGCTGGCAGCAGAACCGCCGTGCCCACTTCGTGTACGGACAGTAAAACCAAGCTGTCATCCTGAGCGAGCGCGGCGCGCTTTGCGTCGTGCGAGTCCAAGGACCTTGTCTTCGACTCGCGCTGGAATCGGGCGCTCGCTCGGGATGACAGAGCTGATCTGCATAATGCCGAACACCTCGGCGGAGCAGCCGCATCCAATCAGAAGAGCTATGAACAAGCATCGCCTAATTGCCGCAGTATGTGCAGTGCTCCTGCTGACGTCAGTGCCTGGGTTCGGCGTCAGCAAGGAAATCATCCAGTTGCAGACGCAGGTACAGCAGTTGCAGGACCAGATGGCGCGCATGCAGCAGTCGTTCGACGAACGCATGGGCATCATGCGCAATCTGGTGGAGCAGCAGACCGACACGGTCAACCAGGTGAACGCCAGCATTCAGAACCTGCAAAAGGCGCTGCAACAGCAGCAGGCCGACGTCGTTCAGCGGCAGGACCAACTCTCCGGACAGGTGCAGGCGCTTAATGACGCGCTGGATGAGCTGAAGGCCCGGCTGGCGAAGGTATCCACGCAGATCGATCAGCTTGCCCAGGCCACGCAAAACATCACCCAACCGGCGGCAACGCCCGGCGGCGTCGCTGGCGAACCGGGAACGGCCGCGGTCCAGCCCCAGGCACCGCCGCCCGATGTGCTCTACAACAATGCCTTGCGGGACTACAACTCGAACCGGCTTGAACTGGCCGCGCAAGAATTCTCCGATTACCTGAAGTACTATCCGACCACGGAACTTGCCGGAAACGCGCAGTTCTATCTGGCAGAAATCTCCTACCGTCAAGGCAACTTTGCGGCTGCCGTGAAGGACTATGACAAGGTATTGGAGCAGTACCCAGGCGGCAACAAAACACCGGCGGCGCAGCTTAAGAAGGGACTGGCGCTGATCGAACTCGGGCAGCGGGAAGCCGGGGTGCGCGAACTGAACAGCCTGATCCAGCGGTATCCGCGCTCTATCGAGGCTTCCACGGCGCGCGACCGCCTGCGCAAAATGGGAGCAGGCTCGCGCGGCAGCGCTGCGTCGCGCCGGCGCGGAGACATGTAACTGACTTGCTGATTCACTGAATCAATGAATCAATAACAAAAAGGCGTCCTGAGGGACGCCTTTTTGACGTTCGAGGCCGAAAGCAAACGGGGTGGGTCGTTACCGCCACGGGTCGCAGTAGCGCCAGTACCCGCGCTCGCAGAGTTCGTGACGGCGGAACCGGGGGTATTCGCGACGTTCGTGGCGAATCCAGCGGTGATACCG
Source organism: Terriglobales bacterium (assembly GCA_041946775.1). Classification (GTDB taxonomy): domain Bacteria; phylum Acidobacteriota; class Terriglobia; order Terriglobales; family Acidobacteriaceae; genus JBHGBA01. The sequence goes on from JBHGBA010000034.1 coordinate 30,233, forward strand.
ACAATGAGGTCCGCAGCGATGCGGTCCGATGATCCGATAACCGGGCGCATACACCGCCGGGTAGCGCGGCCCGTACACGGGATACCACGGCCCGTAACCCGGATACCAGTGCCGGTACACCGGCGGGCCGGTATGTATGCCGATCCCAATGCTCACCGAAGGTCCTCGCGCCAAGGCCGCTCCGGATAGCACCATCGTCAGTGCAACCAGCAGTAATGCGCGTCTCATAATTCCCTCCCGTTCGAGGGTCTTCCTGAATGCAGGTCCCAAGCTGCCTCTGCCGGCTTGAACCCCACTGCGCCGAGAAAGTTGCGCTCCGTGCCGGTCTGCACGCCGGAGCAACTGTGCGCCGGGCTGCGGCAACTCAACAACCGAGGGCCAAAGGAACCCACGACCCGATCTTCCCAAACCCGGCGAAGAACTTGCGTTCCGCGGGGAGGCAGTTATGACAGAGGACAGGAAACCGGAAGAGAGAGATGAAGAGATCGAAGAAGCAGACCAGGATCCGGGCGAACGGCAAAAGCGCAACCAGGGCGATGAGCGGGAAGATCCGCTGGCGGCGTAGCAGCAGCAAAGCAACTAGCAACTCGCAACAAGCAAACTGCACGAGCGAAGTCCGCACAAGCTTTCCGGCTGACGGCCAATTCCCCGTTTTGCCGCTAGTTGCTCGTTGCTTGCTGCTTATTGCCGGCTTTCGCATAGAATGCTGGCGTGAAGACTTGGGACGCGATTATTGTTGGCGGCGGCATCATCGGCCTGTCGCTGGCGTTGGGGCTGCGGAAACGCGGGCACAGCGTTGTCATTGTGGACCGTGGCGAACCCGGCCGCGAGGCTTCGCACGCCGCCGGCGGCATGCTGGCGCACTGTGACCCGCACACTCCGCGGTTGCTCCAACCGCTCGCGCTGGAAAGCGCCAAGCTGTATCCGCAGTTTGTTCACGAACTCAACGACGAGTCGGATGAGCCGGTTGATTACCGAACGCAAGGCACGATTCTTTTGTCCGACTCCGAGCCGGCGTTTCCCTGCCCCGGCCCGCGCCGCCTGAGTGCTGATGAACTGCCAGAGCTCGAGCCCGGCCTGAGTTGCCCAACAACGTTCGCCTACTATCTGCCGGAAGCGGTGCTCGATCCGCGCACCCTGGTGGCGGCGGCGTTGAAAGCCGTAAAGCACCGCGGCATTGACCTAGTTTCAGGCAGCGCCGTCACCGAGATCACAGTTGCCAACGAGCGCGCAACTGGCGTTCGCACCGACCGCAGCCAGTACGCCGCCGCAGTTGTGGTGAACTGCGCAGGCGCCTGGGCGGCGCAAATCCCACCGCTGCGCATTCCCACGAAGCCGGTGAAAGGACAGATGCTCGCGGTCGTGCCGCCGGCAGGCTACGACGCCAAGGGCACGCCGCTGTTGCCGCACATCCTGACGCACGTCATTCGCACGCAGGACGTGTACGTCATTCCGCGCAGCGATGGCCGCATCGTGATCGGCTCGACCATCGAGGACGCGGGTTTCGATAAACGCGTGGATGCCGACACCGTTCAGACACTGCGCAGCGCCGCGGTTCAACTGGTCCCGAGAATCGGCGAAGCCAAGATGCACGAGACCTGGGCGGGCTTGCGACCGGGGACTCCCGACGGACTCCCCATCCTGGGCAGCACCGCAATCGAAGGCCACTTTGTCGCAACCGGCCACTACCGCGACGGCATCCTGCTGGCGCCGGTAACCGCGCACCTGATGACACAGGTGATCGAGGGATTGCAGCCGGAGCTGGATTTGTCGGCGTTTATGCTCAGCAGGTTCGAATAATTTGGCGATTTGGTGAAGTTTGATTTGAAGTGAGCCTGAAAGCAACTTCAGCCTGCTGTATGTCCCTTGTGTCTGTCATCCCGAGCGCAGCGCGGCCGGTTTTGCCGCGCAGAGTCGAGAAACCTTGTGTTTGACGTCCGGGTGAGGCAACACTTCGGAAGAATCGCTGAGGCAAGCAACACCAGGCCAGCCGCTGAGACGGCGGCGCTAAGTACGTTTACTTCACCAAATCGAACTTCGCTACTTCACCAAGCTTTGCGTAGGCTGCGTCGAGGACCATCTGGTTGCGCCAGCCTTCTTCGCCGGGACAGGGGAACTCGCCTCTGCCCTCAACCGCAGCCGCAAAGGCGTCAAACTGGCGCACGAAGGCATCGCCATTCGAGACATCCTCAGCTCGTACCAGCGAACCCTGGCGCAGCAGTTCGATGCGCACGGGCAAATCCAGCGCCAAGCCGTTTTCCGCGCGCACTACTCCGTTCTCGCCAATGACCTCCACCGCGGTGCGATAGCCGGTGCGCATGGAGACGCCTACCGTCCCGAGCGTCCCTTGCGCAAAACGCAGCACCAGCGCGGCGGAAGCGTCGGTCTGCTGCGAATACAGGTCGAAGGCGGCACGCCCGTCAACCTCGGCAACCTCGTCGTGCAGAATGAAGCGCAGCGCGTCAATGCAATGCACGCCCACGTCGGCCGTGGCGCCGCCGCCAATGGCGCGGTTGTGAATCCAGGTACGAGCGTGACCGATGCCGGGGTAGGTGAACTCCGCGCGGGCCAGCACCGGACGTCCCACCTCGCCCGCCGCCACCCATTCGCGAGTGCGTTGCACCGAACGCGCAAAACGGAAGACCTGTGCCACTCCCAGCGCCACGCCCGCCTCACGCGCCGCCTTCACCATGCTTTCGCATTCGGCGGCGTTCATCGCCATCGGCTTCTCGCATAACACGGGCTTGCGATGGGCGATTGCGGTTAAAGTGTCAGGACAATGTAGGACATTAGGCGTGGCAACGAAAACGGCGTCCACTTCCTGACACCGGCAAAGTTCTTCGGCTGAGGAGAATGCGTGCGCTACTCCGTGCTTTGCCGCTGAGCCCTGGGCAAGCGCAGCATCACGACGGGAGAGCGCCACGAGCCGCACCGACCGGCAGCGCTGGAGGGCGGGAACCAGACGTTTCTCGGCGTGCAAGCCAAAGCCGATGATGCCCAACCGAAGCATGCTATTTGGTCATTTGGTTACTTGATATGTGATTCGGCCCAACTGTTTTGCCTAACGAAAGAAGTAAGTCACCCCATGACCACATAACCAAGTCCGCTGAGTGAATGCTGACGTGCTTCGCCAGTTCACCAGATCGCCAGTTCGCCAGATGAGGTCATTCGCCGGGGGCGGGCTTTAGCTTCAACCGGTTCTTGTTTTCTTCCAGGAACTCGCGCAGCTTATCGGCAGCGTCCAGCAGCCGCACCCACTGCTCGTAATAAAGCGTTACCGGAAAACGTCCCAGACCGTAAACGCTCACGCCGCCTTTCTCGCTGACCCTGAACTCCAGTGCGCCGCTGCGCCGGCCGGCGGCCTGCTGCTTCTTCAACTCTTCCAGTTGCGCCTTCAGTTCTTCATACGTCGGTTCCGCCACGTCTTCCTCCTCCTGAATTATGCGCCCACAGAAGTCTCGATCTTCGCGTTGCGCAGGAACTCCGCCGCGGCCTCCGGTAGCACGGTGTTGATGAACGTGCCGGAGCCGAGTTCAAAACCTGCCACCCGCGTCAGCCGCGGGATGACGCTGAGGTACCAGTGATAATAGCTGACCGTGGCGCACTCGTGGGGCGCGGTGCGAATGGTGTAGTTGAAATCCGGGTTCTTCAAGCCGAAATACAGCTTGGCCAGCAGCGTCCGCAAGACCTGCGCCAGGTCGCGCATTTCCGCGTCGGTGATGAACCCGAAGCTCGCCATGTGGCGGCGCGGGTAGACATGGGTGCAGAAGGGCGTGGCCGAGGCATAAGGCTCCATCGCCACAAAATGGTCCGTCACCAGCACGACACGTGTGCCTTCGCTCAGCTCTTCCTCGATGGCACGGCAGAACATGCACTCGCCGAACTCGTCGTAGTGGCGGATGGCTTCCATCATGCGATTGCGCACCTGCGTCGAGATCACCGGCGCGGCGATGATCTGCGAGTGCGGATGCTCCAGGCTGGTGCCGGCGTCAACGCCGTGGTTCTTGAAAATCGTGACGTGCGCGATCCGCGGGTCCTGGCTCAACTGGTCGAACCGCGCCTTGTAACAGCGCAAGATTTCGATCACCTGGTCGTCGGTCATCAGGGCCGCGTACAGCGCGTGGTCGGACGTCTCGACCACCACGTCGTGCACTCCGAAGCCGTCAATCTTACGGTGCGAACCCTGAATCGTTCGTACCGGTTGCACATCGCGCGACAGGGCGGAAAACTTGTTGGGAATGACCCGCGCGTTCCAGCGTCCGTCGGCGGCCCCGTCCGGCAGGCGCAGTATTTCCGGCGGCGTGAGCTTCTCGTTGCCCGGGCAGAACGGGCATGTGGGTACATAATGGGGCACCACCTTCGGCTCGCGCTTGACCACCATCTCCTCGGGACGCTTGGCGCGCTCGGTGGCAATGATCACCCATTCCTTGGTGAAGCGATTCTGGCGTAGCTCTGGCATGTTCTGCCTCCTGTTGCCGGCCAAACACTATACCAGTTCCTGCCGCAGCGACAGCTTGTTTCGGCACAGCTCGCCGTAGCCATTTCCAATCTGGAATGACGATTGCAACCGGGCTCACACGGCAACTGCCGCAAAACTCGATTGCCTGCATCAGGAATTCACCTGCCCGGAAAGTCCTTTTCGGTTAAAATCGATGTAAGCTCACCATGCAGAACTCCAAGATTCCAGTAGGTATCCTGGGCGCTACCGGCATTGTCGGCCAGCGCTTCATCCAGTTACTCGAACATCACCCCTGGTTCGAGGTGGTTTGGGTCGCCGCCTCGGAACGTTCGGAGGGCCGGTCATACGCCGAAGCCGCCCGTTGGCGCATGAAAACTCCCATCCCCGAGAACGTCGCCAAGATGACGCTGGCCGACGCCACCACTCCCAAGGGCGCACCCAAGGTCATTTTTGCCGCGCTCGATGCCGGCATCGCCGCCGAACTCGAACCGCGCTACGCCGAAGCCGGCTGTGTAGTGGTCTCCAATTCCAGCGCATTACGTATGAACGACGACGTGCCGCTGGTTGTCCCTGAGGTCAATGGCTCGCACCTGGCGCTGGTCACTCGCCAATCGTGGCGCAAAAACGGCGGCATGGTGGTGACCAATCCCAACTGTTCCGCCATCGGGCTGGTGGTGGCGCTTGCTCCCCTGCACCAGCGCTTCGGGCTGGAAACCGTGTTCGTGGTGACCATGCAGGCGGTCAGCGGCGCGGGATACCCAGGCGTGGCCTCGCTCGACATTCTCGGCAATGTGATCCCCTACATCGGCAAGGAAGAAGAAAAGCTGGAGGCGGAGACGCGCAAACTGCTCGGGCGGCTGGACGGGTCGCGCGTCGTCGAGGCGCCGTTCAAGATCAGCGCACAGTGCAATCGCGTGGCGGTGGAGGACGGCCATACCGAATCGGTTTCCATCAAGTTCTCGCGGCCGGTCAAGCCCGAATACATTCTGTCGGCGTGGAACGATTTCCATCCGCTCAAGGGCCTGCACCTGCCCAGCGCGCCGCAGCAGCCGGTGGTCTACGACGCAGCAAACGACCGGCCACAGCCGCGTTTCGACGTGGATCGCGGCGCGGGCATGACGGTGAGCGTCGGACGGTTGCGCCCCTGCGGCGTGCTGGACTGGAAGTTTACCGTGCTCTCGCACAACACGATTCGCGGCGCCGCTGGCGCAGCGCTGCTCAACGCCGAATTGCTCAAGGCGCAAGGATACCTGGATTAGGGTTGGTAGTTTACAGTTCACAGTTTACAGTTTGCAGTTTGCAGCTTCACAGCTCGCGACGGGTTTAGCCGCAAACTGCAAACTGTAAACTGCAAACCAGCCCGCGTTCATTTAAGACTGCAATGATCGTCATGAAATTCGGCGGTACCTCAGTAGAAAGTGCCGCTGCCATTGATCGCGCGGCCTGCATCGTCCAGGAGCGGCTTCCGCTGAAGCCGGTAGTAGTGGTCAGCGCGATGGCCAAGGTCACCGACCAACTGGTGGCCATGGGGCGCTCCGCCGGCGCCGGCGACCGTAACACTGCGCTCGACCTGGCGCGGGCCGCCCGCGAACGGCATCTTGCCACTGCCCGCGAACTGCTGGGCGACGGCAACTACAACGACCTGCGGACCGAACTGGACACCATGTTCGACTCGCTCGACGAACTGCTGCGCGGCATTGCCGCCGTCGGCGAATTGACGCCGCGGACCTCTGATTACGTCCTCAGCTTCGGCGAGCGCATTTCCAGCAAACTTGTAACGGCCGCTTTTGCCGCGCGCGGCATGAACGCCATCCACCTGGATGCGCGCGAAATTATCATCACGGACGCCACGCACACCAAGGCCATCCCGCAGATGGACGACATCAACGACCGCCTCCTGGCGCGTGTCAGGCCGCTGCTGGATCGCGGACAGGTGCCGGTAATGGGCGGTTTCATCGGCGCGACGCGCGAAAGCGTGCCGACGACCATCGGCCGTGGCGGCTCGGATTTTTCCGCCGCCATCGTCGGCGCGGGCCTGGGCGCCGAGCGCATCGAGATATGGACCGATGTTGATGGCATGAAGACCACCGACCCCAACCTGTGTCCCGACGCGCGCCGCATCAAGGAGATCAGCTTCGAGGAAGCCGCCGAGTTGGCCTACTTCGGCGCCAAGGTGCTGCATCCCGCCACGCTGCTGCCGGCCATGCAGAAGAACATCCCCGTGCTGGTGCTGAACTCGCGCAATCCGAAGAATGAAGGCACGCGCATCACCGCGCGCGGCGTGCGCTGCACCAACATCTTTAAGGCAATCGCCGCCAAGAAGCGCATCACCATCGTTGATGTGGTGGCCACCCGCATGCTGGGCGCGCACGGCTTCCTGAAGGCGATCTTCGACATCTTCGACCGGCACCACTGCCCGGTGGACGTGGTTTCCACCTCGGAAGTGAGTGTGTCCCTCACCGTGGATTCCAACGAGGCGATCCCGGCGATAGCCGCCGACATGCGCGAACTAGCGGATGTAAAGTACGAAGGGCGGAAGGCGATCGTCTGCCTGGTGGGCGAAAACGTGCGCGGGACGCCGGGCATCGCGGCCAAGGTGTTCACCGCGATTTCCGACATTAATGTGCGCATGATTTCGCAAGGCGCGTCGGAGATCAACATCACCTTCGTGATCGAAGAGGAACACGTGCCCGAGGTGGTGCGCCGTCTGCACGCCGCGTTCTTCTCGGAGGTGGACCCGAAGGTGTTTGCGGAGAACTAGCGAAGCTCGAACGCAAAGGACGCCAAGGTCGCAGAGGACGCAAAGGATGACGGGCGGCGCTATGACGGCAGAGCGCAGTTTTGGAGTTCGAAATGAATCTTCTCGTTCTCGGCAAAGGCAAGATGGGATCCATGGTGATTGACCTGGCGCGGCAGCGCGGCCACTGCGTTGACGCCATGGACATCGACGAAAACCTGCATGGCGCGGGGCTTACCGCCGAGCGCCTGCACGGCGTCGAGGTGGTGGCCGATTTCACCTGGCCCGACGCCGTGCTAGACAACGTGGCGGCGTGCGCCCGCGCCGGCAAGAGCGTCGTGGTCGGAACCACCGGCTGGTACGACAGGCTGCCCGCCGTCCGCGCCGAAGTCGAAAAAGCCGGTACCGGGTTCGTCTATGGCGCGAATTTTTCCATCGGTGTGAATCTGTTTTTCGAGGTCGCGCGCACCGCCGCAGCCGCGCTGAAACAGGGCTTCACCGGCCACATCACCGAGACGCATCACATGCACAAGAAGGACGCGCCCTCGGGCACGGCCGTGAAGCTCCAGAAGATCATGGAAGAGGCGAGCGGCAAGCCGCTGACGGTCAGCTCGGTGCGCGAAGGTGAAGTGGTGGGCATTCACGAGGTCGCACTCGATGCCATCGGTGACCGTATCCTGCTGCGGCACGAGGCCAAGTCGCGCCTGACGTTCGCCGAAGGCGCGGTCCGCGCCGCCGAATGGCTGCGCGGCAAGCGCGGCTTTTACGATTTCAAGGACATTTTCCGCGAGGTCTAACAAAAGCTCGAACGCAAGGAACGAGAAAAATTCCTGATGGAAAAATTCCGGGTGCCCCACCCTCACGCGGAGCGCAGCGGAGGGTTAGGGTGGGAACAAACTCCGCTTTGTGATAAAAATCCAATAATCCCCGGCAACTGAATCAACAACGAGAACTGACGCCATGAAACTTCGCGGATGCGGTACAGCCATTGTCACTCCCTTTCGCAACGATGGTTCCATTGACGAGCCGGCGCTGCGGTCGCTTGTCGCATGGCAGGTTGAGTCGGGCATTGATTTCCTCGTGCCCTGCGGCACCACTGGTGAAACGCCTACCCTGGAGCGCGAGGAGTGGATCCGCGTAGTGGACGTCACCGTGGAAGTCGTCGCCGGACGCGTGCCCATCATCGCCGGCGCCACGTCGAACGCAACCCGCGACGCTGTGCAGAAGGCGCGCACCATCGCCTCGCGGCCCGGCGTTGACGGCATCCTCACCGCGTCGCCGTACTACAACAAGCCCACGCAGGAAGGCCAGTACCAGCACTTCAAGGCCATCGCAGAAGCCGTGGACAAGCCGCTGGTGCTCTACAATGTGCCCGGCCGCACCGGCGCGAACCTGGAACCGGCCACCCTGGCGCGCCTGGCGGAAATCCCCAATGTCGTCGGCGTTAAAGAAGCCAGCGGCAGCATCACCCAGATTGCCGAAGTGTTCAACGCTGTGCCGCCAACTTTCCTGGTCTTCTCCGGTGACGACGCCGTTACACTGCCGTTGATGGCGCTGGGCGGCGTCGGCGTAATTTCCGTCTGCTCCAACGAAATCCCGCGCGAGATGCACGAGCTTACCGCCGCCGCGCTGCGCAACGACTGGGACACGGCGCGCCGCATTCACCGCAAGTACCTGCCGCTGATGCAGGCCAACTTCATCGAGTCGAACCCGCTGCCCGTCAAGGCCGCACTGGCCATGATGGGCCGCATGGAGGAAAACTACCGGCTGCCGCTCGTGCCCATGAAAAAAGACACGCGCGCCAAGCTGGAGAAGATCGTCAGCGACCTCGGACTGGTGAAAAAGCAGGCGGCATCGTAGCTTCCGAGTGGCCATGTCCTGTTGGTGTTGCTCGTGACCGCCCACGGGTGTTACTTTGCCTGCCGTGGCACTCATCACACTGACAACTGACTTCGGCCTCAACGATCATTACGTCGGCACGATGAAGGGAGTAATCCTGAACATCAATCCGGCGGCGCAGATCGTGGACATCTGCCATTCCGTGCAGTCGTACGACCTGCTCGAGGGCGCGTTAACGGTCGCGCACTCGTACTCGTACTTCCCGGCCGGCACCATTCACGTCGTGGTGGTTGATCCAACCGTGGGCAGCCCGCGCCGCCCCATCCTGGTGGACACGGGCAAGTACCTGTTCATCGCGCCGGACAATGGCGTGCTGTCGTTCGTCTATGCCCAGGCGGAGCGCGTCACGGTGCGCCACATCACCGCCGAACACTATTTCCTGCAACCGGTGAGCGCAACCTTCCATGGCCGCGATGTGTTTGCCCCCGTGGCCGGCTGGGTCAGCAAAGGCGTGGCGCCAACCATGATCGGCGACGTGATTACCGACTACGCTCGCTTCGCGCTGCCCCGCCCCAAGCCGGCGGGCGACAACGCCGTCAAGGGCGTCGTGCTGCGCGTGGACAAGTTCGGCAACCTGATCACCAACTTCACCGCCGAAGACGTGGCGCAGTTGCTCGAGCGGCGGCCGGCGTTCCGCATCAGCGCCGGCAAGGGCGAGGTCCGCAACATTCGCTCCGCCTTCGCGGAAGGCGCGCCCGGCGAGGTTTTCGGCGTGATCGGCAGCATGGGATTTCTGGAGATCGTGGCGAACCGCGGCTCGGCCGCGCACGTGCTCGGCGCCAATAAGGGCTGCGAAGTGACGTTTAGTTGGGAAGTGGCGGCGGTAAGCAATCCGTAGTTCTTCAGTATGTTGCGCGAGAGGAGCGGGACGTGAATCGCAGAACAAGAGCTGCGTTAAACGCGTGGCAGACGCGGCGGTCGAAGGCTGCCTTCGTCACGGCCCATGCGGCTGATGCAGCGAGTAAAGCTGCACTATTGAGAATCGCATATTATAGTGACATCCGTTGACTCTCTTGCGATGCCGTTAACCTCAGCGGATTGTCACTCCGAGCGCCCGCCTTTGGCGCGAGGAACCTGCTGTTTCCCGAATGCGACCAAAAGCAGCCAGCGCAGATAGGGCGAGCGCCACGGGGCCAGGCGATGCCCGCGTGTGGCGTTCCAGAGAAAGCGGAAGATAAGTCTCATGGTAATCGGGTAATCAGGTAATTGAGCAATTGAGTGATTCGAACGAACCGCAAGCAATTACCCGGTTACGCAATTACCAAATTACCAAATCAGAGGTCGTATTTCTTCATCAGGTGGCGGAAGCTGCGGTAGGAGAGGCTGAGGAGGCCGGCGGCGCGGGTCTGCACGCCGTTGGCGCGGCGCAGCGCCGACTGTAACAACGAGCGCTCGATATCGGCCACGTAGCGCTCCATGTCAATTCCTTCCGAAGGGATCGAAATGCCGGGTGAACCGCTCACCCCCGCCGCGGCGGCAGCGGCGCGCGCCTTCGGCAGTTCCGACATGATGTCCACGTGCAACTCGTCGCTGCTCTCCATGGCCACAGCGCGCTCGATTGTGTTTTCCAACTGGCGCACATTGCCCGGCCAGTCGTAGCCCTTCATCAGGTCGAGCGATTCGGGATCAATACGCGACACGGTACGCCCCATGGCCAGCGCGTACTTCTTGAGGAAGTGATTGGCGAGCAGCACGATGTCGTCATCGCGGTCGCGCAGCGGCGGAACCATGATCGGAATAACGCTGATGCGGTAATAGAGGTCTTCGCGGAAGGCCCCATCGGCGACCATCTTGTCGAGGTCCTTGTTGGTGGCGGCGATCACGCGCACGTCAATGGCGGACTCACTGGTCCCGCCGACCGGCCGGATCGCGCGTTCCTGCAAGACGCGCAGCAGCTTGACCTGCATCGTCAGGCTCATTTCGCTGATTTCATCCAGGAAGATGGTGCCGTCGTTCGCCACCTCAAACAGGCCGCGCTTGTTCTGGTTGGCGCCGGTGAATGCGCCGCGCACGTAGCCGAACAGTTCGCTTTCCAGCAGCGTCTCCGGAAAAGCCCCGCAGTTGATGGAGACAAACGGCTCAGCCGCGCGCGGCGAGCAGTCGTGGATAGCGCGTGCCACCAGCTCCTTGCCCGTACCGCTTTCACCGCAGATCAGGATAGTGCTGCTGGTGGATGCCACCGTGTGGATGGTCTGCTTGAGCTTCTGCAGCGCTTCGCTGGCGCCAACGATGTTGTCCAGCGAGTTGCGTTGCGCGGCGTCGCGGCGCAGGGCGAAGTTCTTTCGCCGCAGCGCGATCTTCTCCATCGCCTGCTGCACCGAGTGGGCAACCACGGACGGCAGGCTCGGACCTTTCACGATGTACTGAAATACTCCTCCGCTCTCGGCCACGCGCTTCGCGATCTCGAATTCCTCGTGGGCGGTAATAACGATGCGCTCGGCATCGGGACAATGCGTTGCGGCCTGTTGCAGCACCTCGATTCCATCCACGCCCGGCATGCGGATGTCGCTGATCACGACATCGTAGAAGGCAGACTCCAGCTTCTTGACAGCCGCCTCGCCCGAAGACACCACCTCCACCCGGCTCCCGCCGCGACGCAGCGCGATCTCCAGCATGCGACAGATGTCCAGCTCGTCATCGCAGACCAGCACGTTACCCACGAACCGTTCCTCCCGCAGCGGTCGCCTGCATCACCGGCCGCGACTCTTGCGCGCATTTCAACACCAGGGTGAACTCCGTTCCCTTCTCCGGCACCGACTGCACCAGGATTTTGGCGTCGTGCGCTTGCATGATCTGGTACACCATGGCGAGACCAAGCCCGGTACCGCTGGCAAACTCGGAATGAAAGGGTTCGAAGATGTTGTCGAGGTTCTTATGGCTGATGCCCTTGCCCGTATCCGCAAACCGGATCTCAACTGTTTTGCCTTTCGCCGCCGCAGTCACTGTCAGCACGCCGCCGTCCGGCATCGCCTGAAGCGCGTTGTCGCAAATGTTCCAGAACACCTGCTTCATCCGATCCACATCAATATCGGCTACCAGCTCGTCCTCGGCGAAACGGCGAACAATGCGGATCCTGCCGTTGGCGCACTCGGGGCGGTTTTCCAGCAGGCGCAGCGTGTCTTCCAGCGCCGCCACCAGGTTCGTGCGGGTAAAGACGTATTGCTTCCCGCGCGAGTACGCCAGGAAATCGGTAACGATCTTATTCAGCCGCTCCGATTCGCGGCGCACGATGTCGAGCAGCGCCCGCTCGTCCTGTTCCAGTCCGGCGCACTCGCTCAGCATCTGCGCCGAGCCCGCCATGGCGGCCAGCGGATTGCGGATCTCGTGCGCGATGCCGGACGCCATACGGCCGATTGCCGCCATGCGGTCGCGGATTCGAACTTCATGTTCCAGGCGGCGGATCTTGGTCAGATCGGTGAACGTATAGACCACTCCGCTGTCGGCACCGTCGTGACCGGTCAGGGCGCAGACCGTCATGCCGAAGATCTTCTCCTCGCCATCCGGTCCGGAGTATTTCACTTCACCCCGGCTGGCGCCCGGTTCCGGCAACGGCTCACGGAAAAGCACAGCCAGCGGCTTGCCCGCTACTTCGCTGCTCTTGATGCCCAGCAACCTTTCCGCCGCCGGATTCACCAGCGTAATCAGGCCGTCCAGCCCGGTCGTGATCAACCCGCCTGCCATGGACTCGATGATGCTTCCATGGAGCAATTGCAGGTCGGCGAGGGCGCCGGCCTTCTCCTGCAATTCGACATCGGCACGCCGCAACTTCGCCACGAGGTAACTGGCGAGGTGGGCAATGGTCAGATAGGCGAACAGGTTGATGAAAATCGCCGCTTGCAGGCTCTTCAGGCCGGGACGCGTTACCCAATATGGTTGCAGCACTCCGAAGTAGCCCAGCTCCAGCACCGCGCCCGATAAAATGAACGCCAGCGCCGCCGTCATGTACGCCCAGTAGCGCGGCAACAAAATCGCCGCGGTAATAATCAGCAGCGGAAACAGGAAGCTGAACGGCGATTCGATGCCACCGCTGGCGTAGAACACCAGGGTAGCGATCCCCAGGTCGGTCAGCACCTGCAGGCACGCTTGCAAGCGCGTTTCCCGTGCCAGGTGCAGCACAACCGCGTACAGCAGCGCCACGGTGTACCACAATCCAATGGCGCTGATGAACAGCCGCTTCGAAATCGGCGTAGGAGTAACCGTGGTGACCACCAACTGAATGCCCAGCAGGAAGGTGATCACGATCACGCGCACCTTCACCAGCCAGGTCAGCCACGTACGCTCATTCGAAGTCGGAGCCATCAGTTTGCAACCCGCAGTTGGTGGAGGCGGACAGCCCCGATATGCGGGCGCCGCCGTGTGTCAGCCGTCAGCGGAACCTGTTGTTGGCCGGCCCGCGCCGTGACGCAATCGGAGCCGGCCCGCAATCACGCGATCATCCCGCCAGTTTGCCGATCATCTTGAACAGCGGCAGATATAGCGAGATCACGATGCCGCCCACGCAAACGCCCAGGATGCCGATCATCACCGGCTCCAGCAGGGTCAGGAGGTCCTTGGTGGCAGCGTCCACTTCGTCTTCGTAGAAGTCGGCGATCTTCTGCAACATGGCATCCATCGCGCCGGTAGCTTCGCCGACGCCAATCATCTGCGTCACCATGTTGGGGAACACGCCGCTTTCCTTCAGCGGATCGACAATGGTGCGGCCTTCCTCAATCGCCTTGCGCACTTTCATTAGGGCCTGCTCCAGCACGGCGTTTCCGGAGGTGCGCGCCGTGATGGCCAAGCCTTCCAGGATGGGAACGCCCGAGGTGATCAGCGTACCCAGGGTGCGCGTAAAGCGGGCGACCGCGATCTTGCGCAGCAGCAGGCCAAACACCGGCAAGGCCAGCATCATGCGGTCCCACAACATGCGCCCCTGTGCGCTCTGGCGGAAGTACTTGATGCCGATGATCAGTGCGACGAGCCCGCCGAGACCGAACCACCAGAAAGTACCCACAAAGTCGCTCAGGCTGATGACCATTCGAGTGGGCCCGGGGAGCTCGACGCCCAGACCGTCGAACAGCTTGGTGAAGATCGGCACTACCCACTTCAACAAGGCGCCGATGATCAGGAATGCCATGCTGATAACGGCGACGGGGTAGATCAGCGCAGACTTCACCGCCTGCCGCATCTTCACCGTCTTTTCGATGTAGCTGGCCAGGCGCTGCAAAATGGTGTCGAGAATACCGCCGGTCTCGCCCGCCTCCACCATGTTGGTGGTCAAGTCGTCGAAGACTTTCGGATAGTTCCGCATGGCGCCGGCCAGGGTTGCGCCGCCCTCGACCGACGTACGCACGCCGGTCAGCGTGCGCTGAAATGCAGGATTCTCCTGGTTACCGGCCAGGATTTCCAGGCATTGCACCAGCGGCAAGCCGGCGTCGATCATGACGGAGAACTGACGGAAAAAGATGGCAAGGTCCTTGGTGGCAACCTTCTGCCGGCCCAAGGTCGGCAGTGCAAACTCCTTGCCTTTTTCCTTGATGGCGCCGGGCACGATGCGTTCCCGCCGCAGCGCCGCCGCCAGCACCTGTTTGTTTTCGGCCATGCGCTCGCCGGAAATCTTCTTGCCCGCGGCATCCTTGCCCGTGTATGTGAAAACTGGCATTTACGCCTCCGCCCTACCGAACCCACGCCCCCGTAAACGTGACCCGTCGCAACTCAGCGCCTCGCGGGCGCAGCGCGCGACACCAAGCCGGCGCCGCGCGCAATCATCTCCTGCAACTCGTCGGGCAGCGACGAGCGCAAGATCGCCAACTCCAGCGGAATTTGCTTCTGGAAATACAGCGTAGCCAGCGACTGGTTGAGGGTCTGCATGCCGAACTTGTCCTGGCCGGACTGCATTGCCGAGTAAATCTGGTGGATCTTGTCTTCGCGGATCAGGTTACGCACCGCCGCGTTGGGCACCAGGATCTCCATCGCCATCACCCGTCCCCCGCCCAGCCGCGGCAACAGCGACTGGCAAAGAATACCTTCCAGAACCAGCGACAACTGCGCACGGATCTGCGGCTGCTGGTGGGCGGGGAACACGTCAATAATGCGGTTGATGGTAGATGCCGCCGAATTGGTGTGCAGTGTCCCGAAGGTCAGGTGGCCGGTTTCGGCGATGCGCAGCGCCGCTTCCACCGTTTCCAGGTCGCGCATCTCGCCGATGAGCACCACGTCGGGGTCTTCACGCAGCGCCGAACGCAATGCCTCGGCAAATCCCTTGGTGTCGGAGTGCACCTCGCGCTGGTTCACCAGGCAGTTCTTGTGCTGGTGCACGAACTCGATGGGGTCCTCGATGGTGATGATGTGCTCATGCCGGTCGTTGTTGATCTTGTCAATCATGGCCGCCAGCGTGGTTGATTTGCCGGAACCCGTTGGGCCGGTGACGAGGATCAGGCCGCGCGGCTTCTCGCACAGTTTGGCCACGATAGGCGGCAGGTTGAGCTGCTCAAAAGTCTTGATCTCGAACGGAATGACACGGAACACCGCCGCGGCCGCGCCGCGCTGGTTGAAAACGTTGGCACGAAAGCGCGCCATGCCTTTGAGGCCGAAAGAAAAATCCAGCTCCAGGTTCTCTTCGAAGCGGTGCTTCTGCGCGTCGGTCATGACGCTGTAGGCCAGCGCTTTCGTGTCTGCCGGGCTGAGCGGCGGCAAATCCAGCGGCTGAAGAGTGCCGTGTACGCGCACCTGCGGCGGCGAGTTCGTCGTGATGTGCAGGTCGCTGCCGTTCATCTCGAGCATCTTCTTCAGCAGATCGCTGAGCGTTGACGTCATTGCTTCTCTCCGTTACCGGTGGATCCCGTTTTCCGCTTTCCGTTTTTCATTCTCCGTTTTCGCTGCGCACGAACAGCAAACGGAAAACAGAAAACGTTTAGTGAACGCTTTCGCGCGCCACTTCTTCCAGCGTGGTAACGCCCGCCATGATCTTCACCAGGCCGCTGCGGCGCAGCGTGAGCATTCCCCGCTCGATGGCTTTCTTCTTCAACTCCATTGACGACGCACCGACCAAAATCAGCTCGCGCAGCTCATCGTCGATTTCCATCACTTCATAGAGACCAGTGCGGCCCTTGTAGCCGGTATTGCGGCAGATGTCGCAGCCTTTGCCCTTCTTGATCTGTACCGTCTTGGCCTCCTCGGGAGTAAAGCCTGCTTCGACCAGTGTCTGGTATGGCACGTCCACCACCTGCGCGCATTCCTGGCAAATGCGCCGAACCAGGCGCTGCGCGCAAATCAGGTGCACCGAAGTGGCCACCAGGAAGGGCTCGATGCCCATGTTCATCAAGCGGCTGATCGTCTCGGGGGCGCCGTTGGTATGCAGGGTGGAAAGCACCAGGTGGCCGGTAAGCGCCGCTTTGATGGCGATTTCTGCCGTCTCGAAGTCGCGGATCTCGCCCACCAGGATGATGTTCGGGTCCTGGCGCAGGAACGAGCGCAGCGCCGCCGCGAAGTTCAGCCCGATCTGCTCTTTCATCTGCACCTGGTTGACGCCGGCCAACTGGAACTCTACCGGGTCTTCGGCGGTCATGATGTTGACCTCGGGCGTGTTCAGGCGCGAGATGGAGGAATACAGGGTGTTCGTCTTACCGGAACCGGTGGGTCCGGTCACCAGCACCATGCCGTAGGGCTTCAGGATGGCGCGTTCGAACTTGGCGAGCGATTCCGGCTCGAAGCCGAGCTTGGTCATGTCGAGGCGCAGGTTTTCCTTATCAAGCAGTCGCAGTACGACCTTTTCGCCCCACAGAGTGGGCAGCGTGCTGACGCGAAAATCCAGCTCTTTTTTCCGGCCGCCGACGCCCATCTTCAGCATGATGCGGCCGTCCTGGGGCAGCCGCTTCTCGCTGATGTCCAGCTTGGCCATGATCTTGATGCGCGAAGTGATGGCATCTTTTAGTTTCAGGGGCGGCGTCATGATGGGCTGGAGTACGCCATCGATGCGGAAGCGTACCCGGTATTCGCGTTCGTACGGCTCAATGTGGATGTCGCTGGCCCCCCGCTTGACCGCGTCGCTCAGGATGATGTTCACCAGCTTGACGATGGGCGCTTCGTCGGCGGCCTTCTCCAGTTCCGATAACGACAGTTCTTCTTCCTGGTTTTCCAGTTCCAGGGCGGCTTCCGACCCGTCGTCGAACTGCTGCATTACCGATTCGAGGTCTTGCTCGGTCGAGGTGCCGTAAGCCTTTTCGATCCGCTCCATGATGGACTGCTCGGACGCCACCACCGGCTCGATGTTGAAGCCGGTCATGAACTTGATGTCGTCCATGGCAAACACATTGGTGGGATCCACCATGGCCAGGGTGAGTGAGGCACCCACCCGGCTAAGCGGCAAAACCTGGTAGCGCTTGGCGGTCTCGTAGGGGATCAGCTTGATAACGGCGGAATCAATCTCAAAATAAGACAGGTTGATGGCCGGGACCCCATACTGCCGCGAGAGGAAGTTGGTGACGTCGTCGTCCGATAGGAAACCCAGCTTGACCAGGACCGAACCAAGCCGCGTGCCGCTCTCGTGTTGTACCTTCAGAGCTTGCTGCAACTGCTCCGGAGTGATGACCTTCTCTTTTACCAGAAGGTCACCTAGCCGCTGAGACATACCCCCGCCCCCTTAGTTGAGCCACGGACAGCCAACCTCCACCCTGAGGAGCACAGCCTGATTGGGGGAGACAACTCGCTCGTTCAGAGAAGTTTGAATCGTAGGGTCGGTGACATAAATTGTCAATCCGCAAACCGGTTACTTAAGTGACACGTTTACCCTTTTGGTTCTTGTACTTCCGGATTGGCCATGCACCGAGATTGCTGCAATCTGCCTTTACTGTTTGTGAACAAATTCCGAAAAGGGAAATCGTGCGGAATGGAGTACAACTAGAATGGCCGCCACTCCAGAATGAGAACTAGCGCGCCGGGCTTTGCTTCTGCGACGCGGCCCGGCCCCGCATCCAGCGATGAGTTTCACACCGGCTCGCTGTACGCATGCACGCGGAGTCAGTAGCTCCAAATAGCCAACTGAAAACTGCCAACGGTGTTACTGCCTCATCCGTCTGCGGTCGAGCATTTCGCCATTGACTACCACCGCGGCACAGTGGTTCACGCCGAACCAGTACGGAATCTCGCGGTAGTCGTCCGCATCGAAGATGGCGAGATCGGCGTCTTTTCCCGGTTGGATTGAGCCTTTGCGGTCGGCAATGCGCAACGCGCACGCGCCATTAATCGTTGCCGCGGCAATCGCCTCGGCAGGCGACATCTTCATATGAGTGCAGGCCAGCGAGAGCACCAGCGGCATGCTTGGCGTTGGTGCAGTTCCCGGGTTGTAATCGGTAGCCAGCGCCACGGGAACTCCGGCATCGATCAGCTTCCGCGCCGGCGGGAAACACGGCGACCCCAGGAAGTAATTAGAGGCCGGCAACAGCGACACCACGGTGTTTGCCTGCGCCAACTCCACAATGTCTCCGTCGCTGACGTTGTCCATGTGGTCGAGTGATGCCAGGTCAAATTTCAGCAGACCATGCAGCGACGCGGGCGTCAGTTGACACGCGTGCAAGCGCGCCCCCAGACCGCGCTGCCATGCAGCGGTCAGGATTTGTTCGGCCTCGTCCGGTGTAAATGCTCCGCGCTCGACAAACACATCAACAAACCACGCCAGTTGTGCTTCATCCGCCTGCGGGATCATCTCCTCGCAGATCAGGCGCACATACTCCTCGCGGTCGTCTGCAAATTCCGGAGGGATGGTGTGCGCCGCCAGCAGCGTCGGAACGACAGTTCCTGCGAACTGCTTTGCAGCCTCGGCAATCGCTTCCAGCGATTTCAACTCCGACGCAACGCTCAGCCCGTAGCCGCTCTTGGCCTCAACCGTAGTGGTGCCCTGCGCCGCCATTTGCTGCAAGGCGGCCAGCGTCTTGCGACTTAACTCCGCGCGCGACGCCTCGCGCACCGCCTCGATACTGGAGCGGATACCGCCGCCCGCCTCGGCGATCTCTTCATACGTCGCTCCTGCGATGCGCTTCTCGAAATCCACCAGGCGCGGCGCGGCGAACACCGGATGCGTGTGCGAATCAACAAAGCCAGGGATCACCACCATGCCCCGGCAATCCACCTGGCGCAGCTCTTTCTTGTGCTGCCTGACCCAGGGATCGCGCACCGCTTCGTCGTTCCTTCCCACGGAAACAATCTTGCCCCCGGCGCACAGCACGGCGGCGTCTTCAATGATTCCCAGCTCGCTCAGCGCCGGCCCGCGCCGTGGCGCTGCCTCTTCGCTCGCAAGCGTCACCAGTTGCTTGATGTGAGTCAGGAGGAGAGGAGCGCCCGTTTCCCTCGCCCTCCGCCGGCCTTTCCTCCGGGGGTGTTCCACGTTCATCAACTCTGCCGCCATAGGTCTTCTTAGTGTGGCCGCGTCAATCTCGGCCACCAGCACCAACGCTCACCTCTCTCGCAGAAGCCACGGTTTTACTGTCTTTCGGAGAGGCACGGCTTTGGTGTTTCGGAGGGGCACGGCTTTTAGCCGTGCCGCATCAATCAAAGCACAGCGGAATTGCGTTGTCGATAGCGTCACCACCGTTATCGTGTTCAGGCACAAGGTGGTGCACTTCGATGTTCGCACCACATGCCTTCTTACAAAGACGACAATGCCAATCGGACCAAAGTAGAACTCTGTTCTTTACTTCGTTATTGAATGGCATTGCGCCTCACTTGACTGTTTACTTCATCGGGATCTTAATTCCCTGCCTGTCGGCGAACGCGCGCGCCTCGTCATACCCCGCATCCGCGTGCCGCGCCACGCCGATACCCGGATCATTCGTCAGCACGCGTTCGATGCGCTTGGCCATGACGTCGGTTCCATCCGCCACCGTTACCTGCCCGGCGTGCTGCGAATAGCCGATGCCCACGCCGCCACCGTTATGGATGGATACCCACGACGCCCCGCTGGCGGTGTTCAGCATGGCGTTCAGCAGCGGCCAGTCGGCAATGGCGTCGGAGCCGTCCTTCATGCCTTCGGTCTCGCGGAACGGCGACGCGACGGAGCC
>JBHGBA010000035.1:0-56735 GCA_041946775.1 Terriglobales bacterium
TCCACAACCAATGTACTCGGTCCGAGTGGAGCCAACGTCGTCATGAAATCAAGCGCCCGTTTTTGGCGCGAGGAATCTGCTGCTCTGTGGATACAACAGCAGGTCCCTCGCGGCGCTCGGGATGACAAACGGACGCTACACCAGCCGCTCGGGATTACAAAGCTACGTTACTGGGGCAACGGTAGTACCGGATTTCGCGATGCTTAACTTCACCAAATCACACTTCCCCAAATCACAAATGATTCACTGATTCAATGATTCAGTCGTGAGCATCCAATTTCCGTTATGCTTCTATCTCCTCCTGCAACCTTGCTTGAGCGCTACGGATTGATGGCGCGCGACCTGGAGCGTTATCTCGGGGCGGCGCTTTCGGCCGGCGGCGACTACGCCGACCTGTACTTCGAGTACCTGACCACCACCTCGATCAGCGTAGACGAGTCGCTGGTGAAGTCGGCCACCCAGGGCATCTCGGCGGGCTGCGGGGTGCGGGTGGCGAGCGGCGAGCGCACCGGTTACGCCTATACCGACGACCTTTCTCCCGAGCGCATCCTGCATGCGGCGCGCACCGCGGCGCTGATCGCCAGCGGTCCGGCCAAGACGCCCATTGTTGACCTCAAGCGGCAGCTCGACCGCAATCTGTATCCGGTGCCGCAGCCCTCGGTGGATGCCGACATCACCGCCAAGCTCGAACTGGTGATGCGGGCCGACAGGGCAGCGCGGGCCTATGATCCGCGCGTGAAGGAAGTTCGTGTGGGCTACGCCGACGAACTTAAGCAGGTGCTGGTGGTGGGCAGCGACGGCAGCTTCGCGGAAGACGCGCAGCCGCTGGCGCGCATGAGTGTATTTGTCATCGCGCGTTCGGAACAGAACTCGTCACGCGGCACGGCCGGCGGCGGCGGACGTGTCGGCCTGGAATACTTCAGCGATGGCAAGTCGCCCGAGCACTTCGCCGTGGAAGCCGCGCGCCAGGCCATTATCCAACTGGATGCGCGCGAAGCTCCCGCGGGCGAAATGGAAGTCGTGCTCGGCCCTGGGTGGCCGGGCATCCTGCTGCACGAAGCCATCGGGCACGGCCTGGAAGCCGATTTCAACCGCAAAGGCACGTCAGCGTTCAGCGGTCTGCTCGGCAAACGCGTTGCCAGCGAGAAGTGTACCGTGGTGGACAACGGCACCATGCCTTCGCGCCGCGGCTCGCTCAACATCAGCGACGAAGGCTCGCCGACGCAAAACACGGTGCTGATCGAAAACGGCATTCTGAAGGGCTACATGAGCGACAAGCTTTCGGCGCGCCTGATGGGCCTGCCCGATACCGGCAACGGCCGCCGCGAGAGCTACGAGCACATCCCCATGCCGCGTATGACCAACACCTACATGCTCGCCGGGCAGGATTCGCCGGAAGACATTATTCGCTCCGTGAAGTATGGCGTATATGCGGTGAATTTCGGCGGTGGGCAGGTGGACATCACCAATGGCAAGTTCGTCTTCTCCGCTTCCGAGGCGTACCTGATCGAAGACGGCAAGATCACCGCGCCCTTGAAGAACGTGACCTTAATCGGCAACGGCCCGGACGTGCTCACGCGCGTCTCCATGGTGGGCAACGACCTGCAACTCGACGAAGGTATCGGCACCTGCGGCAAGGACGGCCAGTCGGTGCCAGTGGGCGTCGGCATCCCCACGCTGAAGGTGGACCGCATCACTGTGGGGGGAACCGGAAAGTGATCGGGCCATCGAGTCAGCGGGCCAGCGGGCGCCACTTATGTTGTCATCCTGAGGCTTGCGGCGCGGGTTTCGCCGCAAGCCGAAGGAGCCATGTATTACCTCGGCAATCTGAATCTGAAATCTTCAACCTGAAATAAGCATGAGCTACCTCTCACTTCCTCTTGGGGCCAAGGCGCCGAAGCCGGTCAATGCGGTCATCGAAATCCCCGCGGGCGGGGTGAACAAGTACGAGTACGATAAGAAGCTGGGCGTGTTTCGCCTCGACCGGCCGCTGTATTCGCCGGTGCACTACCCCGGCGACTACGGATTCATCGCCAGCACACTGGCGGAAGACGGCGATCCGCTGGACATCGTCATTCTCATGGCGCAGCCAACGTTTACCGGATGCCTGGTCGAGGCGCGGCCCGTGGGGTTGCTCGAGATGCTCGACCAGGACAAGAAAGATGAGAAGGTGCTGGCGGTCAGCAGTTGCAATCCGCGCTACGAAAACGTGCGCAACTACAGCGACGTGTACGCCCATCAACTGCGCGAGATCGAGCACTTCTTCTCCATCTACAAGGACCTCGAAGGCAAACGCACCAAGATGGCCGGCTGGCAGTCGGCGGAAATTGCGCAGCAGGTCGTCATGCAGTGCCACCAGCGCTACCTGGAGCGGCTGAAATTGGGAGAATGGGCGGCGTAGCATTTGCGATTTGGCGATTGTTGATTTGCGAATTTCCATTTCTGCCTTCGGCCTCGCAACCTGCACCACTCTCGAGTGTCATCCCGAGCGGAGCGCGGCTGCTTTTGCCGCGCGAAGTCGAGGGACCCTGTGTTTGAATTTTCGAGGAGAAACTCACACTTTGTGCAAAACCGCTTTGGCTGAGGCAAATCGGAAATCGAAATTCGGAAATCGAAAATTGAGTTTATGGACTTGAAAGACATCGCAACAGACGTAGTCAAGCGCGCCATGCAGGGCGGCGCCAGTGCGGCCGAGGCGGTGGTGCGCGAAGGCAGCGAGTTTTCCACCGTGGTGCGCCTCGGCAACGTGGAGACGCTGAAAGAGTCGGGCGCGAAGGCCATCGGGGTGCGTGTGTTTTTTGGCGCGCGGGCGGCCAGCACCTACAGCAGCGACCTGTCCCCGGCGGGACTTCAGCGCATGGTGGATTCGGCGCTGGCGCTGGCCAAAGTCACCAGCGAAGATCCGCACGCCGGACTGCCCGCGTCCGAGGAACAGGGCGCGGTGGATGGCGATCTCGACCTCTACTACGACGACGTCTATTCGCTCTCCACGGAGGCCCGCATTGACTACGCGCGCCGCGCCGAACAAGCCGCGCTGGCCACCGATCCGCGAATTCGCAACTCCGAAGGCGGCTCGTTTGATGCCGCCACCGGCCACAAAGTGCTCGCCACCTCCAACGGCTTTGTGGGCGAGTACCGCCGGTCGTACTGCTCGGTTTCGGCGGTGCCGATCGCGCAGGACGACAACGGCGCCATGGAGCGCGACTTCTGGTACTCGGTCTCCCGCACCATGACGAAGCTCGACGCACCCGAGCAGGTGGGCCGCATCGCCGCCCAGCGCACGTTGCGCCGCCTGGGCGCGCGCAAGGTGAAGACCACGCGTGTGCCCATCGTCTTCGATCAGCAGGTGGCGCGCGCGTTGCTCGGCGAAATCTGCGACGCGGTGAACGGCGACATGATCTATCGCGGCGCGTCGTTCCTTGCGGGCAAATTGGGCGAGTGCGTGGCCGGCGAGAACGTCACGATCGTGGACGACGGCACCATGCGGGGTGGCTTCGGCTCCAGCCCGTTCGATGGAGAAGGCGTGCCCACCCGGCGCACGGTGGTGATCGAGCGCGGCGTCCTGAAGTCGTACCTGCTGAACACCTATACCGCACGCAAGCTTGGACTCAAGACCACCGGCAATGCCTCGCGCGGCCTCGCCGGAAACCCCGGCATCAGCTCCGGCAACTTTTTCCTGGAGCCCGGCAGCCGAGCGCGCGACGAGATCGTCCGCGACATCGCCGAAGGGCTGTATGTGACCGAATTCCTCGGCTTCGGCGCCAATCTGGTGACCGGCGATTTTTCCCGCGGGGCATCGGGACTTTGGATACAGAACGGCGAACTGACGTACCCGGTCGAGGAAATCACCGTCGCCGGCAATCTCAAAGACATGCTCTTCCACATCAGCGAGATCGGCAGTGACTTGGAATTTCGCGGCGCCATCGCTTCGCCAACCATTCGCATAGACGGCATGACTGTAGCGGGCGAGTGAACCCATCTGGTGATTTGGTTAAGTTTCATTTTGGCGAACTAACTACCTGCAACGCGCGGTTTTCACTTCACCAAATCACCAGATGCTACAATCCGCAGCTATGGGAGGCTTTTCGCAGTATGCCGGAGAGGAAAACGGCGCGCGTTGGCGCCCGGTCGTAATCGCGCTGGCAGTGATCGTTGCCGTTGGGGCTGTCATCTACATGCTGAGCCGCGGACAGAGCACCGCGCCCGCCACCACCGCGCCACCGCCGTACGCGGACCGGCTGCAAACCAGCGATCTGCACTTGAGCACCGCCGAAAATTTTGTTGGCGGGCGCGTCACCTATCTCGGAGGCAAGCTAACCAATACTGGCGACCAGACCGTGACCGGCGCGGAGCTTGAGGTCATCTTTCGCAATACCCTCGGCGAGGTGGTGGACCGGCAAACGCAGCCCGTGCGCGTACAGGCGGCGCCGCTCGGCAATCCCGACTGGGTGGCGCTGTCGGTTGCTCCGCTTGCTCCCGGCAAGGACGCCGAGTTCCGGCTGACCTTCGAGCACATCTCCGCCGACTGGAACCAGGGGTACCCGGAGTTGCGCTTTGTCAGCGTGACCACGAAATAGTACGAGCCGCTGATTAACGCTGATCAACGCAGATTCCGGAGCCATAACATGATCTGCGTTCATCTGCGTTAATCTGCGGCTGAATCCCGTCGATCGCGGCAGTCAGTTGGCTGATTGTGACGCGTAGAATATCCCTGATGGCAGACGCCAAGCCAATCCGTCTGACGGAGGCGGTCAAAGCTGCGGGTTGAGCGTCCAAGCTGAGTCCGGCGGCGCTGGACAAGGTGCTTGGGAAATTGGCCCGGCAGCAGGATCCCAACGTGCTGGTCGGCTTCGACACCGCCGACGACGCCGGCGTGTATCAAGTCGCGCCCGACCTCGCGCTGGTGCAAACCGTGGACTTCTTCACGCCCATCGTGGACGATCCCTACACCTTCGGCCAGATCGCCGCCACCAATTCGCTCAGCGATGTCTACGCCATGGGCGGGCGTCCCACCAGCGCGCTCGCCATGGTCTGCTTTCCCGAGAAAGGTGATCTCGACGTTTTGGAGCGCATTCTCGCCGGCGGCCTGTCGAAGATGATTGAGGCCGGATGCTCGGTGATCGGCGGACATTCCATCCGCGACGAGGAAATCAAGTTTGGCTACGCGGTAACCGGCACAATCCATCCCCGCCGCGTGCTCACCAACTCCGGCGCGCGCGCGGGCGACCGCCTGCTGCTGACCAAGGCCCTGGGAACCGGCGTGATCTCCACGGCCATCAAACGGCAGAAAGCCGAACCGCCGTGGGTTGACGCGGCAGTGCAGTCCATGACCACACTCAACCGCGTCGCTGCGGGAATCACGACGCAGACCGCATCGGGCGATGTTGCCACACGGCAATCTGCGTTCCAAGTAAACGCGCTGACCGACATCACCGGCTTCGGCCTGATTGGCCACGCGCGCGAGATGGCACTGGGCAGCCGCGTCAGCCTGCGCCTCAGCGCCAGTCGTGTGCCGCTGCTGCCGGGCGCGCTGGACTGCGTGCGCGCGGGCCATGTCCCCGGCGGACTGAAGGCCAACCGCGAATTCGCCGAGTGTGTCGTCGAGTGGCAGGACGGCATCGCGGACGACGTGAAGACCCTCCTCTTCGATCCGCAGACCGCCGGCGGCTTGCTGATCTCGGTTGCCGCAGAAGATGCGGACGCGCTGGTACGGGCGCTGCGCGAGGCCGGCGTACCGGTCGCCGAAATTGGCGAAGTCCTGCCCGCAACCAAGCCGCTGATTAGCGTGGGACCCTAACCACGGATTCACACGGATTTGCACGGATCTGGTCCAAACAGCACCTGCCTGCTTTCCATCCGTGTAAATCCGTGTTGGTCCGTGGCTGGTTTTACAATCAACCAATGACCTCGCGCACGCACGCCTATTCGCCGTTCATGGAGTTCGCGAAGCTTTCCCATGCGAAGTATCCCCTGGGGTCCAGCGGTGTAGCGGGAATGACGCTGGCCGAATTCGGCCCGATTGACGGTCTGGCCCTCAATGGCCCGGGCGGGGATTACGGCAACCCGGCGCTGCTGGAGCGAATAGCCAGCTATTGCGGCGTGACGCCCAACATGGTGGTCGCCGCCAACGGCTGCTCCATGGCCAACCACCTCGCTTTTGCCGCGCTGTTTGAGCCGGGTGAGGAAGTCCTGCTCGAACAACCGACTTACGAATTGCTGACCGCCACCCTCGAATTTCTCGGCGCCAAGGTTCGCCGCTTCCAGCGGCCGGCCGAGCAGGGCTTTCGTGTTGATCCAACGGAGATCGAACGCAACCTGACACCGCGCACCCGACTGATCGTCTTCTGCAACCTGCACAACCCCAGCAGCGCGATCGTG
This sequence comes from Terriglobales bacterium, assembly GCA_041946775.1. Taxonomy (GTDB): domain Bacteria; phylum Acidobacteriota; class Terriglobia; order Terriglobales; family Acidobacteriaceae; genus JBHGBA01. The sequence goes on from JBHGBA010000035.1 coordinate 6,379, forward strand.
GATGAGCCCACGCTGCGCGCCGCCGGCGAACTCGCACGAAGCATCGGCGCGCGCGTGCTGGTGGATGAGGTCTATCTCGAAGCGGTCTGGCCGCGCCCGCGCACTGCCGCCCTGCTCGGTCCGGAATTCGTGGTGACCAGCAGCTTGACCAAGGCGTACGGGCTGAGCGGCCTGCGCTGCGGCTGGATCCTGGGCGATCCTGAGCTGGTGAGTCGCATCTGGTGGATCAACGACCTGTTCGGCGTACATCAGCCGTTCGTCGCCGACCAGTTCAGCATTGCCGCCTTCGACCGCATCGATCGCGTGGCCGCGCGTGCCAAGAACCTGCTCGGCACCAACCGTCCCATCGCCCTCGGGTTCCTCCGCTCCCGTACTGACCTGGAGTGTTTCATCCCGGAGCACGGCACCACGCTGTTTCCCCGCCTTAAGCGCGGCAATGTCGAAGCCCTCGCCAAGCTGCTGCGCGACGAGTACGAGACCATGATCGTGCCGGGCTGCTATTTCGAAATGCCGCAGCATTTCCGGCTGGGCCTGGGTATCGCGACCGAAACGCTGCGCGAGGGCCTGGCGCGACTGGCAGCGGCACTCGACAGAATCTGAAATCTCAATCCGCAGGGGTACATACTGCCAGCGGCGCGGCAGCATCAAACCGAGCGGTTGTGTCCTTCCAATGGACCGGTATCTTTGCATCCACTGCCACTTCTACCAGCCGCCGCGCGAAAACCCGTGGCTGGAAGCGGTCGAGGTGCAGGATTCGGCCTCCCCGTTTCATGACTGGAACGAGCGCATCACGGCCGAGTGTTATGCGCCCAATTCGGCCTCGCGGATTCTCAGCCCGGAAGGGCGCATCGTGCAGATCGTCAATAATTACCGCAAAATCAGCTTCAACTTCGGTTCCACGCTGCTCTCGTGGATGGAAGACCGCGCGCCGGAAATCTATGCCAAGGTGTTGCAAGCCGACGCGGAGAGCCGCGAGTTCTTCGGCGGTCATGGTTCGGCACTGGCGCAGGCCTACAACCACATGATCCTGCCGCTTGCGAACCGCCGCGACAAGCAGACGCAAGTGCTTTGGGGCATCCACGACTTTCGCCGCCGCTTCGGGCGCGATCCCGAAGGTATGTGGCTGCCGGAAACCGCGGTTGACGTCGAGACCCTGGAGGTGCTGGCGGAGCAGGGGATCAAGTTCACCGTGCTGGCGCCGCATCAGGCACGCCAGGCCCGCAGCATGCGGCGCGGCGTATGGCGCAACGTCGAGGGCGGCAAGATCGATCCCACGCGGGCCTACGCCTGCCGTCTGCCTTCGGGTCGCACGATCAGCCTCTTTTTCTACGACGGCCCCATCTCGCGCGCGGTGGCATTTGAAGGACTTCTATCGAACGGGGAGACCTTCGCAGCCCGCCTGCTCAGCGGCTTCAACGAAAGCCGCAAGTGGGCGCAGTTGATGCACATCGCCACCGATGGCGAGACCTACGGTCATCATCACCGCCACGGCGACATGGCGCTGGCCTATGCGCTGCACCATATCGAATCGAAAAAGCTGGCCAAGATCACCAACTACGGCGAGTACCTGGAAAAACATCCGCCGGGCGCGGAGGTCGAGGTCCTGGAGAATACGTCGTGGAGCTGCGCCCACGGCATCGAACGCTGGCGCAGCGACTGCGGCTGTAACTCCGGCGGACGCGCCGGCTGGAACCAACTCTGGCGCGACCCACTGCGCGGTGCGCTCGACTGGCTGCGCGATGCTGTCTTCGCTCGTTACGAAGAGGCGGCGCGCCCGCTGCTGAAAGACCCGTTGGCTGCGCGCGACGACTACATTGGCGTATTGCTTGACCGCGCGCCGGAGAACGCGGCCCGTTTCTTCGAAAAACACGCCAGCCACGCGCTGCGCCCGGAAGAAGAAATCACCGCGCTCAAGCTGCTCGAGATGCAGCGCCACCTGATGCTCATGTACACCAGTTGCGGCTGGTTCTTCGACGAGCTGTCGGACATCGAGACCGTGCAGGTGATCTTCTATGCCGGCCGCGCCATTCAGCTTTCGCAAGAGCTGTTTCAGGACGGCAGCGAACAGGGCTTCCTGGATCGGCTTGAGCAGGCGCACGCCAACGTGCCCGGGCACCGCAATGGCGCGGAGATCTATCACAAGTGGGTGAAGCCAGCGGTGATCAGCCTGCTCGGCGTGGGCGCGCACTACGCTATTAGCTCCGTCTTCAACGGCCATGAGCAGCAGGACCGGATTTACTGCTACAACGTTGACCGCCAGGATTACCGGTTCGAACGCACCGGGCGCGCACGGCTGGGGATCGGCAAGCTGCGGGTCCACTCGGTCATCACCCACGAGCAGGCGGACATCAGCTTCGCCGTGTTCCTCCTCGGCGATCACAACCTCACTGCCGGGGTGGGCTACTTCATGGGTGAGCAGGCATACGGCGAGATGGTCAACGACATCCTCGCGACTTTCGGTCGCGCCGACCTGCCTGCCACTTTGCGGGCCATTGACCAGCGTTTTCCGGGCAGCAGCTTCTCCCTGAAGTCACTGTTCCGCGACGAACAGCGGCGCATTGTCGATCAGATCATGGAAGGCGTGCTGGCCGAGGCGGAAGCCAGCTACCGCGGGGTGTACAACGCCCATGGGCCGCTCATTCGCTTCCTGCGCGAGTTGAAGATGCCGCTGCCCAACGTTCTGCGCCTGACCGCGGAATTCGTGCTCAACGGCGCTCTGCGCCGCGCGTTTGCCGCCGACGAGATCGAGTTCGACCGCATACACGCCATCCTGGACGACGCCAAACGCGACGGCATCACCCTCGACGCGCCCGGCCTCAGCTACGTCTTGCAGAAACGCCTGGAACGCATGGTGCGGGACCTGGTCGAGGACCCTCACAACCTGCAACGCCTGCGCGAGATCGAGACTGTGACCCGCCTCGCAAAATCGCTCGCGTTCGAAGTAGACCTCTGGAAGGTGCAGAACCTGTATTGGGAGCTTTTGCAGAAGGTCTATCCGCAGGCAAAGCAATCGTCCAGCGCAGCGGACCAGGCCTGGGCCTTACAGTTCGAGACCCTGGGCGCAACCCTCGGCATCCGGGTTGACGCACCCGCGCCATTGCCGGCGGTTGCATAGGACAGTCCCGGCGAGTCCAAGCTTCACCGGAGACACCTTTTCCTTCCGCTCTGATTCTGGAAATGAACAAGGCCTCCGGCGTATGAACGGAGACCTTGACTCAGACCTGGAGGGGCTACTTCTGCTCTGTCTTGGAGTACTTGCGGCGGAACCGCTCAATACGGCCGGCGGTGTCAATGATCTTCTGCTTGCCGGTGAAGAACGGGTGGCACGCCGAGCAGATTTCCACGTTGATGTCGCCCCTGTGCGTCGAGCGGGTCGTGAATGAGTTGCCGCACGCGCAACGCACGCGCACTTCGTTGTATGCCGGATGAATCGCTGCCTTCATAACCTGAAACGAACCTCTCTTCCCAAAACATTGATTCTACAGGACGCGCGCGCAACACGGCAAATTGCGTAATCGTACTTGAGTATCGGGTAATTGAGTCATTTGGTGCTTGCAATGGCCGCAACAGCATGAGAAACCGCTGCAAGAACGCCGAACAAAATTACCCGATTACTCAATTACCCGATTACCAAATTACTCAATTACTTAATAAAAAAGCAGGCTCATCGCCTGCCGTTGAACCTTCGTTCTGGCCGGGTCTATTTCGTCCGATTGACCAGTTTCTTGAGTTCCAGGCCGGGGGTAAAACGGGCCACCTTACGGGCGGCGATCTTGATGACGGCGCCCGTCTGCGGATTGCGGCCGTTGCGGGCCTTACGCTGCGTGACGGCAAAGGTGCCAAATCCCACCAGGGTGACGCGCTCACCTTTCTTCAGAGCGCCGGTAATGCCGCCCAGCACGTTCTCGATCGCGGTTGCTGCCTGGGCCTTGCTGATCCCCGTCCCGGCGGCAACCTTGTCGATCAGGTCGGTTTTGTTCATGGCTGCTCCTCGGCCTCATGGTTGAAGACACCCACCACAAAGCCTGCGCCCGGGCTCTCTACCCCGGGCGGCAGCTATTAAGCTCCCGCAGTCGCTCCTGTGTCAAGCGAAGAACACAGATTTTTCGCGGTTTTTCACGTTGCGTCTTCAAGACGGCGGTATTCCAACTCGGCCGGCCCGGCATCTGGCGGGACTGCTCAGACGATCGCAAGGTCGCCAGGTCGCCGGTTCGCCAAATGAGCCGCTGCCCCCGATGTTCTGCAACCCTGGCCTGCCCGGCGCAATCAACAACTCAGGGGCGGTGCTAGGGCGGTGCTACTCCGGTTTGACCCGGTCCAGCTACGCCTCTACAATCAAAGCACACTCTGATTCAGGAAGATTTCCCGTGCCCCTTTACGAGTACGAATGCACCCGGTGTCAGCACCGGTTTGAGAAGATCCAACGTTTTTCCGACCCGCCCATTGACGACTGCCCAGCCTGCGGCGGACCGGTCTCGCAACTGCTTTCCCCGCCCGCCATTCAGTTCAAAGGCTCTGGCTGGTACGTCACCGACTACTCGAAGAAGTCGGGATCGGCGCCGTCGCCGTCCAACGGCAAGTCGAATGGCAGCTCGGCGGGCGAGAGCAAGCCCGCGGAAGCCAAGCCGGCGCCAAGTTCCAGTTCCAGCGAGACGAAGTAGGTCCGAGTTGCCAGCCGCCGGTTGGCAGTTGCCGGTTGTCAGTTGACGCCGCCGAAGATGGGTAGCGCCGCCGTCCCGGCGGCGGGCCTGTCAACTCCGCCCGTCTGCGTGTGCCTCCGCGCGCTTACAGTAAAAAGGCGAAACGGCGCTCCTCGCGCCGCGCAGCCGCAACGAATTTCAAATAGCCCGATCGCCGGTTCATCAGTTCGTCAGTTCACCAGTTGCCCCGCTGGCCCGCTGATCACCTGCGTTTGATGATTACCGCGCCGCTGCTCTTGGGTTTCGTGTTGCGCTGGCCTTTCGGATAGACGACCACATGCCGTTGGCCGCTCATGCCCTGGCTTTCCGTCTTGAGGTCCGGTTCATCGCGCAGCGCCAGATGGATGACCCGCCGTTCACGCGACGTCATGGGACTAAACGCATACGGCGCGCCCGTCTTGCGTACCTTCTCGGCAGCAACACGCGCGGCCATGCGCAACTCCTCGATGCGCATGGCGCGATGACCCATGGCATCGAAGGTCACCTTTTCATGCTCATCGGGCGCCAGCCGTAGCATCTCCTGGCAGACGTGCTCCAGCGAGCGCAGCAGCTCGGCGTTACGCTCCAGCAGCATCTGCGCGTCGGGGCCGGCAAACTCCACCAGGATCTGCGGGCGCTCCCAGTCGCGCTCTTCCGGCAGCGGCGGGTCCACGGTGATGCGGTAGCGCAGCCGCAGTTGGGCCTGGAAGAGAATCGACTTCAGCAGCGCGTCGATCTTCTTTGCCGCCTCGATTTTGTCCGCAATCGGCATCTTGGCTCTCGGCTTTCGGTTGTCGGCTCTCGGCCAGTTCTGCTTTGATCTCGGCGTCCTTCGTGTTCTTTGCGTCCTTCGCGTTCCAGCTTTTGCCGATAGCCGATAGCCGACGACCGACAGTGCCCTACGTCGCCTTCAACGCTTTCTTGCGCGCGCGCTTCTCCAGTTCCGCGCGCATTTCCTTACCCAGCTTGGTCTCATTGAGCATCATCTGGGTAAGGATTGCGATCACCGTGCCGATCAGCCAGTAGATTCCCAGGCCGGCGGCCACTGCCCACGAGAAGACGCCCAGCATCACCGGCATCATGATGTTCATCATGCGCGCCTGCGCCGGGTCCATGCCGGGCGTAGGCGTCATTTTCTGCATGAGATAGGTGCTTACCACGATCAGGATCGGCAGGACGTGGTACGGGTCGGGCGACGACAGGTCCTTGATCCAGAACCACTCCGCGTGGCGTAGCTCAATCGCCACACTCAGCATGGTGTAAAACGCCCACAGGAACGGCAACTGAATCAGCATGGGCAGACAGCCGCCCACCGGGTTGACGTTGTGTTCCTTGTAGAGCGCCGCCACTTCCTTGTTCATCTCCTGGCGGCGCGGATCGCGCATGGGATATTTCTTGTACTTGTCCTGAATGTTCTTCATCAACGGCTGGATCTTCTGCATCTTCAGCGATGCCTTCATGCTGGAGATTCGCAGCGGCAGCAGTGCAACGTTGATGATCACGGTCAGGATGATGATCGCCCAGCCCCAGTTGGCGACCCAATGCTCTTCAGTCCACTTCAGCCACAGGAACAGCGGCTTGCCCACGAAGCCGAAGAAGCCGAAATCAATTGTGGCTTCCAGGCTGGGGGCCACCGACTGCCCCGCGGCCGGCGTTGAGCGAATGCTCTCCACCACGTCGAGCGCTTTGGGACCGACAAACCAGCGTCCGCTCGTGACACCGCTCGGGTTGCCGACCGCCGCGCCCAGCAGCGACACTGGCGTCATCTCCTTCGCCTCGGGTTTGTTCAGGTCCTTGGGAATCGCCGCCCCGTAGTGGAGCGTCACCATGGCGGAGGTGTCCGGACGGTCGGGCATATACAGCGCGCCGAAGTACTGGTCCACTGGCCCCGCCCAGTTGAACGGCCCGGGAACGGTCGCGCCCCCGCTGACCTTCTTGGGTTCCAGGCGCGTTACTTTATCGCCGTACTGGTAATCAATCCGCGACGCCGCGTAGGCGGGCAGCGCCGTCTGGTCGCCGAATCCCGCCGGCCACGCCGGATACGCCTGCACCAGTTGGCCCTTGTAGCTCGTCTCTGTCTTCACCCGGATGACGTACGAGCTGTCAAACTGAAACGTCTTGCGGACTACGGTATCGCTGTCCGCGTACTCGAAGCTGATCTCCGCCGGCGCCTTCAACTCGCCGGTCGCACCGGGCACGTACAACATCGAGTTCAGCTTGTTGCGCAGTGTCTCATCGTATGTCCACAGCGACATCGGGTAGCCATACCGCTCCACTGCGGGAATGAGCTTCGGCTGGCCGTTCTCCTGAATTTCGACTTGCGCGCCTTTGTTGACGAGCTCCAGCGGGCGGCCCCGGTCATCGGTGTATTTCTTCAGGATCCAGCTCTTGACCTGCGCCCCCTTGTTGGTGAAAGTCACGCGGTAGAGGCCGTTCTCGATTACGGTCTCCTGTTCGCTGGTTGCCTGCTTGGTGGCCGCGCCCGCGGGCGGCAGCGTCGGCACTGGTGCCGGCGGTGCTGGCGCCGGAGCGGCCGTTTGTTGCTGCGGTGCTGGCGTAGCCGGCTGCTCCTTTCGCAGATACTTCGTGAGCACCGGCTGCATCAGCAGCAAAATGATAAACGTCGAGGCAAATACCAGCAGCAGCCGCCGCTGCATGCCGGGATCTTGGTGAGGATTTTGAAACTCGCTCATTAACTCTTTCTGTCAGACTCGCTAATACTGTTTCGAACTCTGGCTCGCCCAGGACGGAACTTCCGTGGCTTAGAAGACCTTGCGCTTAGTAATTGTCATCCTGAGCACTGTTACCCTGAGCGCACCCGCTGTTGGCGCGCGAAGGACCTGTGTATTTTCGATCACCCGATCACCGGATCACCCGATTACCCGATGCCATCGGCACCGGATCGTACCCCCCCTTGGCCAGCGGATGACAGCGCAACACACGCCAGGCCGCCAGCAGCGCGCCCCTGGCGACGCCGTGCTGGTCCATGGCTTCGTGCGCGTACTCCGAACAGCTCGGCACATAGCGGCACGCCGGCGGCAGCACCGGCGACACCCAGCGTTTGTACGCTCGCAATCCGGCCTCCAGTAGCCGCTTCATTGTTGCTCACCTCTGTGGGCCTCTGCATCCTCTGTGGTGAAAGCTTTTGCCTTCTTCTCGATCTGCGCGAATGCCCGCTCCACTTCGCTGACCAACTGCCGGAAATCCGTGCGCTCCGTGGTGCGCTTTGGGTTAATGACCACGTCCACGGCCGCGGTGAGTGCCGGCAGGTTCATTCGCACCGCCTCGCGCAGGCGACGCCGGATACGGTTGCGTTGCACCGCCTCGCCCAGCGCCCGGCTTACGGTAAAACCGATGCGCGGATGGCGCTCCGCGTCTGAGTCGCGCCGCAGGTAGAACACGGTGATGTTCGTCGAGAAGATTCGCCGCCCTTCCGCATAGACCTTCTCAAAGGCGGCGTGCTTCAGCAACCGTGCCCGGTGCGGAAAGCGCAATCTTGTCCGCTCCTGCTTCTGCTCCGCCCCGTTCACGGCGAACTCCTTGCCTTGCACCCATGCTCGTCGTCATGCTCAGCGACCAGCGTTCCGGTGGCGGGCCGATCTTGTTCTCACACTCGCCGGTTCACCAGATGTTATGTTACTCGCGGAATCCGGGCTTGACCGACACCCGCTTACGCCCCTTGGCGCGCCGGCGCGACAACACTGCTCGCCCGCTCTTGGTCTTCATGCGTGTGCGAAACCCGTGCGTCTTCGAGCGGCGACGCCGGTTGGGTTGGAATGTGCGCTTGGGCATGGAAAATTAGCTGCTCCTGACTTGTAGAATGGCTTGGCGCATCAGCAAAAATGGCCTGGGAACAAACAAAAAGTATAAATGACCGCTGCATCGGCGGGCAATCGCAAGCTCCCGCGTAGAGTGGAGCGCGTGTTTGTCTTCTGCATGGTTGCGTGCAGGGCCGTTTGCACCAAGCCTGCTGCACACGGGAGCTGTGGGTTCAGAAAAATCTTTCTAAGTGTCTGATTTTCGCGGCGCAACATTTTCCCCAGACAAAAACTTTCGTGCTAGTATGCGTGAGTCAACGATAACCATGGTGGGTCAGGGCTCGAGCGTTTCGAGCTGTTCTCCGGCGCGGCTTCCGCATCCGCGCTCTTGTTAATTAACCGAGCCATCTGTTGACGCGCAACTCCCACGGGTTACGTGGTCTTTCGTTGCCGGAACCGCGTCGGGTGCGCCAGTTGTCATTCGAATCCGCGATGAGCGCTGCTTCCAGTCCGAACAACCCGTGGGCCCTGATCCTCGCGTCGCTGGAGAAGAAGGTCAATCGCCACTCCTACGACACCTGGCTGAAGCCCACCCGCTACAGCCACTGCGATGAGCGCAAGATTTTCGTGCGCGTGCCCTCCCCCGAGTTCGGCCATTTCGCTGAGAAATACCTGGACCTGATTCAGGAAGCCATTGATAACCTCGGCATGAAGTTTGAGGACGTTGAATTTGTTGCGGCCGAACCCGAGCCTGCGCCGGCTGCGGCGCCCGCACCCGGAAATGGCGCCGCGGCGGCGGCGCCGGCGCCCGCAGTCATGACGCAGTCCCGCTTCGATTGGGACGGCACCGCGCAACTCAACTCCAATTACACCTTCGACGCCTTCGTCACCGGCAGCGGCAACCAGTTCGCCCACGCCGCGGCGCGCGCGGTTGCCGACCGTCCCTCGCGCGCCTACAACCCGCTGTTCCTGTACGGCGGCGTGGGTATGGGCAAGACCCACCTGATGCAGGCGATCGGCCACGAGATCAAGCGGCAGTTCCCCAACCTCAGCCTGCGTTACACCACCACCGAGCAGTTCACCAACGAGATGATCAACTCGTTGCGTTACGAAAAAATGTCGAGCTTCCGCGACCGCTTCCGCTCGCTCGACGTGTTGCTCATTGACGACGTGCAGTTCCTCGCACAGAAGGAACGCACTCAGGAAGAGTTCTTTCACACCTTCAACGCGCTGCACCAGTTCCAGAAGCAGATCGTGGTGGCCAGCGACCGCCCGCCGCGCGAGTTGGCCGAAATCGAGGACCGCCTGCGCAGCCGCTTCGAGTGGGGCCTGATCGCCGACATCCAGCCGCCCGACCTGGAAACCAAGATCGCCATCCTGATGAAGAAGGCCGAGAAGGACGACTGCTCCCTGCCGCAGGAGGTCGCCTACTGGATCGCCAACAGCATCCGCTCCAACGTGCGCGAGCTGGAAGGCGCGCTCATTCGCCTCAATGCCCGCGCCAGCCTCGACGGCGTGCCCATCACCATGGCGTACGCGCAGGATGTGCTGAAGAACCTCATTGACGCGCAGCAGCGCAAGATCACTATCGAGTCAATTCAGAAGGCGGTCGCCGAGCAGTTCGGCCTGCGCCCGCCGGAAATCAAGCAGAAGAACAACTCCCGCCAGATCGTCTATCCGCGCCAGATCGCCATGTATCTGGCCAAGCACCTGACGGAGTGCTCGCTGCCGGAAATTGGCCGCCAGTTCGGCGGTAAGCACCACACCACGGTGCTGCACTCGATCGAGAAGATCGAGGACAAGCGCAAGACCGACAAAGACCTCAACCGCCTGCTGACCAAGTTGAGCGAAACGCTGAGCGCGTAAGTAGCGCTGTGTTCTCTGTGTCCTCCGTGGTGAAGCCTTCTGCGCTGGTGTAGAATGTATGGCAACCCCGGTGCACGCCCGGCACGAAGAGTGTGCACCTGCTTCCGGCCGTCGGGACGTGGCTCAGCCTGGTAGAGCACTCGCTTGGGGTGCGAGGGGTCGGCAGTTCTGCTGCTGATCATCTCGGAGGCGTCGCAACAGGCTCTGTTGGGCGAGGACTACTCGTTCACCGCAGCCGCTATCGTCATTGCCACGCTGGTTGGCATCGACATGATTCTGGTTCGGCTGTCTACCCACAGTGAGAAGCTGCACAAAATCATGGACAGTGTTCCCCTCATCATTCTGGAAAACGGCAAGCTCTACAAGGACCGCATGGAGAAGGCCGGCGTGGACGAGAGCGAAATCCTGCACGCCGCCCGGGAACATCAGGGACTGGCGCCACTCGACGAGATTGGCTATGCCATTCTGGAGCGCAGCGGCGGCATTACCGTGATCCCAAAGCGCGCCGGGGAACCGCACGGCGAAAGAAAGGCCGCCTAGGTTCCCGGTTCTCCCCGCAGGTGAGCTCCTGGAGACCCCTTTCGTCTCGGGGCCGCCCGGAAACGCGCTCGTGGCGCAGTTTTTCCTGGCGCACTGCGCCCCGGCAGATCACGAATCTTTTCCTTGTAACTGGGCAGGCGTACTTGGAATCCGAGTTCTGCATCTGGTAATACCCTGGAGGTTCCCCATGCGAAAGTTACTCGTGGTTTTAGTGGCGTTCGCCGGCTGTGTACTCGCCTCGGCCCAGCAGAAGGCGCCCAACGACATTTATGTGGTCGTGACCGATAAGATGCCGACCAACGCCCAATTGCAGCAACTGCGGGCGCTCGGACCCATTCACTACGCCTACAAAACTTTGCCCGCGGTCGCCATCAATGTGCCGCCCAATCGGCTGACGGAGTTGAATGCCTTGCCGTTCGTGCGCGCCGTATATGCCGACGCCGAGGTCCAGCAGGACGGGCACGTAGATTCGCGCCCTCATATTGAAGACACGTATAACCTGGACCTGATTGACGCGCTATCCAGCGATGTGACTGTCGGTGGCACCGAGTACACCGGCGCAGGCGTGTACGTCGCCGTGCTCGACACCGGTCTTATCCAGGACTGGAGCCTCTATCTCGATCCCGCGCGTGTGGCCACGCAATATGGAATCAACTTCATCGGCCCGGTGGCCAACGTCAACTACAATCTCTGGCAGCACGATACCAATTCGCATGGCACCGCCGTGGCGGCCACCGTCATCGGCTACAAACTGGACGATGACTCGGCCGAAGGCGGCTTCCTGCCCGCACCACTCACCGGCGATCCCAACGCCCGTGTCTGGGTTCGCGGCGTCGCCCCAGGCGCCACAATCATTCCCGTGAAGGTTTTGAACCAGAATGGCTCGGGATTCTTCAGCTCCATCGTGGCCGGCATCGACTACATAACCTTCTTGACCCAGCAGTCCGCTTTCGCCGGCAAACGGATCGTGATCAATATGAGCCTGGGTGGCGGCTCCCCGTTTGTTCCTCTGGAGATGGCGATCAACAACGCCATCGCCCATGGGATCGTGGTAGTTGCTTCTGCCGGAAACTCCGGGGAAGCCGGGATGGGCTGGCCGGGCGCGTACCCGCAGGTGCTTTCCGCGGGCGCGGTTGGTTGGACGCACGAATTTGACCAGCCCGCGTCAGGTGTTTTGCCGAACCCGCCGGACAATACGTGGTGGTTCACCGGCAATCCGGCGGAAACGACGGCTTCCGAAGTGTTCGTGGTCTCGTTCTCCAGCCGGGAGCGGGACAGCCGGGCGGCAAGGTTCCGCTGCCTGGGCAACGTAGTCTGCGACCAGGATTTGGACGTGCTCGCTCCCGGCCGCCGCGTGCTGCTGCCCTTCCTGTGCACCAGCTTCACTTGCGCCGGCGTACCTCAGCCACCTGCTGACCCTAAGCCGCCGAATGCGAACGTGCCGTCCCGCTACCAGTTCATTAGCGGTACCAGCTTCTCGGCGCCTCACGTGGCTGGCGTAGCCGCCCTTCTGCTGCAAGCCAACTCCGCGCTGTCTGCCTCACAGGTGGAGACCGCCCTGGAAAACACCGCGCTCGCTGTGCCAGACAATGGTCTCTTCCAGGAAGTCAGCGCGAGCTTTGCCTCATTTCTGACCAACCGCTGGGACATCAATTGCGGCACGACCGCCACACCGGACCCCTGCGACCCGGTGGGCCATGGCCTGGTCCGCACCAACCTGGCGCTGCAAGCGGTGCATCCCTAAGTTGTCTTGTGATTCGAAGGCAGGACTGGGCCGGTCCTGCCTCGTTCTTCTACTTCTGCACGATCTGAATCAGGTTGCCGCAGGTGTCATCGAACACGGCGATGGTGACCGCATCCATCTTTGCCGGAGGCGTCTTGAAGACTACCCCCAACCGCGTCAGCCGCTCGAATTCGCTTTGAACGTCAGCTACTCCAAACGCGGTAATGGGTATGCCTGCGTCAAAGAGGGCCTTCTGATAAGTCTTAGCGGGCGGAAATCCCAGCGGCTCCAGCAGAAGCTCGACCCCGTCCGGGTCTTCGGGCGAGACCACGGTCAGCCATCTTGCCTCGCCTGCCGGCATGTCGATCTTCTTGATGAAACCCAGGGCCTCCGTATAGAAGCGCAGCGCCTTCTCCTGATCGGCAACGGGTACGCTGGTGAGGATGATTCTCATGGGCATGGCCGCCGATTCTATACCAAGGCGAAATCATGCGCGGTGACCGCGTTTGTGACCGTGTCATTTGAGCCATCGAACGCCGCGTTTCCCCGCCGAAGCGAAAGTTTGGCCATTTGGGCGAAAGCTGGTAGCCGTCTGCGCTGCCGCCGACATCTAATGGCAGACGGTGAGCCGCGCGCTCCAAATCGTTGCGCTGCTGGCCTTCCTGGCTGTGCCGCTGGTCCTGCTGACCCCGGCAGCGGATGGCCCTTTCATGTCCCAGCGCGGCGCCTCCGCGGCCCTGATGTTATGCTTGGTGCTGCTGCCGCTCTTCGAACGCCTGGCCGGCGTTCCGGTCCCGCAGTTATATCGCAGCACGATGGTCGCTCCTGGCCGCGCCTTCGTGGGCCAATGCTGTATGTCGCGCTTCGTCCGGCCCTTGCTCTGTTAAATCCGCAACCGGCTTTCTCGCCGCGAAACGCGGCGTTGGTGGTCTATTGCAGTCACAGGAAGTGAAAGACTTATGGCAACCGGTCCTGTTGGCCTGAAGGTATGGGAAGTGCTGGTGGCGTGGGGAAGGATCCTGGCCGGCCGCGCGCCCATGTTGTCCATCGAAATCACCAAGGAATGCCCGCTGCGCTGCCCGGGATGCTATGCCTACAACGACAACCACCTCGGCGGCGCCGTTGCCCTGCGCAGTTTGAGCGAACTGCGCGGCGAGGCGCTGGTCAACGCCGTCTTGGACCTGGTGCGGAAGCACCGCCCGGCACACGTGTCCCTGGTGGGCGGTGAGCCGCTGCTGCGCGTTCGCGAGTTGAACGAGATTCTGCCGCGGTTGAGCGCCATGAACGTCTTCTCTATGGTGGTCACCAGCGCGGTCGCTCCCATCCCCGCGCACTGGATGCAGGTTCCAAGATTCAAAGTGGCAGTTTCAGTGGACGGCCTGCCCGAGCACCACGATATCCGCCGCCGTCCCGCGACCTATGAACGCATTCTGAAGAACATTGCCGACCGCCAGGTGAACATTCATCTGACCATCACCCGGCCCATGTTGCAGAGCGACGGCTACCTGGCGGAGTATTTTTCCTTCTGGAACTCGCGCCCCGAAGTCGCCCGCATATGGGTGAGTACGTACACACCGCAAAAAGGCGAGCAGTCGCCGGAGATGCTGACGCGCCGCGACCGCAGCGCGCTATTCGCCGACATGGTGAACTGGCGGGCTGCCTTCCCCAAGGTGCTGATCAACCCGGACATCATCGCCGCCTTCGAGGCGCCGCCGCCGAACCCCGGCGCCTGCGTTTTTGCCAAGATGTCGGTGAACTACTCGGCGGACATGAGGACGCGGGTGGAGCCGTGCATCTTCGGCGGCGAACCCGACTGCGCCACCTGCGGCTGCGCCTCCAGCATCGGCCTGCAGTCCTTGCGCAGCGTCCGCCTGGTTGGCCCGCTAAAAGCGGGACACCTGCTAAATAGCTCGATCTGGATCGGATCCATGGTGCGTGCCCTGCTCGGTTCGCACAGGCCCTCGCGCTGGCGCACGCCCGACCCCGACCTGGTACAGATCGCGACTGACTAACGTTCGCCGGCTGTGAGGTGCAACGCCGCTTTCCCGAGCGTCGTGCGTAGCGCCGCCGTCCCGGCGGCGGGCCCTGTTCGCCTTACCGACATACATTCGCGCGCCTCACATGTCTCGCATTCGAGAACTCGATCCCGCCGCTGTCCCGCTATCCCGATGATGTGATGGCGCGCGCGCCACTCCTCTTGTATGATTTCCGCGATGACCACGCAGCCATCTTCACAGCTCGTACTGCGCGAAAAAGCGCAGCTTATGTCGGCGTCCGAGATCGAGCGCACCCTCGTTCGCCTGGCGCACCAGATCATCGAGAAAAATAACGGCACGGACCGCCTGGTGCTGGTTGGCATCAAACGCCGCGGCATCCCCCTGGCACAACGGCTCGCGCGCATCATCGAGCGCATCGAGAACAAGCCGGTGCCGGTCGGTACGCTCGATATTACTCTCTATCGCGACGACCTTTCGACGGTGGACGTCAAGCCGGTCGTGCAGAGGATGGACATCGGGGCGCCGGTGAACGACATGAACGTCATCCTGATTGACGACGTGCTCTACACCGGCCGCACCACCCGCGCCGCCCTGGACGCGCTCTTCGACCAGGGTCGCCCGCGGCGCGTGCAACTGCTGGTGCTCATTGACCGTGGCCGCCGCGAACTGCCCATCGAGGCCACTTTTGTCGGCCGCCAGGTGCAGACCAGCGCGCGCGAGATCATCGAAGTGAAATTGCAGGAAACCGACGGCCTGGAAAGAGTGCTGCTCGTCGAAAAGGCGGAATAGAGTTCGGGCCTTTGCACAGGCGCGGGCTTGCCGGTTGTGGAACGCGATGCACAATCAGGTCTCTAATTGTCATTCCGAGCGCAGCGAGGAACCTGCTTTTGTCATGCTTGAAGACACAGCAGATTCCTCGCCGCACAAACCGGGCGCGGCCCGGAATGACAAAGTGACGGCAGCTTCGTTCTTCTGAGTCGCTTGGCCCCGCCGTCAACGGGGAACGGGAAACCGGAAACGGGAAACGTCAAAACGATGATGCCCACGGCCACACTGGCAACTGGCGAGCGCAAGTCGGCGGCTGACTGGCGGCCGCCCACCGGCTCGCTCCTGGGGATCGAATCCCTCAGCCGCGACGAGGTCCTCGACTACCTGAACCTGGCCCGCGAGATGGAGCGGCGGGCGCGCGAACGCGGCTCCGACCTGCTGCGCGGGCAGCGCATTGTGCTGCTGTTCTACGAGGCGTCCACCCGCACACGCGTATCGTTTGAGCTGGCAGCCAAGGCGCTTGGCGCGACCACGACCGTCATCACCTCGTCGGCGTCGTCGATTGAAAAAGGCGAATCGCTGATTGACACCGGCTACACCCTGCACGCGCTGGGCGCCGACCTGATCGTCATGCGCCACCCCTCGTCGGGCGCACACTGGACGCTGGCCCGCCACCTCGACATCCCGCTGGTGAACGCCGGCGACGGCATGCACGAGCATCCTTCGCAGGCGCTGCTCGACGCCTACACCATCCTTAACCACAAGCCGTCGCTGGAGGGCCTGCGGGTCACCATTCTCGGGGACATCTATCACTCGCGCGTGGCGCGCTCCGACGTGTTCCTCCTGAGCAAGTTCGGCGCGGAGATCACACTTTGCGGCCCGCCCGACCTCGTGCCCGACATCGCCACCGCGCTCGCGCCCGGCGTCCGCGTCAGCCGTACGCTGGAAGACGGCATGCGCGATGCCGACGTCGTCATGCTGCTGCGCATCCAGAAAGAGCGCTTCGTGGGCCGCCGCATGAGTTTCGAGCAATACGTCGCCGACTACCAGATGACCAGCGAACGCCTGCGCTGGGCCAGGCCGGACGCCATCGTCATGCACCCCGGACCGATCATCCGCGGCATCGAGCTGACCAGCGAAGTCGCCGATTCCCCGCGCGCCGTTATCCGCGAGCAGGTGCACAACGGCATCGTGGTGAGAATGGGCATCCTGGCGCGCGGTCTGGGAAAGGCTTGAGTGGCTTGAGTTGAAGGCGGCGCGAGCGATTGAGCCGGTATTTGAGTCCCCGGTGCTTAACTACTTGCGTGCGACGACGTTTGAGATTGGACTGTTGCTGAATTTCGGATCGCGGCCCGAGATTCGTCGTCTGGCGTTTTCCAATGACCGAAAAAGAATCAGCGTTCATCAGCGTTAATCAGCAGCCAACATCCGTCCTCATCCGCGGCGGGCATGTGATTGATCCCGCGCAGAACCTCGACGCAGTCGCCGATGTTCTGCTGCGCGACGGCCGTGTGGCCGAGATTGGGGAGATCACTGCCCCCGCCGACGAGGCCATTGACGCGCGCGGCCTGATCGTGGCCCCCGGCTTCATTGATCTGCACGTGCACCTGCGCGAGCCCGGCCAGTGGCAGAAAGAAACGATCGCCACCGGCACGGCGGCGGCTGCGGCGGGCGGTTTCACGTCGGTCTGTTGCATGCCGAATACGTCGCCGATTAACGACCTCCCCGCGATCACGCGCTGGATCCAGGCATCCGAGCGCGGCGCCGTGGTCAACGTCTTCCCGGTTGCCGCCGCCACCGTCGCCAGCCAGGGGGAGAAGCTGACGGACTATTTCGCGCTGGCCGAAGCCGGCGCAGTCGGCGTCACCGATGACGGCAAGCCGCTGCTCGAAGACCGCATCATGCGCGAAGCTCTGCGCGCCGCGGCTGCCGCACATCTTCCCGTAGTGCAGCACGCCGAAGACACCCGCCTGACCGAAGGCGGCACCATGAACGTCGGCCCCACGGCGTTTCGCCTGGGGCTGCACGGCATGCCGTCGCGCGCCGAATGGACGATTGTCGAACGCGACATTAACCTCGCCCGCGAGATTGGCGCGCATCTCCACGTCGCGCACGTCTCCACTGCCGGAGCCCTGGATGCAGTGCGGCGCGGCAAGCAGGGCGGTGTGCGCGTGACCTGCGAAGTAACGCCGCACCACTTCACGCTCACCGACGAAGACGTCATCCCCTACGACACGCGCTTCAAGATGAACCCGCCGCTGCGTTCCCGCGCCGACCGCGAGGCGCTGCTGCATGGACTGGCCGACGGCACAGTGGACGCCATCGCCACCGACCACGCTCCCCATGCGCCGCACGAGAAATCCGTGGAGTTCGATCGCGCGCCCTTCGGCATCACTGGACTGGAAACCGCGCTGGCGCTGGCCATCTCCGAGCTGCACGTCAAGCACGGCGTCCCGCTGGGCCGCATCGTGGAGTTGCTTACCACGAATCCGGCGCGCATCATCGGCAAGTCCGATCGCGGCACGCTGAAGCCCGGCTCAGTGGCCGATGTGGTGCTGTTCGATGCTAAGAGGACCTGGCGCTACGAAGCCGCCCAGGGCCGCTCCAAGGCGCACAACACGCCCTTCGACGGCTGGGACCTGACGGGTCAAGTCATGGTAACGATCGTGGCTGGGCGCATCATGCATCGCACCGAGTAGTTGTTCATGAGTAGCTGTCCCTCCCACTGAGTAGTTGTCCAACCCACTGAGTAGTTGTCCCTCCCACTGAGTAGTTGTCATCCCGAGCGCCTGCCTTCGGGCGCGAGGGATCTGCTGTTTGCCAACAGGCGACAAATCCGATCCCTCACACGGGACGACAATGCTGTGACTGCCGTGAAAATCCGATCGTTTTTCGCACACAATAAACACAACCGAGCACCAGCCGCGGAGTGGCGGCATATGTTAGCCCCGGGCGGAAGCCCGGGGTAGGCGGCCCGCCGACAATCGAGCCCCGGAGCCTGCATTATTTATGACCGGGTGGAGCAGGCCTTCAGGCCTGCTGTCAAAGAGCAGTAGAGATGCGGGCTTCAGCCCCTGAGGTACTTCGCTGTCGCGCAGACAGAATGTACCTCAGCGGCGGCTAAAGCCCTATGTTCAATCAGTGCTCAATCGCAGGGCATAAAGCCCTGCGCCACCCAAACCACCGCGATATCATGAATAAACCAGGCGGAGGGGCGGCATAAGCACGCCTTCTGGATCGCGCGTCTTCTTCACCGACCTGAAAATGCGCTCATCGTCCCCACACCTACCTGTCTTTGAAGGATGAACCCAGCACGCGAGGTACGTGAGAGTTGCGCGCACCGCAGCCGCGAAGCGGCGACTGAATGTAGCCCAGCCCTGGGTGGACGACGCAATGAACGTGCGCGAGCCCGAATTGTGTGGATGAAATCCGGTCGCGTGTGTGCGACTGCTTACATCTGCAAGCTCAACCGAGAGCTTTGGTCAGGGCGGGCGTTCGCCGCGCTTTCCTTCGTCTGACCGCTTTGTTCGCCAGGTGGTTGGCCTCCAGGTTGTGCTCGCGGGGAATGTGGCTGATGGAAAAATCGAAAGAGCGGGCCAGCTTGCGGCAGATGAAATTCAAGGAATACAAGCGCGCGCTGCGGCACACATACTCGCCATTCATCTGTTTGACGACAACCTGCGAATCGGAATAGACGTGCAGCACCTTGGCCTGAAGCGCCAGGGCGACTTGCAGGGCCTCGAGCAGGGCAATGTATTCGGCGACGTTGTTGTCCTGGCGGCCGATCCAGCGCGCGATCCTGATTTTCTCCCCGCCCGACTTGTGGATCACCACCCCAATACCGGACGGTCCCGGGTTACCATGCGAGCCGCCATCAACGTACGCCAACAGTTTCATTGGCCCCCTTTTAGACACAATGAGGGAAGTGAGTCACAGCCGTCAAGCCACTCGTTTGGTTCGTGCGATGAAAAACCAGCCCTGACTGTTGTGCAAAACCCGTGGAAAAGTTTTAACGGGAGTGCTGATGGGACGCCACAAATTGCTGATAAAACGTGACTTGAGACGACAATGGAGGACGGCGCAATTTTCCTCGATCTGCACCATTCTTGGGCGTTGACAATTCAACCTGACGTAAGTAGGCTACCTCCCGTCGACGGCCGAAAGGGTTGGCTTCCACACTAGCTGCCGATCCAAAGTAGGCTGGGTGATCAGCTTGGCGGGGTGACTCGCTGGGTAACCAGACCCGAAAAAACCGACAGTACTGCGAGGTGCTGTTGGGGTTTGGGACTGCGAAAGCAGTGATCGCACCAGGGGCTGTGACGGTGCGTGTTTCCACGCTGTTGACTCTCTCGCAGGAGTTGGCGGCTAGAGCATAACCAATGTCACAGCCTTTTCTATGTCTCCGCTGATTCCAATTCACCTCTCCGCCTCTAAGTGAGTGGCCACGCACCGTTGTCATTCTGAAGCGAAGCGAAGGAACTACTGCGTCACATTCGCTCCCAAGCAGCAGTTCCGATCAGATCACCAGTTCGCCGGTTCACCCGATAATCCCAAGCTTTCTGCCCACCCGCTTCATCGTTTCCAGCGCCTGCTCCAGTTGGTCCTGCGTGTGTGTGGCAGTCACGATCGTGCGGATGCGGGCCTTGCCCTCGGGCACCGTCGGATACGCGATGCCAGTAGCCATCACGCCTTCCTTGAACAGCTCGCGCGAAAACTCCATCGCCAGCCGGCCTTCGCCGGTGATGACGGGCGTGATCGGCGTTTCGCTCTTCGGCGTCGTCACGCCGCCGATGTTGAAGCCCAGGTTCCCGAGCTCACGCTTGAAGAAGTTGGTGTTCTTCCATAGTTGTTCGATGCGCTCCGGTTCCCGCTCCAGCACGTCGAACGCGGCGATGCAGGTGGCCGCCACCGACGGCGGATGCGAGGTGGAAAACAGGAACGGCCGTCCGCGGTGATACAGAAATTCAATCAGGTCGCGTGTGCCGCACACGTACCCGCCCAGCGCGCCGATGGCCTTCGAGAGCGTGCCCACCTGGATGTCCACCCGCCCGTGGACGCCGAAATGATCTATCGTGCCACGACCATTTCGACCCAGCACGCCGGAAGCGTGCGCGTCGTCCACCATCATGATCGCGCCGTACTTCTCCGCCAGGTCGCAGAGTTGCGGCAGCGGACCGATATCGCCGTCCATGGAGAACACGCCGTCGGTGATCAGCAGCTTGCGGCCGGGCTGGTCCTTGACGCTCGCCAGTTGCTCTTCGGCGTGGGCGATGTCCTTGTGGCGGAACACCAGGATTTTCGCCCGCGAGAGCCGCGCGCCGTCGATGATGGATGCGTGGTTCAGTTCGTCGCTGATAATGAAGTCTTCCTTGCCCAGCACAGCCGAAACCGTGCCCGCGTTCGCCGTGAACCCCGACTGGAACACGACACACGCTTCCACATTCTTGAACCGCGCGATTCGCTCCTCGAGCTGCATGTGCAGCGTCATGGTGCCGGCAATCGTACGCACCGCGCCCGAGCCGACACCGTACTTGCGCGTGGCCTCCAGCGCCGCTTCGCGCAGCTTGGGGTGGGTGGTCAGGCCGAGATAATTGTTCGACGCCAGGTTGATCACCTTCTTGCCGTCGAACGTACACACCGGCGCCTGCTCGTCCTCCAGCACCCGCAGACGGAAATACGTGCCCTTCTGCTTCAGTTCATTCAGTTGGTCAGTGAGGTAGGAAAGCGGATTGGTGCGAGTCACAGTCGCCATGGTCTCCTCGAAGCTCGGTCAAGTGCGGGCCGAACCCGCAATTGTAGCTCCCTCGCGCAGCACCTGCCCGTTTCCGTGCACATCAACACTATGGCTTTCCTCACCGTCTGCACATGAACACGTGTCTTTCCCCACCCTTAGCCCAGCCGCGGAGCGGCGGCATTCATTGGCCCAGGCGGAAGCCCTGGGAAACTTGCCGGGCACACGCCTAGCCCCGGAGGGGCGACACAGCCCCGCCGTCCCAGAGACACAACCCACCTACAAACACAGAATTAACGGCACACCCCAGCCGCGTCGCGACGAACCTTGTCTCCAGCCGCGGAGCACGCTTTGCTCGGTGGCAGCGCCAGAAGAACGTGCACATGGTTGGCGATGCCGCCGACTGCCAGCGTCCGAAGGACGTGGTTTTTCGCGATACCTACGAGATATGCCCAGAGCTTTTCCTGCTGGTCCGGTGGAATGACCGGTGCGCGGACCTTGGTGCTGAAGATGCAGTGGACGAGGTTGCTGGCGTAGGTGTGACCCATGTGTGTGTCGTCCCTCCGGGACTCACATCATTTTGGCCCTGGGTCCCAGGGCTTCCGCCCTGGGCTAACGAATACCGCGCCTCCCGCGCTGATTCCGGGCGCTTGCGACGGCTCGCGCCTCCCGCGCTGATTCGCCGGCGTCCGCAACGCCTACCATTCCGGCATTGAAGCCGCGCGCGCCCGCGACGCCAATCGGACATACTGCGCCGCCGGCGCTGGGTTCCGACCACTTCTCCGCGCCAGGCGCCACGCCGAGCGTCGTCGCTCGTTTCGCGACGGCGCTATTTGGCGCCGTTGGGATACAGCAGGATCTTGCTGGCCTCGCCGGTACGCAGGCGATCCATGCCTTTGGCGAAATCCTTCAGTGCCAGGCGGTCGGTGATCACCGGATGCAGGTCGAGTTTGCCCGCCTTGAGTAGCGCCTGCATCTGGTACCAGGTCTGGTACATGCGGCGGCCGTTGATGCCCAGCACGGTAGCGCCTTTGAAGATGATGTCTTCCGCCAAGTTCAGTTCGATCGCGCGCGACGGAATCCCCAGCAGCGACACCCGTCCGCCCAGTCGCAGAAGCTGGAAGCCCAGCTTGATGGCGTCGGGATGGCCCGCCATCTCCAGCACCACGTCCACGCCATTTCCGCCGGTGTGGTCCATGACGATGGACTTCACGTCGTCCTTGGTGGGGTCGAGAACCACGTCGGCGTTCATCTTCTGGGCCACCCGGCGGCGGTACTCGTTGACCTCGATGGCGAACACCTGCACAGCACCGCACGCCTTGGCCACCGCAATCGCAAACAGCCCGATTGGCCCACAGCCCGTAATCGCCACGGTTTTCGCCGCCACGCCGCCGCCCGAAAGCACCGTATGAACGGCGTTGCCCAGCGGGTCAAACAGCGACGCGTACTCCGGCGGAATCGCCGGATCAATCTTCCAAATGTTCGACTCGGGAATCGTGACGTATTCGGCGAACGCGCCATTGGCGTCCACGCCCAGGATCTTCACGTGCTGGCAGATGTGCGCCTCACCGGTGCGGCATTGCAGACACTTGCCGCAGGGCACATGCATTTCGGCCGATACGAAGTCGCCTTCTTTCACGCTGGTGACTTCGTCGCCCACCGCCACCACTTCGCCGCAAAATTCGTGGCCGGGAACCAGCGGCGGATGAATGCGACGCTGCGCCCACGGGTCCCAGTTGTATATGTGCAGATCGGTGCCGCAGACCGACGCGACCTTTACTTTGACGAGGACGTCCTGGCGTCCGAAGGCAGGAATCTTAACTTGGCGGATTTCGGTGCCCGGCTTGGCTTCCGGCTTGACCACTGCGAGCATTGTCTCGGCCATGGCTCACCTTCTTCCGGCCGGAGCTTACTGCCCGCCACTGCCGGCGCCGGCTGGATATGCGCTTCTTCACGCAAACCTTTCATTTTAGCACCGGCCGCAAGAGGAAACCTTGGCCGCCACACACGGATTCGGCCTCGCGAGTGGAACTCAACAATCTAGCGTCAGTGAATTGATTCAAGCCCCGCTTCTCGTCAACTCCATCTTCCGCCTCCGTTCGGCGATGGACTCCAACTCCGCGGTGGCCTGCTTGGGCATGTGGTACGACTCGGCATCGCCGGGGAAGCTGCCGTTCTCCACGTCCTGCTTGTAGTCGGCGAGCGCCTGGCGGATCAACGCGCCGGCGTCAGCGTAGCAGCGGACGAACTTCGCCGGCGGGGTGAACGTCAGCCCGAGCAGGTCGTGATAGACCAGGATCTGGCCGTCGCAATCAGGACCGGCGCCAATGCCGATCGTCGGTACGCTGACTTCGGCGGTGATCATGGCCGCGACCTCGCGTGGGATGCCCTCGAGCACGATGGCAAAGACGCCAGCGGCGTCGAGCGCAGTCGCGTCTTTCATCAGTTGCTCGGCGGCGGCGAGGGTCTTGCCCTGTACCTTGTAGCCGCCCATCACGTGCACGGATTGCGGGGTGAGACCGATGTGGCCCATCACCGGGATTTCGGCGTCCACGACTTTGCGGATCAGTTCGTAGCGCTTGGCGCCGCCCTCGATCTTGACCGCTTCGGCGCCGGCTTCCTTCACGAAACGTGCGGCGTTGACGAGCGCTTCCTTGCAGGTGATGTGGTAGGACGAGAACGGCATGTCGGCCACCAGTAGCGCGCGCTTCACGCCCCGGCGCACCGCGCGCGTGTGGTGCAGCATTTCGTCCATGGTGACCGGCAGAGTGTTGTCGTAGCCGAGCATGACCTGGGCGAGCGAGTCGCCGACGAGGATCAGATCAATGCTGGCTTCGTCTACCAGGCGCGCGCTGGCGAAGTCGTAGGCAGTGAGACACGTAATCGGCTGACGTTTGCTTTTCTTCTCGAGCAGGGTGGAGACGGTGACTTTAGAGAAGGTGGCGGGCGAAGCAATGCTCACATATCCTCCAGTGCCCCTCCGCATCCCGCGGATAGAGCCTGTACCGGGTACATTGTAATTAGATGTAGACGTTGGAGGAAAGGTATTTTTCAGGTGCAAAAAGCGGGAACGCCGGGTCCCCCCACCCTTGTCGCAAGCGATGTTCGTGCGACAGGGTGGGATTGCTTGATTCCCTTCGCGTCCTTTGCGACCTTGGCGTCCTTTGCGTTCTGGCTTTGGCACGCCCGCAGTACCCGGCTGGTATCATTTATGTTCCACCACACACGAGGAGTCCTGATGGCCCGCAAGCTGGAGCAATCGCGCATTTTGCAGAAACGAGCTGAAGCCGTCATTCCCGGCGGCGTGGATTCACCGGTACGCGCCTTCCGCGCCGTCGGCGGCGATCCACCGTTCATCGTGCGGGGCGAGGGAGCGCGTATCTATGACGCCGACGGCAACGAGTACATTGATTACGTCGGCTCGTGGGGGCCGCTCATCCTGGGCCACGCTGAGCCTTCCGTGTTGGAGGCAATCGTGGCGGCGGCGCGCAAAGGCTCGAGCTTTGGGGCGTCCACCCCGGCGGAGGTAGACCTGGCTGAGGCCGTGACGGCGGCCGTGCCCAGCATGGAGAAGGTGCGCTTCGTCAGCTCCGGCACCGAGGCGACCATGTCGGCGATCCGCCTGGCACGCGGCTATACCAAGCGCAAGTACATCGTGAAATTCGAGGGCTGCTATCACGGCCACGCCGACTCGCTGCTGGTGAAGGCCGGCTCAGGCGTGGCGACGCTCGGCATCGCCGGCTCGGCGGGCGTGCTGGACGAGCTGGCGCAGTTTACGCTGGCACTGCCCTACAACGATGTCGGCGCGGTGGAGCAGGCGTTCAGCAAATTCAAGCGCCAGATCGCGTGCGTGATCGTGGAACCGGTGGTAGGCAACATGGGTTGCGTGCCGCCTTCGCCGGGGTATCTGGAGGCGCTGCGCGACATCACGCGGCGCGACGGGGCGGTGCTGATTTTCGACGAGGTGATGACGGGTTTTCGCGTCAGCTACGGCGGCGCACAGGAGCTCTACGGCATTCGTCCGGACTTGACTACACTCGGAAAAGTGATCGGCGGTGGCTTGCCGGTGGGCGCGTATGGCGGGCCGGCGGAGATCATGGACATGGTCGCGCCCGTCGGCCCGGTCTATCAGGCCGGCACGTTAAGCGGTAATCCGCTGGCCATGGCGGCGGGGCTGGCGATGCTGTGTCATCTTAGGGACAACCGCCAGGCTGTGTACCAGCGCCTGGAGCGGCTCTCGGCGATGCTGGTGGACGGCGTAGCGCAGGCAGCCAAAGAAGCTGGCGTGCAGATGACGCACAATCGCGTGGGCGCGATGTTCACCTGGTTTTTCACCGACCGCCTGGTCCGCAACTGGGACGACGCTTCGACCTGCGATACCAAGGCGTTCGGGCGCTACTTCCGCGGGATGCTGGATGCGGGCGTGTACCTGCCGCCGTCGCAGTTCGAGGCGGCATTCGTGAGCGCTGCACATACCGAGCAGGACATCGAGCAGACGATCGCGGCCGCGCGCGAGGCGTTTGCAGCATCGGGTGATCGGGTGATCCGGTGATCGGGCGATCTGGTGAACCGTGAACCAGCGAACTGGTGGTCCAGTGAAATCCGCCCGATTTGTCATCCTGAGCGGAGCGAAGGACCTATGTATTACCCGCGACGAAACTCCGAATGCCGCACCACGCCACGAGCTAAGGGCCAAAAGCTCATAGCTAAGAGCTTCTGTTTAGTGCGGGGCGAAGCGGACGGTCATGGTGGTTTGCACGTCCACCGGTTTGCCATCGAGCAGGTAGGGTTCGTAGCGCCAGCGGCGGATGGCGTCGGCGGCGGCGCTGGCGAGCAGTTGCGGCCCGCTGATGACTTTGACGTTCTCGACCGTTCCTTCCTTGGTGATACGCGACGTGAGCATCACATCGCCGCCGATGCCGGTGCCCAACGCCGCGTCGGGATAAACCGGATCCACTTTGTGCACCAGCTTACCGGGAGTCAGACGCGCCTGCGCCGCTTCCGCGTCCATCTTGGCGTCCGAGATCAGGATTGAACTCACCACGACTCTAACGTTGCCCTCGGCTGAATTCGTCCCCAGCAAAACCGGAGGTGGCTGCGGAGCGCCGCTGCCCGGACCGGGAAGACGGATGCGGTTTTCGGGCCACATGGTGAGCCGCTGTTCGAGCTTGGGCGCTTGGGCTTTGGCGACGGGCTTCTCGTCGGCCGCGGGCGGTGGCGGGGCAGCTTCGGCAGCCGGCGTGGGCGCAGGTTGCAAAACCGGCGGTCCGGCGTTCGTGACCGGCGCAGGTGCGGGTGCTTTCGCGCCGGCATAGAGCAGGTATCCGGCAATTGCGACCACGGCCAGCACGATGGCGATGGCGCCCAGGATAATCCACGCGGAACGGCGCGGCTCCGAACTGGCGCCAGTCTCCAGCAGCGACACGGATGGCGCAAATTCAACCGTAGCCGTCGGCGCGACCGCTGGTTCCGCCGTTGCCGGTTTGGTGATCACCGCAGGTTTCGCCTGGTCGGACTCTCGCGGCTTTTCCGCCGCGGATTCACGCGGCTTCTCAGGCGCAACCTGCGCGCTCGGCGGCGCTGTAACGCGTTCCGCGGCCGCTAACAACGAGCCGGCCAGCTTTTCCGGCGGCACTTCAGCCGGCTTCGCGGCGGGCGGTTTTGCTGGGGGCGCCGGCATGGGAAAGCGCTCGTCAGCGGTCTCGCGCGGGTGCGTCTCCACGACCGCCGCAGCCAGCAGGTCGGCCATACGCTCCAGGCGCGAGATGTGGCGATCGGCGAATCCATCGGCGCACGGCGAGAGCACTTGCAGGATGCCGGCGAGCTGATCGTGAATCCGCACCGGGACAATCACGATAGAGCGTACATTCAGGCGCGCGGCGGCAACGGGGTCAACGCGCGCATCGCTCTGCGTATCGCTGCAGCGGACGAGCTTGCCGGTGCGCAGACATTCGCCGGAAAGGCCAATCTCGGGACGAAGAATCGCGCCCAGGTCAGGCGCGCTGCCGATAGAGGCACGGCAAATCATGCCGGTACTGTTGCCCAGGGCGATAGCGGCGCCGCTTGCGCCAGTGATATTGCGCGCGCGTTCGGCCACCAGTTCCAGGGCGGAGGTGAGGTCGAGCTGCTCGAACGGCTTTTGTTCGGCCAGCGCACTGGGCGAAGTCAGGGTGGCGTTGGCCAGCAGCGGATCGGCAGGCATTAGCAGCCAGCTCCGCAGCAGCGAGCGGGCGCTATGGCTAAGGTCCACGAAGCGGATGCCGGCGCGTCCGCCGCGACCCACCCAGGCGACCAGACCCGGCGCGGCAAAAGGCTGGGGACATCCCGGCAGCTCCAGGCGAAGCTCGCCGCCGATACCCGGCGTCAGCGGGGTAAAAGGCTGCAAGGCGAGCCCGCCCTCGCTCACGTTGATGACAATGCCGCGCTGGGTGCGCTCATGCGCGTTTTTCACCCGAAGGTCAGCGGTCAGCAGTTGGCTCTCGATGATGTTGCGGCGGACATAGCGCCGCCGTTCAGGACCCGACACCGGCGCCGATTGCCTGGTTTCCGTCATCGCTTACCCAAGTTGTTTACGGGAACTGCCGCGGGCCGGCCTCCCATGCCGGGGCCGCATCTTTCGCGGGCACCGCGCTGATACCGCGCGCCGACGCTGCGGGGGCGGCCGACGCGGCGCGCGCGTCGTTGTCGTCGGCTAGCAGGCGCGCCGCGATGCGCAGCGCCTCGATTTCCTTCTGCAACTGCTGAAACTCCGCTTCTTTTTGCCGTAGCACGTCGTAGATGTTCTTCATGGCATGGTTTGCCTTTGGCCCAAAATGGCGCAAGGGCCCAGACTGGCCCGATGTTCCCGCATAAATTATGAATAGTAAAGAGGAAACTGGCTAGGGGCCAAAAAGCATCCGGTCACCGGGTGAACGGCCCAACCGGCGAACGGCCGAACTGGTGAACTGGTCATCGCATCGGTCCCCCTGTGCTATACCGCGCTTCGTTCCCGGCTCCCTTGTGTACGCCTCTGGCGGAGTCAAGATGAACGCCAGAAGCGGGCGAGAAACCAGAAACTCGAACTACGGCTTGGTCGGCGGAGGGGTGGATTGGCCGCTGCGGCCATGGTGCATCATGTCGTGGCCCATCGTGCCCATGCCTCCCATCTGTTCCATGTGGGAGATCATTTGGTCCATGTGGTTGATCATGAGCTGCCACAGCTCAATGTTGGCCTGCATGGCGGGCTGGTTTTTGGGGTCCATGGAGCCGTAGGTGGCGCGCATCTGGCTCAGCAAGGCCTTCATGCGTTCCAGGTCGGCGCGCGCCTGTTGCATATGTTGCATGCGCATCGCGCTGCGGCTGGTGCCGGTGGCAGGTTGCCCGTGCTCATGTTGCGTGCTGGTGCTGGGGTCGGCACCGGTCTGCCCTTGTGAACCGGGGGGCGGAGTTTGCGGCGTGGTGCTTTGCGTTAACGCGGTTGCTGCCAGCAGGATAACCGTCAGCATTAGTTTGCGTACATTCATACGGTGTTCTCCTTGCATCGCGACGTTAGATGCCGGCGCGGCGGTCCCAGGTGGATGCAGCCGGTTCCAAAAAAGGAAGGGCCGGCATCAGGCCGGCCCCGACGGGGAACAGGAGTGCGTTACTTTTTCGGCGCGATCGCGTCTTTCGCCGCCTTGGCGACGCGGAACTTCACCACGGTCTTGGCAGGGATCTTGATGGGTTCGCCGGTCTGCGGGTTCCGGCCGGTGCGCGCTTTGCGGTTGGACTTCACCAGGCGGCCCAGCCCAGGAAGCACAAATAGGCCGTTCCTTTTGGTCTCTTTCACGGCCAGCTCGGCCAGATTCTGCAGGAGAGCTGCGGCCTGCTTGTTGGTGATCTCGACCTTCTCGGCCAGCGTGCGAACCAACTGGGTCTTTGTCATGCCTGCTGCCATCTACGTCCTCCTTGTAAGTTTCAGGATCGAATTCTTCCTTGTTCGAACCCGAGTGCCACTCAAATGCAACCGGATTCTATATCACGTGCGCGCGAAAAGGAAAGCGCTGGACCCGCATTTTTAGCGGATATTTTTTGAGTACGCTGGCCGGAACCAGCCAAATTCGCGGCTTGCCGTCACGCCGTCATCGGGTTAGCGGGACAGCAGGTCATCCGAGCAACTAAAACGCCGGGGAACCCAGCCTTGGTCGGCAGACGCAAAGACTTTTTTCCGCTATGGAACGAAGCTCCGCTCTGGAAAGCCGCTTCAGCAGATCACCGGATCGCCCGATTACCCGATGGCGTTGAGCATTTCCGGCACGGTTACGAACTCGTAGCCCTGCTCGCGGCAGTGGCGGATGATCAGGTCAGTTGCCGCGATCGAGCTGGAGCGGTCAGTGCCGAGGCCGAGGTGACCGCCGTCGTGCAGCAGGATGACCTCGCCCCCGCGCACGCGGCGGGTCACCCGGGCGGCGATTGTCTCTGGTGGGTCGGGCCGCCAGTCGTAGCCGCTGATGGACCACATCACTGGTGCGTAGCCCAGCGCGCGCACGGTGCGCAGCGAGTCCGGGCGCCGTCCGCCGTGGGGCGGGCGAAAGAGGCGCGTGGTTTCGCCGACGGCATCGCGCAGCGCGCGTTCGCACTCCAGCAGTTCCAGCCGCGTCTGCTCGCGCCGGGCGAAGATCAGGTTGGGATGGCTGAACGTGTGGTTGCCGATGGCATGGCCGGCCTCGGCGACCGCGCGCGCGACCTGCGGTTGCGCCACCACGTAGCAGCCGAGCATGAAGAAAGTTGCTTTCACCTGGTGGAGCTCGAGCAATTCGAGCAGGCGCAGGGTGTAGGGCTCGTTGGGACCGTCATCGTAGGTGAGGGCGAGCTGGCGGCTGCCGCGGCGTCCGATAAAGGTCGCGCCGAACAGTTGCGAGCGCGGCGCCATGGAGTTGTAGCCCAGCACGGTGGCTGTGCCCAGCGCGGCAGTGGCAATCAGGTAGCCCAGCATATTCAGCGTTCGATTGTAACTGGTCGGCTGATTTGGTGATTTGGTGAAGTGCGATTTGGTGAAGTCACGCCCTGCAAGGTGATCGAGGATGCCACCTGTCGCACTTCACCAGATCAAACTTCACCAAATCACCAAATTACCAAATGGTTAATTGCTTCTCGGCGCGCATCGGGCTATGCTGCCGTTCAGTCGCTCATGGCGAACCTTTTCGAGCTGCCACGGTACATCGCGGTGGAGGGCCCCATCCGGGTCGGCAAGAGCACCCTGGCCCGCATCATCGCCGGCCGCCTCAACGCCCAACTGGTCACCGAACCCGAGGACAACCCCTTCCTGCGCGCCTTTTACGACGGCGACGCCGGCAGCGCCTTTCAGGCGCAGTTTGCCTTCCTGATCCGGCGCTTCGAGCAACTGAAGGCGCTCGATCTCGGCCCCAAGGCGCGACGCACCGTGGTGGCCGACTACATCTTCGAAAAGGACAAGCTGTTTGCCTGCCTTAACCTCAACGACGCCGAGCTTGAGGTCTATAACCGCTACTACACGATGTTCCACGAGCAGTTGCCCACGCCCGACCTGGTCATCTATCTGCAAGCCACGCCCGAGGTGCTGAAGAAGCGGCTGAAAAAGAAGCGCGCCGCCAGCGAGACCGCCGTCAGCGACGACTATATCGAAGCGGTCGCCAAGGCCTACGAGCACTTCTTCTTTCACTACACGGCGTCGGATTTGCTGATCGTGAATACCTCGGAAATTGACTTCGTTGACCGCAACCAGGACTTGCAGGAGTTGCTGAAGCGCTTGTCGGAGCCCATCCGAGGCACGCAGTACTTCCTTCCGCTGGCGGACGAAACGGGAAACGCCGCCATCGGGTGAGCGGGTCAGATTAGCCGGCATTCGTTGCAGTGCTGCAACAGTTTGCGGTTGATGGTGTGCAGCTCGCCGCGACGTAGCGCCGCCGTCCCGGCGGCGGGCCCCGGTTTCCGCTGTGATCTCTGTTCCCCTGTGGCTAGGCGTTGCGGTGGCTCAGGCCACCATGTTCTTGGTATCGTTGCTCGCCTTTTGCCTTGTGCTAAGCCGCCGCTTTACAAATTCTTACACTCAGGTCAGGCCTACCGGGGTTTACTCCAACATCCGAAGTTTGAGGAGGCCCCGATGTCTGCCGTCGTAGCGACGTACGTGCTCTGGTTGTTTATGACGATTTTCATGCTCAGCATTGTCATTCTCGGCGGCACGGATAAGAGGTTTCGTTCCGCACGGAGCCGCGAGTCGTCGCGCCGATACGACAGGGCTTAAACCCATAGAGGACATGGCGGACACGGAGTAAACCGGCCCGCCGCCGGGGACGGCGGCGCTACGCAAGTCGCCGGAGGCCGGCGGCGCTACCTGGCTGCAAGCTACAAACCGCAAACTGCACGAGGGTTACTGCTGGTGGGAGTTGGTTTACAATAATCCAGAGTATTTTCACTATTACGCTAGACTGCAGCGGTGCCTTGGTGACTACAGGCGTACCACCAATCGGGCGCGCTCTGCTCATAGCCCGGTTGGTCACGGGCAAATTTCCCCAGGAGGCAGGACTTGAACCGCTTCACAGCGAGTTGGCGCGTTATCTTGACCGCAGCTCTGCTGTCACTAGTTCCCTACCTTTCCGCTCAACAGTACGGCAGCAACACCGAAGCCGCGCTCGAGCGCGCGCGGCAAGCCGCGGCTGCCGGCAAGTATGCGGAGGCAGTGAAGGAATACAGGAACGCCAACAAGCTGGAACGTGGTTCCTGTTCTGCCTGTTTGGCCGGCTTGGCGTCTGCCTACCTACGCCTCGGCGATGGCCGCAACGCGGAGGAAAACGCGAGCAAGGCAATTGCGACCGCCCATGACGCGGCGGAACGGCTGGCAGCCCACAGGATAAAGGGCTACGTCCTGATGATGACCATGGCCCCAGGAGATGCGAAACGGCTGGCGGCGGCAGAGAAAGAATTTCGCGCAGCATTGTCTGAGAATGCGACGGACGGCGAGGCTCGCTTTGGCTTGGGCGCCGCGCTGCTCAAGCAAAGCAAAGATGCCGACGGCGTGGCGGAGTTGCAGGCCCTGTTGTCCGCCTATCCGAACTCGGCTTGGTCGGAGCAGGCAGAACGGCTGATCGCCAATCCACGCCGGGCGCGGGAGTGGTTCGCTCCGGAGTTTGAAGCCACCAGTTTGCAGGGAGAAACGCTCTCGTTGCGGCAATTGCAGGGCAAGATCGTGGTGCTGGACTTCTGGGCAACCTGGTGTCCACCGTGTCGCGCGTCCATTCCGGAAATCAAAGACCTGTTGAAGAAGTACCCGCGCGAGAAACTCGTCGTCATCAGCATCAGCGCCGATGAGAACATCGGTGTGCTGAAGGAATTCATTGCCAGCAAGGGCATGGATTGGCCGCAGATATTTGACGGAAACCACCGGCTGGCCGACAGCTTCAAAGTGCATTCTTTTCCCACCTACCTCGTCATTGACGGCGAAGGTGTAGTGCGGCAGAAGATCGTCGGATTGAACGAACGCGAATCGGTTGCCTACCGGCTCAAACAGGCGCTGAAGGACATCAAGGAACTGAACTAAAGTGGCGCGCCCGGCTTAACCGCAGAAGCGCAGAGGACATAGAGAAAACCGGTCCCGCCGCCGGGTCGGCGCTACTTAGCTGCCAACTGCAAACCGCAAACTGCAAACGCTGTTACAGCGTCCGCTTAAACAGTGGCGTGGCGATCGCCAGCGTCACCACGGCGAAGCCGCTGAGGACGATCATGTCCGGCACGATCGCCATCAGTCCGGCGTCTTTCAGCAGCATGCCCTTGAAACCGTGGACCGCGTAGGTGAACGGGTCTACCCAGGCGATGGCCTGCAACCACTTGGGAAATGCCTGGATTGGGTAGATCGAACCGCTGGGAAAGAACAGCAGCGTGTTGAGGATGCCGAAGACGGCGCGCGGCACTAGCGGGTCTTCCACGCGCACCATCAGCAGAAACATGAAGGTATTGAACGCCGCCGAGGTGAGCACGATCATCCCCAGCAGGCCGAGCGCGTTGCCGGGTTCGAAGATGGCATCCACGCCGGCCAGCATGGCGCCAAGCACGGTGATGACCAAGCCAGTGAGGATGGCTTTTAGCGCACCGGCAAGATTGAGGCCGAGCACCAGTTCGGTGCGCGTGATGGGCGTGACCAGGTAGCCTTCGTGCACGCCGCGCGCCTTGTCGTCAATGTAGAGCATGCCGCCGCCGATCATCACCGAAACGAACATGGCCAGCGTGATGGAACCAGGCAGCAGATATTTCATGTACTCGATGTAGGGATACAGCTCGACAATTTCCAGCGAGATCTGGCCCACCAGGCGCGGGTTGATCTCCGGCTCGTTGAGCGCCGCGGTCAGCTCCTGGAACTTCTGCACCAAGGCGGAGCTCATGAAATTGTCGCTGTTGTCCACGATCAATCCGAGGCGGGGGCGATTCTTGTCGTACACGCGCTCGGAGAACTGCGGCGGAATGATGATTGCGCCTTCTAGACGGCCATTGCGCACGTCCTCCATCGCCTGCTTATCGCTGTCGTAGTACACGGGGATTACGGTCCGGGCATTGACGCCGATGGCGTCGAAGGCCTCGCGGACCTTCAGTGCTTGCGTGCCGTGGTCCTGATCGACGATGGCCACGCGCGCGTCGCGGATCTTGCCGCCGAAGGCATTCCCCAGCACGATCAGTTGCACCAGGGGGAAGATCATGGATGCCATCATCAGCGCCGGCGAGCGAAAGAACTTGCGTAACTCGCGTTCCACGATGGCCAGCATTCTGTTCATAACATCGCTCCCCGTTACCCGTTACCCGTTACCCGTTTACCGGTTTTTCCGTTCTCCGTTCTCCATTTCCCGACACAGATCGGGGGGAACGGGAAACGTGTTTACCGCACTCCCGGCCTTTCCGGCATGACAAACGCGTAGGCCTTCACCTGCTCGTCGCGCAATTGGCGGCCGGTGAAGTGAACGAACACGTCGTCCAGCGTGGTGTTCTGCACCGAAAGCGACTTGATCTGCACCCCGGCCTGCGCCGCCAGGGCGACCAGTTGCGTGGTGGTGCGCGTGCCGTCGTCCGACATGATGCGAAACATGCCGGCGCTCTGCGATTCCACGCGCTGTACGTCGTCCAGCTTGCGCAGGCGTTCCTGCCAATCGTCGGGCATGCGGGTGAACTGCGCCTCGATGACGTTGGTCCCCGGCACGCTGGCCTTCAGCTTCATGGGCGAATCCAGCGCTACCAGCTTGCCGTGGTCCACGATGGCAATGCGGTCGCACAGGCGGTCGGCTTCGTCCATGTAATGCGTGGTGATCAGGATCGTGAGCTGGCGCCGGCTCTTGATATTGGTCAGCATCTCCCAGACGGCGACGCGCGACACCGGATCAAGCCCCGTGGTCGGCTCGTCGAGAAAGAAGATGTGCGGGCTGTGTATCAAGCCGCGCGCGATTTCCAGGCGGCGCCGCATGCCGCCGGAGAGCGTCTTGGTGGGCGCGTTGCGCCACCGGGTCAGATCCACGGCCTCGAGCAGTTCGTCAATATTGCGGCGGCGCTCTTTTGCGGGCACGTCGTACAGCTTGGCGTGGATCAGCAGGTTCTCCTCGACGGTGAGGTCGAGATCGCTGGTCATGGCCTGCGGCACGACACCAATGGCGCGGCGCGCGGCATCGGGTTCGCCGGCGACGTTGTGCCCCATGATGCGCGCGGTACCCGAGGTGATCGGGATCAGCGTGGTCATCATGCGGATCAGCGTGGATTTGCCCGCGCCGTTCGGGCCGAGCAGGCCGAAGATTTCGCCGTGCTCGACTGCGAACGAGACATCGTTGACCGCGGTGAAGTCGCCAAAGCGTTTCACGATGTGCTCGACTTCGGCGGCGTGCGCCGGCTTGCCTTCAGCGCGCGCGGATTTCGATTTGAACAACGCGCTCACGAGTCTTTCTTTCCTGTGTCATCCTGAGCGAAGCGAAGGGCCTACTGCGTGAAAGTTCGCGAACGCCGAGTGCCACGCAGTGGTTCCTTCGTCGCTACGCTCCTCAGGAAGACAGCTCACTTTCCAGCCGGCGCTGCGGCGGTCGGCTGTGTCAAGGTGCCCGCGCCCGGTGGCGCTTGATTGCCGCGCGCCGGCGGCGCGAATTCTTTGCCTTCCAGCACGGCCTCGGGCACCAGCACCTCGGCGGTCATTCCCGGCACGAGGTTGCGCTGGCTGTTGTCGAGCCGGACCTTCAGGCCGACGGTCTTGATGTCGCGCTTGCGGCGGCTGACGTCGCGCTGCGTGGCAAAGTCGCCTTCCGCTGCCTTGAATATCACCTCGCCATCCACGGTGTCGCCGCTGGGCAGACGCACTTTCAGCTGGTCGCCGAGGCGAATGCGGTCCGCGTACGTCTCCGGTACCGCCGCGTATGCCCAGGTGTATCCCAGGTCCATGATGGTGACGATGGGCGAGCCGGGATTGATAACTTCGCCTTCGCGTGCCGGGCGCACCGACACGATGCCGCTCACCGGCGCATAAATTTTCGTGTAGCCGAGGCGGGTTTCGGCTTGCGCTTTCTGCGCGGCGGCGGTCTCCGTCTGCGCGCGCATGGCGGCCACCGTGCTTTCGGCGGCTTCAGCCTGATGAGTGCGAGCCTCGGCCACGTTCAGCGCAGCTTCGGCGGCCCTAACCTGATCGCGGATCGCCTGCACGCGAGCCTGTTGCGCCTTAAGCGAAGCTTCCGCGCGGTCGCGCTCCTGCTGCGAAGCCACACCTTGCTCGGCCAGCTTAATGATGCGCGCCGCGTCCAGTTTCACCTGGCTCAGATTGGCTTCCGCCTCCGCCAGCGAGGCACGCGTCGCCTGGAGTTGCGCCCGCGCGTTGGCGACCTCGCTCGAAGTGGACCCGCGCGTGGTGCGCTCGTTATACCGCGATGCCGAAAGCTGCGAGCGCAGGCTGGCGAGCGTGGCTTCCGCGGCCTGCTTCTGCGCCTCCAGTTCCTGCGGGTCGAGCACGGCGATCAAATCGCCCTCGCGCACCTGGGTACCTTCGTCCACCAGCAGCTTCTGAATGCGTCCGGCAATCTGGCTGCTGACGATTACCTGGTTCGCATCAACCGTGCCGATCAGCACGAGGTCGTGGGAGCGGTCCACGGACACGAAGTAGTACGCAGCCGCGGCCACGATGATCAGGCCAAACGCGATGAGGAATTTTGTGCGCCCACTCACGGTCTTGCTCCTTCGGCTGCGCGCCGGGCTTTCTTGTCGCGGCTGAACAGTGCGGCAGAGAGGAAGTCGAGCACGGCAGCGCGGCGCGCCGCCAGGCGCTCCGGTTCCAGCGGATCGTTGCCCGTAAGCGCGTGCAGCACCGGCGCGCCGATGAAATAAAAAACGTTGAGCGCCACCATCGAGATGACGAACTGTACGGGGTCCACCGGACGGAACTCGCCGGCGGCGATGCCCTCGCGAATGACTCGCGTGAACTGCACGAACAGCGGCGAGAAATGGCGGCCCACGATGTCGCGTACCTGCGACGGGGGGCGGCGGCCGATACGCATCAGTTCGCGCATTACCAGCCGGGGATACAGCCGGTTGGCGGCGAGATAGTCGAAATGCGCCGCCGCGCACACCAGCAATTTCTCGCGTGGCGGCAAGGGGCGTGCCAGCGCCTCGGCGACGGCATCGCGGGCGCCGGCGAACACGTAATCGAGCGCTGCGCCGTAGAGAGTCTCCTTGTCACGAAAATAGTAGTAGAGCAGGGCCTTGTTGACGCCCGCGGCGCGGGCGATGGCGTCGGTGCGGGCGCCGGCCGCGCCTTCGGCGGCGAACTCGCAGGCGGCGGCGCCCAGGATGGCAGCGCGCGTGGTCTCGGGCTGGCGGCGGCTGCCGGCACGGGGCTTGGAGCGGAGGGCCATGACAACCTCGGAACTGGCTACTAACTAACCGGTTAGTTAAAACATTACGCCGCATCCCGCCGCCTGTCAAGCCCAGGGATTGCCTGATTGGGTGATTAGTGATTCACGGCTTCTTGGCGCCTTCAATCGTTGCCATAGGTTAGGACAGCGGGGCAGCGGGACATCGGAAACAACGCCTCCGCAAAGCATCGGACCATCCGAACAGGCGATCCGGCCCGGGGACAGGACACCACAGGAACACGGAAGACGCGGCGAAACGGCGCAAGCACTCAATCACCCAATCACCCGTTCGCCCGCTGGCCCGATGTTGCGCTGGTATCAATTTTTTCGATTGCCCGCAACGCCACCGAGGTCAGAGGAACGCCTGATTGTCAAGCGCGGCAGGAAAGTTCATGGTAAGCGTAAGCATCGGCTACAACTTGGAGGAAGCATGCCGCAAGGGGGGACGCCGCCACTCGTGCCCATGTGGCCGCAGCCACAAGCGCGCGACCTGAACCACAACCCGTTTCCCTTCTTCCCCTTCGACCCGCACTGGGGCGATGACCTGCCGATGCTGGAATTCGAGACCTTCTGCGCGCTGTTGCGCCTCGCCTGGGTGTCGCCGCGGCCCTGCTATCTGCCTCCTCGCGCCGAAGTCCTCAATAAGCTGCTGGAGCCGTTTTGTGTACGCGGCGGCGCCCCTGTGACCGAGCGCGTGCTGGCGTACTTCACCGTGCATCCCCGTACTGGACTAATTTATTTTCCGCCGCAGTTACGCGCCCTGGAGCGCCTGGTGAGCGGCGAAAACATGTACGCGCTGTTGTGGGACGACGGGAAGGGACAATAAAGAGGGATCGCGCGGGCAACTCACGCTACGGCTTGGCCGTCGTAGCTTCGCGCCGTTCCAGCACCCGCTCCACCATGGTTTCAATCATGGGCAGGAAGCTCTCCTGCGGCTGGGCAATTGTGCCCAGCGCCAGGTTCCAGTCGCGCCCGCGCGCCCGCTGATCGATGACCACCCGCTCCGGCTCAGGCGCGCGCAGATACCACAGCCACAGCCCGCAGGACAGGTTGTACGCGAGCGATTTCAGCAGGGAAAACTGCTCGTTGCCCAGCACGCCGAACGCGGAGCGCAGCGTCACCATCGATAAATCAATGGCGGCGAAAATGCCGAAGCCGAGCGCAATACCGAAGATGTGCGAGCGCTTGGAGAGTCCCACAAATCCCGAGAACAGGAACAGGAACAGCACCAATCCGCACTGCATGACGCGGACAGTGCGGTCCAGCAGCAGAACTGTCGCCATCACACGCTGCGATCCGGGCTGCGGTCCGCCCGCGGCACTCACCATGGCCACCAGTACCAGTACCAGCGCTGCCCACTTAAACAGGATCCCGCCCAGCTCGCGCAGGGAATCGTATGGCCGAAAGACCTGGTCGAAGATCTCGTGGACGACGGCAAACGCAATCCCGACCCCGATTACCGCGGTCACCCAGTACACGAAGAAATACGTCGTGTAGGAAGACGCGTGACGCGCTGCGAACTGCAGGACGAAGCTCAGGATCTGGAAAACAGTGTAGCCAAAAAAAATGGGGAACTCGCGATGCAAACCGCGGCGCTTCATCACGACAATGAGGTACACCTGGACAGCGGGCGCCAGCAGCCACAGCACGTATCCGACGAGCGACGTCATACGACTCCGGTGCAGCAGCATAGTGCGCTGCCCGGAGTCGCGCTACGTTACTTTAGTAATCGTACTAGTGGACACTAACCTCCTAGCGCGACGTCGCTGCCGGCGGACGCGGCCTGGGCAACATCGGACCCGGATCGCACGTGTAGTCCCAAGGTGAGCACAGCGGCGTTGGACCGCTGCCCTCCGCCAAAACCCTAAGCGAATCGGGCTCTCTGCCCGAGGGATCCTGCGGCTTCGGGCAGGGCTTGGGCAGAGTTGGGCCGGGGTCGCAGCTACAATCCCACGGCGAGCACAGCGGCGTCGGACCGCTGCCTTCGGCAAGCTGCGGCGGACGCGGCTTGGGCAACATCGGACCCGGATCGCACGTGTAGTCCCAAGGCGAGCACAGCGGCGTTGGCCCGCTTCCCTCCGCCAATATCAAAACGTCTCCAGGATTCGTTGGAGTTGTCGTACCCGAAACAACGCCGAACACCAGCAGGGCCACCACGACGGTACCAATAAGGTTCTTCACGGGGAAATCTCCTCCGAGTTCGTTTCCACACCTAAGCTGAAGGGCCTATTACTAAAGTCATGTACTCTGAAGGTTGACCAGTGTACGGCTTCGCATCTCAAAAGCAAACACGAAAATTTGTTTTCCCGATTTTGGAAGAGGCGCGTCGCAAATTGCGACACCAGCGGCGGCCAGCGAGGGCTCCGAGCGCGTCGGACCGTCCCATCCTGATGTGGCATTGAACCGCATAAATATCACGGGAACATTGCGATCCAATCGTGCCGAAAGTGGCGGCGCATTCTGAGAGATCGGCGACGCCGAAGAGGTGAAAACGGCCACAAACATTTATCCGCAAGAATGTTTATTGCCCGCAACACACCTGTCCCATAGGCCAGTGGCGCCCCTGCCCGGGTTCCCGGCGAAAAATTCGCGAATCATTTGGGCGGCGGCCAAATCTATAGCGGCGTAGTCCGGGACCGGCAGTTGAACCAGTTGGGGATCATCAGCAGTCATCGCAAAGGAGAAGATGAATGGATCGTAAAGCAAGCGCAACCTGGCGCGGCGGCCTGCGGGACGGCAAAGGTAGTCTGACCAGCCCCAGCGGCGTACTGAACAACACCGCATATTCCTTTCACACCCGTTTTGAGAACGAACCGGGAACCAATCCTGAAGAGTTGATCGCGGCCGCGCATGCCGGCTGCTTCAGCATGGCGCTCTCCGCGCAACTCAATAATGCCGGGTTCAATCCGGAACGCATTGACACTACCGCGACGGTCACCCTGGAGAAGCAGGAAGGCGGCTTCGCTATTACCAAGGTCCATCTGGTGTGCCGCGCGAACGTCCCCGGCGCTGATACCGCCAAATTCAACCAGGCGGCGGAAGCCGCCAAGAGCGGCTGCCCCGTATCGAAGCTGCTGAAGGCGGCCATCACCCTGGACGCGCGCCTGGAAAGCGAACTGGCAGCGTAGCGAAACAGCAGCAAGCAGCCGGCGACAGTCCGTTTCCCCTTGACGTTTTCCGTTCTCCGTTGCGCCACAAAAGTACTTCGGACGGCGGACCACGGAAGACGGACAGGAAAACGAAAAACGGTTTTTGCCTCTTGCTCGCTGCTTGCTGCTTGTTGCTGCAATCCAGCAACGCCGCGCGATTCTGGCCAACAGGTCAGCCCTCTTCGCCATCTACTCCTGAGTACGCTGGGCGTACTGGGTATTGAAGTTGAAGATCACCCTATTCGGCCTGACACTTTCCTCGTCCTGGGGCAACGGCCATGCGACCCCGTACCGCGCCATTCTCCGCGCGCTGCACCGAATGGGCCATCAGCTCACCTTCTACGAGCGGGATGCTGAGTATTACGCCTGCCGCCGCGATTTCGCGCAGTGCGACTATTGCCGCCTGGTGCTGTACGACTCCTGGGCAAACATACGCCGGACTGCCCTGGCCGAAGCCGCTGCCTCCGACGCGGTGATCACCGGAAGCTACCTGCCCGAGGGTGCGGTCATCAACGACGACGTGCTCGCGCTCGGGCAGCCGCTGCGCGTTTTCTACGATCTCGATACTCCTGTTACCCTGGCTGCGCTGGAGCAGGCGGAATACGGCGCGGTGGAATACCTCCGCCGCGACCAGATGCCGGCCTTCGATCTTTACCTGTCGTTCACCGGCGGGCGCGTTCTGGACGAACTGGAAACGCGCTGGGGAGTGCGGCTGGCGCGGCCTTTGTACGGCTGCGTGGATCCCGAGGTGCACACGCGCGTGCCCGAACGGGTGGAGTTCCGGTGCGACCTGAGCTACATGGGAACCTACGCTGCCGACCGGCAACAGAAAGTCGAGGAACTTTTTCTTCTGCCGGCGCAACGCCTGCCGGATTGTCAGTTCCTGCTCGCGGGACCGCTCTACCCTCGGCAGTGGGAGCTGCCGGCCAACGTGTGGCGCTTTGAGCATGTGGCGCCGGCCGACCATCCGGCGTTGTACTCGTCTTCACGCGCCACCTTGAACATCACGCGCAGCGGCATGGCGGCACGCGGCGGCTATTGCCCGTCAGGCAGGTTCTTCGAGGCCGCGGCTTGCGGAACGCCGATCCTGACCGACTGGTTCGATGGCCTGGACACGTTCTTTGTTCCCGGCGAGGAAATCTTTGTCGTGCGAACGGCCGACGACGTGAGTGCGGCGCTCCGGTGTCCGCAAAACGAGTTGCAGCGCCTGGCACGCCGCGCCCGTCAGCGCACTTTGCAGGAACACACCGGCATGCAGCGTGCGCGCCAGCTGATCGCCCTGCTCAACGAGGCGCGCTGGGTGCAGCCGAGGGAAAGCAGTAGCCAGTACTCAGTACCCAGTACCCATTAGTTGCCAGTTGCCGGTTGTCAGTTGTTGTGAGTTGTCAGTTACTGGGTATTGGGTCGCAACTGGCAACTGGG
Organism: Terriglobales bacterium; assembly: GCA_041946775.1. Taxonomy (GTDB): domain Bacteria; phylum Acidobacteriota; class Terriglobia; order Terriglobales; family Acidobacteriaceae; genus JBHGBA01. The sequence goes on from JBHGBA010000035.1 coordinate 47,866, forward strand.
TACTGGGTACTGAGTACTGGCAACTGGAGTCACGCGATGATTGGAATCATTCCTGCCGCGGGAGAAGGCCAGCGCATACAGCCGCTCGGCTGCTCGAAGGAATTGCTGCCGGTGGGCGCGCGCCGCATTGACGGCGTCGAGCGTCCCAAGGCGGTCTCCGAATACCTGGTGGAGCGCATGATCGCCGCCGGCGCCACCCAGATCTGCATGGTGATCTCGGCGGAAAAAAGCGACATCGTACGCTACTACGCCGAGCGCGACTACGCGGCGGAAATCTTCTACGTGGTGCAGAAGGAGCCGCGCGGCCTGTGCGACGCGCTGTTCCGCGCCGAGACCTTCGCCCGCAAGCACGACGAAGTGTTGATCGGCCTGCCCGACACCATCTGGTTCCCCGAAAACGCCTATCTCTCCGCGCTCGATTTTCGCGACGCCGAGTTCAACCTGGTCTGCTTTCCGGTACTCGATCCCTCGCCGTTCGATGCCGTGGTCAGCGACGAGGTGGGCTACGTGAAGCGCGTAGAAGTGAAGAAGCCGGACGCGCACTCGCACTGGATATGGGGCGCGGTCACCGCCACCGGCGCGGGCTTTCACAAGCTGAAGCTGTTGTGGGAGGCGCGCCACCGCGAGGACCAGTTCCTCGGCGATCTGCTCAACGCCTACATGAACGCCGGCAGCCTGGTGCGCGCGGTGCACAGCGGCGAAATCTATATGGACGTCGGCACGCTCAACGGTTACCACGCGGCGCAGGATTTTCTCCGCGGCCTGACGCGCCGCAACCAGGAGCTGGCCGCGTAATCATTGCAGATTTAGACTTGAGATTTAAGATTCCACAGGTTCTCGCCCGTTGTCGTTCCGGGCGCAGCGAGGGACCTGCTTTTTTGCTGGGAGCAACAGCAGATTCCTCGCGCCAACCGCGGGCGCTCGGAACAACAATGCTCATCGCGTCATTCTGAGATCGGAAATCTTGATTCTGAAATTACGGCTTCGCCGGCGCGCTCTGTGACCGCAGGATTTCGCGGATTTCGCGGTTGATGCGGGCGGCGTCGCGGGTGGCGTTGTCGATCAGTTCCAGCCATTTCTTGGCGGTATCATCGAGGTTCGCCTGGGCGAGCAGGTAGGAGGCCTGCATGATGGTTTCGATGGAATTGCTCAGATCATGCGCCAGCGTGCGTAGTTTGGTGTTGATTTCCGCGTCCATTGTCACGGCCTCTCCCTCTCAGCATCGTCGCTCCGCCGGCGGTACAAGCATCCTGAAGCTTCGATTGCGAACCGCAGTATAACGTTGTTTGCATAGCGTTCTTTCCGATGCGCCGCGTCCGAGGTCCCGCAGCGCGAGCGCGGTTTACGCGCGCGTGTTGCCGCCTCTGCCCGGTTTGACAGGAGCACGCACCCCTGTAAAATAACAGTGTAGGCGGTTTTCTGTCAGCAACTTGACGGTAGCCAGCCCGCGCCACGCCGAAGTGGCGGAATTGGCAGACGCGCATGGTTCAGGTCCATGTGTCCGCAAGGACGTGGGGGTTCGAGTCCCTTCTTCGGCACCATAGAGTTTTGATCCCTCGTGCAATGAGCGGCCTGCGCGAGGGATTTTCATTTTGTGCCAAATCTGCATTGCAGCCAACAAAAAGGCTAGTGAGATGTTGCCGCTCTTCGCCAATCGGTGTACAAGACGATAAACGACAATGGAAAGACTTTTGCTAGCCACAGCATCGGGCAACGGGAACGGAGTCGTAAACGTTGCATCCGTTGCCCATCGGAGTCCGTTCAGGTACCCGGGAGGTAAGACGTGGCTCGTTCCAACGATTCGGCTATGGTTAAAGCAGATCCAGCCTCGACCAACCGAACTTGCCGAGCCATTCGCCGGGGGAGCTATTGTCTCGTTATCTGCACTTTTTGAGAACCTTGTCCGAAAAATCGTTCTGGTGGAACGCGATGATGATGTCGCCGCAGTTTGGAACACGATCATCTACGGCGACGGGACGCGGCTCGCTCGAGAGATTCTCACGTTCAATCTGACCCACGATTCGGTGAGGGCGCTATTGGTACAGGAACCACGCAGCGAGTTCCAGCGGGCGTTTGCAACAATCGTTCGAAACCGTGTGCAGCGTGGGGGAATACTCGCTCCCGGTGCCAGTATGTTTAACAAGGGCGAGAACGGCCGAGGCATCCGCTCGCGCTGGTACCCCGATACTCTTCGCCGTCGCATTGAGGCGATTGTCTACACCCGCCAAGATATTGGATTCGTGCATGGTGATGGAATAGAGTTCATACGGTACAACGGGTATCGCCTTGATACAGCTTTTTTTATCGATCCGCCTTACACCGTTGCGGGCCGTCGGCTCTACAAGCACTCTGAATTGAACCATCGTGAGCTGTTCCGCGTTGCTAAATCGATTAAAGGCGACTTCCTGATGACGTACGACAATGCCGCTGAGATCAGGGAACTCGCGCACGAGTTCGGATTTCAAACAGCTTTGGTTCCCATGAAGAACACGCACCATGAGATCATGAATGAACTTGTGGTCGGCAAGAATCTGAGTTGGCTTACCGCTGCAGGTGCCTTTACGCCCCGCTAAGCTTCGCCTGCAGCTTCGCCTTCAGTGTCGCCTCAAACTCCGGCAGCGGAATGGGCTGTGCCGCAATAACAGCCTGAATCGAGTTCTTCAGGGTCGCCAAGCGGGTGAACGCGCGTTTCAGCACAAACCTGTCCTCCTCCAACTCGTACTTGACGACGAACCAAACAATCTCTGAATTCGTAATGTGCTGCTCCTCCTCCATGGGGGCGAATTCGCGAAAGAACTCTTCGTCCACGATAACCGCGGTCTTCTTCCCCCATTTGCTCAGTGCCGTTACTTTTGTTTCAAGTTGCGGCAGAAGACGTTTAGCGCTGCTGCTCCGGTAGTCCGGACGGCGGCTTATCACGGGGAACTGGATGTCATCACCTCTGGTCTTTGCGATTGCCTCAAATTCCAAAGCCATCTTCTTTCCGGAGAAGTACACGGCCTGCTTTTCGATCGGGCACCACCGCAATGGGTCGGTGTTCGGAACTACCAGCACGCTATCGATTCGTCCTGCCTCCCGCTTGGACTCCGCAGTCTCGCCTAGCTTGGGAGAGCGTTTGAGGAACGGGATCTCGCGGATCGGGGTAGCAACATCGTTCGGGAGCACGACTTCGTTGACCCAGCTGTAAATTGTGTCATTCTGTTCGAAACGGCTGGGGCACGTCGCTACGAGGTTACTGCGCCGCGAATCGGTCGTAACTACTCCAGTCTGTCGCGACCGCTCGTACGAGCGCAACGAGCAGATGCCACTGTCCTTGTGACAATCGACCTTCTCTGGTCTGTTCTTGCCCGCGTCAGCAGCGTTGTCGCCAGTCGAGGGTTCCTGGTTCTTAGGGGTCACGCTCCTGATGGTAGAAGCGTGTCCGTCTGGGGTCAATGCATGATCTGAGTCCCTTCTTCGGCACCATAGATTTCAAAGGCTTTGCCGCGTCAGGCAAAGCCTTCAATGCTTGAGGGCGCATCCTTTCTGCCCAGGACTTTAGGACTTACGCGGCCGCCTCGAACGGCTCCGTGCCCAAGACCTGCTTCATCACTTCTGCCAGTCCCAGCAGTGCTTTCTCGCCGTCGCCCGAGTAACTCGAGCCGTGCATAATGGCCGGGGTGCGCGGCTTCAGCGCGGCAAGTCGGCGCGCAGCACGCGTCTCGTGCGCATGGATGCAAGGACGCGGGTTCACGCCGGCTTGCGCGCATATTGCTCGGGATTGCGATCGAACTGTTGCTTGCAGTCCATGGAGCAGAAATAGAACTGTTGTCCCTTGTACTCGCTTTTTCCCGCCGCGTTCTTTTCTTCCACCGGCATTCCGCAAACTGGGTCGGTTTGCATAACCCCTCCCTGGCTGGCAATAGATGAAGTTTTTGGCCGCCATTTTGCCCGGCAGAATTCTTCTTAACGCGAGAATCTGCTTCTGTCTCCGCGACATCTGTGTCCTCATCAGGAGGAGCCCATGGCCAGAGCAGACAAGATCGGCGCCACCACCTTCACTACACCATCGGACCGCGAGTTCGTTATGACGTGCGTGGTTGAAGCGCCGCGCAAGCTGGTGTTCGATTCCTGGACCAAGCCCGAGCATGTGTCCCAGTGGATGCTGGGGCCGGAGGGCTGGACCATGCCGGTGTGCGAGATTGACCTGCGCCCCGGCGGCACATGGCACTTCGTGTGGCGCCATTCCGATGGCAAGGAGATGTCCATGCGCGGCGAGTATCGCGAAATCGCGCCGCCGGAACGCATCGTCCACACCGAGTCATGGGGTGGCGACTGGCCCGACACGATCAATACCCTCATCCTCTCCGAGGAGGGTGGCAGAACAACCATCACGTGCCGGGTGTTTTATCCGTCGAAAGAGGCGCGCGACGCGGCGATCCAGACGGGAATGAAGGAAGGCGCCGCGCAGAGCTTCGAGCGCCTGGCCGAGTACCTGCGCGGACGCGGCGCCACGCACGAGGCGGCGTAATGTCGCGTGTTCTTAGCTCCCACCGTAGCGTGCTGCGCTTGCGAAGGTGGGTAAGCCGCTGACTGTTCCGCGCTGGTGGTCCTCACCGGGCCTGCGAGCGGCGTGCGATCAGGTATTTCAGATTGCGCGCGATCAGCGGCGCCTCGGTCAGGCCCAGCACGTCCAGCTTCTGCCGGACACTGTCCAGGCGCGCGCCATCAGCACCGTCGGCAAGGATGACCTCCGTCTCCGCCTTGGTGAAAGCCACGCCGGCCGGTTCAACGCGCAGCAGCCCGTCGTTCTCCGGACAAAGCTGCTGGCATTCCAAGCAGCCGAAAATGCAGTCGGCCGACAGATCGCGCTCCAGTTCGCCCGACTGCTCGCTGAAGAGCGTGGTGCAGCGTTCGGCGCGCAACAACACTCTGTCGTCGCTAATTGCACCCGTCGGACAGGCGGCGATGCAGATGCCGCAACTCTCGCAAGCCGGCATAAGTCGGGCGGGCACAGGGCCCCAGTCGTCGGCAATTCCCAAATCCGCGTCGGTCACATAGCCGAGCAACTGGTAGTAGCTGCCCCAATCCGGGATGTAGGTAAGGTTGTTGCGTCCATAAGTGACTAGGCCCAGGCGGCACGCCACTGCCTTAAGCGGCGCGAGCAGTATGTCGAGATGACCGCGCAATGCGGGTAGCGCCGCAGTGATTTCATCCCGCACGTTCCGAAACATCGCGCGGTACTGCACGTAGGTCGGCGGGATGGTCACGGTAAACGGCCCGGTTCCCATTTCAAACGTCAGGCGATGTGCTGGCCGGCGCACGGCAACCGCGATCACGCCTTTCACCTCGCCGATGGTTTCCGAGGATTTCTCGTAGCGGAAGAAGCCGAGGTTGTTCTCGCGAAATGCGGCATCCAGTTCGCCGCTGCTGCCACGGCGTTCCAGCTCTGCGCGCACGTCGTGCAGCACCGCAACGCCGCCGCACGCCAAGCGGTAGCCGCGTTCCACCGCCCACTGGTTCAATGCATCAATCATGCTGTTCTCCTGTAGCCGCGGATGGGACACGGACCACGGCAATCTAGTATTTGGAGATTTCGGGGCGGATGGTAGGCCGAGCCACGGGAGAAGTCAATTGCCGGTTCGTCAGCGTTCCGGCGCAGCGGCGGCGCTTGGGCTGCCCATGTGCTCGGCGAAGATGCGTACCTGTGTGGGCAGGCCGAATACGCGCAGCCGGTCTCCCACTTCCAGCGGCATTTCCGCGGGAGGATTCACGATCACCTCGCCGTCGTGCCGCGTCAGCGACAGCACGGTCACGCCAAAGCGCTCGCGTACGCGTTGCTGGGCCAGGCTGGCGGCTGCGCCTTCGCGCTCGCCGACCACCACTTCCTCCACCACCGGACGGCGCGCCGTTTCCGCAGGCGACGGCGGAAATTCGGAACGCTCTGCGCCCAGCAGGCATTCGATAAACGAGCGGGCGGCGGCGCGTGGGATTCGCAGTTGTTCATATGCGTATCGGATCATGGCCGCCGACGCCTCTTGCTCCGGCTGTACCACCTGCGACGCGCCTGCAGCCATCAGCCGGTCGCGTTCCTGGGCGCTGTGCGCCCGGGCAAGGATGGGCGCCGTGGGATTCAGCAATCGAATGGCGCGAATGCTTGCCTTGGCGGCCGCCGCCTCCGGCAGGGCGACAATAACGAGCTGCGCTGCTTCCACGCCGGCTGCCGCCAGGACTGTCCGGTGTGCGGCATCGCCGAAGGTCACGGCGATTCCACGCGCGCGCAGTGCGGCGGCGATATCGGGATCACGTTCCACGGCCACGAACGGCACGTTCGCGCTTTCCAGGGCAGTGCCGATCAAACTGCCAATACGTCCGTAGCCGCACAGCACCACATGGCCGTGTGATGTGTGCGGCTGGGGCGCTTCCGCGAAGGCGCGTGAGGCGCGCGCGAACGATGCGCCGCGAATGGCCTGCGGCGCCCAGCGCATCGCTGCGGCATTCACTAGGATGCTCAACAGCGAGGCCGCCAGCACGGCATTATAGGTTCCATCGCCGACCAGGTTCGCACTGCGGGCCACCTGCACCAGAACGAAAGAGAACTCGCCGATCTGCGCCATGCCAACGCCGACCAACAGCGCACTGCTCAGCGGAGTTCGGAACAGCCAGGCGGCCAGGGTGCGTGCCACAAACTTGCCGGGAATTACCAACAGCAGAATGGCAAGCAGCATCGCCGGGTGGCCGACCAGGGCCGAGGGACGAATCAGCGCCCCCAACGTAACAAAGAACAGCGCAACAAATGTATCGCGCAAGGGCAGCAGGTGCGCCAAGGTCTCATGCGCATAAGCCGACCCGCTGAGCACCATGCCCGCCAAAAACGCGCCCGCTGCAAGCGACAGGCCCAGCGCTTGTGCCGCAGCCGCGGTAAGAAATCCGATGGCAAGCGAAACCAGCAGGTACAACTCGCTGCTCCGGGTGCGAGCGACGCGCGCCAGCAGCCTGGGGACGAAGCGCGCCGCCAGCACAGCGACCGGCAGCAAAATAAGGGCGGCCCGCAGCAACGCCCACCCGATGTCGGCGAGTTCCCGATTGCTTCCGGGCGACAGCGCTGGCAACGCCATGGTGAAGACAACGACCACCAAGTCTTCGACTAACGCCATGCCGATCAGCACCCGCCCGTGGCGCGTGCGCAGCTCTCCCTGGTCCATGAGCAGGCGCGTAAGCACCATCGTGCTGCTCACTGAGACGATTGCACCAATGGCGGTCCCCTGCCGCGTGCTCCACCCCATCACCTCGGCAAGTCCGGCGCCCAGCGCGACCGAGACGAGCACGCCCAGCGGCGTACCCAGCAGGGCCACCCAGCGAACCCGCATCAGCTCGGCAAACGAGAACTCCAGGCCGATGGTGTACATCAGCAGGATGACACCTACTTCCGCCAGCAGCTCGAGCGTGCGAATGTCCGAGACCGTCGGGCCCGGCGTGAACGGGCCAATCAGGATGCCGCCGATGACGTAGCCGATGATCAGCGGCTGGCGGACCAGGCGCGCGATCCCGCCACCCACCAGCGCGGCGGCAAACACATACGCCAGGTCGCGGTATAGGGTCACGTCCGCCATGGCTTGATTGTAGAGCAGCGTGCGATAGGGCTGAGCACGCGTTACGATTGACGGGTGAAGCTTGCTGTCCTGCTTTTGTCCGCGGCGGCGGCGCTGGCACAGACATCGTCGTCGAAACCGGCGGCGAAGCCCGCGCCCGCCAAGCCGCAGAGCGCGGCGCCGCAATCGCCCGCACCCGACGACGGCACCCTCGACGGCGCACTCTACACCAGCGATTACTTCGGCTTCAGCTACACCATCCCCGAGTTTCTCGAGGTGAACGAAGACTTCATGCAGGGCCAGGAAGACGCGTCGCGGCGCAGCTTCGTCCTGCTGGCGCTGGAAGGCGCGGCGGCGCAAGCCGGCTACCAGGACGTGCTCGTGCTCTCGGCCGACCGCAACGTGTACCCCAACGTCAAGACCGCCGCCGATTACCTGGCGAAGACCACCCGCGAACACTTTCAGCCTCGCGGCTTCGAAGTGATCGCGCCGGCGCGCAACATCACGCTCGGCGGGCGGACGTTCAGCCGCATTGATTACCGCAAGGGCGAGATCTACCAGACGGTGATTGCCGGCCTGATGCGCGGCTACATCGTGATGTTCACCCTGGCTGCGCCCAGCAGCGATGAGCTGGAGCGAATGGTCGGGTCGCTGAATACGTTGAAATTCAGGGGCTAGTGGTTAGTGGCCAGTGGTTAGAAGAACCCGAGAGGTGAGCGGAACCCACGCATCTGTAACGAACTCCTGAAGTTGTCATTCCGATCAGGCGAACGCGCGTCGCGCGTCGTGCAGGTGGGGCACCCAGTGCATCGCTGGCGGGCGTAGCGCCGCCGTCCCGGCGGCGGGCCTCGTTCTTAGTCAGCCGCAAAAATCACGAGGCAAGTCCCGTAGGAACGGCCGACAACCCGCGCGGCTCAACGCTCACCCGCCTTGTCGCTCGAAAGCGCGCGCGACAAGGGTGGGGCAACCGCCCAAATCTGTGACAATGCGGAGCGTAAAATCTGCTTTTCCTCGCGCATGAAAACACGGCAGATCCTCGCCCGCGCCAAACGCGCGCGCGGCTCGGAATGACAAACCCACTAGGCTCGCGAGTTTTTCGCACTGCGTACGCGAGTCTTTCGCACTGCGTAAAAGATGTGTCCGGTAAGAACCTGCTGGCCACTAGCCACTGTCCACTAAACCGGAGCGGCATCAGCACCCGGCAGGTCGGGCGGGTGATCGCGACCCTGACCGGGGAAACGTGAGCGCGCAGACGGTGTCACAACTGACGCGCGATCTGGACGAAGCCGTGCGCAAGTT
>JBHGBA010000036.1:0-57801 GCA_041946775.1 Terriglobales bacterium
TGGTGAACCAGGGGACATTTCTACTTTGGTGAAGACGGGGACATTTCTAATTTGGTATGGCATGTCGCTGATCAGTTCCTTGACAACCGCAGGTTCGGGAACTGACACTGGAGTTTCTGCGTGCGGGAATACCTGGCAGCGAAGTCGGCCAGCCTTAGGGAAACTCTGATTAAGCACTGCTTTTGAGGCAGTGCATAACGATGGACGATGTCTCGGGCCTTGCAGCGCCGAGTTCTTGCCGGTTAGCGGCCCTTTGGCTTCGCGCTGCCCCGTCCTCGGGTGCAGCGATTCGTTTTTCGCTTACGCCGTGGCCAGCAGTTTCTTCCTTACCGTAAACAGGTTCACCAGAGCCAGAGTCGCGAACAGCCGGTTCGCGTTCTTCTTCAAGCCTCGGTAGCGCACCTTGGTGAACCCAAACTTCAGCTTCAGCGTTCCAAATACGTGCTCCACCTTGCTGCGCACCCGCGACTTGCTCCGGTTCCGCGCCCTTTCCGCTTCGTCCACACGGCCCTTATACCGACACCGTCGCTGGGTGAAGTCCCGGGCCCGCGGCGCGACGCTGTGAATCGCTTCCGTCTGTCCCTGGTAGGCACCGTCGCCCCACACTCGCGTCTCCTCGCCGTGGAGCAGCTCCGGCAGCACGGCCGCATCGCTCACGTTGGCCGGCGTGACCACGGCGCTGTGTACGATCTTGTGCTTGCTGTCCACGCCCACGTGCGCTTTCATCCCCAAGTACCACTGCTTGCCTTTCTTGGTCTGGCGCATCTCCGGATCGCGCTCTTGCTTCTCGTTCTTCGTCGACGAGGGCGCGTGGATGATGGTCGCGTCCACGATCGTCCCGCGCCTGATGCAAATGCCCTTCGATTGCAGGTGCTGGTTCACCGCCTCCAGCATCCATCTCCCCGCCCAGATCGTGCTCCTCCAGCAAATGACGGAACTTGCACACCGTGGTTTCGTCCGGCGCGGGTTCCTTGCCCAGATCGACGCCTACAAACTCGCGCAGCGAATGCGATTCGTACAGCGCCTCCTCCACCGCCGGGCCCGACAGGTTGAACCACTGCTGCACGAAATAAATCCGCAGCATCAGCTCCAGATCCTTCGGCCGCCGGCCATTGCCCACCTTCGGATAATGCGGCTCGATCAGCGCGCACAGCTCGCCCCACGGCACCAGCTGGTTCATCTCCTCCAGAAATTCCGCCCGCCGGGTCTTCTTCGTGTACCGCTCAAAGCCGGTCATCATCGCCAGTGTCCTCTGCTGTTGAGGACAGTACAGCCTGACGATGCTGATCAACTAGCAGTGAATCGCTTCGCCAGCATTAAGGCGCTCCAATCCCGGACCGGAGTCACGAGGGAACGCTGATCTCCCTTCACCCAGGAACACTGGCGCTAACTCCTCCGTGCCTTTTACCGAGACAAGCCCCGATATGCAGGCTGCGCGGCATCCACCGCGGAAGCTACCGGACGTTCACCGTCACGGTCGTCGTTTGCGGAGGCAAGCCGCCACTCGAGGCCGTGACGACAATGGTGTACGCACCCACCGGCGTGCCTGAATCGGAGCGCTGACGGTCGTTGGTCTCAGAGCCTCCCCCACAGCCAACGATGATGATCGACACCACAAGCATGAGGACCAGCATAAAGGTGCACATGCGCCGCCGGCGCGCCGGCACACCAAGCAGCGCCAGTCCGACTATCCCGAAAGCACCTGTCGCCCACCACGGCATCCCGCTCGCCCCAACTGAAGCACGAACATGCGTCCCGGTCGTCGCCACGGTCACCACGGATTGCGCGGTTGTGTTCGCGGTGTCCAGGCTGACTGAAGTTGGCGTCAGCGAGCAGGTCGGCCCTTCGGTTCTTACCGGAGTCACGGCGCATGTAAGCGCCACCGAGCCGATGAATCCATTCGTTGCTGCCAGATCCACGGTCCCGGTTGCGGAGCTCCCCTTAGCGACATTGATGGTGCTTGTGCCGGCTGCCACGGTAAAGCTCGGCTGCGGTGTTACATTGATTGATACCGAGCCGGAGGAGGCAACGTAGACGGTATCGCCCGAGTAGGTCGCTGACACGATGTGCTGTCCAACCGGCAGCGACGCCGTCGAGTACTGGGCCGCGCCTTCGCTGTTCAACACCACGGGCGACCCCATTGCAACACTGTCCACCGCGAACTGGACCGTTCCAGTGGGCATCGCGGCGCCGGCCAGTTCCCTGAAGACCTTGGCGGTGAAAGTAACGTTCGTGTTTTGTACAACGCTGCTGTTCGATGCGGTTACAGATGTTGTGGTCGGAATTTGGGATGTTGACGTGACTATTATCGGCGCAGAGGTGGATGGATCCACGCCCTCCGACCCATCGTATGCGGCGGTAATGATATTTTGTCCCTCTGCTAGTCCCGCAGTGGTGAAGCTGGCGACTGACCTCTTTCCGGACCCGCTTGGATCTTCCAGCAGCGGAATGGGATCGCTAAGTCTGTTGGCACCCGAGTAGAATGTCACCGAACCCCACGGTGCCGCGACATTCGAGCTTACCACTGCGGTGAACGTCACAGCATCGCCGCTCCGGACGACGCTGCGGCTGGATTCGAGCATGGTCGTACTCAGCGCCCGTTTCATCGGGAAAACAAGGCTGGTGCTTGCCGGTTCGTAGCTGCGGTCGCCCACATAATCAGCAGTGACGTTCAAGTCCCCGAGAGGCGGCATGACGTCCCACTGGATACCTAGAGTTCCGTCCGGATCGAGAGGGCCGGCGTAGACCTCCGTGCCATCGAAAGAGAAATGGACGTCGCCAGTCGGCGGGCGTCCATTTCCGGATACTCCCTTGGCGGTTACGAATACTGCCGCGGTTTGGCCCCACCGAGCGATCGGTGATGGATCCCATCTTCCCTCAACGGGATTCCAGACGTACGACTTGAGTGTTAGATTCGCCGGCTCAGGACTAACGGAGACGGTCACCGGTTCTGAGTCACTCGGGGTGAAAGCGCCATCGCCAGCGTAGTGGGCCGTTACCCGATAGGTTCCCCCGGGCAGGTAGGCGGTTCCGGAGGCAGAACCAGCTTCATTTAACTTGAAAATCCCAATAGCTGGTCCGCTTTCGGGGAGCACCGCCACGTTGCCTGTCGGGACGCCCTGATCCGAAGTAACGTTGATCGTAATCTCGCTGCCCGTGCCGTGGACGGTGTCCGTCGGGTTAATAGTCATCGTCGTGACGGTCGCATACGCCGGACGGTTCTTCCATGCATTCGCGAGGTTAGTAACGTTGACCGAACCAAGGCCGGTGGCGAGGTCGTAGCCGACGCCTGCCTGGTACTTGCCTTCCGGCGTACCGTAGCCTGTCATTCCTGGGACTGCGTTGTGTCCGATGGTAGCGTCCTGGAAGACACAGGTGCTCGCGGGTTGCGCAGCTGGGTCGGAACCGTTACATTGCGAGTAGTCCTGGGCAGCAGCCAGCCGGTACAGGACCTGGTTCGCATTGCCCTGCCGCGAATTCGTGGCCTGGTTTACTAAAGCCATAATGCTGGCAAAAGTCGGTGCGCTGGCCGAAGTGCCCGCCACGCCCCAGAAATGAATAAAGCCCTCAGGATCCGGTTGGCAGGAGCCCATAGCGCACACCAGATAGAAGTCATGCCATGCGCCGGACAGTGATACGTCCGGAAGATATCGGGCATCCTCAGCCGGGATACCCGGAACTCCCGCCTGCCACGAGGGCTTGGGAAAAAACACACTGGCTCCGCCCCCGGATGCAGCTATGTAGGGCCCACCGCAGCCTTGCTCCTCGCAGCTCTCGTTCCACACCTCCTCTGGGATGTAGGACAGGGCGCTGGCGAGAGTCGTGGGGTCGTTTTCGTCACTCCAATATGCGCTGGGGCTCCCGTGCTCGTTGAACTGTGTGCCGCCGACTGCGACCACATCGGGAGGCGAGGCCAGCATGTTTACATATACGTCAGCGTCCGAGGCGAACCCCTCGCCCGAAAGAGCGCAGCCTGCGGAGCCCGAATCTCCGCTCGACACCAGGTATGTGATACCTTGTGCGGCGGCCTGTTCGGCCAGAAGCCTTCTCTCCTCCGCCATCACCGGACTGAAATACCACTCACAAAGACCGAAGCTCACGGTCATTATGTCGGCTACGTTGTTGTCTATGGCGTAAATCTGTGAGAGTTCCACTCCGTCAGCGGCATACGTGGAAGCCGACACGACGAACTTGATAGTCGCTTCCGGTGCCAACGAACCCGCGTATTCGTTGTCTAGAACTGCCTCTAACTCTTCGCCACCGCCTAGCCTGCCGGGATCTCTGCCGTTCACAATTATTTGAACCGGATTGTCGGGGAGGCCGAATATTCTCCGGAAATCAGCAATATCTTGAACGTCGATGTTGCTGCGCCCGATGACCGCAATAGCTGTTCCGGCGCCAGTCACGCCCGACCGGACCAACGGCACCGAATTATAGATAATGCCGAGATCGCCAGGCGTCAGTGCGGTGAGGCCGCCAGGAAATGTCATCTGCGGTTGAGGACCGCGTCTGTAGGTCGCCGGGATCAGTCCGTCGGAGCGCAGGACGTGCTGCGGCCTCGACAAAAAGTTGTCAAGGCGTGCAATCCCCACCACGAATGGGGACAACGCCTCAGGAATTTGCGGGGCACTCGCATTGGCCCAATATGATGCGCCGTTCACCACATACTTGTGTATGGAAGTGTGGAACGCCTGTTGCACTAGTCCGGCGGTACCGGAGAATTCGATCAGCGTACGTCCTTTTGTAACGTGAATCCGGGTGAAGCCGTGCGATTGCAACCATCGGACAACTGTCTCGATAGCTGAGTCAGGGGGGCCGAAGCGGCGTCCAAATTCCTCTGGGGAAAGCCACTTGTGGTAGTTCGGAGAGCCAGGAGTCTGCAGTTCCTGCAGCAGGCGCCTGAGGGCCGTTTGCTGTTCTTCACTGCGTCTCAAAACCAGGCGCATGCGCTCCATTGGGAGGTCCGCTGGCGCGGCGCCGCGGTCATTCTGCGCAGTCGCAAAGCGAGGAACCTGGTTAGTCGGGGTCAAAGCTTTGTCATGGTTGACCGTCCGGATGATCCGACTTGGAGTCGTCTCCGACGATGCAAGCGCCGTGATGGAGAATAATGCTGCAATAACTGCCAGTAAGACTCTTCGCATAAGTCCCGCCTCAGAAGTCGTCATTGCTCGACAGACCATGCCTTCACCACCCTGCCCTGTTGAGCAGTGGTTGCTTGGCTGGTGCTTTACCAGATGGTCAGATTAACCGTGGCTGTGCGAGTGATCGTGGTCTCCCCGGAGGTCGCAGTAGCCGTTATCGTTAAGGCCGAGACCGCCGGCTGCAAGACCTCCGTGTCTTTGCCATCTCCGCAAGCCGTCATTCCGGCTATCGAGCCCAGGATGGCGGCCACTACGCACAGCGAGATCGCCGCACGCCGCAGCTTGCGCCGATGTCGCAAGAGCAACAGCGATCCTGAAATGCCAAGCGTCGCGCCAGCCGCCCACGGCATCCCATCCCGGCCCTGCGGACCTGTGGCTGCTAGCACGACGGAGTTCTGGCCAGCCGCCACCGTCGTCCCCGTCGTAGTGATTACGAGGGTTACCGTAGCCGTGCCATTTGCGGAGAGCTGGGCGACTGAAGGACCAAAAAGGCAACTTGCTCCAGCCGGAAGTCCCGAACACTGGAACCGTACGGAACCATCAAAACTCGCGTTTGCCGCAACGGACAATGTGATCAGCCCCGTAGAACCCCGCTGCAACGATAAGTTTTCCCTATCGCTACTGAGCCTGATGTCCGGCGGAAGCGCGTTCACGGCAATACTGAGCGGGTTCGAGGTGCTCACATTGAAGTTGTCGTCGCCGAGGTAGCGCGCCGTAATGATATGAACGCCCGCCTCTAGCGCCGAAGTAACGAGACTCGCAGCACCTTCGCTGATGGTGGCGGTTCCCAGCAAGCTGTCGCCGGCAAAGAACTCAACGTTACCGGTGGGCAACGGGCGTCCGCTGATCACAGCAGCAATCCTCGCCGTGAAGGTAATTTCCTGTCCCGCTCCGGCCGGATTCACGGAGGAAGTGAGCGTGTTGGTAGTGCCCCCCTGGTTCACCATGATCGTGCCACCATAGTTGGTGGCGACGACCAGGTCGGGAGAGCCGTCGGCAAGAAAGTCACCCGACAATATTCTCCAGGGTAGGTCACCGGCGCTGTAGTTGAGCGGAGCGGAGAAGGAACCATCGCCGGAGCCGAGTGCTACCGACAGTCCCGCCTGGACGGCGTTCGTGTCGGGATAGATCCACAGCGAAGACACCAAGTCCAGCGCACCGTCACCGTTGACGTCCACCAGTGCTCCAGACATGGCAGGGAATCCACACTGGAATAGGGTGGGAGACCCAAATGTACCGTCGCCGTTGCCCAGCAATTCAATCGCGCCCGCGAGCGATGGGTAATACAGCCCGAAGCTATCGAAGAAGCCGGTCGATAACAGGACCAGGTCGGGGTTCCCGTCGCCGTTCGTATCCCCATGGAGGATGTCCACGACTAGGTTGCTGGAGATCAATACGCTGGGCGCGCCGAAAGTGCCGTCCCCGTTCCCCAGCATGAGGTATATATTGAATGGCGCACCGCTGCGCTGTGGGGCCAAGGGCAAGTCGGCGAGGACAAGGTCGAGAATACGATCGCCGTTCACGTCTACCAATACGGGCCTGTAGGGCTGACTGCCGACGTTGTGGTATGCAGGCGTCGTGAACGTCCCATCCCCATTCCCCAGTAGTACGAAGTAGCCGGATCCATAGATCTCGCCGCCGCACAAATCATCACCGCCGGTTGCAACAACAAGGTCCGCCTTGCCATCACCATTAACATCGCCGATCGCCCATTCACCAAGCGCCCTTGCATCATGGACGCACGATGTTATGCGAGGCACTCGTATCGGCGTTTGGAGCGTGCCATCTCCATTCGAGAGACTGATGGCAACCGTCGCTCCTTCGCGGTTCTCGGCCCAGAGCAGGACATCCGTCCTGCCGTCACCGTTGAAGTCGGCTGCTTTGGAAACGCTCTGATACGGCGCGATTGGTCCAGGAAGGGCAGCAACGTAACGAAACTTGGCCGCACCGTCACTAAATCCAGCCACGAGAGAGTTAATTCCCTCCCGCCACTGATAGAACAGGACCTCCTGCTTACCATCGCCATCGAGGTCCAAAACGGCCCCAGGATGGAAGATCTCGAGCGGGTGATCGGTTTCGGTGATTCCCTCAGCAGCCTGAAAACCTCGACTGGAGTTCAGATAGATGCTGACTCTTAGTTCGAATCCATCCGTTGTGGCAAAATCGAGCAGGCCATCTCCGTCGAAGTCTGCGACATTGAAGTATCCGGATCGCACACGATAGCCAGCCGCGTACTTTGCTCCTGTATATGAAAATGTGCCGTCCCCGTTGCTGCGGTATAAGCGGACGTCACCAGCGCCTCTCGAGAGAAGCTCTACTGTCTCGTCTCTGTCAAAGTCCGCAACTACAAAGGGGTCAGCAAGTACATCCGCTGCTGCGGTAATGGGAGCGGCAAATGTCCCATCGCCATTTCCCAGAGCGGAAAAGACCTTTTGCTCTGCCTGGTCGTACGACAACAGCACATCGGGTTTGCTGTCGCGGTTCAGGTCCGCGATCGACAGAGCGGCAACTCCATTAACGTCGATCGAGAAGATCATGTCCGTTCTGACTACAGCAGCTCCGTCCCATAACCCCGGCTGAAACGTGCCGTCGCCGTTTCCTGGAAACACGACAACCATCATCAAGAGTTCCTTTGGGGGAGGGCCGATGCCATGAATTTCGACGACAAGGTCGAGTTTGCCGTCGCCGTTCATGTCTGCCAGGGCGGCGTTTCGATCCTCGGGTAGTTGTCCTACTGGAATTGGCTCAGTGGTCTTCAGTACGTAGGAACTGTCGGTCCTGAAGGTGCCGTCCCCATTGCCGAGAAAGCTCCTTACACACACTAGCGTGGTGTCATGGGTCACGTACCCGGTGCCGATTGTGACAAAATCCTGCGTGCCATCCCCGTCGATGTCCCCAAGCGCCAAAGAATTGTACCGGGCATCGCTTTTCGTATCGATGGGGATAACAATCTCGGATCCAAAGGTTACACTTCCTTGGTCCTTTCCTTTTCCCTGATTGATCAGCACACGAAAGCACTGACCCGCGAAGTCCAATGCGATCAGATCGGTGTAGCCGTCCCCATTTAGATCTGCCGCACCTAGTTGCGAGATCCAAACACCGTTGCTACCAAATTGTTCCACCGGCAACGGCTTGCTAAACGAACCATCACCTCGGTTGAGAATGACAAATAGTCGTGAATGTAACGACCCCAGATCACTCTCCCATCCTTGGTAGGTCGCAATATCGGGCTTGCCGTCGTGGTTGAAATCTGCCGCAACTGACACATGGATTGACGCAATGAAGATCGCACCTGTACTTGTGTCGTAAACCAACTCGGCTGCGGGATAGGTTCTGGCGGCCTTGAACCCGCCAAAGTGGGGGCGCGAAGCAGCAGGAATAGACGACTCATCCAATATCGAGAATGGCACCGGTGTGGAGAACGGTGCCGAGCCACTGTGATAGTCGCCGCGCTTGGTTTCCAACAACTTCGTCAAGCCGGTCACTATCCGCTTGAGCGGAGTCGGTGCGAGCGTCCTGCGCGCACCTGAAACGGTTGTCGCCGGCCGGTTACGGTTCTGTGCCGCAACGCCAGGAGCGGTCCACCCGATCATCAGGATCAGGACGAGATAAACAAAAGCTGTCGCAACAAGCCTGTTTAATCGCATATTTCTCCAAAGAATCCGTACGGCTGAAGCTTTAGCCTGAGAAAGAAATTGTCACCACAACCCAATGCAGCCTGCATTGCACTTGAGCCAATCAGCCTCCAAGACGGGTGAAACGTGAATAACTAGTGAGCGCGAGGCCGATTCGGCAATGGCGCGGACAGGCTTTTTTTCTTATTTTTTTGTCTGTCGGTAACTGCCGCTGCATCAGGAAGTTACAGCAAATATGCCGCATTTCTAAATCGTCGCCGGTGCTTCCCCAACGGCTCGAATTTCTCCAGGGGATCGGTCGAAAGTCATATATCCAGGCATCCGACGCACCTAAATGGTCGCGCTGTCCGACGTGTCGCCTGATGGCAAGACATTCCGCACGGGATTGGTCGACCGGAAGCTTAAGGACGCGGGTTGGAAGACCGTTGAATTCGATTCCGCTAAACCTCTCGCGAGGTTAGACCGCCGCGCGATGGAGGAGTTTCCGACCGAGAACGGGCCGGCCGGTTGCGCTTTGTGTGTCCGCGGGCAGATTCGGGTGCCGTCCCCATTTCTGTAGAAAGCAAAGGCGTAATCTCCTGAAAAGTTGTGAGCGCAACCAAGCCCGGACGAGCTGGTCTGGGCCAGGAAGGATACGCCATGGAAGAGTGTAGTGCTTTGAGTCGGGTGCGGAAGCGAAGTTTGGCGGCAGAGCGTGGAGGCGCTGATTCGGGAGCGGGCGCGAGAGTTGATTGAGCAGGTGTTGGAGCAGGAATTGGCGGCGGCGCTGGGGGCGGGGCGCAGCCGGTACTCGGGAGAGCGCGCCGGCTATCGGCACAGGCACAAGCCACTTCGGTCAGGCGCCACGGCAGCAACTCCCCGGCGATCTCAAGCGCATAGCGAATTATTGTTTACAGGATGCAAGAGTGGCGTACGAGGTGAGATGTGCCGGAATCGCAGCGCAACGCGGTGGATCGACTGACCGGCTTGAGCAAGTACGTGCAGCGAATTGGACCCAATTGGACCCACGAGCGGATAAAGTGATGCTCGTAAGTTACAGAGAACCATGGTGGCCAGGGACGGAATCGAACCGCCGACGCCAGCCTTTTCAGGGCTGCGCTCAAAATCCGAAACCCGCCACTGCTTTACACTGGAATCATGCCTTCGGCGGAATCCAGCGAGACCCAGATACGCGCATTCTATGCCGCGTTGACGCAAGCGTGTGGCCCGCAGCACTGGTGGCCGGCGCAGGGCCGTTTTGAGGTGATCGTCGGCGCCTTTCTGACACAGAACACCTCGTGGATCAATGTCGAACGCGCGATCTCGAACCTGCGCCACGCACGTGCGCTCAGTATTGCCGCGCTACGCCGCTTGCCCCTGGCAGAGTTGGAGAAACTGATCTATCCCGCCGGTTACTTCCGGCAAAAAGCGCGCCGACTGAAAACGTTTGTAGCGTTTCTCGACACGCGCTACGGCGGATCGCTCGAGCGGATGTTCGCACAGCCGACCGCCGCCTTGCGCGAGGAACTGCTCGCGCTGAACGGCATTGGCCCGGAAACCGCCGATTCCATCCTGCTCTACGCCGGTAATCATCCGGTGTTCGTGGTTGACGCTTACACGCGGCGAATTGTGCAGCGCCACCGATTTCTGCCGCCGAATGCCGGCTACGAGCAGATTCGCGAGCTGTTCGAACGCGCCCTTCGAAAGACCCCGCCCGCCGAAAACCCTGGTAGCGCGGCGCAGCAACCGAGTCTCGCGAGACTGGCGCACCATCCGTCGCGCATGAGCAAAGCCGAGCGATCGCTGGTCGCCCAGGTGTTCAACGACATGCATGCGCTGCTCGTTGTCGTGGGTAAGAATTATTGCTTCAAGAAGGCGCCGAAGTGCGAGGGCTGCCCATTGCAGCCATTCCTGCCGTGCCGGTCGGGTACGGCGCAACCGTAAGTACCGGCACAGAATGCGACGCTGAAACCCGTATAATGTTTTTGCTGCTCTGAGCAGAACCAGTACGGGCGAGCGTTCTTGGCCCAGGCCCCCCAACCCGCGACGCAACGGCGCCGGCGCTCCTACATCATCGCGCTGGCCATCGGGATTTTTCTGCTCTTCTTCATCATCTTCTCGCAGCAGGCGTTCAATCTGACCTTCCTGCGGCCCGACAGCAACCAACAGACGCTGATCTTTGCCGCGCTCTCGGCGCTAATCTTCCTTCTGCTTGTGGCGCTCACCCTGGTGCTGTTGCGCACCCTGCTGAAGCTCTACGCCGAGCGGCGCGGCGGCGTACTGGGTTCGCAGTTCCGCACGCGGATGGTCGTGGGCGCATTGCTGCTCTCGTTCGCCCCCGTCATTTGCCTGTTCGTGTTCGCCTATGGACTGATGAACCGCTCGATTGACAAGTGGTTCTCGCGGCCGGTGCAGGAGGTACATGAAGACACCTCCGCCGCGGCCAACCTGCTGACCACCTACGCGGCCAACGACGCCAGGGGCGAGGCCCGCTCGATTGCCACCTCACCCGACACGGTCCGCGCGTTCGCGACCGGTAATTTCTCGGGAGTGATGGCCGAGTTCCGCCGCCACGAGCCAACGCTGGGAGGCGGCTTCGCCATCGCGATTGTGGGCGATCACGCCGAGGCCAGCTTCAATGCGCCGGATGTTTGGTCAGTGCTCAGGCAGCGGCTGCCGGCGGAGCGCGAATTGCAGGCGCCGCGTCCACGGCCGTTTACGATTGCCGGCAAAGAGTACGTGCTCGGCACTGCGCCGGCGGGCGAGCACGGCAAGATCCTCGTCGCCCTGCCGTTGCCGGCAAATTTCACGGCCACGCTTAACCAGATCGAGGAGAGCGAACGGCGCTACAACGAACTGGCACTCCAGCGTAAGCTGGTACGCCGCACCTACATGGGACTGTTGCTGCTCCTCACGGTCATCGTCCTGTTTGCCTCCACCTGGTTTGCGCTGTTCTTGTCGAAGTTCGTCACGCGTCCGGTGGCGGCGCTGGCGGCAGCCACCGAAGAGTTGTCGCGCGGCCGATTCGACTACCGCATCCAGCTCGCCTCGGGTGACGAACTCGGTCGCCTGGTGCAGTCGTTCAATCATATGGCGGAGGAATTGGAATCAAGCCGCCGCCAGTTGGAAGCCTCCAGCCACTCGCTGGCGGAGGCGAATGCCGCGCTGGAGCAGCGCCGCCGCCAGATCGAAACCATCCTGGAAAGCATCCCTACCGGCGTGCTTTCACTCGACGCGCAGCGGCGCATTACGCACACCAATACGGCGCTGACGCGCATCTTTCGCGCCGCCGAGTCGCGCTTTGCGATTGGTTCTTCGCTAGAGTACTGCTTCCCTGCTGAAATAGTGGACGATCTCACCGCCATGCTGCGCAAGTCGGACCGCATGGGCACCATCACCAGCCAGATGGAGATTGTCTGGGCCGGCGCTCGTCTTGATCTGGCGGTCACGGTCGCATCGCTACATGTGGATCGCCAGCGGCTCGGGTACGTTCTGGTGTTCGAAGATTTGTCCGACCTGCTCAAGGCGCAGAAGCAGGCCGCGTGGCGCGAAGTCGCGCGCCGCGTGGCGCACGAAATCAAGAACCCGCTTACGCCTATTGCGCTTTCTGCCGAGCGCATCCGGCGTCACTTGGAACGCGGCACTCCGCCCGACGAGCAATCGCTGGCCATTATTCACGGTTGCGCGCAGACCATCGCCGGCGCCGTGGACACGGTGCGCACCCTGGTGGACGAGTTCTCCACCCTGGCGCGCTTCCCCGCTTCGCAGCCGCAGGCTGCCGACCTGAACGCCATCGTACAGGGCGCGCTTGGCCTGTTCGAAGGCCGCCTGGAAAACGTCCGCATTCGCACTGACCTCGCAGCGGACTTGCCGCGCGTGCTCGCCGATCC
This sequence comes from Terriglobales bacterium, assembly GCA_041946775.1. Lineage (GTDB taxonomy): Bacteria > Acidobacteriota > Terriglobia > Terriglobales > Acidobacteriaceae > JBHGBA01. The sequence goes on from JBHGBA010000036.1 coordinate 12,646, forward strand.
CGAGGCCATGAAGCGTGCCATTGCGAACCTGGTGGACAACGCGGTCGAAGCAACGCAGGACTCACTAGTGCGCGAAATCCAAATCTCGACTGCGCTCGCCGTGGGCCGCGATACAGTGGAACTCGTGGTGGCCGACACCGGCCACGGCGTCTCCCCCGAGATGAAAGAGAAACTGTTCCTGCCGTATTTTTCTACGAAAGAACGCGGGACCGGTCTGGGACTGGCGATCGTCAGCCGCATCGTCGAAGACCACCGCGGCTCCATCCGCGTGGAAGAGAACCAGCCGGTGGGGGCGCGCTTCGTGATCGAGTTGCCACTGGCCAGCGAAGCCGCAGCGGCTGCCGAAATCACAGGTGAAACCACGCCGCGCAGTGTGAAAGCTGGAGTCGCCGAAACTTAGCGTCAACTTGCGACATTGGCATGCACAACATCCTGGTCATTGATGACGAGAGCGGTATCCGCGAGTCGCTGAAAGGCATTCTCGAAGACGAGGGCTACACCGCTGCCACCGCCGCCAGCGGTGAAGCCGGGCTGGACATGATCCGCCAGAAGGCGTTTGACGTGGTGCTGCTCGACATATGGCTGCCCGGCATTGACGGTCTCGACACGCTAGCAAGAATCAAGGAGGGCGACGATGCGCCAGAGGTCATCATGATCTCGGGCCATGGCACCATCGAAACCGCGGTGCGCGCCACCAAGCTAGGCGCCTATGACTTCCTCGAGAAGCCGCTTTCGCTGGAGAAGACGCTCATCCTCGTCAAGAACGCGGTCGAGGCCAAGCGCCTGCGCAGCGAGAACCGCGACCTGAAGCGGCAATTGCTGAGCAAGAGCCAGATCGTGGGCGACAGCGTGCCGATGAAGGCGCTTCGCCAGCAGATCGGGCTGATGGCGCCGACCAACGGCCGCGTGCTCATCTACGGCGAATCAGGCACTGGCAAGGAACTGGTGGCGCGCGCCATCCACGCGCAGAGCGCGCGCAAAGACGCCATGTTCGTCGAAGTGAACTGCGCCGCCATTCCCGAAGACCTGATCGAGAGCGAACTGTTCGGCCACCTGAAAGGTTCGTTTGCCGGCGCCGCGTCGGCCAAGGAAGGCAAGTTCCAAAAGGCCAACGGCGGCACGTTGTTCCTCGACGAAGTCGGCGACATGAGCCTCAAGACGCAGGCGAAAGTCCTGCGCACGCTCGACGAACAGCGGTTCGCGCCGGTCGGCAGCGACGAAATGATCAGCGTGGACACGCGCGTGATCGCCTCGACCAACAAGAACCTGGAAGACGAAATCTCGACCGGCAACTTCCGCGAGGACCTGTTTTACCGGCTCAACGTGATTCCCTTCTACGTGCCGCCGCTGCGCGACCGCAAGGAAGACATCCCGCAACTGGCGCGATATTTTCTGAAGGAATTTGCCGCCGCCTACAGCCGCAGGCCGAAAGAAATCACCGACGAAGCGATTGACGCCCTGATGCGCTACTCATGGCCGGGCAACGTGCGCGAGCTGCGCAACGTGATCGAGCGCATCGTCATCATGAACCCGACGGTGGCGCGCCTCGACCGCAAGCACCTGCCGCCGCTGCTGTACCGCGAGCGCAGGGCAGGCGACTTCTCCACTCTGGGCCAGGCACGCGCGGCCTACGAGCGCGACTACATCCTGAAAAAGCTTGACGAAAACCACGGCAACATCAGCCGCGCCGCCGAAGTCCTCGGCCTGGAACGCAGCCACCTGTACCGCAAGATGAAGGCGCTGGGGATCGCGGTGAAGGAGTAGTTGCCAGTTGGCAGTTGGCAGTTGGCAGTTGTCAGTTGCCAGTTGTCAGTTGGCAGTTGACAGCGAGATCCAGTCCGGCCTTTTTCGTAGCGCCGCCGTTAGTAGCGCCGCCGTCCCGGCGGCGTGCCCCGGTTTTCGCGAGCGTGCAACATTGATCGCCTGCGCGGGCCGTCGTAGCCGTGCCAAAACGGGAAGCTGAGGGGGTACCCCCCTCCCCCACCGTCGTTTGTTTTCAGCAGCTTAGGCAGTGAGTTGCATGTAAATCTTTCCGTCTAAAGGAGTTAAGTGTCAAAATATAGAGTACAAAGCACTTAGCTCGACGGCTGCGGAGGCCGGGATGGGTAGCGGAACGCCGCAACGGCCCGCCCGAGCTGTGCAACATGCACCAAGATGTCAAAGAGCTGACAAGTAAACATTTGAGCCGCAGGTGTTTAGCTCTGCGGCTCGGTGAAGCAGTGTGCTCCTTCAAAGGAACATAGTCGAGCGGGGCGAAGCAACGCAACAGAAAAGTGAAGAAAAGGGGTGACGTGGTGCCGATTTGGGCTGCCAGTGCGGATGTTAGTCGTGGCGCAACGTATCAACGACCCGCCCAAGCCAAAATCGGGCTTGAACGGGGCACCCCCTGGATCAATTGTTTGGCGGGCCACTCGCCGACTTTTTGACGCGTTTATCTGTCAGTGTTTGTCTCGCGGCGCACGTGATAGGTCCCGCAAATGACATCCACGCAAACGCCCCCCTCCATGTGGAAGTGGTAGAGACGTGCCTCCGGGTACGTAAACACGGACGCAGGATCATCGATCTTCCGAAACGGATATCTCAGTTCTGCCAGAACTGGCGCACCACCACCTTGGAGCGACTCGAATGTTGCCTCACCCACAACAGCAGGGAGTTCTTCGTCTTCGGTTTTGGTCAGATTTCCGTACCTGTCATAGCCAAACGACTGCGACCATATATAGCGCGGTCGATGTTGGTCCAATGAATTCTTGCAACTGACGCCGCCTAATCTGACTAGATCATCGCGGCTGTAGAAACAGTATTGCGTGTACTGTGGGTCAAGAGGGTCGGAGATCCACAACCGATACAAAGTGCCGTTCGAATTCCGAGTCAGGCTTCAGGCGATGGCGCGCTGTTCGCCGTCAGCGGCAGCCGCCTGCGCGGCCTGCCCCTGGTTCAGGATGGCGCGGTAATGGTTGGCGTACTCCAGGACCATGCGGTCAAGCGAGAACCCACGTTCGACGTAGGCGCGCACCGCCGCGGGTTTGAAATCGCCGGCAACCGTGCGGGCGCGTGCCACCAACTCTTCGACACAGCGCGCCACCCAGCCGGAGACGCCGTCGGCGACGACCTCTTCGACCGAGCCGCCGTGCAGCGCCAGCACCGGCGTCCCGCAGGCCATGGCTTCGATCATCACCAGCCCAAACGGCTCGTTCCACTGGATGGGAAACAGCAAGGCAATGGAACCGCCGAGCAGTTCCTTCTTGGTTTCGAGGTTGGCTTGGCCGATGTACTCGATAAATTTGCCGTCAAGGTGCGGCTTGATCTCGGCGTCGAAATAATCGCGGAACATGGGCTGCACTTCGCCCGCAATCTTCAGCGGGATGCCGGTTTTTTTCGCGACCTGGATGGCAATGTGCGTACCCTTGATGGGCGCGATCCGTCCGAGGAAGCTGAAGTAGCCCTTCTTCTCCGTGACAAGCTGGTAGAGAGAGACATCAATGCCGTGATGAATGGTGCGGATGTGCGGCATGGTTTCGCGGCGCCGCTGAAAGTCGCTGATGGTGACGTAGTGCACGTCGGGATAGTGCCGATAAAACTCGCTCAGGCGCGGCTCATGCGGATGATGAACGGTATAAACAAACGCGGTATTCACGAAGCGGCTGTGCACCAGGCCCGGCAGATTGTTGAGATGAATGATGTCGCAGGTCTCGCAGGCATCACGTACGGCCCAGGCAGTGTGATTGATGTCCTTGAGGTTATCGTAGACTTCGCCGGAAATGGGCCATTGGGACTCGGGGTAGAGCCAGCGCTTCTCGACGTTGACGGTAGATTCGCCGTTGGCGTAAACGACGACCTCGATTCCGAGTTTCTTCAGGCCAATGGCAAGCTGGGCAATGAACAGTTCGGTTCCACCATAAACTCTTGGGGGAACAGGGATAAACGGTGGAGCAACCAGTGCAACTCTCATGGACCTCCTTTTGCAGCACGAAACGAGCGAGCGTTCTTCTGGCGGGCTGCTAGAACGCTGGTCAACAAGAAGCGTCGGACATAAAGATGCAATTTGGGGCACGGGCGTTTTATCTCAGCCGGCAAGCAGGGCGCGGCCGGCGCGGGCAGGGGCACTTAAGCTCGCGGCGACGGCGTCCTCAAACTGCGCGGCGCGTCGTGCGCTGGTGTGCTCGGCGAGCACGCGCTGTTGCGCGCGCCGGCCGATGGCCCGCAGTTCATCTGCGTCAACGGACGTGAGATAACGGACAACATCACTCGCCTCGGTCGGCAGCAGGATTTCCTCTCCAGGCGTGAAGAACGTATCCAGGCCGGGCCAGTTGTCGGAGACGATAGTCGCGGCGCAAGCAGCGGCCTCGAACAGGCGGACGGAGGGCGACCAGCCGGCCCGCACCATGTCGCGCCGCGTGACGTTCAGGGTAAGCCGCGAAGAAGAGTAAAAGCGGGCGTGCCAGCGGGGGTTCAGGTGGGTAATGCGGCGCACGTTGGCCGGCCAGCGCAGGGACTTGGGATACTGCGGGCCGGCGACGATGAACTGGCGCTCGGGCAGGCGGCGCGCCGGCCCGCACAGCAGTTCTTCGATCTTGGGCTGGCGGTCGGGCGCGTAGGTGCCCATGTAGCTGAGGTCGCACTGATAGCGCCTATGCACCGGAAATGAGTGGTACTGCTCAGGATCGAACGAGCAGTAGAGGGGGACGGCGGAGCGCGCGCCGAAGCGCATTTCAATTTCGCGCAGCATGGGGCCTCCGGTGAAGCTGAAATAGACGTCAACCCCGGCGACCTGGTCGGTGCGCAGGTAGCCGGTCGCGCCGAGCTCCCGCAACTGGCCGATAGTGATGGGGGTATCAATGTCGTAAAACGTCTTGACGGCGGCGCGCGACGCCAGCACCTCGTCAATGGCGGCGATGCCGTTAGGAAAATAGGAGCCGACCATGGCGACATCGGCATTGCGGAGTTCGCGGCGCGCGTTGGGCAGGACGGCGTCCCAGTCTTCGAAAATGCGGGTCTCGCAGAAGTCCGGGTTGGGCAGGTCGCGGTTGTGGGCGTACCATTCGAGGTTCTTCTCGTAAAAGATGATGTGGTGTCCGCGCGAGCGCAGCGCACGACAGAGGGCGCGAAAGGTGGTGGCGTGGCCGTTGCCCCACGATGAGGTGATCGAAAGTCCGAAGATGACAATCTTCATAAAACCGTTTTCCGTTCCCGGTTTCCCGTTTCCTGTGCGAACCGGCAATACGAACGCTTCCTAAGCAGCTACGGGATTGGCCGCCTGCGGCCGTGGCGCTGCCTTGAGCAGGGCGTCAACTTGCGCGGCGCGCAGGGCGTAGGTGTGGTCACGAAGGGCCCGCTGGCGCATGGCGGCGCCGATCTGGCGCGCGCGGTGAACATCCACCGAACGCAGGTAGCGGATGATGTCCTCCGCTGAACGCGCGACCAGGATTTCCTGGCCGACACGGAAGAAGCTTTCGATGCCAGCCCAGTAGTCAGTGATGACACAGGCGCCCGCGCCGGCCGCTTCAAAGACGCGCGTCGGCGGCGAGAAGCCCACGGTGGCCATGGATTCGCGATTGATGTTCAGCACCATGCGCGCGGAGCAGTTGACGCGATTGTGGTCGCCGGTAGCGACGTGGCCGATCCAGCGGACGTTCTTGGGCAACGGCTTCCCTGCCCAGCCTTCACCGCCCAGGATGAAGGTGAACTCCGGCGCGAGTTCGGCAGCGCGGAGAAAGAATTGTTCGACGCGTTTCTCGCGGTCGGGCAGGCGATGGCCTACAAACGCGAGATCGCATTCCACGGCGGTATCAGGCGCTACCGGGCAGTGAGTAGCAGGATCCAGCGCGTTGTAGATGGGATGACAGTTGCGCGCGCCGAGCCGCTTGTAGTGTTCCACGACCGGCGGACCGCCGCCGTAGGTGAAGATGTAGTCGTATTGCGGAATGAGCTGACGGAACGGGTCCGATGGACCGGCTTCGACGCGCGCGAGGGTCGCGGGGGCATCAACGTCCCAGAAAGCAATCCGGGTGTGCGGCGAGCGGCAATCGAGCACGCGACCTTCGAGTTCCTGATCATCGGCGCCGACGCCGCTGTGTTTTATCACAAGGCCGGCGCAGCAAGCCTGGGCGAGAAGCGCGTCGAGTGCGCCAGCGCGGTAGACAATCACGCGCGCGTAGCGGATGTCGCCGGCATCGCGGTTCTTCTGGCGGTCGTAGATGTCGGGCTCGGCGAAGGTGATGTCGTGCCCGAGCGCAGCCAGGTTTTTGTAAATGCCGCGATAGTAAGTGGCGGCGCCGTTCCAGTAGGACGAAGTCAGACTGGAACCGAAGACGAACAGTTTCATCTGCCCAGTTCCTCGCAAATTTCGAGCAGTTCGCGAGCGCGGTGTTCGCAGGTATGCTCTTTTAATACGGTGCTGAGGCCACGCCCGCCGAGTTGGCGGCGTGCGGCATCGTCGCGCAACAGGTGTTCGATTACCACAGTCATGGCGTGGCCATCGGAGACGACCAGATAATCCTCGCCGGGGCGGAACAGACCTTCGACGTCACTCCAGGGCGAGCATAGGAGTGGGATGCCACACGCCAACGCCTCAAAGACACGAATAGTGGGAATGCCGCTCAGGCCGTTTGCATACTGGCGGCGCGGAACGTGCAGCGACAACCTGGCGCGCGCGTACGCTTCGGGAGCCTGGAGGTTCGGCAAGTAGCCGCGAAATTCGATGCCGGCCTGCTCCAGGCTGCGGCGGGCGTGCTCAGGGTAGCGGACGCCGTGGACGACAATCTTGCGCGCGGGCAGCGCGGCGGCCGGGCCGACCAGAAATTCCTGAAGCTCGCAGGTGCGCTCCTCGTCGCCCCAGTTGCCGATCCAAAGGAGATCGATTTCTTTTTCGCGTTCCAGAGGCTTGAAGGTGTGCACATCGGCGGCCTCGTGGAAGGTCCAGACTTGCGGGACGCCGAAAGCATCGCGGTAGATTTGACGGATGGATTCACCGAACGCCAGCACGCCGTCGAACAGGTGCAAGTCGAAGCGCAGGATGTCGCGCGGGCTGCTGTAGGCGCGGTGGTGCGTGTCGTGGAAAAGCGCGCGGAAGCCGAAACGCTTCTTCAGGCTGAGGACAGTGTTGACCACGGCGGGTTCGTTCCACTCGTGGATGATGACGACGTCAGCGCCTTCGAGTTCCTGTTCGGCGAATTCCTTAAGAGATTCCTTGTAGTAGAAGCGGATGTCGAGTTCGGGGAACTGGCGGCGAAAGGTATCGATGGCGTCAATGGCGGTTTCGCCTTCCTCGTGGACGAGGTTGGTCAGAGACCAGGCGCCGAGTTGTTCATAGCCGCGAAAGTTGTGGCCCATCTGCACCAGGCTACGGCCTAGTCCTCGAAGGAAATGAGCGTTGCCATGGTTCCAGTCCGACAGCCAGGAATGGGCGAAATAGCGGATGTTCAGCTTGCCGGTCATGCGGCAACCTCCGCTTTCGTGAGTGCCTGGTACAGGCTGAGATAGTCGCTGACCATGCGTTCGGCGGTGAAGCACTCGCGTGCGCGCTGGTAGGCGAGGTTGGCGTAGGCGATGCGCATTTCGGGATCGCCGGCCAAACGGTACAGCGCGCCTTGCAGGCTGGCGGCGTCGTTGTAGCGGAAGTAAAACGCCGAGTCGCCCCACAACTCGCGGAAGGTGGGAATGTCGTTGGCGACGATCGCGCAACGCGACAGGGCGGCTTCCAGCGGAGCGAGTCCGAAGGGTTCGTAGCGCGAGGTGGCGGCGTATATCGCGGCCCGGCTGTAAAGCTGGCGCAACTGCTCTTCAGACAGTTGTCCCTTGAACTGCACCTGCTTTCTTGCCGAACGCCGCGAGTCGTTGCGCAGCGAAGCGTCAGGATGCTGTTCGGAGCCAGCGATATAGACTGGCAGCGGAGGATGTATGCGGGTAAGCAGCGCGGTCTGCTTGCCGCCGTCCCAGAGGCGTCCCACACTGACGATGTAATCCTCCTTGGTGACGTGCGGGTTGAAAAGCGTTGGCGTGCGTCCGTTGTGGATGACCCGCGCCTGCGCCGGCGAGCAGTAGTGAAGGCGGATGGCATCGAGCATCCACTGCGAGGGGGCAACGACGGCAGTGGCGCCTTCGAGGCCGGCGAGCACGGTGTCGCGGTACCAGCGCATCCAGCGGGTGTCACGTGGTTCTTCGCCGTGGACGGCCACCCACCAGCTCATCACGTCACTGTGCGCGACGACAATCTTGGGAGCGTCGGTTTCCAGCGCTCCGTAGCAGTACTGGTTGAGGTGGATGATGTCGGGTGCGGTCTCGCGAATGACCGCCTGCAAGTAGTCCCGGGAGAGAGCGAGGTCGTGCTCGGCGCCCTGCATCCATTCGAGTTGGAATGCGGTGGGACGGAAGTCGAGGTCGGCGAGGCCGTCCATCCACGCAGTTTGCGCGGCCGTGGGAATTTCGCCGAAGCTGACCAGGGTTACGCGAAGGCCGCGCTGGCACAGCCCGGTCACCAGTTCACGCGCATAGGTCCAGACGCCGCCAATAGAGTCGGCGGTAACTAACGCGTGCATTCCAGGTCCTCGATCGGCATGGGCTGCTGCTCCTGTATGTCGCTGTAACCCTTGCCGCCATAAGCGGAAGTGTAATAGTGGTGCGCACGTTCCCAGGCCTGATCGTCCGGCAGCCCGAACATCTGGGCATACAAGGGCGTGCCGGGAAAGGGGAACATCGGCACCGGTTCGCTTACCCAAACACCGTGGCCCTTAAGACGTTCCTGCCAGCGGCGGATCTGTCCCTTGTCATCTTTCTCGGTCAGTATGAGATTGGCCTGCACCCACGGGATGCGCTGGCGGGCGTAAATCAGCAGCTCCGTCAGGCGCTCGGTGGACATGCGGCAATTCTTGTTGAGTTCGTCACGGCCCTCGTCGGTGATGGACTCGATGCCGCATTCCATGGAAATGGTGCGGGCGCGGGCCAGCAGGTCGAGTGATTCTTCGTCCCACAGGTCAATGCGCGTCTGGAAACCGATGTTCACGCTGCGCTCGGCGATACCTTCGAGCAGGCGGCGGACGTTCTTGCCGACGCCGAAGATCTCATCAATGAAATAAATGTAGTCAACACCGCGGGCGATTACGCGATCGACTTCCGCCAATACGGCGTCCACACTCCGCTCGCGAAACTTGTTGCGGAACAGGGTCTTGTTGCAGAAGGTACACGCCCAGGGACAGCCGCGAGCGAACTCTAACTCGGCGCCGTGGCCCTCGCCCCAAAAGACGTGGTGACGATGCCTGCGGGCCTCAACGTTGTAGTTGTGGAAGTCGAGCGCGCCGAGCGTGCTCATGTCCACAACGGCGGTGGCGGGCGAAATGTGCTCGCCATCCTGGCCGCGCCAGCAGCATCCGGCAATCTCACGCCACGGTTTGGATGCAAGCTCAGCCAAAGTCAGGTCGGCCTCGCCACGCATGACAACGTCACAATTCAACTTGCGCAGTGTGGCCGAAGGCGTGGCGGAAGAATGCGGTCCGATGGCGACCTTCACGGCGTTCGTGTCCAACGCCGCAAACCACTCGCGCGGGACGCGCAGCTCAGGCGGCGGACAGCGCCAAAACAAGTACGAGGGCGCCGTTGGGATGACGAGAAAGTGCGGCGAGAAGGCATGAACGCGCCGCCTGGTTTCGTCGGTAGTCAGATTCTCGTTCTGAGCATCCACGAGCAGCGGCTCGTGCCCGGCCTCGCGAATCTTGTCGAAGGCAAACAATAGTTCGAGCGGACAGTGCGGGTCCTGGCAGCCGAAGTAAGTGGAGCCCCTGAAGTCCCAGTTGGGATTGATCAGTGCGTATTTCATGCGGCCGCTCCCGGGACTTCCTGCAAGACGGGCGCGGGCACGCGGGCCGGCAAGACGCCGGAGACAAAGAGCGCCCGGTTGCGTTTCCACCAGCGGTACATTTCCGCGAGGGTCTGGCGCAAGTCGTATTGCGGGCGCCAGCCGGTCTCGCGCTGCAACTTGCTGGTATCGGTGACGTAAATGAGCTGGTCGCCGGGGCGGCGCTGGTCGCGCTCGTAGCGGACGCGGCAGCCAGTGAGGTCTTCGACCTCGTCAATCAGCTCGAGCAGCGAAACGGTGTTCTCGGGACCGCCACCAACGTTATAAATCTCACCTGCGGTAATGTCCTGCTTCTCGCGGGTGAGTTCGAAGACCCGAATCAGATCATAGACACACAAAACGTCGCGCACCTGGCGCCCATCGCCGTACACGACGACGGGAGTATTGGCCAGCGCGGAATAGAGGAAATGGGCGACCCATCCCTGGTCTTCGTTGCCGAACTGGCGGGGGCCGGCGATGCAGGACATGCGCAGCACGACCGTGGGCAGGCCGTAGATACGGGCGTAATCGCGGACGTACTGGTCGGCGGCGCCTTTTGAGCATCCGTAAGGAGAGTGGAAGTCGAGCGGCTGAGACTCAGAAACGCCGCAGATGTCGCGGTACTCGTAACGCCGGGCCAATTGCTTCAGGGGCCGGTCCACCATGTCGCCGTACACCTTGTTGGTCGAGGTGAACAGCAGGAAAGGACGCCGGCCGGTCTTGCGGGCCGCTTCCAGAATGTTGAAGGTGCCCATGACATTCACTTCAAAATCGTGGCGCGGGTCGAGGACCGAGGTGGTGACCGCCACCTGGGCGGCAAAGTTGTAGATCTCGGTGGCGCCGCGCACCGCAGCCTCGACGGCAGCGGCATCGCGGACGTCGCCAATGGTAACCTGCAGCCGCCCGCTGCTGTCCGACGTCTTCTTCAAGTACGCGAGGTTATAGCGGACCCCCTCGCGCGACAGGTTATCGAACACATGCACCATCGAGTTCGTGTGCTCCAGCAGGTGGTGGGCCCAGTTGGACCCAATAAACCCAGCCCCGCCGAAGATCAGCACCGAACGGAACGGCTCGACTTTCTTCATCGTTGTCTTCCACTTTCCCAGGGGTATAACTCCTCTACGCCGTCAAGCCATAGAGGTCGAGCTGCTGCACAGCTTCCGCGGCGCGGTCTTCAGCGGTTTGCGAACGCAACCAGCCGCCCAGTTCGCGGACGCCGTCCGCAAAGCGCACCCGCGGCTTGTAGCCCAGCACGCGTGAAGTGTTGCTTATATCGGCGAAACAATGCCGGATGTCACCGGCGCGATATTTGCCCGTGATCTCGGCCGGCAGGTGTGTGCCCAGTTCACGCGCCAGCATGGCAGCGATTTCGCGGACGGAGATGGGCTCGCCCGAACCCACATTCAGTGCCATTCCGTCGGCTTCGGGCCGCTCCAGGGCGAGCACATTGGCTTCGACCACGTCGTGTACGCTGACGAAATCGCGCATCTGCCGCCCGTCTTCAAAAATCAGCGGCGCCCGTCCGTTTAACAGGCGGGAAGCGAAGATGGCCGCCACGCCGGTATAAGGGTTCGACAGCGCCTGGCGGGGGCCGTAAGTGTTGAAGTAGCGCAAGGCGACGACCGGGACCCCGTAGGTGCGGCCGAAAAGCAGGACCATTTCTTCCTGGTCCTTCTTGGAAAGCGCATAGATCGAAGTGCATTGCAGCGGCTTGGACTCGTCGGTCGGCACCGGTGTAAGCACTGCGCCGCAGGCCGGGCAGACGGGCTCCCACTGCTTGTTGCGCAATTGCTGCCCGTCACGCGGGGGCGGCGCGGTCTCGCCGCAATCGGCACAGAGGTATTTGCCCTCGCCGTAAATTGACATGGAGGATGCGACCACCAGTTTCTGCAAGTCCGCCCTGGTATCGAGCAGCGCCTGGAGGAGGCTGGCGGTACCGAGCGTGTTCACGCCCATGTAGTGGAAGATTTCGTACATGGACTGTCCGACACCGACGGCGGCCGCGAGATGAAAGACCGCGTCCACGTCACGCACGGCATCGCGCAGGCGATCGAGGTCGCGCATGTCGCCACGGATGAACTCGACTTCGGGCGACAGGTACTCGGGAATTCCGTTGGGATGAACTTGAGGAGCGAGGTTGTCGAAGATGCGAACCGCGTACCCTCTGCTCAGCAACTTGTCGGCGAGGTGGGAACCCAGGAAACCCGCGCCGCCGGTGATCAGGACCCTACGTACCATGTCTTACTCTTCCGCGCCTACCTCGATCTGCTCACCGGTTTCCCGGACCGGCTTAGTGCCGGGAGCGTACCGATTCACGGCCCAGCGGGCGAAGTGCGCAAAATCGTCCACGTCTCTGGGCGGGCTGGTGTAATGCGGCACGATGCCCAGATGCTCGGGGGTGAAGCATAGGGTGAGCGTTGTGTCGAATTCGGCGATGGCTGACATCTGCGCGTCAAACCAGGCTTCGGCGTTGGGGCGGAACCAGTCCGCCCAACTGATCCCGGTGCGCAGATAGGTGACTCCGAGATTGCGGAGCCAGTCCACGGAGGCATCGAGCCGGTGATCCTGGAAATGGAACCACTGGCAGATACCCAGACCTTCGGGAAACTGCGCTGCGGCCAGCTTGGGGGTGCCATCTTCCCGCAGCAGGCCCATGTAGTAATGGCGATAATAGGCGCTGCCTTCGGATTCCTTGTGGCGCGTGGTGGCCGTCCAGGTGGCGGGCAGGTCGAAAAGGCTGTACCAGTGCACGCGTTCCACGATGGGTAGCAGCAGCTCGGCAGTGCGCAACATTCCGAAGAGCTGCACTTCTTCAGCGCCGAAGGAGGAGGCGCCGGCTTCCGATACCCAGATGGGTTTGCCAGTCACGCTGCGAATCTCGTTGATCTTTTCGGGCCACTCGTGGATTTGCCAGTGGTTCCAATCCAGCGGGAAGCCGTGCAGGGCGACGACGTCAACGGCGTCGAGCACTCCGTGGGCGCCCATCAGGCGGATGAAGTTAGGATCGATCGGTGAGATCCCGCCCAGGACGATCTTCAGCTCAGGATTGGCTTTCCGCACTGCCCGGGCACCGGCCATGGTCATTTCGGCGAACAGTTTCCAACTGGAATCGATCTTGAAATCCCAATGAGAGAGGTTGTTCGGCTCGTTCCATAGCATCACCGCTTCGACCATGACTCTCCTTTCCTACCTACCTCATCTCAAAGTCTGCCCGCCAGTTCCAGGTCGAGAATGTATTGCCCGTCGCGCGTTACCTCGCGGGGAACACAGACCCAGGTCTCGGGTTCAGGGTGGGCAATGATGCCGAGCCCCGAACTGCGCAGCATGGCCTCGGCTGCCGCGCGGTTCGGCACCCACCAGTTGGTGGGATCGTTGGCATAGCTGTGCTCGATGAAGAACATGCGCGGGAAATCCGGTTCTTCAAAGATTTGCTTGTTCCAGAAGTGATAGTTCTTCTCCCACTCGCGCGTCTGTTCGGAGCCGCGGATCATGGTTTGAAAGAACAGGCGGCCGCCGGGAGCGATCTTTTTGATCACCTTGTCCAGGGCATATAGCGGATAGCGGAGGTGATAGAAGACGCCGAGGAAGAAAACAACGTCAAACTGCCCGGGGAGGCGGTCCACATCGTAGACGGAACACTTGGAGAATTCGATATCCAGTCCAAGAGTGTCGGCGGCAAACCTGGCCTGGTTGAGGTAGCGGTCGTCGATGTCCAGGCCAACGACGCGGCCGGCTCCCCGCTTTTTCATTTCGATGGAGTAGAACCCGCCGTTGCAGCCGATGTCGAGTACGGTGGCCCCGTTCATGTCCTCAGGAATAACGGTGGAAATGTACTTCCACTTGACCTGGGGGAAATCGCCCAGGAAGTGGTTGGGCGCGGTTTGTACGCCGTGGAGATCAAGGTTATGGAACCATTCGCCGAGTTCGTCGACGCGGCGGGCGATGGCGGCCTGATCCACGCGCTTGCTTCGGTGTTCGTCCGTGGTTATGGAGCTTGGCAACGGAGTGGGCATTGTGGAATTCGCTGAGGGGGCATGTGCCCGTTTGGGGTTAGATGCCCCTTGCCTACTCGGGATGCCCCCCGCTGGAATCCCGCAACTTCTTTGCTTTTCGCATGTTGCGCGGCCAGAGACAATCGAAGAGCAAAGTCGCTACAATGCAGCTTTGCTTATACGTATAGCGTGTGTGCTGATGCTGCTGCTGTGCACCGTTTTTGCCGGGGCACAGGAGGCGGTGGTGCGCTCCGCGGCCGGCGAAAAAAGCGTCCAAGTCAGGAAAATCCAGGCCCAGGTGAAGGTGGACGGCAAGCTGGAGGAGGCCGTCTGGAGCACGATTGAGCCCATTCGCGACTTTGTCCAGACGCAACCCGATTTGGGCAGCCCGGCGAGCGAGCCTACCGAGGCGCTGATCTTCTATGACGAGCGCAACATCTATTTTGGATTCCGCTGCTACGACTCGGAACCGCAAAAGGTGCTCGCGCGTTTCGGGCCGCACGATGGCCGAACCAACTCTGATTCGGTCAACATCCTGATTGATACCTTCCACGACCGCCGGACTGGGTACTTCTTCAGCATCAACTCGCGAGGTATCCAGTACGATGCGATGACCAATGAGAGTAAAGGAAGCGGCTGGGAGATTAACGATGAGAGTTGGGATGGCATATGGCAGAGCGCAGCATCGCTGGAGGAGTGGGGCTGGTCAGCCGAGGTGGTGATTCCGTTTAAGTCCATCCGTCTGGCCCATGATGCCAGCCAGCAGTGGGGCTTGAACCTGGGACGGGACATCGTAAGGAAAAACGAGAGCGCCTACTGGGTCCTTGTGAGCCGCTACGACGAAACGATGAAGCCGTCGAAGGCGGGTACCCTCAGCGGGCTGGAAAACGTGGGGGTGGGCCGGAACCTGGAGCTGATACCGTTTGTCAGCACGCGTTACCGCCGGGCGAACTGGCGGCCCGACCTTAACGGCAGCACGGCAACTGCGGGACTGGACGCGCGTTACGGGCTGTCCTCAAACCTCACCTTGAACCTGGCCGTTAACCCGGACTTCGCTGACACTGAGGCGGACGAGTTCACCTGGTTGCTGTCGCGCTACGAAATCTTCTATCCGGAAAAACGCAAGTTCTTCACCGAGGGCGCCAGCTATTTCAGCACGCCCATGGATCTGTTCTTTTCGCGGCGGGTGGGCGCAGTGCTGCCCAGCGGTGAACCGCAACGGATCCTGCAAGGAGGCAAGCTCACCGGCAAAGCTGGCCCGTGGACCATCGGAGCGATGGAGGCACTGACGCAGGAGACGAGATACCTCGATCCTGCCGACGGTATGTTCAAGGTGTCACCGCAGGCGCTTTTCGGGACAGTGCGCGTGCGGCGCGACATCCTTCAGAAATCTGCAATCGGTTTCATCACGGTGAACCGGTTTCAGGAGAGGGGCGATTTCGGTCAGCGGGAGAGCACTCACGGCGTGGACCTCTCAATCCTGCGGGGTGAGCACATCAAGTGGGTGTCGCAGGCGATGCTTAACACCAGTGAAGCGTACCCCGGAATTACCCCGCAGCACCTGGGTTGGGAATCGGAATTCGGGTACAACTCCGAGACCTGGCAGTACGGGGCGTATGGCAAGTTCCTGGGGCGGGAAGTGGACCCGAGCCACACGGGGTTCGAGCCCGAGGTGGACCGCTGGAGCGGTGCTCTGTGGGTCGTGTACAAACCCTTCATCAATCG
Organism: Terriglobales bacterium; assembly: GCA_041946775.1. Lineage (GTDB taxonomy): Bacteria > Acidobacteriota > Terriglobia > Terriglobales > Acidobacteriaceae > JBHGBA01. The sequence goes on from JBHGBA010000036.1 coordinate 28,189, forward strand.
CTGGGGCATTCGCCAGGTGTTCAGCGAATGGAACTACGACGAGAGCAACGATACGAGTGGGGCGCTTCAGGACGCCGGCGCCGATTACCTCCTGCGAGTGCAACTGAAGAACTTCTGGAACGTGCGGTTGGAACATTCTTACGACCGGGTGCGATTTAACGTATTCACTCCTGAATTCCGGGCGCTCGCGCCTACTCGCGTGTACACGACGCCGATCTGGCGCGTAGGGGTGGAAACCAGCGAAGCGGGCGCGGTGTCGTTCGGTTTCAAGTACATTTCCAGCAAGCTGGTGCAGTACGACGAGAACTTCTACGGCCATGCCAAGGAATTTGACATAACGGCGACGGCACGGATCGGCGGGCATCTGCGCTGGGAGTTAAACGGAAGCTGGATACGCGAATACTTGTCGAATGGCGCGTTTTATCAGAACCGGCGGTTCCTGATTTCGCGCATGAACTACCAGTTCACGCCGAAACTGAGGGCGCGGGCGCTGGCGCAGTTTGCGGGCGATCGCCATGCGAATGACATCAGCATTAATTCGCTGGTGGCGTACGATTTCACGGCGCGCAGCGCGCTGTTTGTGGGTTACAACCGGCAGCGGCATTTGCCGCTGGCGCGCAGCGACATGGGGCATGAGGTGTTTGTGAAGCTGTCGTATTTGTTTTCTTTTTGAGCAACAAGCAGCTAGCAACAAGCAGCTACCACCTGGTACCAGCGGTGAAGTTGTCATTCCGGGCCGCGTCCGCTTTTGGCGCGTGCCAGGAATCTGCTGTGTTGTCCACAGCGCGAAAACCAGATTCCTCGCTGCGCTCGGAATGACAAAGTTGGGAGTGTGTCGGCCCGCCCTTAGGAAGTGCGCACTAGGAAGTGCAACTCAATTCGCGGAGCTTGCGGCCAAACTCAGCCACCTTCTGCGCTATCGTCGTACGTTCGCGCGGCAATGGTGCGGGAGGAGCGCTTACTGTCAGACGCTCCAGCCGGGACTTGATGGCCATGCGCGCGTAGAAGAAGCGCCATTGTTGCGCGTTGATTTCGGCGGCGAACCAGGCCAATTCGGGGAATCCCATGCGGAAGCGCGGCAGCAAAACGCGCACGGCGCTGCCGCCATTACCACGCGCACAGAAAGGCCAGGGCTGTACTGAGGCTTGTCCAAATGCGGTGACGGTAATGCCGCCGCGGCTGAAGCATTCGTCTCCTATTTCATCCACCAGACGAACAATGCTGTTGGTGCGGCCGCTACTAGAGACGTACGGCAGCGCACCATCGCCGAAATGCTTCTCTCCCGCCGAGCGGCCGTTAAGGACGAAAAAGTAGTCGGTGAGCACGCCGCGCGAGTTGCACGGAAGCTCTGGAAGCTGCTGCCAAGCAAGCGCAAAGTCGTCCAAGACGGCAGCGGCAAGGTCGGGGAACTCAGCGACAGTGCGCAGGATGGAGGCGACGATTTCCTCCTGGGCACGCGTTTTGTCGGCACCGCCGTCAGCGGGTTGCGGAAGCCACTCCTGTGGGCTCCATTCAACGCCATTTCTCAACTGCACGCCCTTCACCGTGACGGCGAGCGGGGAATGCTGCGGATGTCCCGAAAGCATGGCGCGGAAGCAGCGTTGTACCTCGGGTAGCTCGCAGCCGCCGCGCTCCACGCGCTTGTTTTTCAGTTTCTCGAAGCCATCGTTCCACACGCGGGCCATCAACACGGGAGCGTTGTCAGCCTGCGGGACGTGGGCTTCCGCGAGCAGGACCGAAGTGGGCGCTGAAGTTGGGTAGAAAAGGTCTTCGGGCAGGCTGATGAGACCGAGCAAGGTGTGGCGGTGGAGAAACTCGGCGCGCCAGGACGCATGTTCTTCGTCGGCGAAGATGCCCGCCTTCACCACCACGGCGCAACGCCCGCCGGGAGCAAGCGCGCGCAGGGTGGCGTCAATGAAATCGCGTTCCGGTTCCGCACCCTGAGAGAACGGCGGATTGAGAAAGGCGCGGGTAAATCGGCCTGCCACTTTCTCCTGGTATTTCGGGTCGAAGCAACTGCCCAGTTCGAGGTCATGGTTGGCGCGGCGAAATGCCAAGTTCAAAACGGCGAGCGTCCAGACGGTCGGATTGCTATCGCGGCCCGCGATCACACCGCCGCCCGACGCAGCGCTTCGCATGGCTTCGTGTGCGGCAACAAGGAACCCGCCGGTGCCGCAGGCAAGGTCAATGACGTGATCCTGCGGGCTGACACCGATCAGTTCGACGCAAAAGCGCGTGATGTGGCGCGGGGTGAGGACAATGCCCAGAGCATTGTTGTCGAACCCATAGCGGAGAAAGGCTTCGTAAAAGACACCGAAGAGGTCGGATTCGCCGCGCAGCACGCTGGCAATACCGACGCACCGCAGGACGGCGATTATCTGCGGAATCCAGTAAGGCAGGTGGCCGAAGTTGGCGGCGTCCAGGTATATAGCTTCCGCCAGACGGTGCTGCATGTTCGGCGGCAGGCGGAGTGGTTCGAGCACCGCCTGGACGCGAGCGTTGAGGGTTTCAAGAGACGGATTGTGGTCATCAGCCGAGGCATCCAGCATCGAGGCGAGCAGCAGTGCAGCCAACGCCCGTGTGCGCAGGGCCGCATCCACCTTGGCATCACGCAGGATGCGACTGACCTCGATGGCGGCTTGCTGAACGTCGCCGGATGGCGCGGGTTGGGCCGATGACGACAACCGACACTCTCCTGGATGAAAAAGGGCGGGGCACGTCGCGCCCTTGTGCCGCTAGTGCGATATCACGGTCCGGAAACGCCAGGTCCCTGCAAACCGGCCGCGCGTCGCTCTCTCGAAAGTCATCAGCTAACTCATTCAAATTCAATGAGGAACCCACATCTGCCAAAACCGGGCAGAATGTGACTTTCATCCCCTTCGGTGTGCCGCAGGCCCATGACCTACTCCGTCGAAAATCACGGGAAACGGCTTGTGCCGCCCCTGCGAGGCCCACGTTTTAACTTGCTGCTGTCCCAGGACTTCCGTTTTGGGCCAACTTCGGCCGCATCTCCGGGGCTGGAGTCCGCATGATTTCATGCGTTTCGGTGGGCCGGGCCGATTAGTCCATGTGGCACTCGGGATGACAAACACGAGAAATACAGCCACATTGGAATCGCTGTAATTACTTCTTTTTCGACTTACTACTTTTCGTAGTGTTACTTCTTTTCGTCGGATGGCTCGCCCATCCACTGGGCGAGATAGTTCTGGATTCCCATCTCATCAATGGCGTGCAGTTGAGCCTCGAGGAAGTCAATGTGGTGTTCCTCGTCAGTCAGGATGGACTCGAGCAGTTCGCGGGAGCCCTCATCCTTCAAGTCGCGGCAGAGGGCGACGCCGTCATTGAGGCGGCGCACAGCTTCGTACTCCAACTGTAAATCGTTTTTCAATTGCTGGGGCACATTCTGGCCCACGTTGATCTTGAACAACTCGCTCATATTGGGTGTGCCGTCGAGATAGAGGATGCGCTCCATAAGCTTCTCGGCATGGGTCATCTCCTCGATAGATTCCTTGCGGGTCAAGCCGGCCAACTTGTAGTAACCCCAGTTGGCGCACATTTCGGCGTGGAGGAAATACTGGTTGATGGCCGTGAGCTCCGCTTTAAGCACTTCGTTCAACAGCGCGATGATCTTGGAATCGCCTTTCACGTTCGCTCTCCTTGCTATGAGCCGCGGGAAAAGGTTGACGCGGCGGAATCGTACGGCACTCCGCAACTACGGCTGGGGAAATTTTACTACTTTGCCCCCGGAGGCTTGGCGCTGCGGGGTTTTTCTGGGGGAATAGGCGGCTCCGAGCCAGCGGCAGGTTCGGGCGGATGCTCGCCGGCAGCGCGCTGGTTTTCCAGCAGGCGCTGGTGCACGGTGTAGAGCGCGAGTTCCAGACGGTCGCTAATGCCCAGTTTGTCGTAAATCTTGCGAAGATAGTTTTTAACGACCTGCTCGGTGGTGCCAATCTCCTGGGCAATGTCTTTGTTGCGGAGTCCCTGGGTAACGCCGGAGATGATGAGCAGTTCCTTTTCGTTGAGGCGATGCTTGGGATCGGCGGAGCGCAGCTGGGCCGCTTGCGCGCGAAAGGCGCTCATCACCCAGTTAACGCCGCGATTGTCGAGCCAGGTTTCGCCCTGAAAGACCTTACGCACGCAGCGAACCAGCAACTCCGGAGCGATCGAGCGGGTGACGATGCCGCGCACCCCGCGACGGAAAAAGTCCACGGTTTCGGGTTCGGTGAGTTCAGGAACAATGACAACCACGCAGAGAGAAGGAGCGCGTTTGAGCACTTCCGCCAGTGCTTCGGCGGGCGTGGGGGACAAGCCGGTTTCGAAGAGCAACACATCAGCGGAGGCGATGGCCGCCAGCGTCTGCCCCAGCGTCTCGGCCTGAGCTATGACCTGAATGTCGGGTTCGGCGCTGAGGATCTTGCTGATGCCGACACGAAAGATGGCCTGACTATCGGCCAGCACGACGCGGATAGGCGCTCCTTCTGCAGCGGGTATGACCGTCTTTTCCGCGTGGGAAGGCCTGCCCAAACCTTTTCCCACCATTCCCAGACCCCCGGGGTCAGCGGTCAGGGGCGCGCAAATTCATATTCGTCAATGACGACTGCTATCGTACGCCGCCGCCCTGCGGGTTTGCAGCGCACGACGCGGCCGACGCAATTCACCACTACATCCTTCGGTGCGCCGAGAGATGCTTTGGGCATCGAGATGGTGAACTCGACGGTGGCGCCCACTTCAATGTCCGAATCCAGTTGGAGGAGCACCCCACCCGCCGAGATATTCTCTGTTTCCGTGCATTGGCGGCGGTTGGAAGCGGTAACTGCCACCGGTAACTGCAGTGGGAAACGACGCGCGTGGCGCTTTTTGCCGGGAATTTTGCTGCCGTTGTTCATAAGCAGCAGAGCTTATACCCCCGCCCCCTTCTGGCAAAGTTACGAAAGTAAAACGCTTAGGACCGGCTGAACCTAGAATTGAATTACGCGGCGTAGCATAGCAGTGAACCAACGGGAAAATAAGGAAAAAAATGGTCGTAATCCGACTATACTTTTGGTTCAAAGTGAAACCAGGCACAGGTTACGGACTCAGAAGCGGGTGACTTCAGTGAAGTTGAAGTCGCGCACAGTCATGGGCGGCACCACCATGTCGAAGGATTCCTCCCCGCTGGCCCGCACCGGCGTTCCCATTTCGACGACATTGGCAAGCATGTGGATGAGGCTCTCGTTGAAGCGGAAATTGCGCAGGCCGTGGCGAACCCGGCCATTTTCAACGTAGAAGGTGCCGTCGCGGGTCATGCCGGTGAGGATCTTCTCATAGGGGTCTACCTCGCGGATGTACCAGAGGCGGGTGACCAGGATGCCGCGCTCCAGCGAGGAGACCATGGCGTCGAGGGTCTTGCCCCGCCCGTCCCCTGGGGCGTGGAAGACGATGTTGGCCGGCGCTTCACCGATTTCGTTGGGCAGGGGGAAGCCGTGGCCGGTGGGTTCCACCTTACCCAAGGAATGTGCGTGCCGAGATTTCCTGATCTTTTCGGCGGTGGCGCGGGCATAGACGAGATGGGTGACAACACCGTTTTCCACCAGCGGAAGGCGCCGGCGGCGCACGCCTTCGCCATCAAACGGGGAGCCGGATTGCAGCGGATGATAAACGTCGTCCCAGATATTGACATTGTCGCCGAAAAGCTTGGTTCCAACGCGATTCAGCAGGAACGAGCGTTCGTCGAGAATGGCCTGTCCACCCCAGTCCCAGAACATGAAGCCGACCAGGTCAAGCACGGCGGCGGGCTCCAGCACGACGGTGTACTTGCCGGGCGGGAGTTCGCGCGGGTGGGCCGAATCGAGGGCCTTGCGCGCGGCGGTTTCGGCCAGTTGCACCGGGTCGAGACAACGTACGTCGGGCGAGTTGGCCTTCTGCCATCCGGAGGAATCATCGGCCAGCATGGTGACCGACATTTCCGACGAAGTCTGGCTGTGGAACGTGGCGAGGCCGCGTGAGTTCAGCACCGCTTCGACGGTTTCGGAGTTCGCGCAGATGCCGGCGGCAGTGAGTTGGTGGCGCTTGGCGACCGAGACCATCTTGTGGACGGCGTCAGCGCGCTGGGCGGCATCCATGGAGGCGGTTTCGAAAAAAGTGCGGCCGACCGGGGGCCCGTCTTCTTCGCGGAAGACCTCGGGGCCGGGTACGGGCAGCAGGTCAGGATCGGGCTGCTGCACGCGTGCCAGCGTTTCGGACGATTGCACGGCGCGCTTGAGGGAATTGTCGTCCCACTTGTTGGTGGTAGCGCGGGCGGTGCGACCGCCCATTACAGAACGAATGGAGAGGAGGTAGTTCTCCTCCGACACGTTCTGGGTGATGGTGTTGTTGGCGAAGCGAGTGAGGGAGTGCCGCCCGCCGGCGATGAGGATTTCCACTTCGTCGGCGGAGGAGAATTTGCGGACGCGGGAGAAGATGTGTTCGGCTTTGTCTCTTGTCAGCATTGATGCTTTCGGCCGTCGCTAGCGGGACTTGTCTGCGGCGCGGTTTGCAGTTACCCAGGACTGCCGTCCTGGGCCATTTTCACCGCCTCCCTTCGGGAGGCGAGATAAGCATCCGCAACCACCGAGCATTGTTGCAACAGCCAAATATTTCGCCCCGTTCCCCAATACCGAGTTAAACACCTTGATGTGGTCTCCTCGGCGAACCGGGAGACGCGGCAGGGCCGTAATTGCTACGTCCCTTTATATGCGGACCCAACAGTCACATTGCGGAACCTTGCCGGGGCGGCGCCGTGGCCGGTGCCCATGACCTGTTGGGGCTGGCCTTTGCCGCAGTTGGGCGTGCCCCAGAGCGTCCACTGATCGCGCGAACAGATGGCGTCCATCGAATTCCAAAACTCAGTGGTGATGCCGGAGTATGAGGGATTCTTCAACATGCGGCCGAGCTTGCCGCCCTTGATCTCCCAGCCGATCTCGGTGCCGAACTGGAAGTTGTAGCGTTTGTCATCTATGGACCACGAACGGTTCGTTTGCATGAAGATACCGTGGCCGGTGTCGGCGATGAGTTGTTCGAGAGTCAGCGGCTTTTCGCCGGGCAGGATACTGATGTTGGTCATGCGGATGATGGGGATGCGGTTCCAGGATTCGGCGCGCATGCAGCCGCCGGAACGCGCCATGCCAACCATATCGGCGGTCTCGCGCGAGGTCAGATAGCCGGTGAATTCGCCGTTCTGAATGATAGGCGCACACTGCGCGGGAACACCTTCATCGTCGTAAGCAAAAGTGCCCAGGCCGGGGCCGTGCTGCTCGGTGGCATCGGCAACGACGTTGACCAGTTCACTGCCGTAACGCAGGTTGCGCAGTTTGTCGAGCGTGAGGAATGACATGCCGGCAAAGTTGGCCTCCATGCCGAGCACGCGATCGAGTTCGATGGGATGGCCGATGGATTCGTGGATCTGAAGACCGAGTTGCGAGGAGTCCAGGATGATCGTGTACTTCCCTTCCGGGCACTGATCGGCCTTGTGCAAGGCGACGGCTTCTTCGCCGATGCGGCGCGCGTTCTCCAGCAATTTCAACTCGCCGATAAGTTCGTAGCCGCGGTTCTGCCACTGACCGCCGAAGGAGTTCGGGTAGGAGCGCTTCATGATTTCCGTGCCGCTGAAGGCGTAGGCTGCGTAACCGGCGCCGGTGACGGTGCGGACCTGGTGAATGTCGGAGCCCTCCGACGAGTAGAACCACTGTTCGTAGCGGCGGAAATTCAAGTTGGTTTCCGCGAGAGTGACGCCCGGGACGGAACGGAGTTCTGCGTCAATCTTCATCAGCAGGCCGAGGTTCTGCTCGATGGAAGTAGAAAAGGGGTCGACTTGGCAGGGCGAGGACCAGTCCGCCTTGTGTGCATGCTCCGGGGCGAGGCGGACATCCTTCTGCTTGACGCTGGCGGACGCGCGGGCAATATCCACGGCCCGCTGTGCCGTGATCTTGACGCCTTCACGGGTGAGGTCTTCGGTGGCAGCGAATCCCCAGGCGCCATTGGCAAGTACGCGGATGCCACAGCCGAGAGACTCAGATTGGTTGGCCGTGCCGATCTTGCCGTTCTTGGTGGCCAGAGCGCGGTGGCGGTCGTCCAGGATGCGCACGTCGGCGTATTGCACGCCCGGGGCGTGGCAGACGTTCAAAGCCCAGCCGGCAATCTGTCTCATGGCCGGTTCGTTGGATGACAGAAGCAGTGTATATGGGCGGAAAAAATTTGTGGAAATCGCGGGAGCAGAGAGATTGGCGGCCAAATTTTCGCGATGGCGCTGCTGACAACAACGAACCGGTTGTCACCGCAACCAGTTACGAACTTCTCCGCTTCAGTTAACCGCCGGCGCGTGCCGCGGCCGCACGCGGCTTCTCTTCCTGTTCGGGCCGCTTGTGAATGTTCACCAAGCGCCGAATCGCATCGGCGCAGGACTCACACAGGAGCTCCTGCTCCGGCACGTCGCGCTTGCACAGATCGCATTGCATCACATCACCTCCGCGCCGATCCAGGCGCGTCTACCTAATTAGAAGCAGACCGGGAAGAAATGTGACGTTAATTTTTTGGATACGAGCGAACAGTTTTGCAAGAATCGTAGTACGACTGATCGTGCAAACGAACTTGCGCCAGCTTATGCAGCCCGACCGGCCTGCGGGGAAAGCGGTCAAGCGACTTCTTCGGCCCAGACCAGGTAGCTGGCCCAGAGACGGCGCTCGGCCAGCCATACGCGCCTGAAGGTGAGACGAAACAGTGCTTCACAATGGCGATGGATCGACCAGCGAACACATTCGATGGTGTAGGTTTGTTCCGGCGGCATTTGCGGTCACATCCTGATGCGGGGTTTCGGGGGAGAACCAGTGACTCGGCCGGGAGCTGGTTTAGACAAGTGGCAACACCAGCTTTGTATTCAGAGATGCTGCCGTGCAGCATTGACGTTGCCCGAGTTACAAGGGACAACAAAGGCGGCGCGAGGCCGCCTTTGAGATGTACCGTTCTCGCAGCGAGTTCGTACCGTCTCTCCGGGACTCGAATGTCAAACGCCGTCTTCCCGGCACTTGCGGCCCTGCGCTTCGCTCCGGGCGGAAATGAAGCGGAGGTGATTGTGTCTCGCAACCGGCAAGTACATAGGTCCTTCGCTTCGCTCATGATGACAGTTCAAATTCACGCAGAATTGGGCAACAACATCTGCACGTGCGGCGTAACACACAGCCTAGGTACCCTCGCTCCAACTGGCGAGGTACTCTTCCTGCTCCGGCGTCAGGCGGTCAATCTTGATGCCCATGGACTCGAGCTTCAGCTTGGCAACCCGCTTATCGAGATCATCAGGCACGGGATAGACCTTCTTCTCGAGCTTGCCGGCATTCTTGACCAGATAGTCAATCGAGAGCGCCTGGTTAGCGAAGCTCATGTCCATCACGGCGGCAGGATGGCCCTCAGCCGAGGCGAGATTGATGAGCCGTCCTTCGCCGAGCAGGTTGATGCGGCGGCCATCGCGCAGGCAGAACTCCTCGACGTAGGGCCGCGTGGTGCGCTTCGAACTGGAGAGCTTCTCCAGCGCGGGGATGTCAATCTCGACGTTGAAGTGGCCGGAATTGGCGACCACAGCGCCGTCTTTCATCTGCTCGAAGTGCTCCTTGCGGATGACGTTCTTGTTGCCGGTGACGGTGCAGAAGACGTCGCCGATGCGCGCCGCTTCTTCCATGGACATCACGCGGAAGCCGTCCATAACTGCTTCCAGGGCGCGGGTCGGATTAATCTCGGTGACGATAACATCGGCGCCCATGCCGCGGGCACGCATGGCCAGGCCGCGTCCGCACCAGCCGTAGCCGGCGACGACGAACTTGGAGCCGGCCAGCAACACGTTGGTGGCGCGCACGATACCATCAACCGTGGACTGCCCGGTGCCGTAGCGGTTGTCGAACAGGTGCTTCGTGTCGGCATCGTTGACAGCGATGATGGGGTATTTCAAGACGCCGTCTTTGGCCATGGCGCGCAGGCGGATGACACCGGTAGTGGTCTCTTCCGTGCCGCCGATGATGCCCTCAGCGACATCGGCGCGCTTGGTGAGCGCCAGCGTGACCAGGTCGGCGCCGTCGTCCATGGTGAAATGCGGCTTGTGGCCAAGCGCGGAGGTGAGGTGCTGGTAATAGGTCTCGTTGTCTTCGCCCTTGATGGCGAACACCGGGATGCCGTAGTCGCGCACCAGGCACGCAGCCACGTCGTCCTGGGTCGAGAGCGGGTTGGAGGCACAAAGCGCGACCTCGGCGCCACCGTCGCGCAGGGTAATCATCAGGTTCGCCGTCTCCGAGGTTACGTGCAGGCAGGCGGAGATGCGAATGCCTTTTAACGGCTGGTTCTTGATGAAGTCCTTGCGGATCAGTTGCAGGACTTTCATGGACTGGTTGGCCCACTCGATGCGCTTCTTGCCGAGCTCGGCCAGTTCAAAACTCTTCACGTCACACGGAATCTGGGCAGGTGTGGTGGACATAAGCTCCTGTTTCAGGTTTCAAGGTCAAAAAGTTTCAAGGTTGAAACCTTGAAACTTTGAAACCCGCCTTGTTCAATCTTACTTCTTCGCGACGGTGACCGTGTTGGCCGTCTTCAAGCCGGCCTGCTCTCGCAGCACGGCAGCCTTGTCCGTGAGTTCCCAAGTGAAGTCCTTCTCGTTGCGGCCGAAGTGGCCGTAGGAGGCGGTCTTCTTGTAGATGGGCCGGCGCAGGTTGAGCGACTCGATGATGCCTTTGGGCGTGAGCTGGAAGTTGGCCCGTACCAACTCCTGGATGAGGGCATCGCTGACCTTGGCCGTACCGAAGGTCTGCACCAGCACGCTAACCGGCTCGGCAACGCCGATGGCGTAGGCCAACTGCACTTCGCAACGATCCGCCAGGCCGGCAGCGACGACATTCTTGGCAACGTAGCGGGCCATGTAGCAGGCGGAACGATCTACCTTGGTCGGGTCCTTTCCGCTGAAGCAGCCGCCACCGTGGCGTCCCATGCCGCCGTAGGTGTCCACGATGATTTTGCGTCCGGTCAAACCGGTATCGCCCATAGGACCGCCGACGACAAAACGCCCGGTGGGATTGATGTAGTAGCGGGTATCGGCATCGAGCAAGCGCTCGGGAATGGCGGCCTGGATGATGTGCTCCAGCACTTCTGCGTGGAGCTTCTTGTTATCCACAAGTTCGGAATGCTGCGTGGAGACGACAACGGTATCCACTCGCAGGACGTTGTGGTCCGCGTCGTATTCCACGGTGACTTGCGACTTGCCATCGGGGCGGAGGTAGTCGAGCTGGCCGCTCTTGCGCACTTCCGATAGCCGGCGGGTGAGCTTGTGGGCCAAGGAAATCGGCGCGGGCATCAGCTCTTCGGTTTCGTTGCAGGCATAACCGAACATCATGCCCTGGTCGCCGGCACCTCCGGGGTCAACGCCCATGGCGATATCGGGCGACTGCTCGTGAATAGAGCTGATGACCGAGCAGGTCTCGGAGTCGAAACCGTAAGCGGCATCGGTGTAGCCCACGGCCTTGACCGTGCCACGCACGATCGAGGGGAAGTCAACGTAGGCCTTGGTGGTGATTTCGCCGGCGATGAAAGCCAGGCCGGTGGTCAACAGGGTTTCGCAGGCGACACGGCTGTAGGGATCCTGCTCGATGCAGGCGTCCACAATGGCGTCGGAAATCTGGTCCGCAATCTTATCGGGGTGGCCTTCGGTCACCGACTCCGAGGTGAACAAGAACCGGTTCTTGGACGACAATGGAGCACTCCTCCTATGCATAATAGCTGGTTCGACTCCCCTCAGCCCGTCGCGAAACGGCGCCACGGCGGCCCGAGTTTGGCGGGACGGCGCAACACGGAAGCGCCGGAAATGGTTTCGCTTGAACCTAATGACGTTAGCAGACGCGACCAGCGGGTGCAATGCATTTGCCGCTGAAGCGCCGAATTCGCGCAGCGAATGCCGTCCCAAGCACAGTGGTTAGAGTAGGTCACTAAGGAATGTGATGTAAGGCGGAAGCAGCAGGACTCACTGTTGCAGCCCGGCCGAGGTAAAAGTGACCGTCCGAACCTGTTTCTCGAAGCCCAGCGGCGGTTGGGGCTCGCCGTTGAACAAGATTTCAAGTCCGCCCGCGTTGCCCGCCGTAAGAACGACTTTCTCGCGGGCACGCACCGAGCGATCGCTGCTTGCCATGAGTGTCCCGGTGAGCACGGTCTTGCCGTCGGCCACGATCTCGACCCAGGAGTCCTGGCGGGCGCGCACCAGAACTACGAATTCACCCGGGTGGGCAACAGCGGTTTGCGGGGCCGCCGGAGGCGAGGTGGCGGCGGCCGATTGCGGAACGGCAACGGTGCCGGCAGGAGTGCTTTGTGCGGTAGCAGGGACCGCAGAGTCGGGGGCAGAAGTTGACAGCGGCAATCCGGGCATCGGTGGCTGCGCGACAGGGGCAGGCTGCAACTGCTGTTGCGGGTGCCGGCCTTCTTTCCACTGCTGGTAACGGGCGAAGACCTGGGAACGGTAATGCCAGGCGGTCACACCCGCCGCAACCAGCAGCAGAAGAACCAGGACACCGGCAACAAAAGCGCCGGGAGAGCCGGAGGATTCGGAGCGCTCCGATTTAGGAGGCTTCCAGTTCTCCTCCAGCCGCTTGATTTGCTCGGGTTCGAGGGAGTCGTTGCGCGCGGGTTCGCCGGTGGCGACCAGATAGTCGGCCACGGCCTGGTCTTCGTCAATGCCGAGATAGCGGGCGTAGGCGCGAACGAAGCCCTTGTTGAAGATGCCGCCGGGAAGCTTGTTGAAGTCCTCTTCTTCGAGAGCGCGAAGGGAGCGCGTGCCGATTTTGGTGGCATTGGCAATCTCGTCGAGCGTTACACCGCGCATTTCGCGTTCACGCTTCAGACGCTCGCCAAAAGGCACAGTCGGATCCTCCCAGGTCGGTCACAGCAACGGCGCGTATGGCGATGGGCGCGCCGGCGTGCACAATGTATCCAGTCAGTAAACGGCATCATAGGTTTGGCTTACAACGCATGTCAAACAAAAAGCCGGGAGAGACGCGTACCTGAAAGTGTCTGCACTTTCAGCAGGGTGACCGGGGTTATTAAACTGTGCGGTTGTGAGTGCCGCATAGTACTCTTATAATGCGCGCATCCCAAGGAACGTCCTTAGGTAATGTTCATGACAGATGTGCCGGGCACGGAGCGCAGGCGGCAACTGCAGGAACTCGGCATTTTTCATGACGTGGCGAAGGCGCTCACGTCGTCGCTGAACCTCGACTCGGTGCTGCAAACCATCATGGACAAGATGGCGGCCTACTTCCGTCCGGACACCTGGTCCCTGCTGATGGTGGACGAGACCAAGGACGAACTTTACTTCGCAATCGCCGTGGGCGAAGCCTCGGACACGCTGAAGAGCGTGCGCCTAAAGATGGGCGAAGGTATCGCCGGCTGGGTGGCGCGGCACGGCGAGCCCGTCATCGTGCCGGACGTCTATACGGACCCGCGCTTCGCCAAACGGATCGACGAACTGACGCGCTGGAAGACGCGCTCGATCATCTGCGTGCCGTTGAAATCCAAAGACCGCGTGTTGGGGGTCATCCAGCTCATTAACGTGCAGATGAGCGATTTCAACGAGGGCGAGGTGTTCTTTCTACAGGCACTGTGCGATTACGCTGCGATCGCGATTGATAATGCGCGCGCCGTGGAGCGTATCCAGGAACTGACGATCACCGACGACTGCACCGGGCTATACAACGCTCGTCACCTCTACAAGACACTGGAAGCGGAGGTGTACCGGTCGGCGCGCTTTGGATACGAGTTCACGGTGCTGTTCATTGACCTCGATTATTTCAAACGCGTCAACGACTGTCACGGGCACTTGGCGGGGAGCAAGCTGCTGGCGGAAGTCGGATTTACCATCAAGGCCAATCTGCGATTGATTGACTACGCCTTCCGCTACGGCGGCGACGAGTTCGTCATCCTCCTGCCCCAGACCGGTAAGGACTCGGCGCTCAACGTCGCCAAGCGCCTGCTGGAAGTGTTCCGCACGACCACATTCCTGGAGACGGAGAAGCTGAACTTGAACGTGCGGGCCAGCATGGGCGTGGCTTCCTACCCTGAAGACGCGCGCAGCGCGCACGAGATCATTCGTCAGGCCGACGAGATGATGTACGCGGTAAAGAATACGACCCGTGACAATATTGGGGTGGCGCAGCGGGGAGTGTTGAAGAGCTAGTCTGTTCCGTCGAATGTTTACAGTTTGCGGTTTGCGGCGAAACGCCAGGTTTCTCGACTCGCGCGGAAGCAGCGGCCGCGCTCCCTCGGGATGACAGCATCTCTTGTTGTGACCTCGAAGAATTTCGGCGACTTGCGTGGCAAGAGCAGCCGCGAACTCCCTGTCAGAAAATAGGGAATACTTCTATGCCGCCGCTCCGGGGCTGGGATTTTGTGTGGCTGCTGACGCAGCACTTCCTCGCCCCAGCGGGGCTCGGGCGTTGCTGGGCCACTCTCGTGGCGTCCGCTCCGCGGACGCCTGCCACCACCGGGTACAGCTTCCAAAATTCCTCTCCAGCTACAAACTGCAAACTAAGAACTGCAAACTGAAAACTGCAAAGTGACAGCTATTCGTTTGGTCCGCGTTGGCGGATGGCGGGAGGCTGGCTGGTCTCAACAGCGCTGGGCTTGGGCGGCTCGGGACGCCAAGCGCCGGGGTTGACGGGCGCCTTGGGGTCAACGCCAAAATCCCAGACGAAAAGGTTAATCTGGTTGTCGGGAAGTAACTCGACCAGGGCGTATTCGCCGGGTTCAAGCGGCCCGTTAGGAGTCACCTTCAGCCACGGACCGGAGAAGGGCTCCACGTTGGTCGGCATGAACTTCTGCTGCTGGGTGACTTTGCCGTAAATGGCGATCTTAATGTTGCTGACGATGCGGATGTTCTTCTTGGCGTCGCTCACCAGGCGTACGATGCGATAGCTGTCCTTGATCTTTTCCGGATCAGGCGCGGCAGTCTTGCCCTGGCTTTCTTCGCTCTCAAGTGCAATGTAGATGTAGGGATCGGGAACGTGCGACTGGATGCGGGCGCGGTGTCCCGGCAACTCAATCGTCTGCTTCTGGCTGGCAATGGGGTTGATGGCGGAGCGGAGAATGTTGCCTTTGCGGTCGCGGTTCAATTCCCCGCCGTTCTGCTGTAGTTCGATCAACTGCGCCTCCCTGCCGTAGACATCGAGCAGGAAAACGCCGCCGGTGGCGGGAAGACGCAGGCCGGGAGCGACAAGCGGCGTCCGCTCCTCTTCGCGCTTGCGCTCAGCTTCTTCTTCGGCGTCAATCTGGCGGGCCGCAGTGCGCCGGCCTTCGCGGGCATACTTCTCGGTGGCCGCCCAGTCCACCAGGGAATACGGCACTTCTTCCCACTCAAACCGCTCGGAACTCAAATAGCGCACACGCTCGCCCTGGATCTCGTACTTGGTGATGCCCTGGTAGGAACCGTCCGTCAGGACAAGGCGCTTGACGTCGAGATCTGGCGGGAGCGGCGAGGGCCGGGCGGGCACGGCCGCGGGCTTCTGGGCGGGCGCCGGCTGCTGCGTTGTCGGCTTTCGCGGTGCGGCCTTCTTCTGTTGGGCGTGTGCGCGCAGCAGAGGCATCAGGGACAGCAATGCCAAAAGAAGGAGCGCGATGAGCCAGAATGGAGATTTTCTGCGCATGTTGCTGCTTAATTTAGATGCAGAGCAGTAGAAAAGGTAAGTTGCAGCTTGGTTTCACTCTGGATATTCCGCTGAGAGGATTTCCTTGATTTGCCCGTGAAGTTTGGGTACATCGCTGATTACGGTCTCCCAGATTATGTCAAGGCTGAGCGAAAAATACGCGTGTACGATCTTGTCGCGCATGCCACATACCTGCCTCCACTCGGATATCTACTCGTGAGATCCTTTGAGATTTCTTTGGCGGCTTCTCCGATTACGGACAACTGATGAAGGATTGCACTTTTCAATAGCTCATCGGTTTCGAGGTCGGCGCGGGTCCTGCCCATCGCGAACCTCATCACGCGCTCGATGGCAGTCAGAACATCAGCCAGGAGAACTCGGTCATCCCGCGTAGACAAGTTCCGCGCTCCGCAGCACGCTATCGCGAATAAGTGGTTTAAGTCCCTGCTTCGGCACCAGATCCACCCGCCACTGAAGCGTGTCCCCGAACTCGGATTGCAAGTGGTTGAAACGCAGCAAGCCTACCCGTGCACCAGGCTTGAATTCAACCAGGAAGTCCAAGTCGCTGTCGCCTCGGAAATTCGGGCCAAGTGCCGATCCAAACAACCACAACTCACGTACTTCGTATCTATGGCAAATCTGCTCGATCTGCGGCAGCTTGTCACGGTAATTGAAGCGATATCCCATCGCCATTAGCTTACCCCTTGAACCGGCCATTCGGAAGTGCGTGGAATGATTCGGAGCTGTTCCCTCCGCCGGGCAATTCAGGCATAATGGGTAATGAACCCCTCCGTACATTCCAACCCCTTCGACAATCGGCGAGGAACAGATGTCGGCTAAGTACATTTTTGTGACCGGGGGAGTGGTATCGTCGCTGGGCAAGGGCCTGGCAGCCGCTTCCATCGGGTGTCTGCTGGAAAGCCGCGGGCTGAAAGTTTCCCTGCAAAAGTTTGATCCTTACCTGAACGTTGATCCGGGCACCATGTCGCCGTTCCAGCACGGCGAAGTATTTGTCACCGATGACGGCGCCGAGACCGACCTGGACCTGGGCCACTACGAGCGCTTCACGCATTCCAAGCTCACCCGCGATCACAACTGGACCACCGGCAAGATTTACGAGCAGATTATCGCCAAGGAGCGCCGCGGCGATTACCTGGGGAAGACTGTCCAGGTGATCCCGCACGTGACCAACGAAATCAAGGCGGCCATGAAGAAGGTGTCGCAGGGCGTGGATGTTTCCATCGTGGAGATCGGCGGCACGGTGGGCGATATCGAGTCGCTGCCGTTTATCGAGGCCATCCGCCAGATGCGCCAGGACCTGGGCCGCGAGCACACGCTGTTCGTGCACGTGACCCTGGTGCCCTACATCGCGGCCGCCGGCGAGCTGAAGACGAAACCCACACAGCATTCGGTGAAAGAACTGCTGAGCATCGGAATTCAACCGGACATCCTGCTATGCCGCACCGACCGCTTCCTTTCGAAGGACATCAAGTCGAAGATCGCGCTCTTCTGCAACGTGCAGGAGGAGGCGGTAATTACCGCCAAAGACGTCGAGTCCATTTACGAAGTCCCGCTGGTGTTCGCGCGGGAAAACGTTGACAAGCTATGCCTGCGCTATCTGCACATTGACGCGCCGGAAGCAAAGCTTGCGGATTGGGAACGGCTGGTTCACAACATCTACAACCCGAAGGGCGAGGTTTCAATCGCGCTGGTGGGCAAGTACGTGGAGTACGAAGACTCGTACAAGTCGCTGAAGGAGGCGCTGCTGCATGGCGCGATGGCGCACAACCTGAAGGCGAACCTCACGTGGATTGAGGCTGAGGGGCTGGAAACCAAAGACCGCAGCTACGAAGCGCAACTGGAGGGCTATGACGGCATCCTGGTCCCGGGCGGGTTCGGGAAACGCGGCATTGCGGGCATGCTGAACGCGATTCGCTACGCGCGCGAGCAGAAGGTTCCATACTTCGGCATTTGCCTGGGCATGCAGACGGCGTGCATTGAGTTCGCGCGCAACGTCTGCGGGCTGGAGAATGCCAATTCGAGCGAGTTCGATCCGGCAACGCCGCACCGCGTCATCTACAAGCTCCGCGAGTTGCGCGGCATTGAAGACCTGGGCGGCACCATGCGCCTGGGGGCGTGGACCTGCAATCTCGAGCCCGGGTCATTCGCGCACAAGGCGTACGGCAAGCTGGAGATCAGCGAACGGCACCGGCACCGCTATGAGTTCAACCAGGAATACAAGGAGCAGATGGTCGCTGCGGGGCTCAAGATCACCGGACTGACACCGGATGGAACGTACGTGGAGATCGTGGAACTGCACGATCATCCGTATTTCCTGGGCTGCCAGTTCCACCCGGAATTCAAGTCGAAGCCGCTAGAGCCGCATCCGCTGTTCACGGCATTTGTGGGCGCATCGTACGAGAACCGGCTGCGGCGCGGGGCGAAAAAGACGGAGGCGGAGTTGGAGCTGTTCTTGCGGCCGGAGAAGGTGGCGAGACCGTGACGGCTGTCGGGTGTCGGCCATCGGCCCTCGGTTGCCGGGTCTCGGCTCTCGGGTGTCGGCTGTCGGGTCTCGGCTCTCGGGTGTCGGCTGTCGGCCATCGGCTGGCCTCCCGCAAGGGACGGTGGGAAATTAGCCCAGGGCAGCAGCCCTGGGTAGCCGGCGACACGCAGCGGCTAAGGCCGCCTTCTTCAATCATTGCTCAATCGCAGGGTCAAAAGCCCTGCGCCACCCAAACCACCGAAACATAGGAAATAATCCAGGCGTAGGGACGACTGAAACGCGGGCGAGCAAGAGAACACAAACGTGAAAACGGACACTGCTTTTCAAGTCGGCAACATAAGCGTCGGCTCCGGGGCGTTGTTCCTGATCGCGGGGCCGTGCGTGATTGAGAGTGAAGAGCATGCGCTAAAGATGGCGGAGTCCATCGCCGGCGTGTGCCGTGCGCTGCAACTGCCGTACATTTTCAAGGCGAGCTACGACAAGGCCAACCGCACGTCCATTAAGAGCTTTCGCGGACCCGGCCTGAACGAGGGCCTGCGCATCCTGCACAAAGTCCAGCAGACGGTAAAGGCGCCCGTGCTGACCGATGTGCACGAAGCCGCGGACGTGCCGCGCGTGGCAGAAGTGACCGATGTCATCCAGATACCGGCGTTTCTCTGCCGGCAGACTGACCTGCTGGTGGCAGCGGGCAAGAGCGGGCGGGCAGTGAACATCAAGAAAGGCCAGTTCATGTCGCCGTGGGACATGCGCTACGCGGTGGAGAAAGTGCGCGGCGCCGGCAACGAGCAGGTGTTCGTGACCGAGCGGGGGGCGTCGTTCGGCTACAACAACCTGGTGGTGGACATGCGCTCGCTGGCCATCATGCGGGAATTTGCCCCGGTGGTGTTCGACGCCACGCATTCCGTGCAGTTGCCCTCCGCCGGGGGAGGCGACGGAACCACCGTGAGCGGAGGACAACCGCAATTCATTCCCGTGCTGTCGCGGGCGGCGGTGGCCGCCGGGGTGGACGGCGTGTTCATGGAAGTCCACGACAATCCGGCAAACGCGCTCTCGGATGGCGCGAACGCGCTACCGCTGGCGCAACTGCGCGAGCTACTCCGGAGCTTGCTCGCCATCCACCGCGCGGCTGCCGGCGCTTGACACCAGCGTAGCTTGCTTGACGACGCGCATCCGGCGCGTGATGCGAGCTTTGATTTCCTTGCCGTTGGGACGCTGCAAGACGATGTTGCTGCCTTCAAAACGCACCTGCACGTCGCCGCCGACGGTGAACTCGGCGGGATTAAACGCGTTCCAGGCAAACGTCGGACAATGGGCGGCGTGCACCAGCAGCTCGCGGACGGTGATGGCGAGCACGGTGCAGGGATTGCCGCTCCCCGCTCCCTCGAAGACACGGAAGTCAACCAGCTCACCGGTTTGATAGGGCGCCGGCTGGACAGCGAAACTCGTACCGATAAACAACAGCACCAGGAAAATGACCGCAGTAGCGCGCATTGAACGCCTCCTGCTGAGATGGGATGCCGGGGTTGTATCGGGCCGCCGCTCACGATGGCGCGCGGTGGTCACCTGTGGTTTCGAACTGGACCGCGTTCCCAATTGCGAACGTGCTACCATCAGCTTTCTCCATGAGACGTGTCGGCGAAAACGTGATCCGCATTGAAGCGGAGGCGCTGCGGGCGCTGGCGGAACGCGTGTCGGGCAGCATGGCTGCGGCCTTTGGCGTCGCGGTAGAGATGCTGTTCAACTGCGGCGGGCGCGTGGTGGTCACCGGCATGGGCAAGAGCGGCATCGTGGCACGGAAAATCGCCGCCACGTTCAGCAGCACCGGGACGCCCGCGATGTTTCTGCATCCGGCCGAGGCGGTACACGGCGACCTCGGCATGCTGGTGGGCGGCGACGTGGTGCTGGCGCTTTCCTATGGCGGCGAGACGGAAGAGATCCTTCGTCTGCTGGCCACAATCAAGCGTCTGCAAGTCAGGTTGATCGCCATGACCGGCGAGATGTGCTCCACGCTGGCAAAAGCCGCGGACGTGGCACTGGACTGTTCGGTGGCCAAGGAAGCGTGCTCGCTGGGGCTGGCGCCGACGGCCTCAACTACGGCGATGATGGCGCTGGGCGATGCGCTGGCCGTGGCGTTGGCGGAACGGCGTGGGTTCAAGGAAGAGGATTTTGCGCATCTGCATCCCGGCGGCAAACTGGGCAAGAAACTGGCGCGCGTGAGTTCGCTGATGCACACGGGCGCGGCGATCCCGCAGGTCACGCCGGAAACGCCGATGTGCGATGTGATCTACGAAATGTCGCGCAAGGGCCTGGGAATTACAACGGTGGTGGAAAACGGCAGCAGGCTGGTGGGCGTGATCAGCGACGGCGACCTGCGGCGCCTGCTGGAGCGCCGCGGAAAACAGGTGCTGGACTTGACCGCCGGAGAGTGCATGACACGGCAGCCGAAGACCATCAGTCCCGACGAGTTTGCGACGGCGGCGCTGAACATCATGGAACAGAAGAAGATCACTTCCCTGCCGGTGGTGGATGCCGCCGGACAATTGCAGGGCATCGTGCACCTGCATGATTTGTGGGGGACGCAGATGGTGTGAGCTCTCTGCGATTTGCGATTCTCGATTTTCGATTTGGCGCGCTGCGAGGGTTGTTTGCGACGCGTTTGGTTTTCGCAGCACTGCCTTCGCGGTGGGAAAAGAACTTGAAGTGGTGCGCGGCCATGTCGATGCGCAGGCCGATGAAGCGCACGCCCTCGGCCTGCAGGCGCATACGCTGTTCGAAACCGGCTTCGGCGCCGAGCAGGATGCGTCCGCCGGCGCCCACGATGCGATGCCAGGGCAGTCCTTGGGACGACGTGTGCAGTGCCCAGGCGACCTGGCGGGCGGCGCCGGGGAAACCGGCAGCATACGCCACATCGCCGTAGGTGGCGACCTTTCCGCGCGGCACCCGCCGCACCTGCGCAAGGATGGCTTTGAACATCGGCTGCATGGGGGAATGTTAGCAGCAAGCAGCGAACAACAAGCAGCTAGCAAATTGGACTTGCGAAAAGAACACCAGTCCCCAGGAAGAATTGTCATTCCGAGCGCCCGGCGTTGGCGCGAGGAATCTGCTGTCGGTTGAGACACCAGATCCCTCGCTGCGCTCCGCCGAAAGGCCACTGCAGACGAAAGCTCCAACGCAAAGGACACAAAGGGCGCAAAGGGAAACGGAACCCGCCGCCGGGGGCGGCGCTACCAAACCAGGCGTGACTTTCATCTTGTTTGGTGGGCCGCCTGCCTCCGCCGCCGAGAAACTTATTGCGTTGACCTTCGATGACGGGCCGCGTCCGTATGTTCTGTTTGGCGTCAGGGGTGCGCAACCGCCTGTGCCCGGGCTACTCGATGTGCTCGATCGGCAGCAGGTGAAGGCGACGTTTTTCGTCATGGGATGGCGGTTGACTCCCAAGACGTGGGGCGACCGGCGGTATGAGACGAACATCGGCGTTACGTGTCTCGACGCGCTGAAGGAAGCGGTGCGGCGCAAACACGAAATCGAAGACCACACCTACAGCCACGTGCAACTGCGCATGGCCGCGCGCCAGAAGGGCGAGGCGTGGGTGCTCGCGGATGTGCAGCGCGGGGCGGAGGTCATCAGGGCCGCAACCGGCGTGGCGCCGCGCTACGTGCGCCCGCCGAACTGGATACTGCCGGACAATGCGCGTCGCGACATCGAGCGGCACGGATTGCGGGTGCTCACCATAGCGAACGAGAATCCGCCCGGTTTGCGCGACGTGAATTCGCTGGACTACCTGTGCGCCGGCGCCCATCCGAAGAATTGTCCCAAGCCTTCGCTGGCGGCGTCCGTCGTGAGGCAGATCGAAGCGCGCGAAAAGAAAGGCGTGTATACGCACATACTGGCGTTTCATGAATTGACGAGCACAACCCCTGCCATGCCCGAATTGATCGCACAATTGAAAGCGCGGGGGTATCGTTTCGTGCGGCTGGATGAGTACATGAATCTGGTGGGGCCGCAGCCTTCGCGGGCGGCGAAATAGCCGCGTCGCTAAACAGTCCGCGGGACCGACTCAGTTTCTGGTCTCCGAATTCGCCCACCCGAAGCCGCTGTGCGTGTGCGCAGCAAAGACTTGCACGAAAGGTATCGCCTGCTCCAGGAAGTCGCGAACCTTGACGGCAGCAACCTGATCACCGGGGCGGCTGACCAGCAGCCACCGCCCCGCAGCGATTACGCACAGGCCCGACTTTCCGTCCAACTGCTCACAGGCCTGGACTACGGCAGGAGTGAACACGGCGCGCACGGCTGTCTCATCCTGTCCGTGCAGAAAAAACCGGCGCGAAAATTCCGGCGCGCCCTCAATGTCAATGTCGGCCATCCCGGCCAGCTTCTCCACGGCGCGCCACACGAAGTTTTCCGGAGCCAGGATGAATGGCGGAAAATCGGCTGCGAGCTTGAAGGCTGCGACAGTCGAAACTGAACGGCCCCTGCTGCGGCCGACACCGCGGGTGATAACACGGTCCGCAATGATGACCTCACAGCCGGCGGCGCTGCCCCGCATCACATTACGAAATTCCGGGTCGGCGTCCACCTGCAGCCCCGCAAGGGGAACGCGCGGCAGTTCGTGGGCCAAGTCGGTTTCGGGCAATTCGGAATAGGTGAAGCCCATCTCCGTCGCGAGTTGCGCCAGTTGCTGACGCCGCCTGCGCTCGGAACGAAAAGCAACAATTGCAAGCACGATGACAGCGATGGCCACAGCCACTGGAAACCACGGGATGCCCCCCTGGGCTTTGACAGCCAATATCAATAGAGGCATTTAGTCCGACCTTTCTTGTGCGGCACGGAATCATACAGACAACTCAGCAGTCATTTACAATGAAAAATTCAGAACTAAGGGGACTGCCTGCCCATGTACCGCTGGTCACAGCTTTTTGTTCCCACATTGCGTGAAGCGCCGGCTGACGCGGAGGTCGCCAGCCACAAGTACCTGGTGCGCGCCGGTTACATACGGCAACTGGCCGCCGGGATTTATTCGTATCTGTTTCTCGGACACCGCGCGATGCTGAAGATTACGGACATCGTGCGCGAGGAGATGGACAAGATCGCGCAGGAATTCGTGCTGCCCGCCATCCATCCGCGCGAGATTTGGGAAGCCAGCGGCCGCTGGACGCTGATGGGCGACAACATGTTTCGCCTGAAGGACCGCAAGGGCGCCGACCTGTGCCTGGGGATGACCGAAGAAGAGGTCATGACCAACATTGCCATAGGCGAGCTGCGCAGCTACAAGCAGCTTCCGCAGATCTGGTACCAGATCCAATCGAAGTTCCGTGACGAGCCGCGACCGAAGTCGGGGCTGCTGCGCGTCCGGCAGTTCACCATGAAGGACTCGTACTCGTTCGATATGGACGCTGCCGGCCTCGACGTCAGCTACAAGAAACACTACGAGACCTACTGCCGTATTTTCGACCGCTGCGGGCTCCAATACGTGGTGGTGGAAGCGCATTCCGGCGCGATGGGTGGCTCGCAGTCGCACGAATTCATGGTGTACACCGATGCCGGCGAAGATCTGGTGGTGAGTTGTCCACAGTGCGGCTACGCGGCCAACGTGGAAAAGGCCACCTCGCGGCTGGAGCCGGTCGAGGACTACGAACCGGTCGGCGAAGGCAAGCCGCTGGAAGTACACACGCCGGGGATGAAGACCATCGAGGAAGTGGCCAATTACCTCGGGGTTTCGCCGAAGAACAAGATGAAGACGCTGGCGCTGATGGCAGTATATGCCGACGGCACGCCGAACCAACCGAAGGAAGTGCCAGTAGTGGCGTTCCTGCGCGGGGACCATCAGTTGAACGAAGCCAAGCTCGCCGCGGTGGTGCCGGGCGCGGAATTTCGTCCCATGCACGCAGAAGAAATCCAGCAGGTGTTTGGTTCACCCGCGGGGTTTCTGGGGCCGATTGGTATTCAGGGACGAGAGTACAGGGGCGTTAAGGCGAAAGTCTTCGTGGACCGTGCGCTGCTGGGCCGCAAGAACCTGATTGCCGGCGCAAACAAGGAGGATTACCACCTGCGCAACGTGACTCCGGGACGCGATTTCTTGGTGGCGGAGCCGCAATGGGCCGATTTGCGCGCAGTCGAACCGGGCGAAGGTTGCCCCAACTGCGGAACACCGCTCAAGGTGGCCAAGGCGGTCGAGATCGGGCACATTTTCAAGCTCGGCTACAAGTATTCCGAGTCCATGGGGCTGCGGGTACTGGACAAAGACGGCAAGGAAGTCACACCCATCATGGGCAGCTACGGTATCGGCCTGGAGCGGATTCTGACGTCCGTCATTGAGCAGAACCATGACGAGGACGGATTCTGGTTGCCGCCGCAGATTGCGCCGTTTGAAGTAGTGGTAGTACCCACCAACGCCAACGACCAGGCGCTGGTCACGGCGGCCGTGCAGATCACCGAGGAACTGGAGAAGGCGGGGGTTGACGTCATCCTGGACGATCGCGATGAGCGCGCGGGGGTGAAGTTCAAGGATGCCGATCTGGTTGGCATTCCGTTTCGCGTCAACATTGGCAAGAAGCTGGCCGAGGGCAAGGTCGAACTGGTGGAACGCGCCAACCATAGCCGCCAGGACGTGGGAACCAGTGAGATTACGGGCGTAATCTCGCGCAGGCTGGGACGAAAGCAGTAAAGTAGCTGGCTGGGAGCCCGCTGATGAAATCGCTGCGCTCGCTGTTTGGACTGTTCGTGATTGGCGCGATTGTGTATTGCGCCTGGCTGCTCGTGCCTCCGTACTACGCCAACTTCCAGTTCGAGGAGGCGATGGACGATGCGGCACGCGCGGCGTCAACCCCGCCGATCCGCACCTCGGAGCAGGACCTTCGCGAGAACCTGGTGAGGAAGGCGCGGGGCTTCGGCATCCAGATTCAGCCGGAGCAGATCCAAGTGCAGCGCCTCGGCGGCGACTTCCTGGTGTGGGGTGAATACACAGTCCACGTTGATCTGCCGCTCTACCCGCTTGACCTGCAGTTCCAACCCATGTCGAAGAGCAAGAAGCGCAGTATGTGACCTGCCGTGACCGCAGGCTGCTACAATGGGCGCAGCTCTGGCTTAAGGCATCCAGCTTGAGGTAACGTTTTTCTGCGCCCCGTCGTCTGAATACCTGCGGATGTATTGTGGACAGGAGGCAGTCGCAGGTGTCTCCGCATATGTCATTGTGGCCATTAAGGTAAAAATTCCGAAGAGGCGGCCGCAGAAGGGCCGCGCCACGAGCCAGAAGTTTCTCTCCGATCCGGTGGTCAAGACCGCCGTTGCCGTATTCATCGTCCTCAGCCTGGGGCTGTTCAGCGTCTTCGCGTACTACTACGTGAAGTACGAGCGCATCATTGACCGGCGGATGAACGGGCCCATCTTCGGCACTGC
Source organism: Terriglobales bacterium (assembly GCA_041946775.1). Lineage (GTDB taxonomy): Bacteria > Acidobacteriota > Terriglobia > Terriglobales > Acidobacteriaceae > JBHGBA01. The sequence goes on from JBHGBA010000036.1 coordinate 53,758, forward strand.
CGCTCGCATCTACGCGCGGCCGAAGACGGTGCGCGTGGGCGAGACTGTGTCGCTGCAAGAGCTCGCAGCAGAGCTGAGACGCGGGGGATACAGCGAAGCCGGGAAAGAACGTGAGTCCCGCATCGGCACGTATCGTTTGTCCGGGAATACGCTCGAAATCCGCCCCGGCCCGGAGTCTTACCACAGTCCGGAAGTCGCAATCGTAGAGGTGCAGGGCGGGCGAGTTTCGCGCATCGTCGGAACGGGGGCCGACGCGAACAGCAACATCGCCGCCTACGAACTGGAACCGCAACTCATCACGGCACTGTTCAGCAGCGACGCGCGCGCGAAGCGGCAGGTCGTCCATTTCAATGAAATCCCGAAGGTGTTGGTGGACGCCACGCTGGCCATCGAAGACCGGCGGTTCTTCGAGCACAGCGGAGTGAACTACTTCCGGCTGGCGGAGGCGGCGTATGTTGACCTGCGATCCGGCGGCAAGAGCCAGGGCGCTTCGACGATCACCATGCAGATGGCGCGCGCGTTTTTCCTTACCCCGGAAAAGACGCTGAAGCGCAAAGCACTGGAGATGCTGATCGCGGTCGAACTGGAACAGAAGTTCACCAAGCAGCAGATCTTCGAGATTTATGCCAACCAGGTGGACCTGGGCCAGCGCGGCTCGTTCACGATTGTCGGGTTTGCCGAGGCGGCGCGCGCCTACTTCAACAAGGACCTGCAAAGCATCACTCTGCCGGAAGCGGCGCTGCTGGCCGGAATAGTGCAGCGGCCCAGTTATCTGTCTCCTTATCGGCATCCGGAACGCGCCATGGCCCGCCGCAACCTGGTGCTCGACAGCATGGTCGAGACCGGCGCCATTACCCGTGCACAGGCGGAACAGGCCAAGGCAACGCCGCTGAAACTGGCACCGCCTAACGTGGAGGCCAGCGACGCGCCCTATTTCGTGGACCTGGTCAAAGACCGCGTGACGGAGCAGTACAGCGAGCGCGATTTGAACGCGAACGCGTACCGCATCTACTCGACGCTGGATCCCGACTTGCAGCGCGCCGCGGCGGAGGCCGTGCAGGAAGGCATGAAGCTGGTGGATGCGCAGGTCACAAAGATGCGCACCCGGAAACGCAAGGTCGGGACCGGCAAGAACGCGAAGATAGAGACTACAGTTAAACCCGGCCCCATGCCGCAGGTGGCGCTGGTCGCAATGGATCCCCGAACAGGGGAGGTACTGGCGCTGGTGGGTGGACGCAATTATGGGTTGAGCCAGTTGAACCATGCGGTCCAACACCGGCCGACGGGTTCGATCTTCAAGCCGTTTGTCTTTGCCGCGGCACTGAATGTCACACTCGGCGACTCGGGTGACGACCCCCCAACTGCGGTTTCCACTATTGATGATTCGCCGACTACGTTCACCTATGGCGACCAGATCTACGAGCCGCGCAACTACAAGGACGAATATCACGGGCAGGTGCCGCTCCGACTTGCACTGGCGCAGTCGCTGAACAATGCGACGGTGAAACTGGCGGAACAGGTGGGGTACGACAATGTCGCGGCGTTGGCCCGCGCTGCCGGCATCCGGTCAGTCAAGCCGACGCCGTCCATCGCCCTGGGGGCATACGACGCGACGCCGCTGGAGATGGCCAGCGCCTACACGGTATTCGCCAATAAGGGTGTGCGCTTGTCGCCGCTAATGGTGCGCTCGTTGCGCAACAGCCAGGGCGAGGTTGTGCAAGATTACCAGGCAACGTCGCGGCTGGTGCTGGATCCCCGCGTGGCCTACGTCATGACCAGCATGATGCAGGGCGTAATTAACTACGGCACCGGTTATGACGTGCGCCGCCGGGGCTTCACGGCGCCTGCCGCCGGCAAGACCGGCACGTCCCACGACGGATGGTTCGCCGGATATACGACAAACCTGCTGTGCGTGGTGTGGGTTGGCTATGACGATTACAGCGACCTCCGGCTGAGCGGGGCGCAAACCGCCGCGCCGATCTGGGCGGAGTTCATGAAGAAAGCCATCCGCCTTCCCGAGTACCGAGACGCGGGGGATTTTCCGCAGCCGGCCGGCGTGGTGGACGTGCAGATCGACAAATACACCAACCGGTTGTCCACGCCGGCGTGTCCGCAGGCGATCACGGTGGCGTTCATCGCGGGCACCGAACCCAAGGAGACGTGCGAGCAGACCCCCGACCATCGCAACCTGTTTCAGAAACTGCTGGGGATCGGGCCGCCGCCGCCCCTGCCGCCCCCGCAGCCGCCTGTGGTGAGACACCTGCCGCCGGGAACTCCCGCGGGTATGCAGACCGCGCAGCAGCAGCCGGTACAGCAGGCGCGGCCGGAACAGAAGAAGAAAGGCGGGTTTTTCAGCAAGATCGTAGGCATCTTCAAGGACGACGAGCAGCCGCAAACCACCCAAAAGCAGCCCCCGCCGCGCCAATAACAGCCGCCGAAAGCTGCCAAGACCAAAAAAGGGGCGAAATGGAACCTTGCGTGCCCGCCATACGTCTATCAGAATGAGCGCGGATTCATCTGCACGGAGGTGCAGGATGCGTCGCTTTGCGTTTGTTCTGCCCCTGTTGGCCTTCCTGCTGGTAAGCGCGTACGCTTCGCAGCGGGCGTCGCGTCCTCTGACGAATGAAGGCCTGCGCACCGCCCAAATACCGCGGCGATATGAGCCGCCTTCCTCAACGGCAACTGTAGCGGAGCTGGAAACTCGCGGGGATGAGTTTCGGGCAGAGAAGGCGTACGGCGATGCGATCGACTATTATCGGACCGCCCTGGGCCGTGGCGCGGACAAGAAAGTCCAGGCCACGATCTACAACAAGATCGGCATCGCGGAGCTGCAGCTACAGCACTTGAAGGAGGCGCAGAAAAACTTTGAACGCGCCCTGAAGCTGAATCCTACCCTGGCGGAGGCCCGCAACAATGTGGGCGCGGCGCATTATCTGCGGAAGAAATACGGCAAGGCGATCAAGCAATACCGCAAAGCGCTGGAGTTGCAGCCAGATAATGCATCTTTCCACAGCAACATCGCGACCGCCTACTTCGCGGACAAGAAATATAGCCAGGCCCTGGCCGAATACCGGCAGGCGCTGACGCTGGATCCCACGGTCCTGGAACGCAACTCGCAAACCGGCGTGTCCGCCCAGATTTCCTCGCCGGAGAACCGGGCCCAGTACCATTACCTGCTGGCCAAGTTGTATGCCGAGACCGGCAACTTTGACCGCAGCATCGAGTGCCTAAAAAAGGCGATGGAAGACGGCTATAAGGACATCGACGCGGTTTACAAGGACGTGGAGTTTGCCGCTTTACGCAAAGACCCGCGTTTCACCGCGCTTATGGCCCAAAAACCGGTCGCGATTCCCGAGTGAAACATGTTGCATACAAGGTTTCCTTCTGGCGTCCGGAAATTTTGGTTGAGCAGCGACAAACCTTTTTGCGCAATCCGCGTCTATAGGGATACAGCCTCCTGAAGACCGGGACAGAGTTTCAGCGAGGAAACGGTGGCCCACCGGATGTCACACACGCAGCCGGTGGGCTTGATTTTTTGGAGTGGTTCGTCTACCAGCGGCTTCACGTCGCACTCTGCGAGCGCTGTGTCAGCAGTCACAATCGGTATATTGAAGCACTGGGCCTGAGCGACGAGCAGGCGATCGAACGGATGGCGATGATGAAGTGGAAGCATACCGGCCCTGAGGGCATGCTCAATCGTGACTGGCAGCTCAACAAAGCCTTCTTTTCATCATTTCGTGGTAAATCGCTGACAAAGGGCAGGGCCTCTGTTTTCCCGAGATTCGTCTTGATGGCCATTTCCCTCGCGGATGCTGCTGAAAACCAGGACGGTGTTGTTCGTACTGGATATCACAGCATTTCCAGTGAAGGTGTATCCCGATCTTTGAAAGGGCACGGCTTTCAACCGTGCCGCCCGGACCCGCCACTCATGCGGCTTTAGCCGCTGAGGGCGACGCCAGATCATTATTGAGGTTCGCAGAATATTGCCAAGTGGATTGTCATTCCGAGCGAAGCGAGGAACCTGCTTTTGGTCGCATTCGGGAA
>JBHGBA010000037.1:0-39335 GCA_041946775.1 Terriglobales bacterium
CTTAGCTCCGCGCTGCGCGCGTCGCGAAGGTGGGGCACCCGCGAAGGTGGGGCACCCGCAAAGCAGATTCCTCGCTTCGCTTCGGAATGACAACTCCAGGGAGGCGTGGGAAGGCAGTTTTCCAGCTATTTAGGTCTTGACACCCCCCGGCTGCGGTGGTACTTTCCGCCCGCAAATCGAGAGTTGCCGGCCAGAGCCGGCCAGCCGCGTCCCCCCTTGTGGCGGCCTGACGTATTTTCCAACACGCTGGCGAATGAGTTCTTCTGTGGCACCAGCAGGCACGTTCGCAGTTCAACCGTAAGTCGGCCCCGCAAGGTCCCAGCTCAAGCATCGGCCCACAACCAGGTTCTCAGCACTTCCGGAGGATGCCCTTATGTCGCCTACCTTGGGTGGACTCGCGAAGAGTTCGCGGTGGACGTGTGTTGTCGTTCTGCTGCTCGCGTGCGTGCTGCCGTGTGCGCTGTGGGCGCAGGCAACGCCACCGGCGCCAAACCAGATCGCGCAGGAGGTCGCGCGCCTTCCTCTGAGCTTCGAGGAAAACCGCGGCCAGACGGACGGCCGGGTGAAGTTCCTGGCGCGCAGCGGTGGAGCGGTGGTCTATCTGACTCCGAACGAAGCGGTGCTGGGCCTGAGTTACGCAGGCAATGTGAAGTTTAATCCCGCCGATCCGAAGACCTTGCCTCGAGTCCAACTGGAGACGCTGCGCGTGCGCCTGCTGGGCGCGAATACCGGCGCGACAATCGAGGGGCAACACAAATTGCCGGCAGTGGTGAATTACTTCGTCGGCAAGGCGGCGCGCACAGGCATTCCAACCTTTGCCGAAGTCCGCTACCGGGACGTGTATCCGGGCATTGACCTTGTGTACTACGGCAAGGAGTCACGACTGGAACATGACTTTGTGGTTGCGCCCGGCGCGGACCCGTCGGCGATTCGCATGGCGATCGGCGGGGCACAGCAACTGAAGCTGGAGGGCGGCGACCTGGTGATGCGCACGCGCCACGGCGCGGTGCGTTTCCACAAGCCGCTGGTGTACCAGGAGGTGGACGGCGCACGGCAAATGCGGGATGGCGGTTTTGTACTCAAGGGGAACCAGGTCACGTTCGCGGTGGGCGCGTACGACCGGGGCCGGGCGCTGATCATTGACCCGGTGATTGATTACCTGACCTACGTGGGCGCGACCAGCCAGGATGTCTTCATGACCGGCATCGCGACCGATACGGCGAACAATGCGTATATCACCGGCTCGACGCTGGCCACGGCGTTCCCTGGCCCGGGCACGGCAGCCACGACGAAGCAGGCGTTCGTGGCGAAGTTTGGGCCGAAGGGCCAGTTGCTCGCGCAATCGTTTCTCGGCGGTAACGGAGACACCGCCGGCAACGCTATTGCAGTCGCGGATGGGGTGTACATCGCGGGCTCAAGCCTGGCGACTAACCTGAGCGCAACCGCGAACGCGCCGCAGACGACCAATGCCGGCGGCAAGGACGCTTTCGTCGCAGTGCTGGGCACGGACCTGGCCAGTGTGACCTATTTGACTTACCTGGGCGGCGATGCCGATGACGTGGCGAACGGCGTGGCGGTGTACGCGCCGCACAAGGCGGCGGTGGTTGGCTCGACGAGTTCGCCGACCGCGGCCACGGCCTTCCCGACCTACCCGACTCCGTACGTGAAGGGCGCCGACACGAATGGCTTTGCCGCGGTGGTGGACACTAGCATCATCGGCAACGTGAACATCGCCTGCGTGGACGCCACCCACGCACAGATGGCGTTCGCCACTGACCCGCAGTTTCTGGGTACAGGCCAGGAACAGATCGTGCTGTCGGGCGTAACCCCAAGTGGAACTACGGTTTTTGATGGCGTGCACACGATCAGCTCAGTCGCGGGCAATATTGTCACTATCGACATCGCGTGTACGGTGGGCGACGGCGGCACTGGGGGCACACTGACCGGCAACCTGTACTACAGCGGCGTGGTCACGCGTCCGTCGCCGCAGAACACCAACTTCAATGCGGTGGCGGTACAGAGCGTCACCGGGCCGCCGATCAACCGCCTGCTTTATGTGGCGGGCACGACGATGGCAAGCTCGGTGTGGGGCGATCCGGAATTGGAGATCATTGACCCGCTGGTTGGCCCGGCGGCAACGGTCTTCGTCGGCAACGATTCCGGTGTAGGACTGGCAGTCGCGGTTACCACCAACGACGTAATCATCGGCGGCGCGACCAAAGCGACATCGGCGTTTGGTTGCACGGGCGTGGCGGCGCCGGGGTGCACGCCGCAGGTGGCCAACGGCGGGGACTGGGATGGGTTCGCCGCGAACTTCCAGCGCGATGCGGTAACGGGCGCACTGGGTCCCCAGCGCTGGTTCTCCTGGCTGGGCGGAACGGGCACGGACACGGTCAATGCGGTGCTTGACATTGCCGGCTCGGTCGTAGCGGGCGGTACCAGTTCGACAGGCACGTGGCTGGATGTGACCCACGGCATGCCGTTCAAGGGCACGCAAGACGGATTTATCGCCACCATACACGCGGACGGCAGCGCCGGCCAGAACACGTTCCTGGGCGGCACCGGTTATCAGGCACCGGGCGGGCCGCCACCGCCGCCGGTTGACCTGGACGGCATTTGGGCGCTGGCCCAGGATGCAACCGGCGCGTTCTACGCGGGAGGCCAGACAACGTCGAGCGGCTTGCCGGTTACGGCGCCCGCGTTCCAGGAGGAAGCGCCGACGGCGGCCAACACGTCCGGGTTCATTGCCAAGATTGGTACGGTGGGTGCGTCCACCGGGGATCTGACAGTCACGCTGACCAAATCGGTTGACCCCACGCAGAATTATCAGCACAGCGGCACCGGGTTGTTCGCTTACGACACCGCGCTGCACACGATCGTGCACTACACATTCGATCTGAGCGCGGGCACAGCGGACGGCACCGGAGTGGTGTTCAACTGGCGAGCGCCGCGCAATGCGAGCAATCTTCCGCTGCTAACAGTGCTGGGGGCCACTCCGGCGACAGATTGCGACAGCAGCGCCGACTTGGTGACTTGCCGCATCGCCAATCTCGCTGTGGGCACGCCCGTCACGGTGGACGTAAAGACGGAGACGCTCTCAACAGCACAGGCGACCACTGCGCCGATTGACATCACCGCGAACTACGACATTGGGGCGCGCAACAAGGACGTGGTTTCCGGCTTTGATACCGCACAGTCAGTGCCGGTGATTGACATGACGATCGCGGCGGCGGACGTAACTGCGTCACCCTCGCCGTTCAAGGTGGACGTTGATACGTCGCTGGGCATCGCCGCGGTGGTGCACAACGGCAGCGCGTACACGGCACCGAAGGCAGAAGTGGTGTTGACGGTTCCCACCGGGGTGAACGCGGCGTCGGCAGCAAGCACCGATTGCGCCACGCTCAGCGTGAGCGGGCCGGACATCACGTGTTCGCTGAACAGCGTGGCGCCGAACGCAACAACGGTTGTCATCACCGGCCTGGTTCCGCCGGCGCTGCCAGCCAACACGCCACAACAGGACCTGAACGGCGGCTCAGTCACGATCAATCCATACACGGGAACCTATGTCGATCCGGCGAGCACGAACAACGTGGGGATCGCGTACAGTTTCCCGGCGGCCATGCGCCGCGAAGCAGCGTTGGCAGTGACGGTGAACGCGCCGGTGGATGCGGCCGATGTTACCCTGACGAAAATCCATCCCAACCAGACGGTGTATTTCCCGGTGGCGATCACGAACGGGGCCGGCGAAAGCACGTTGGGGACAGTGCGGCTGACCATTGACGCGCCGGCATTCACCAGTCTTGCCGGACCCGCAGGAACAAGCTGCACGACCAGCGGAACCACGATCACCTGCACCGACCCGAATCCGCTGGCCGGCGGCGGCACATGGAACATCAAGATCAGCGGGGTCGCCACCGGTGCGGTGGGCTCGTCGAAGCAGACGTTTACGGTGACCGCGGATGTGGATACCGGGTCGCCATTCACCGCGGTTGACAGTACCGGCGCAGCGGCCACGGCGCACTTTGTTTACGACCCGGGCAATACGCTGGTCATCGAGCGCGAGTCGGACCTGGGCATCACCGCGCCCGCGCCGCAAACGGTGGACCTGGAGGCCGATACCACTTATCTGATCGAAGCCAGCAACTACGGGCCGGACGACGCCACAGCGGTAACGGTGAATACCAGTTCGTTTGTGACCGGCAATACCGAGTTCGTAGTGACCAGCGCTTCGGCGGTTGTAGTGATTACGGGCACCAGTACGGAAGATGCGACCGTCCCGGTTAGCTGCCAAAGCGGCGCCAATCTGGGGGCAGGCTGCACCGCGAACCTGCTGCCAGTGAACCGCACCATCAAGTACACGATCGTCGGGCATTTCCTGGCGAACTCGACGGCGGTACCCGCCACCGCCAGCACCAGTGCGGAGAAGGTTTATTCGGTCAGTATTTCATCGCCTGAGGTGACCCTGCCCACGTCGGGCGGACACTCGACGACGGCAGATGCCAGGACTACGGTGGAGCGGCGCTCGAACCTGAGCCTCGCTGCGCTGACTGGTCCGGCGACACCGCAGGCGCTGGCAAACACTCTCGCCTACCAGGTTTCGGTGGGCAGCAGCGCGAGTTACAGCATTCCCAGCGTTCACGTGGTGTTGCCGTTTACTACGGCGGACACGATTAACGATCCGTTGCCGTCGCTTGCGCCTCTGACGGCAGGCGTAACCTGCGGCGCGGCCACGCGCACGGACCCGCAAAACATCAAGTACGACTGCGTGTTTGCCACCCTGCCCGCCAGCGGTACGAACCTGAGCGTGCAGATTGTTCCGGCGGCGCAGCCCAACGCCGATCCTACTAACCGCATTTTGCTGGCCTCGATTGAGAACGGCACAGTGGCTTCCGCGGGCTTTGCCATCGGCAGCGCGCCGGCGAATCTGGCGGCGGTCTCCGGTCCGGTGACGGCGGCTTCGAACAACGCAGCCGACGACACGACAGCTCCGATCGCGACCACATTGCGGCGCACGGCGAACCTGGCGATGTCGGCGGTCACCGCGCCGGCGACGAACACGCTAAGCGCCGACATCACCTACCAGTACACGGTGCAAAACGCCGGCCCCGACGTGGCAAAGAGCGTTGATGTCAGTTTGACACTGGCCTACGGGGCTGTTACGGGGCCGGACAGCAGGGCGGCGGTGATCAAAGCCGTCAGCGCGGCCGGGTTTGCCTGCCCGGCACTGCCGATCACGGCAAACACGGTTACCTGCACAATGACTAGCTTGCCTGCCGGCGCGGGCAACGCGGTGCAGTTCACCTCCACGGTCACGCCACCGGAAACCGACTTACAGGCAGGGGGCGCACTGACCGATACGCTGACAGCGACCGCTGCGACGACGTCAACTCTCGTCTTTGACGATCCCACAACCAACAACTCCAGTGAAGCGACAACTACTTTGCAGCGCACGGCCAATCTCGACATTGCGACCGGCACGTTCACGCAGGCGACGCCTAACGGTGATCCGACGTTCGTCAGCCTGGCCGGGCCGATGACCTACACGTATCACGTGACGAACACCGGCCCTGATCGTGCGGTGAACGCCAACGGGCAACTGCAACTGCAATACGGCACGACCACCGGGCCCGATGGCCGCGAGTTCGCGCTGGCGGGCACGCCGGATGCGTGCAGCGTCAAGGTTGATGGCGTTCTGGTGAGCGCGGTCTGCAACGCCGACACCACCAACCGGCGGGTGAATACGCCCGTGCCGACGCTGGCCGCCGGCAAGACGGCAGAGATCATCGTGAAGATCACGCCGCCGGTGACGGATGCCACCAAGCCGCTGGCTCCGGCTCGTCAAGCCATGGTCAATCCGGACCCGACCAACATGGTGGCAAACGCGCTCCTGGGCGCTACCGCGTCTTACCTCGACAACGACGCCGCCAATAACGCGAACGCGGCTTCACTGGCAATCACCATCCGCCGTACTGCCGACCTGGACATCACGTCACAGGTGTTGCAGCGTGGCGGCCCGACGGATTTCGTGAGCCTGGATGGCGAGCCGCTGACCTACACCATCCAGGTGACGAACCATGGCCCGGACCGCGCGGTTGACGCCAGCACCGGCCTGCAGCTCGCCTACAGCGCGGCGACGACACCGGAAGCCCGGCAGTTCCGTGTGGTGGGCACGCCGACCGTGATGGCCAATGGGGTTTCGGTCGGCAGTTGCGCATCGCCGCCGGACTTCACCGGCAAGAAAATCAACTGCACCATCAACACCCTCGACAGCGGTGCGACAGCAACCATTAGCATCGCGCTCCATCCACCGGAGACCGACGCGGTGGCCGATAACGCCGGCGGTCGTCAGATGGTCGATCCAACGCCGCTCACGGCGCAGAGCCTGCCATTGGCATTCACCCTGAGCTTCGATCCCAATGGCGCGAACGATAGCGACACCACCACGATTACGAACCAAATCCGGCGCGAGGCGGATTTCAGCGTGCTGCCCGCGGACACGCAAGCGCTCGCCGCCACGCACCCGATCATGCCGGAGAATGCGGTCAGCCTGGATGGCGATCCCATGGCCTACACGTTCAAGGTGAAGAACCTGGGTCCGGATACCGGGCTGCTGGGTGTGGCGCGGGTGAACCTCAACTACATCAGCACAGTACCGGCGGCAGAGCAGCTACGACAGTTTGACGCCGCAACCATTACAGTGAATGGCGTAGCGGCGGGCGGGTCCTGCGCGCCGAATCCGGCCAGCCACTTCATCGATTGCACCATCCACTCGCTGCCGATAAACGGCGAGGCAACGGTGACGGTGCGCATCCATCCGCCGGAAACCGACAAGCTGTTCAACGCCGTAGATCCGCTGAACGATTTCAGGGACTCGATGGTTGGGCATCTTGTCTATCAAGGCTCAACGGCGACGTTAGACCGTCCGGCGATTGCCAACAACGATAACAACACCGATGTAACCAGCAACATCTTCCGCGTGGCGAAGCTGGCGCTGGCGACCACGCACACCACTAACGATCCACTGGCCGGCCCCACCGTTCCGGTGGCGCTGAATCACAACGTGACGTACACGATCACGGCCACCAACACGGGCACGGACGCAGCGCGGAACGTGGCGTTCACCTACAGCTTGCCGCCGAACTTCGTGCCGGACGATGCCGCTCATCCGGCAGTATTGCCGGCGGGTTGTAGCGAGGCGGGCGCGGGCGCCGTGTTGTGCGACTGGCAGCCGGTGGGAACGCCGATCGCGCTGGTTATCTCCGGCAAGTACGATCCGGAAACGAACTTGGGCGATACCGCCCAAGGGCTGCGTGAGTTTGCGCCGCAGGAGACTGGGGCCGTATGGGACCCGGACACGCGCCAGCGAGCGCAGATTCAGGCCGCGCATAAGCTGACCAACGCCGGTGTTCCCGATATCGAGCGCCGTGCCGACCTCGGCTTGAATGCGGTGATGCACCCGACAACTTCCTCGACAGACGTGGCGGGGCTTTACATGGTGGGCGCGCTGCCCGCTACGGCCGATGCGGCAACCCGGACCAAGAACCTGGTGCGGTACGAGTTGACCCTCACCAACAACGGGCCGAACGATGCCAAGTCGATTGCGGGTGGCCGTCAAGTTGGCCTGCGGGATGCGCTGCAACCGGCGTCCAGCAGCGACTTCATCGTCACCAACATCGCGCCACCGGCGGGCTGGACGTGTTCGGCGCTGCCGCTGGCGGTGTCTGACGTGACGTGCCAGACTGCTGACCGCCTGAACGTGGGTAATTCCGTCACGTTCAACGTGACCGGCTACTACACCGATGCGACGGTAAAGAACGCGGCCGGGCTGGCGTTGCGCGAGCACTTGGTTACGCGGGACGCGGCGGTCATTGATCGCGGCACGAACGCGAACGACGAGGTGCGGCCGCAACTGAATGCAGTGAATACCTGGGCGAGCGACACGCTGGTGACGCCGCCGGTGATGGATCCCACCTTCAGTGTGACATACAACACCGTCCAGATACCGGGCACAACGACGGTGACGGCGGCGAGCACGGCCGACCCGAACCTGCCGGTAACGCATCGGTACCTGATGGGGCCTGTGCCGGCGCAGTCGCCGCTCATCTACACGGCAACGCTGTTGAACGTGCAGGCCAGCCCGACGGCGCTGACGTGCAGCAGGTTTGGCGCGGCGCCGACACCGCGGGTGGCCGTATCGCCGCGCAAGGTACGGCTGTTCAACTTCACCTCGCAGAGCGACGCAACTACGCCGGAGAGCTTCAACGCCAGTCAGGTAGTTTGTTCGCGGCAGGCGTTGACGACGGCAACGGCCAACGTCCCGGTGTCGGTGAAGTTCGGCCCGATTGAACCGAAGAACCACGCGCCCAAGGTACCGTCGGCTGACGAACTGAAGAGCGGAGCGGACAGCCTGTTGCTGGGCAGCCAGACCACCGGCGCCAGCAACAAACTGCCGGGTGCGGTGACGGTGACGACCGCCACCTCGATCCTGAATGATCTGGCTATCCGGTTTGCGTCCGATCTCAAGGATCCGTTGCAGCCCTGCGACGGCGGAACCACCGCCTGCGGTCAGGATGCCCTGACGTGCGCCTGGATTTCCGACACGCAGATCTCGGTGGACGGCCAGAGCCATTTCGAAGGGCCGTGCTCGGCGAACCCCAACGTCATCTTCACCGTGGGCCACAACATCAGCTTGTACGTTCTGGATTCCGTGGGCAAAGCGGTGATCGACAAACGCGGCGGCTTGCCGTACAGCGTCGATCTGGCGAGCGCCTGCACTGCCGATGGGGTCCCCTTCTTCCCGCACGCCAGGCCTGAAGTGCCGGGCAATGACCCGAACACGGAGGCCAAGAACGAGTGCGGCATCACGCGGTATGACCTGAACGTAGGGGGTACGAGCCTGACCACAACCTCGACGACGACCGAGGTGAATGCCGGGCAGTCGGCCAGCTTCAACCTGCAACTGGCCGGCACGTGCGACGTGAGCGTGCCGGGCTGCGTGCCGGTACAAGACCAGTTGGGCACGTACAACGTGCAGTGCGCGGTGGATAAGCCGGGCGCGGGAGTTAGCTGCGCGCTGAAGAATGTGCTGGGGAGCGACGTGTCGAGCCTGACGGTGACTACGGCGAATCCGACACAGACCCTGGTGGCAGTCGTCAGCACATTGGCGCCGCATGTGGCGATGGCCACGCCACCGCCCGCGGAGCGCGGTGGTCCAATGCTGGCGGCGCTGTTCGCCTTTGGCGGCCTGCCGGTAATCGGCCTGCTGCTGATGCCGCGCAAGCCGCGGCGCAACGCCAAGGCAATGCTTGGAATGATGATGGTCTGCCTGCTGCTTTCGGGGATGGTGGCCTGCGGCGGCAAGAGTAGTCCGAGCGTAACTCAGACCACGCCGGGCACGCCAGCCGGCACCTACCTGGTGACGGTGACAGCTACCCAAACGGCCGACGCAAATGGAGTGCCGGTGACCAACGCACAACCCAAGTCGGTGGTGCTGACCGTTATCGTGCGGTAAGTCCACTGGGTCCCAGAGCCTGCCGGTTTTGCCGGCAGGCTTTTTTGTGCCCAATTTCGTCGTGGGATCGCCGAAAAGGCCGTATGGATGGCGGAATTCGGCTTTTGCGGCATGGGCTTTCGTGGTACCGTTGACGGCGCTGAGTCCGGAGTCTCTGGACGGCGCGGCTGGATCCGCGGACAGGCGTGGAGGTGTCTGCGGCGGACGCGCTGGGGTTCGTTACCGGTGTCTCCTCCCCTTGCCGGTGGGTGCGCTAAGGTTCGCAGTTCGGGTACGGGCATGGCCCCCAATCAAGTCACGAAAATCGGCAAATACGATGTCCTGGGGGTACTGGGCCAGGGCGGCATGGGCGTGGTCTATAAGGGAGTGGATCCGCGCATCGGCCGGCCGGTGGCCATCAAGATGATGACCAGCGGCTTCGCCCGCAACGAAGATGCGTTGCGCCGCTTCTATCGCGAGGCGCAGTCGGTCGGCGTCCTGCAACATCCGAACATCGTCATCGTGTACGACCTGGGCGACGAGGACGGCACGCCGTACCTGGTGATGGAGTTCCTGGACGGCGAACCGTTGGACAAGATCATCGCTGCCCGGCGCGAGCTGGCGATTGTTGAAAAGCTGGACGTCATCATCCAGACGCTGCGCGCGCTGGAGTACGCGCACCAGCACAAGATCGTGCACCGCGATGTGAAGCCGGGCAACGTGATGGTGATGCCGAACGGTAATTGCAAGCTCGTGGACTTCGGCATTGCGCGCGGCGGCGACGCCACCCTGACGCACACCGGACAGATCATCGGCAGCATGAGTTACATGTCGCCCGAGCAGTTGAACGGGCGCAGCGATATCGATGGGCGCACCGATATCTGGTCGGCCGGGGTGATGCTGTACGAGCTGTTGACCTATCACCTGCCGTTTGAGGCGCGCGACACGGCGGCGATGATCGTCAAGATCCTGAATGAGGCCCCGCCGCCGCTTGCGCAATGGGTGCAGAATTTCCCGCCCGAACTGGACGAGGCGATCAACCGGGCGCTGGCAAAGGACCGCGAGGACCGCTATCACACGGCCGCCGACTTCGCCTTCGATTTGTCGCACGCGCAGGAACTGCTGAAGGCGCAGATGGTGTCGGAGTACGTGGAGCAGGCGCGGGCGTCCATGGCGCGTTCTGAGTTGAGCCGCGCCCGCGAACTGCTTTCGCGCGTGCTCAAGGTGGACACGCAGAACTCGACGGCGAAGCAACTGCTCTACGAAGTGCAGCAGCTTATCCACAAGCAGCAGCGCGGCGAACAGGTGAACGCGCTGCGCGCGCGCGCCGAGGACGCGCTGAAGCAGGGGCAGTGGCAGGACGCGCTGGAGGTGGTGGACCAGGCCCTGCGCATCGACAAGACGAGCCTGGATTTGCTGGGCCTGCGCGAGTCCATCCTGCAACACAAGGCGCGCAAGGAGCAGGTCACCAAGCTGGTGCATCTGGCAGAAGCGGCGCAAAAAGCGGGCGAGCTCGACATGGCTCGCCGGGCAGTGGACGACGCGCTGGCGATCGATCCCAACGACACGCAGGCGAAAGTGCTGTCGTCGGTGCTGCTGCGCGAGATCGAACAGCAAAAGCGCTTCCAGAAACTGATCGAAGCGGTGCGCAGCGAGGTTGGCTCGAACCACTACACCCAAGCGGCGCAACTGTTGCGTGAAGCGGAGTCGCTGAGGCCCGAGGCGCCGGATATTGCTCCGCTGAAGAGCCTGATCACCGCCGGCCGCGAGGAGCAGTTGCGGCGCGAACGCCTGCAGCAGTTCACAACGGAAATCGAGCAGTTGCTGGGCAACGAGCAATTTCTGGCGGCGCAAGCGCGTGCGGAAGAAGCACTGCGCAGCTTCCCTGCGGAACGCGGATTGCTGGGACTGCTGGAAAAATGCAAGACGCTACAGCAGAACCGCTGGGTTGAGCAGCAACTGGCGGCGGCCGACAGACTGGCATCCGAGGGCCGCATTACCGCCGCAATCGCATTGCTGGAGACCGCAGCCGCGTCGTTCCAGGATTCGCGTTTGCAGGGCCACATCCCCGTGCTGCGCAAGCGCGCCGAGGAACAAAAGAAGCTGGCGGCGCGCGGCAACGCCATCGCCATGGCGCAGCAGGCGATCGAACACGAAGACTACGAGGGTGCGATTGCAACCCTGCAAAAGGCGCAAGCGGAATTCGGGCGCTCCACGCAGATCGATGACCTCGTCAAAGTGGCCAGAGCGGCAGCCGTCGAGGCCGCCAACCGGCGCAAGGTGCGCGAAGCGGCCGAGCATGCCCAGTCGCTGCTTGACCAGGGCGACTTTGCCGAAGCGGACGATTACCTCAGCAAGGCCATCGCTGCCGGGCTGCGGGACGATTCCCTGGATCGGCTGCTGGCCCATGCCCGCGCGCAGCACCACGAATTTCAGCTCGGCGTAGAAAAGGCCATCGCGGAGGCGAGCGCGCTGCTGGCGCAGCATAGGCCCGACGAGGCGCTGGCATCGTTGAATGCGCAGCCGCAGCTCTACAGCCGGTCGATGGACTTCCGGCAACTGCTGGACCGGGCCCGCACCGAGCAGAACCGGCAACGCGCGACCACCGCGGCTCTGGCCGACGCGCGCGAAGCCATGCAGCGAGGCCGGCTCGAGCAGGCGTGGCAAATCGTGCAGGGCTGCCGGGCGCGCTATGGTGACAGCATCGAGCTCTCGAAAGCCGTGGCCGAGATCGAAGGGGCGCGCACACGTGCTGCCCGCGAGGCTGCCGAGCGTGCCGCCGCCGAAGCCCGTAACAAGCAGATCGAAGAGGTGCTGCAGCACGCGCGGCGGCAGATGGAGGCCGGCGAACTGGAAACCGCAGTTGCCTATCTCGATAATCTAGCCACGCAAATCGAGGATCCCGCCCTGAAGCGGCTGCGGGAGGAGGCGCAGACACGGCTGGCAGAATTCCGCCGAGGCGTGGAGGCCGCCATCACCCAGGGCCGCAAGCTGCTCGATGCGCAACGGCCCGGCGACGCCGTAGCGTTCCTGGAGTCTCAGCCGCAGGCTTATGGACGTTCTCCGGCGCTGCGCGCGCTGTTGCAGCAGGCCCATCTGGAACAACAGCAGCAGCAGGCGACAGAGTCGGCGCGCCACCAGCGGGTGCAACAGAGCTTGGAGCAGGCGCGGCGCTTCGCAGAGGCAAACGATTTCGCCGCGGCCGACGCATTGCTGGCGCAGGCAGAAGCGCAACTTCAGGACGCGGCGATCACGAAGATGCGCGCTGAAGTGCGCACGCGGCGCCAGCAGTTTGCGCAGGCTGTAGATGGCGTGATCGCGAAGGCGCGCAGCTTGTTGGACAAGGGGAAGCCCGACGAGGCCCTGACGCTGCTCGCGGCGCAGCCGCAAACGTACAACAGCGTTCCCCAGTTCACCGCTTTGGCCCACGAGGCGCAGTCCAAGGCGGCCACGCGGCAAGCGCTGACGGCCGCATTGCAACAGGTGCGCGGCGTCTTGCAACAGGGCGATCCCGAACGTGCAGCGGCGCAACTGAACGCGTGCCGCGCGCAATTCGGCGACGTCCCTGAGATTGCACTCGTTGCCGCTGAGATTGAGAAACAGCGCGCGGCGCAACTGAGCCAGTTCGTCGAGAGCACGTTGGAACAAGCGCAAGCGTTGCTGAAGAGCGGCGATTTTGTGCAGGCGGGACTCGCACTGGATGGGATCGCGCTATATCGCGACAAGATGGACAGCAAAGTCCTGGCGCGCTGCGAGAGACTGGCCAAGGAGATCGCGCAGGCCCAGGCCAAAGCGCGTGCCGCTGCTGCACGACCGGAAACCGTGCGTCCACCGGAGGCAACGCCCGGGCAGAACATGTCCGCCACGGTGATCAGCGGAGGGTTCACGTCGCGCCCGCAGCCGGTCCTTGCAACGGCCACCGCACCGGCGCGGCGGCCCGAACCGGAACTTGTCCCGGCGCCTCCTGTCGCACCTCCGGCGAAATCGAAGCTGCCGTTGATTGCCGGCGGCGCCGCGTTGTTGCTGATTGCCGCGGTGGTTGCGTATTTCCTCGTGCGTCCTAAGCCGGAAGAGAAGGTCAGCGAACAACCGCAGCAGCCCGGCCCGGCCGTGGTGGAGACTTACGCGGCCATTGATGTCGTGCCCTGGGCCAGCGTGACCATACGTTCGGCGGACGGCGCCGTGGTCCAGCAAGCGGAGGACACGCCGCTACGGATCCAGTTGAAGCAGGGCGACTACACGCTCGAATTACAGGGGCCAAAAGGACAGCGGCAGACGCAAAATCTCCACGTGCCGGGTGACGGGCGGGGGGTGAGCTGTTGCGCGGTGGATTTCGGTGAGCCTTCGGCGAGCGAGATTGTAAGTGCGTACGGCAAGTAGAGTCCGGGTAGTAATCGCGGCGATGGTTATGCTGCTAGCGGCGATGCCGACGTTTGCCGGCGATCCCGCCGCGGTGAAACGCGCGCGCGAAGCCATGGCGCAAAGCAAGTACAAGGACGCCATCAAGATCGCGTGTCCGGTGTGGCAGGCCGATCCCAACGATGCTGATGCGGCCAGCACCTGCTTTCTGGCCATTGATATCGGCGGATTCGACAAGGACAAGAGTTTCCGCAACGCCCGCATTGCGCTGAAGGACGGCAAGTATGAGGAGGCGGAGAAGCTGTTCCGGAGGGTGAGCGATCCCAACGTGACGCCGTGGGCGCAGGCGTTCATTTCCCGCATTGCTGGTGAACGGAAGCGTGCCGAGGAGCAGCGGCAGGCGGAATTGAGGAAACAGCAGGAAGCGCAGCGCCAGGCCGAATTGGCAAAACAGCAGGAAGCGCAGCGCCAGGCGGAATTGGCGAAACAACAGGAGGCAGCGCGGCAGGCAGAGCTGGCAAGGCAGCAGGAGGCGGCGCGACAGGCGGAATTGCAGAAGCAACAGGATGCGCAGCGGCAGGCGGATTTAAGGCGACAACAACAGGAGGCGCAGCGTCAGGCCGAACTCAAGCGGCAGGAAGAAGAAGGACGGCATGCTGAGGCCCGGCGGTTGGAAGAGGAACGCCAGAAAGCGGAAAAGCAGCCGGTGGATGCCGTCCTAGTGGATGGAATCCGGGACTACTATGCGCGCCGCTACAGCGACGCGCAGATGCGGCTTCTGACCTGCGCCAGCAAGGCAACGGGCCGACAGCAGGGCTTGTGCCATTTCTTCCTCGGCGTCACCAAACTCACCCAGTCATTGCTCCAGGGCGACGCGGACCTGGAGTCCGAAGGCAAGGAGGCGTTGAAGAGCGCCAAGGCGCGTCTGGGCAACCGGCGTCCCGACGAACGCTACGTTTCGCGCAAGATCTTGAAAATCTACGACTCCTTGTGACCGTTCAGCGCGACTGCTAAGGCGCTAATCTGGAGCTGTTCGGAGGCGAAAATTGCGCTTTTCAAACAGCTCGGGAAGTGGTAATAGTGGCGCGCACCAAGCGGGTCAGGCGCGGGCCCCATCGGGTATTTCCGCCCCCACGGAAAGGCGATGGGAAGTCAATTTTCCTGCACCGATACCGGTTCCCACAAAGGTTGCGTCCCGCTTGCTCTCTGCCCGTAGTTCGTCGGCCCCGGGTGATGTTTCAAGTTCTGGAGGGGTGTGACATGCGCACGAAAATCTGGTCCGCAGTGTGGGTGCTTGTGTTGGTCGCGGCTTGCACGTCGGCGTTCGCCTCGCAGAACGCCACGATAAGCGGCGTGGTGTATGACAAGTCGGTGCTGCCGCTGGCCAACGTCGCCGTGGAACTGCGGAATGCAGAACGCGGCTTCTCGCGCACAGTGTTCACAGACGCCTCGGGCGGCTATGAATTTGCCGAAGTGCCGCCTTCGACTGGATATGCGCTGGTGGCGAAAAATGCTGATGGCGCGGTGATCGCCAGCGCTCCCGGACTCAAGGTGGAAGTGGCGGACGCGTATGTTCTGCGGCCGCCGCTGGTCGAAGGTATGGAACGGCCCACCGGACCCTGCGGACCGGAGGCGGAATGTCCGCGGCTGGAGTTGCGGTCGTCGGCGGTCAGCGCGGTCATCAGCCGTAATCAACTTCTCAGCCTGCCGCTGTATAACCGCAACTTCCTCGCGCTGGGTCTGCTCACCCCCGGCACACACGACGTGGAGGCGGGCTCGCCGCTGGCCGGCGCTACGTTCAGCGTGGCCGGCTTGCGGCCCTCGTCGAACAACTTCCTGCTGGATGGCGTGGACAACGTCGCCTCCAGTTTGAACCAGGCGATCCCGTTCCAGGTAAACGACTCCATTCAGGAGTTCCGCGTGACCTCGGCAAATGCCGACGCGGAGTACGGGCGCAATATGGGCGGCGTGGTCAACATTGTGACCCGCAGCGGGACGAACACGTTCCACGGCAGCGTGTTCGGCTTCTTCGGCAACGACAAGTTCAACGCGGACACGCCGCTCTCGGTGTACAACGGAAGTGGGTTTGACAAGGCGATGTCGTATGTTGACAGCCCCAACAACCCGGCGGTGCCGGTGTGCCCCTTGGCGGGCGAGTCGGACCCGCAGGGCCGTTGCGTCCCCGGCGCTACCACGCGTTACTTCCCGGTTTACAGCTACAACCAGTTGGTCACACTGAGCAACGCGTGTACCGGACCGAACTGCGCGACGGTTGACCGCAACGCGGTGATCAACAAGTACAACAGCTTCTTCCAGCCGTTCGACTCCAAGCAGTTCGGCCTCAACCTGGGCGCTGCGCTCGTTAGAGACAAACTGTTTGTCTTCGGCAGCTACGAAGGCACGCGGATTGACAATCCGAATCCGATTTTCGAACGCGTCCCGTCGGCAAGCACGGACCGCTCACTGGCGGGACTCCCGTTGGCGGTAGCGAACGGCCCGGATGCCGACCTGGCGCAAAGGATTCTGGCCCTCTACCCCGCCTCCAACGTGCAGGTTGTGCCCGGGGTCCTGGAGTTCTATCGCGGTTACGCGCCCAACTATACCGATGTGGACAACCTGCTGTTGCGTTTCGACCTCAATAAGAGCGGCGCGTGGCACGTGCGGTACTCAGTGCAGAAGCTGAACCAGTTGCACGACAGCACGTTGCCGCAAACCGCGCAGTATCCGGGCAACGGCGCGGTGCGCGATGCCCTCAACCAGAACCTGGCGCTGAGTTGGACGAAGCCGCTCAGCAGCCGCTTCATTCTGGAAACGCACGGCGCGTTCACCCGCTTTCAGATGTTTGAAACGCCGCAAGATGTCGCGGTCAGCAGCGCCAGCGTGGGCATTCCCGGCGCGCAGTTGCAGACCTTCATGCTGAGCGGCTTGGACCGGCGCTATTTTGGCGCCGTCCCCGGTAATGATGCCACTGGCGGCTTTGGCAACTGGGTGACAACCGTGTGGGGCGTACCGTCCCCAGGGGGGCCGGTCCACACCGGGCCAAATATCCTGCCCACCTTGGACGGACTTTTCCCGTTTGCCCGCATCGGCGCGCCGATCAACGCGCCCGCCGCGCGCCGCGACACCACCTGGACGGTGATGCAGAGCGCCAGCCTTTCCCGCAGCCAGCATAATTTCAAGTTCGGCGGCGAGTTCCGCCAGTTGCAGAACGTCGTGGTGGTTGGCGGATTTGCCCGCGGCTTTGTCTCGTCCAGCAACATCGGCGAGTTTGTCGCCGACAGTGAGACCGGCCTGTTCTCGAAACCGTCGTTTGACTACGCCATTCGGCAGAACGAGCCATACCGGGGCTTGTTCTATTCGTATTCGCTCGCCGGCTACGCGCAGGACAGTTGGCGAATCAAGGACTCGCTCACGATCAACCTCGGCGTGCGCTACGACTTCTTCACCGTGCCGCGGGAAGACCATGATCAGCTCTGGAACTTTGATCCGGCGGCCAATGGACTGGTGCAACAGAACGGGACGATGGTAATCAATCCGTTCGGCGCGCTGTGTACGGGCAATTCCGATGATTTTTACACGCTGGCAGCAGTTTACTCGGACCGTTCCTTTGGCCGCAGTTGGGCCTGCAAGCCGAACGGCGACTGGCGTGTCGGCCGCAGCAACCGGACGAACTTCGCGCCGCGTGTTGGCTTTGCGTGGGCGCCAGGACAGCAGAAGAGGATCGTCGTGCGCGGCGCTTTCGCCCTGTTCTACGATCAACAGCCCATCAGCTCGTACGCCCAGTTGATGCTGAACCGGCCCACTCCGGTGGACTTGGGCAGGCCGCAGTTGCTGTATGGCCAGAACTTTAACTCGTCCGACTGTGCCTATTGCGGACGGGGCAACGAGACTCTCAACCTCAGTAGTGCATACTCCCCTGCGATGCAAGCGGCGAGCAGTCCGTTTGGCATGTACGCGCGCGACTACCAGCATTCCGACACGCCCTATGCGCGGCAGGTGAGCGGCTCCGTTCAATACCAGTTGAGCAACAAGGTAACGATGGAACTTGGATACGAGGGCACAGCGGGTGAGAACCTGCCAGTGGTGTACAACTACGGTTATACCAATGAGTGGTTCTGCACCAGTTCCGCCGGCCTGGCGGCAGGGGGTGAGAACCGCACCAAATGCGATCCCATCAGCTACTTCCCGGTATTCACACTGACCAACAGGGGCACGTCGGAATACCATGCGCTGCTGTATCGGCTGCGGGCGGCCGAGTGGCATGGGTTGCGCATCAACGGCACCTACTCGTACTCCAAGGCGATGGACAATGTGGCCGCGACTACGTTCCCGGTGATCACCAGCACGCTGTGGAACCAGATGATGGCCATCCAATACTTCGGGGTGGGTAATCCGTTTGGTGTGTACCTGAACAATCCGACGAACACATTGCAGTGGGCGCGCGGCCTGCCGCTGCCTCCGGGCGTCAGCACCGATACGCTGGCAGCGGCGGTCACTACCACCGGCGCCGGACAGGTTTACGTCACCCGCTACGGCTTGCCCCAGGACCCGGCCAACTTCCTGCATGACGACTGGGGCCGCTCGGATTTCGACAACCGGCATCGCCTGGTGCTCGATTTCAACTGGCAACCGCCGTATCGCGGCAAGTCCAAACTGCTGTCGGGGTGGACCGTAAGCGGTATCGTGATCGCGCAGACAGGGCAGCCCTACACCATTTTGCTCGGGCCGGTGCTGGGCGAACTGGTGCAGCGCACCAACTCACTGAACATCAACCGGAACTCGTTTCCTTCGACCGCGTGTGTAGCGGACCCGGTGGTGGGCTCCGCGTTCGCCACAGGGCAGCCGCTTTACAGCGGCGTTGCTGGCAGCGCATGCGCGGGCACCACGGCACGCAATTCGTTCACCGGCACCACCTACGCCAACATGGACATGGCGGTGCAGAAGGCGTTCACGATTGGGGAAGGCAAGTCGCTGGTTTTCCGCGCGGAGATCTTCAACCTGACGAACCGCGAGAACGACTACAACCCGATCAGCGCCATCAGCCTGGACGGTTACTCAATCAACCCGAATTACCTGATCACCAAGTCGGCGCACGATCCGCGGCAGGTCCAGTTCGCGATCCGGTTCAACTGGTAATGCGCGGAAAGGAACGATGGGGAGAGAGGCAAGGATTTCTCTCCCTTTTGCTTGCGGAAGGTCAACAACGGATTGAGACGGATTGAAACGGATCAGATTGAAGTCCTACAGGGTGCGTGGTCTTGCCGCGACCGCAAACGCAAGGTCTCTCGACTTCGCGCGGCAAAAGCGGCCGCACGTTGCTCCGTCGAAAACGCGGCGCCATTCCTGCCGCCCCTCCGGGGCTCACGTGATTGATTCGCTGCTATCCCAGGACTTCCGTCCTGGGCTAATTTCGGCCGCCCCTTCGGGGCTGGATTGGAGCGAGTTTTCATCTTCTTGGGTTGACCGCAGGTCCATGTGGCACTCGGGATGACACGGCTTTTGACGCTCTGTTGATGCATCGCAACACGGGAACGCAACTCCCCTATGTTCCGGACCTCCGCGCTTCGTAGGCCGCGATCTGCGTCTCATATTGCAGCGTGAGGCCGATGTCGTCGAGACCCTCCAGCAGGCAGCGGCGGCGGAACGGATCAATGGTGAAATGCGCCTTGAAGCCTTCCTCGTCGCGCACTTCGCAGCGCTCCAGGTCAACCGTCAGGCGATAACCCGGCGTTTCCTTCGCGCGCTGTAGCAACGTGCTGACTTGTGCTTCATCGAGCGCCACCAGCAGGATGCCGTTCTTCGCGCAGTTGTTGGCGAAGATATCGGCGAAGTACGGCGCGACGATCGCGCGGAAACCGTAGTCGCCCAGCGCCCACGGGGCATGCTCGCGCGAGGAGCCGCAGCCGAAGTTCTTGCCCGCTATCAGCACTGACGCGCCCTGGTAGCGCGGTTCGTTCAGCACAAAGCTGGGGTCGGGCGTGCCGTCGCTTTGGTAGCGCCAGTCATAAAACAGGAACTGCCCGAAGCCGGTGCGCTCGATCCGCTTGAGGAACTGCTTGGGGATGATCTGGTCGGTATCAACGTTGGCGCGGTCGAGCGGCGCGGCGATCCCGGTGTGTACGCGAAACGGTTGCATTTTCCCTCTTATCTGGTGGCCGATGCCGAAGCCGGCGCCGCGACTGGATTGAACGACCAGTTGCGCACGTCGGTGAAGTGGCCGGCAATGGCGGCGGCGGCGGCCATGGCGGGGCTGACCAGGTGGGTGCGTCCGCCGCGTCCCTGCCGTCCTTCGAAGTTGCGATTGCTGGTGGAAGCGCAACGCTGGCCCGGTTCGAGCACGTCGGCATTCATGGCGATGCACATGGAGCAGCCGGGCTCGCGCCATTCGAAACCCGCGGAACGGAAGATCTGGTCCAGGCCTTCGGCTTCAGCGGCGCGCTTCACGGCCTGCGATCCGGGCACAACCAGGGCACGCACGCCGGACGCCACGCGATATCCATTAGCTACGCGCGCGGCCTCGCGCAGATCGTTCAAGCGCGAGTTGGTGCATGAGCCGATGAACACCACGTCCACCTTGATGTCCTCGATCGCAGTGCCCGGTTCAAGTCCCATGTATTCCAGCGCGCGCACGGCTGCCTTGGCGTCGGCTTCCGAGGTCCAGGCGGCGGGATGTGGCACGCAACTGTTCACGCCGGTGACCATGCCGGGGCTCGTCCCCCACGTCACCTGCGGCGCGATGCGCGATGCATCCATCTCGACGACGCGGTCGAAAGCGGCACCAGGATCGCCGGCCAGCGTGCGCCAGTACGCGACAGCCTTGTCCCACGCAGCGCCCTGGGGAGCGTAGCGGCGTCCCTTGACGAAAGCGAAAGTGGTTTCGTCGGGCTCCACCATGCCGGCACGCGCACCGGCTTCGATGGTCATGTTGCACAGCGTCATGCGCTCGTCCATGGAGAGCGCGCGCACCGCGTCGCCGGCATACTCCACAACGTGACCAGTCGCACCGTCGGTTCCGATTACGCCGATGAACACCAGCGCCAGGTCTTTGGCGGTGACGCCCGCGGCCATGCGGCCGTTGAACCGTACCAGCATGGACTTGGGCTTCTGCTGCGGCAGGCACTGGGTGGCGAGCACGTGTTCGACTTCGGAGGTGCCGATGCCGAACGCCAGCGCGCCGAATGCGCCGTGAGTGCTGGTGTGACTGTCGCCGCAGACGATGGTCTGGCCCGGCTGCGTCAGCCCCAACTCCGGCCCAATGACGTGCACGATGCCCTGCTCGGCGCTGTCAATGTCGAACAGTGTGATGCCGAACTCGCGGCAGTTCTTGCGCAGAGTTTCGATCTGGGTGGCGGCGATTGGATCGGTGATGGGCAGATGGTTGGGCGTGGTGGGCACATTGTGGTCCACCGTGGCGATAGTGCGTTCCGGGCGCCGGACGCGCCGTCCCGCTGCGCGCAGCCCATCGAACGCCTGCGGCGAGGTCACTTCGTGCACCAGGTGCAGATCAATGTAAAGCAGCGCCGGTTGCCCGTCAGGCTGCACCACCACGTGCTCATCCCACAACTTCTGAAACAGTGAACGTCCCATAAACCCTTGTTCGTCCTCAGCGCGTGGCGCCCATCTCGCGCGGCCGGTCATTTTGTGCGGCGGCAATTGCCTGAACCACGAGATCGCCCATTTCCTTAGTGCTCACCAGCCGCTCGCGCGCGCCGCGCTTCAAATCGGCGGTGCGATAGCCGTCATCGAGCACCTTGGCGATGGCATTCTCGATCTCGCGCGCTTCCTGCTCGCGCTGCGCGCTATGCCGCAGCAGCATGGCCGCGGTGGCAATCGCGCCCAACGGGTTGGCGATGCCCTTGCCCGCGATGTCGGGCGCGGAGCCGTGAATCGGTTCGTAGAGGTCAACCTTGCCGCCGACCGTCGCCGAGGGCAACATGCCGAGCGAACCGGTCAGCGCTGCCGCCTCGTCGGAAAGAATGTCGCCGAACAGATTCTCCGTCAGGACCACATCGAAGCTCGCCGGCGCCGTGACCAGCTTCATTGCGCAGGAATCGACGAGTTGGTGTTCCAGGGAAACGTCCGGATATTGCTTCGCGACCTCGTTCACCACTTGCCGCCACAACTGCGAACATTCCAGCACGTTGGCCTTGTCCACTGACGTGACTTTCCTGCGGCGCTTCTGGGCCGCCTGGAAGGCGACCCTGGCGACGCGCTCGATCTCCGGGACGGAATAGGTCATGGTGTTGAAGGCGGCGTCGCAGGGGCCGTCGTGGTGGAACCCGCGCGGCTCGCCAAAGTAGATGCCGCCGAGCAACTCGCGCACGAACAGCACGTCGGCGCCCTTCAGCACTTCCGGGCGCAGCGGCGAACAGTCGAGCAACGCGGCGTGCGCGACCGCGGGACGCAAGTTGGCAAAGCCGCCGAGCGCCTTGCGTAAGCCAAGCAGACCCGCTTCCGGCCGCTCGTTGCGTGGGAGTAAATCGAACTCCGGCCCGCCCACGGCGCCCAGCAGCACAGCATCGCTCGCTAGACATTTGCTGAGCGTGGATTTGGGCAGAGGTGAGCCATGCTGTTTGATCGCGATGCCGCCGATGGGTAACTCTTCGGTTTGCAGCGTGAAACGTCCGTGGGCGACGGTGCGCAGCACGCGTACAGCTTCGCGCGTTACCTCGGGGCCGATACCGTCCCCGGGAAGGATTGCGAGGTTGAGGTTCATGCGCAGTTTCTCAGAGTCGCACCCCGCGCGGCGACGGGCCGTCGTTCCGTCACCTGCGTTGATGGTGTCGCCGGCGATAGTTGAAGCAGACGAGGCGGCGATTCGACGCAGCAATGTTACGCTATGCCGCCGGTCGCTCCCAGCCGCTCCGGCTCGGGCGACGGCACGGTATGCGGCAACTCCTGGGCAATAATTTCCCGCAGTTGCTGGTCGCTTACTACCTTAATGCGGTCGGCGAGGGCGACAAAGCGTTTGTACACGCCGTCCAACTCGCGCCGCGAAAACTGGAAGCCGAGCTGCTCGCAGCGCTTGCCCAGGGCATGACGGCCGGAGTGCTTGCCGAGCACCAGGCTGTTTGCCGGTACGCCGACGGATTGCGGCGTCATGATCTCGTAGGTCAGCGGGTTCTTGATCACACCGTCCTGGTGGATGCCGGCTTCATGCGCGAATGCGTTGCGCCCCACGATGGCCTTGTTGGGCTGCACCGCTACACCGGTCAGCTCGGTCAGCAACTGACTGGAGGGGAACAACTCCTCAGTGCGTACGCCGGTTTCGAAGGGCATGACATCGCGGCGTACATTCAGCGCCATTACTACTTCTTCCAGCGCGGCGTTGCCGGCGCGTTCGCCGATGCCGTTGATAGTGCACTCTACCTGGCGCGCGCCCGCCTGCACTGCCGCTACGGAATTCGCTACTGCGAGTCCCAGGTCGTTGTGGCAATGGGTGGAGATGATGACGTGCGGGTAGCGGCGGTGAGTACGCATACAGATTTCGGCGAAGATGCGCGACATCTCGCTGGGGACGTTGTAGCCCACCGTGTCGGGAAGGTTTACGGTGGTCGCCCCGGCGGCTACTACCGCCTCGATTACGTCTATCAGGAATTCGATGTCGGTGCGCATGGCGTCTTCCGCGGAAAACTCCACGTCACTGGTGAAGGTGCGGGCGTAGGCGACCTGCTCGGCGGATTGGCGCAGGCACTGGTCGCGCGACATCTTGAGCTTGTAATGGAGGTGGATGTCGGAAGTGGCGAGGAACACGTGCAGCATGGGGCGGGCGGCGTGGCGTACGGCGTCCCATGCCCGGTCAATGTCCTCCTTGCGCGCGCGGGCCAGCGCCGCAATGCGTGGGCGGCGTACTTCGCGGGCCACCGCCTGCACCGACTCATAGTCGCCGTCGGAGGCGATGGGGAAGCCGGCTTCGATCACGTCCACCCCGAGCCGGTCGAGCTGCCGCGCCATGCGAAGTTTTTCCTGCAGGTTCATACTGCATCCGGGCGACTGCTCTCCGTCACGGAGCGTAGTATCGAAGATGGTAATCCGCGTTTTCTCCATCGGCGCCTCCTTGTTGCGCACGTAAAAAGTCGTCCAGATATGGTGTGCTGCGGGAGGCGGATAAGGCAAATTTATAATTGTTGGCACAAGATAAGGATAGCTTATATAATAAGCGCTCCCGTCAACCGGTGATGGCCGCGCCTATGGCGTGTGCGCGATTGGCATATGGACCTTTTTCAGATCGAGACCTTTCTGACCGTGGCGCGCGAGGGCAGCTTCTCCCGCGCCGCCAAGAAACTTTATCGCACCCAGCCCGCCGTCAGCCAGACAGTGCGCAAGCTGGAGCAGGAACTGGGCGAGGCACTGTTTGACCGCTCGTCGCGCGAAGGCATCCTGACCGACGCCGGCCGCGTGCTCCAGGATTACGCCGAAAAGCTGCTGAACCTGCGCAGCGAGGCGATGACCGCGCTCACCGAGTTGCGGCAGATGCATCGCGGGCACCTGATCATCGCCGCCAACGAGTTCACGTGCCTGTACCTGCTGCCGGTCGTGGACGAATTCCGCCGTCTGCACCCGATGATCAAGGTCACCGTGCAGCGTTCGCTTGCCCGGCGGATTCCCAACGAATTGCTGAACCACAACGCGGAATTGGGCGTGATCACCTTCCATCCCGACGACCCGGCGCTGCGCTCGGTGGTGGTCTATCGTGACGACCTGGCGTTTGTCGTGCCGCCGCGCCATCCGCTGGCGACCGCTAAGCAAGTCAGCCTGCACCAGCTTGCCGCCGAATATTTCGTCGCGCACAATGTGCCGTCGCCGTTCCGCGATAAGGTGCTGGAGACGTTCCAGCGCCGCAAAATTCCGCTCAACATGGATGTCGAGTTGCCGTCCATCGAGGCGATCAAGAAGTTCGTGGCGCGCGGCAATGGCGTGGCGCTGCTGCCCGGTATTTGCGTGCAGGAAGAAGTCGCACGCGGGCAACTGGTGCGCATCTCCATCCCCGAGTTACGGATGGAGCGCAAGACGCGCCTGGTCTACAGAAAGACGTCGGCGCTATCGCACGCGGCGGCCGCATTCCTGCAAGTGGCGGAGGCGTACGCGCATCACCATAAGGGCGGGTATCTGTATCAGCCGGAGCGATAGTTTGCGGTTTACAGTTTGCAGTTTGCAGCTCAACCTTCGGGCGCGGAGGTTGCGCAGCGGTACGCAAAGGAAGCAGGGCGCTACACGGCCATCGTTGATAATGTCGGACTTGTACGCTACAGCAAAACAGTTCTACCACAGAGGACACGGGGGACGCAGAGGCTAACTTCTGGAGCTGCGAACCGCAAGCTGCAAACTGAAAGCGTGTGCCAGCTCCTCTGCGCCCGCTGCGCTGGCCTCAGTGCCCTCTGCGGTGATGGTTTAGCTGCGAACTGCAAACTGTAAACTGCAAACTTATGTCGAATAATCCGCGTTGATGCGCACGTACTCGGCGGTCAGATCGCTGGTCAGGAAGTCAATGGCGGCTTTGCCGCGCCCGAGTTGCACGCGAATATCGTAGCTGGGCTGCGATAAGTAATGATGCGCCGCCACCTCGTCGAAGGCGTGCGCCTGGCCATGACGGCACACCTGCTGCGGCCCGATAAAGATGTTCACGCGCGCGGGATCTACTTCCACGCCGGAGTGGCCGACGGCGGCGAGAATGCGTCCCCAGTTCGGGTCCGACCCGGCCAGCGCAGTCTTTACCAACATGGACCCGGCGATCGCCTTGGCAATGGTCAGAGCTTCTTTGCGATCGCGCGCACCTTCGACGTGCAGCCGCGCCACGTGGGCCACGCCCTCACCATCGCTGACGATCTGCTCGGCCAACGACGCGCACACCAGCCGCAATGCATCGTTGAAATCACGGGACACGCGCCCGAGTGCGACCCCGCTCGCGCCGCCCGCCAGCAGCAGCACGGTATCGTTGGTAGAAGTGTCGTGATCGATGGAGATGCAGTTGAACGTCTCATCGCAAACGCGTTTCAGCAAGGGACGCAGTTCACCGGGCCGGGCGCCGATATCGGTGAACAAGTACACCAGCATGGTCGCCAAGTTAGGGTGAATCATTCCGGCGCCCTTGGCCACGCCCAAGACGCTGATCGCGCGCCCGCCCACGAGGAAGCGCGTGGAGGCGATCTTCGGCTGCGTGTCGGTGGTCATGATGGCTTGGGCAAACTGCCGTACCGCATGCTCTTCCGCCGATTTGCGTTCGACCAGCGAGGGCAGCGCTTTCAGGATTTTGTCCACCGGCAGGGGCACGCCGATAATTCCGGTGGACGAGGCGAAAACCTCGGCGGGGCGCACTTTCATGAGCGCTGCCGTTTCCTTGCAAACGCGTTCACAGGCCTTCCTGCCGGGGGCGCCGGTGGCGCAGTTGGCGTTGCCGGAATTGACGATGAGCGCACGCACGCGTCCGCCGCTGCGTTTCAGGCTGGCGCGCATGACGTCAATGGGAGCACCCACGACGCTATTGCGCGTGAACAATACGGCCGCGTTTGCGCCGCCGGCGGCCTCGGCATAGGCGAGGTCCGGCCGCCCGCTTGCTTTGATACCGGCTGATGCCGCTGCAAAGAAAAATCCTTCGGGAATGTGGATCTTCATCTCGCGTCCAGTTTAACCGGTCGCACAAACATCCGTGCCTGTTGCAGGATGCTCATCTTGGGCAGCTCGCCCTTGACCATGGCAACTTCGTCGCAGGCGTTGAGCTTGGGGCACTTCAGGCAGTCCTTGTAAATCTTGTCGGGCAGGTCGTGGACTTCGGCCATCACGAATCCCAGTTTGGCAAAGAACTCCGGAATGCGGGTGAACAGGCAGACGCCAGTGACGTGATGGCGTTTGGCTTCGTTCAGCAGCGCTTTCACTACGCACGCGCCGGCGCCGCGTCCCTGGGCCTGTGGATGCACGGCGATGGAGCGCACTTCAGCCAAATGCGTGCCGTAGAGATGCAGTGCGCCGCAGGCGATGACGCGTCCACTGTGGTCTTCGACCACGACAAAGTCGCGGATGTTCTCGCAGATTTCGGGCAGGCTGCGCGGCAGCAGCGCGCCGCTGTCGGCGTGCATGGCGATCAGTTCGTACACGGCGTGCGCGTCGGGCAGGATGGCGTTACGCGTGAGCATGGACTTCCCCCTGGATTCCCGCCAGGCGACGCCGCGCCGCCGCCAGCGATTTGCGCACCTGCTGCGGCGCCGTGCCGCCGGCAACGTCGTGACAAGCGAGAACCGCCTCGAGCGTCAGGTGCTTGTAGACATCTTTGGCAAAATCGAGCGAGAACTGCCGCAACTCGTCGAGCGGAAGGTCCTGCAACTCGCATCCCTTCTCGATGCAGAACTGCACAGCCTTGCCCACCTGCTCGTGCGCCCGGCGAAACGGCACGCCGCGGCCCACCAGGTAGGTGGCTGCGGCCATAGCGTTCATGAATCCTTTGCTCGCTGCCGCCTGCATGCGCTCGATATCAAACGTCACCGTGCGCATGAACCCGCGCGCGATTCTCAGCACAGCGATCATGGTTTGGGCTGCGTCGAACACGGGTTCTTGCGTTTCCTGCATGTCTTTGTCATAGGCGAGCGGCAGGCCCTTGTTGATGACCAGCAGCGCGGTGGCCGTGCCGATCACGCGTCCGGACTTCCCGCGGACCAACTCCAGCGCGTCGGCGTTCTTCTTCTGTGGCATGGCGCTTGAGCCGGTTGAGTACGCGTCGGGCAGCACCACGAAGCCGTACTCCTGGGTGGAGAACAGCACCATCTCTTCCGCCCAACGGCTCAGATGAACTGCCAATAGCGAAAGCGCCTGCACGAACTCGATGGCGAAATCGCGGTCGCTGGTCGCGTCGATGCTGTTGGCGGTCGGGGTGTCAAAGCCAAGCTCGGCGGCCATCGCCGAACGATCCAGCGCCAGCGTGGCGCCAGCCACCGCGCCCGAACCGAGGGGGCACAGGTTCACGCGCTTGCGGCAATCCGCGAGACGCTCGGCGTCGCGGAACAGCATCTCCACATAGGCGAGCAGCCAATGCCCGACCAGAACCGGCTCAGCGCGCTGCGTGTGGGTGTACGCCGGAATCGCCGCTGTGTTCGCCAACTCCGCTTGCGCGATGAACTCACCAATCAGTTCCGCTAACAACGCGCGAAACTGATCAATCGCATCGCGGACAAACAGCCGCAGGTCGGTGGCGATCTGCTCGTTGCGGCTGCGCCCTGTATGGAGCTTCAGGCCGGTCTCGCCGATGGCCGCCGCCAGTTCGCGTTCCACGAAATGGTGCACGTCTTCGGCATCTTCGTCGGCGAGGTAACCGGCCTCTTCCCGCGCGCGGCGGCCGATGGTTTCGAGACCGCCGATGATCGCGTGCAATTCGGCCTCGCTCAGCACGCCGGCGCTGCGCAGCGCGTGCGCGTGGGCGCGGCTGGCCGCCAACTCCTGCGAGAGCAGTTTCTGGTCGAAGGGGAACGACCGCTGCCAGCGCTCAAACTCGGCATCGAGCGGCTGGCGGAAGCGGCCCGACCACATCTTCATTGTGCTGCCCCTTCGCTGGCCACCACTTCGGCCGACACCGATTGCGCGCCCTTGCGTGCCTGCGAGGCGGCCGCTCGCGCGCGCGCCGGCACAGCCAGGATGCGGATGAATCCCTCCGCGTCTTTCTGGTCGTAGTTGTCGCCCATGGTGAACGACGCGAGATCGGTGTTGTATAGCGAGAACTCCGACTTGCGCCCGGCGTAACCGATGTTGCCTTTGTAGAGGCCCAGCGTGACGGAGCCGGTGATCTCTTTTTGCGTCTCGTTGACGAAGGCGTCGAGCGCCTCGCGCAGCGGCGTAAACCACAAGCCGTAATAGACCAGTTCCGCGTATTTCAGCGCGATGTGCTGCTTGTAGTGCAGCACTTCGCGATCAAGGCACAGCGCTTCCAGTTCGCGATGCGCGGAGACCAGCAGCGTGCCGCCGGGGGTCTCGTAACAGCCGCGCGACTTGATGCCGACGAAGCGGTTCTCCACCAGGTCAACCCGGCCGATGGCGTTGCGCGCGCCGATTTCGTTCAACAGCTCCAGCATGGTGACCGCGTCGAGCTTCTCGCCGTTCACCGACACCGGCATGCCTTGCTCGAAGCCAATTTCCACCTGCTCGACGCGGTCGGGAGCGTCCTGCGGCGAGCGCGTCCATTGCCATGTGGTGTCCAGCGGCGCGTTGTTCGGGTCTTCCAGTTCGCCGCCTTCGTGCGACAGGTGCCAGATGTTGCGATCGCGGCTGTGGATCTTGGCCTTGCTCGCCGAGATCGGCACGCCGCGGCTCTCGGCGTAATCAATGCAGTCCTCGCGCGATTTCAGGTTCCACTCGCGCCACGGGGCAATAATCTTCAACTCCGGCGCCAGCGCTTGAAATGCGTGCTCGAAACGCACCTGGTCGTTGCCCTTGCCGGTACAGCCGTGCGCGACGGTCTTCGCACCTTCACGCAATGCGCACTCGACCTGGTGTTTCGCGATTACTGGACGCGCCAGCGAGGTGCCGAGCAGATATTTTTCCTCGTACACCGCGCCCGCTTTCAGCGCCGGGAAGACGTAGTCGGTGAGGAACTCCTGGCGCAGGTCCTTCACCACCACCTTGGACGCGCCGGTCGCCTTCGCTTTTTTAACGACCGCGTCCAGGTCATCGCCCTGGCCGATGTCGGCCACAAAGGCGATCACGTCGCAGCCGTAGTTTTCCTTGAGCCAAGGAATGATGATCGAAGTGTCAAGACCGCCGGAGTATGCGAGAACGACTTTATTCGACATGAGTGCTCCTCAAGACCCGGCTCCGCCGAGCAACATAAGCAGAATGGCTTTTTGAACGTGCATGCGGTTTTCGGCCTCGTCAAAGACGACCGAGCGAGGCGAGTCAATCACCGCATCGGTAACTTCGCTGCCGCGATGCGCGGGCAAGCAATGCATAAAGGCCGCGTGCGGCGCGGCGAGGCTGAACAACCGCTCGTTTACCTGGAACGGAGCGAAGATGCGCGCGCGGGCAGCGGTTTCGGTCTCCTGTCCCATGCTGGCCCAGACGTCGGTGTAAACGGCGTCGGCGCCGCTGACCGCGCGCACAGGATCACTTGTCAGTTCAACCTTGGCGCCGGTCTTCGCGGCGAGCGCCTGTGCAGTGGCGACAACTTGCTTGTCCGGTTCGTAGCCATCAGGCGTCGCGACCGTGATGGCGCTGCCCAGAGCGGCGGCTGTCAGCATGAGCGAGTGCGCAACGTTGTTGCCGTCACCGACCCAGGCCAGGCGAATCTTGCGCAAGTCGCCGAACTTCTCGCGCAGGGTGAAGTAGTCGGCCAGCGCCTGGCAGGGATGCTCGTGATCGGTGAGCGCGTTGATAACCGGCACCGAAGCGTGCTCCGCTATCCCGGTGACGGTCGCGTGGGCGAAGGTGCGCAACACGATGGCATCCACCCACCGCTCCAGGTTGTGCGCCATGTCGTAGAGGCTCTCGCGCTCGTCAATGCGCGATCCACGCTGGTCCACGAATGAGGTCGTTCCGCCCATCTTGGCCACACCGACCTCAAACGTCAGGCGGGTGCGCAGCGACGGCTTCTCGAAGAAGAGCGCAACGTGCCGTCCGGCGAGCGCGGTGCGACACTTCGCCGGGTTCGCCTTTACTTCGGCAGTCAGGTCGAGAATCGCGGTGACTTCCTGCGGCGTCAGGTCGGCGATCGAAATCAGATCACGGCCCGCCAGCGTTGGCTGCGTTGCTGTCATCCCGTGGCTCATCCGTTTGTCCCTTCACTCGCGAGCGCCGCATCGAGCGCCTTGATCACCGTGTCCACGTGCTTTTCAGTCACGATGTACGGGGGCAGAAAGCGCAGCACAACCTCGTGCGTGCGGTTGATGATCACGCACGCGGCGAGGAGCTTCTTGACCACGGCCTTGGCGCGGTCCGCCGCATCGAGTTCCATGCCAAGCATCAAGCCTTCGCCGCGCACGGCGCGCACACATGCGTGCTTCTGCGCCAACTGCTCGAGCTTTAGCTTGAAATATCCCCCGACCTGGTTGACGTGCTCCAGCAGGTGCTCGCGCTCGATGGTGTCAACAACAGCGCACGCCACCGCACACGCCAGCGGCCCGCCGCCGAAGGTGGTGCCGTGCATACCGGGATGAAACGCCCGTGCCGCCGCATTGGTGGCAAGAATGGCGCCCAGCGGCAGGCCCGAGGCCAGCGGTTTAGCCACGGTGACCACGTCGGGCCGCACGCCGCACTTCTGGAACGCGAACCACCGCCCAGTGCGTCCCAGTCCGCTCTGGATTTCGTCGCAGATGAGCAGCGCTCCGCTCTTTTTCGTCAGCGCGCGAGCGGTGCGCATGAATTCGTCACTCACCGGATGGATGCCGCCTTCGCCCTGCAACGCTTCGAGCCCAATGGCGCAGACGGTGTCGTCACACTTGCGCTTCAGGTCGTCCACATCGTTGAACTTCACGAAGCGCACGCCGGGCACGAGCGGCTCAAAAGGCGCGCGGTATTTCTTCGTCTCTGTCGTCGAGAGCGAGCCGAAGGTACGGCCATGAAATGAGTGTTCCAGTGCGAGAATGCGCCACGCGGGCTTGCCGTTCCCGCTTTTCAGCCCCGCATACGCCCGCGCCAGCTTCAGCGCGCCTTCCCACGCCTCGGTGCCGCTGTTGCAGAAGAAAGCGCGATCGAGCCCGGAGATTTGCGTCAGCCGCCGCGCCAGTTCCGCCTGGTACTCGTGGAAGAACAGATTGGAGACGTGCACCAGTTTGGCCGCCTGCGCCGTCAGCACCTTGCGAACCGCCGGATGCGCGTGCCCGAGCGCGTTGACGCCGATGCCGCTGAGAAAGTCGAGATAGCGCCGCCCCGCCTCGTCGTAGAGATACACGCCGCGTCCGCGCGTAAACAGCACGGGATAGCGCTCGTAGGTCGAAATCAGCAGCGCCGCTTCCGCCTGGCTCACCGCATCGAGTTTTGACTGTGCCTTGGCTGATGTGCCTGTCATTCGCTACCTGTAATCTCAGAGTGTCATCCCGGGCGAGCGGCCGATTTTGCCGCGAGTCCAGGGACCTTGCGTATTCCTTTGCGCCCTTTGCGTTCGAGCTTTCTATTGCACCGTCACTTCGGTTCCGGAATCGATCTTGGCAAAGTACAACTGGGGCAGCACGTCGGCGTCGCTGGCGGGCAGAATGCGCACCCGTCCTACGCCGCGCCGCAGCGCCTGCTGGCAAGCTTCCAGCTTAGGCAGCATTCCGCCGGAGACCACGGCCTCCTGCACAAGCAGCGGGATTTGCCGGATGTTGAGCCAGCGGATCACCGCGCCGTCCGCACCTTTCACGCCGGCAACGTCGGTGAGGAAGACCAGCGCGTTGGCCTTGCAGCCCACGGCGCAGGCCGCCGCCATCTGATCGGCGTTGATGTTGTAGTACTGACCGTCACTGCCCAGCGCCAGGCTCGAGATCACCGGCATGGCGCCGTTCGCCCAGATGGCTTCGATCCAGCGCGGTTCGACCGCAGTGATCTCGCCCACATAGCCGAGGTCACAACCGTTCGATGCCTTCTTGCGCGCGCGGAATGCCAGGCCGTCGCCGCCGCACATGCCCACTGCGGGTTGACCGGCAGCGCCGAGGGCGGCCACCAGGGCCTTGTTAATGCGCCCGGCGAGCACCATGAGGGCGACGTCGCGGGTTTCCGAGTCGGTCACGCGCAGGCCGTTGACGAAATCGCTCTTCTTGCCTAGTTGCGCGAGCGTGCGCGTCAAGGCGGCGCCGCCACCGTGAACCATCGCGACCTGGTGGCCGCCAGCCGCCAGTTCCACCACCGCGCGCGCGCATTTGCGCAGTGTCTCTTGCGAATCCAGGGCCGCCCCGCCGATTTTGACCACAATTTTCATTGCAGGCCCTCCCGTTCATCCCAGCCGTACATCACGTTCATGTTCTGCACTGCCTGGCCCGCGGCGCCCTTCAGCAGGTTGTCCAGGCAGGAAACGATCACCAGGCGCTGCCCGTCAGGCGCCAGACAGAAACCTATGTCGCAATAATTGGTGCGCAGCGAGAACTGGATCTGCGGTATCTTCGTGCCGAAGACGCGTACCCACGCACACCCCTTGTAGAACTCGCGGAAGCACGCTTCTACCTCGGCGGCGTTCGTCGTTCGCTTCAACCGCACATAGATCGTGGAAAGAATGCCGCGCGGAATGGGCAGCAGGTGCGGTGTGAACACCAGTTGCTGTTCGTTAAGTCCGAGTTGCTCGAGGATTTCGCCCGTGTGCCGGTGATTGAAAATCGAGTACGCCGACAGGTTATCGGCCACTTCGACGAAATGCGTCTTGGCGGTAGGCGTCTTGCCTGCGCCGCTGACCCCTGATTTCGAATCGCACACGATGCCGTGATCTGTGTCCGCAATGCCGGTGAGCACGACCGGAGCCAGGCCAAGGATCACCGAGGTCGCATAGCATCCCGGATTGGCAACCAGTTGTGCCTGCGCGATGCGGTCGCGCGCCAGTTCGGGGATGCCATAGACCGCTGTCTCGTCAAGCTTGGCAGCGGTTGCCGGATCGCTGTCTTCGAACTGGTAAACCGCGCGATGCTCCGCCCGCTTCAGCCGCCACGCGCCGCTCAGGTCTACCACGCGCAAGCCGCGGGCGATGGCTTCCGGCATCAACTCGCGGGACAACTCATGCGGTGTCGCCAAAAAGAGCAGGTCCACGCCGGATGCGGCCAGCTTCGTCCACGAAAACGGCTCCAAGGGGAAGCCGCCATTCCCGGCGATGTGCGGGTAGATCTCGTCGAGGCGGGGCGCACCTTCGCCGTCGCGGCGCAACAACAGCGGCGGCGTCAGGCGGGGATGGCGCAGCAGGATGCGCGCCAGTTCAAAGCCGGAATAGCCGGTGGCGCCAAGCACCGCGGTCTGAAGTTGATTGGTCATCAGGCAATCAACTCCCGAATGCGCGCCGCCACTTTGCGCGCGGTTTTGCGGTCAGGGCAGATCACCAGGATGGTGTCATCGCCGGCCACGGTGCCGACCACTTCGGGCCACGCCTGCGCGTCCCAGGCGACCGCCACCGGCTGCGCGCTGCCGGTCGCGGTCTTCACGACGAGCAAGTTCTGCGCCTCACGCACCTCACGCACAAACTCGCGGAACAGCCGCTCCAGCGCGGGGGTTGCCGGCTGGGCGGCGAGTGCGGCCGAGGCAACGGCCTGCGGCAGCGTGTAACCCTGCGGCATCTTCACCAGCCCGAGATGGTGGATGTCACGCGATAGTGTGGCCTGGGTCACCTTGAAACCGTACTTGTTAAGCTCGCGGCGGAGCTCGTCCTGGCTGGGGACCGGCCCTCTTTTCACGAGTTCGAGGATGACGCCCTGGCGGCTGAGCTTGGACATGGTGGCGTATAGTTATACCCACGAATGCATAAATATGAACCACCACAACCGCTGCTGTCAATTGAAAATTACTGCGGGGAGCGAGCAATTTTTTGCCGCATGACCGGCGCCTGATCTGCTCGCGCCGTGACTTGCCGATCGCGGCAACGCTCTTTTACACTCACCGCGCGGAGAAGCTGATGCGCGCCATGCTACTGGAGCGGCAGCGCCCGGCGGACGAGAATCCGCTGCGCCTGACCGATATCCCCGAACCCCGGCCTTCAGCGGGCGAAGTGCGCGTGCGCGTGTCCTATTGCGGCGTGTGTCGCACCGACCTGCACATCGTTGAAGGCGACTTGCCCGTTCACAAGACGCCGGTCGTTCCCGGCCACCAGATTGTGGGCGTGGTTGATGCGGCCGGCGGCGGAGTGACCGGCGTTCGCGAAGGCGACCGCGTCGGCATTCCCTGGCTGCACTCCACCGACGGCACTTGCCGCTACTGCCGCAACGGCCAGGAGAACCTATGCGAACGCGCCCGCTTTACCGGCTACGACGCAGACGGCGGCTACGCGGAAGCAACAGTTGTTGGCGCGGATTATTGCTACCCGTTACCGGCGGGCTTTGCCGACGAGCACGCAGCGCCGCTGCTCTGCGCCGGCATTATCGGTTATCGTTCGTATCGGCTGAGCGGCGCGAAATCCGGCGACAATCTCGGACTCTACGGCTTCGGCGGCAGCGCGCACATTGTGCTCCAGTTTGCGCGCTACCTGGGCTGTCATGTGTACGTGTTCACGCGCTCGGCCCACCACCGCGAACTTGCAGCGAAACTCGGCGCCGTCTGGGTCGGCGATTCCAAAGATCGTCCGCCCGAACCGCTCGACGCGGCCATTGTCTTCACGCCCGCAGGCGAAAATATGGTGGACGCCCTGCGCGTGATCCGCCCTGGCGCCACGGTGATCAGCGCGGGCATCTCCATGTCGCCCATCCCGCAGTTCGACTACAACCTGCTCTACGGCGAACGCCTGGTGCGCAGCGCCGCGAATAGCACCCGCCAGGACGCGCGCGAATTCCTCGAGCTCGCCGCCCAAGTGCCGGTGCAGACCGAGACACAGCTCTATCCGCTGGCCGACGCCAACCACGCTTTGCAGGAACTGAAGCACAGCCGCATCCGGGCGGCCGGAGTTTTGCAGGTAAGCTGAGCTGGGAAGTGGGAAGGCCAGCGCGTAATGCGCCCATTACTGCTTTGGTTGGCCTGGGCCGAGTCAACCCTGCTTGACACGGCGATGCCGCCCAATTAGCTTCCACTTCTTACCTGCAACACCGAGGGGAGCCTCTTAATGCGCCGATTCGCGGTCGCCGCCATACTCCTGTTCGCCTGCGCAACGGTTTTTGCCAACGACGATAAAGTGCTCTTCCCTTCCGCCGCTTACGGCCCGGCGATACCTACGGTGAAAGCCGCGCTCGGCTACGGCGTGGGTGAGGCGTTCACGCCTTATGCGTCGCTCGAGCGCTACTACCAGGAGTTGGCGAAATCGTCCGGCCGGGTGCGGATGGAGCCTTACGGCAAGTCGGTCGAAGGTCGCACGCTTTACGCGGTAACCATAACTTCTCCGAAGACAACTCCAGGATCGGCGCGGTCTCATTCAGCACCGGGATTTGACCGCGAAGGGCGAGAACGTAGCGCACTTCCCCAAAGAGAATATCAAGCTGAGCGGCTTCGCTACCGCCGACCTGGAGAGGAAACTCGGCCAAACCGCGTACCTCGTCCGCGAACGCCAGGGCCGCGGCTTTGTCATTCTGTTCGCCGACAATCCCGCGTTTCGTGGCTTCTGGGAAGGCACGACTCGCCTGCTGCTGAACGCGATCTACTATGGCAATGTCGTGGATCCCAACGTGAATTGAGTGGTTAGTGGTTAGTGTTAGTGGTTAGTGGCGCGTTAGTGGTTAGTTCGAGTGTGCCTTGTCCTTCACGTGTGGTGAACCGCCCGAAGGGCGGACGGAATTTAGCCCAAGGCGCCAGCCCTGGGACCTTCTAACCACTAGC
This sequence comes from Terriglobales bacterium, assembly GCA_041946775.1. Classification (GTDB taxonomy): domain Bacteria; phylum Acidobacteriota; class Terriglobia; order Terriglobales; family Acidobacteriaceae; genus JBHGBA01. The sequence goes on from JBHGBA010000037.1 coordinate 36,230, forward strand.
CACTGACCACTAGCCACTAACCCCTAGCACCTACTCCGAAACCCCCACTCACCCTCGCGCATCTGTTAGCAACACATCCCAGCGCGCGGAGGGCAGCCATGCAGCCGGAGATCGTGATTTACGGCGTAGATCATTGCGAAGACACGCAGCGCACCCGCAAGCACCTCGATGAACGCGGCATCGAATACACCTACGTCAACCTCGACAAAGACGAGAGCGCTAACGCGAAGGTACTGGAGTGGAACCACGGTAGACGCCTCACGCCGACCGTGGTGGTTTCGGGCAACGGCCGCACCCAGCGCGTCGCTGAACCGGAAAATGACGAGTTGGATGCGATCATAGGCCGGCTCGGAATGGACTCGGCCGCGTAGAGCCTGCTTCCAGCTTCGTCGCCTTGTCTCCAGTCCTATGCACTTCACCCCGAGAACCGGATTACCCCATCACCGGATGCTCTTCCGGTCGTCAGTCCTCCAGTTCGCCGGCTGATCCTCTGTGTCCTCTGCATCCTCTGTGGTGGAGCTGTTGCCGTCTGCTACGATGTTAACTGATGCCCCGGCGCAAACTTTCGAATACTCCTGGACTGTTTCCGACCGAAACCCTGTTTCCAACCGGAACGTCGCGGGCTGACCAAAAGGCACTGATTGCACACATTGACGGCGGGGCGCGCGGCAATCCCGGCCCGGCGGGACATGGCGTGCTGCTGGAAGACGAGCGTGGCCAGGAAGTCGCGCGCCTCAGCAAGTACCTCGGGCGGCAGACGAACAACTACGCCGAATACTCGGGCTTGCTGGCGGCGTTGGAATACGCGCTCCAGCACGGGTATCGCAACGTGCAGGTGCTGAGCGATTCGGAACTGCTGGTGCGGCAAATGAAGGGCATCTACAAGGTAAAGAATGAAGGCCTGCGCCCGCTGTACGAACGCTCGCGCCAGATGATCCGCCAGCTCGACTGCTTCACCATCGAGCACGTGCGCCGCGAGCAGAACCGCGACGCCGACCACCTGGCCAACCTCGCAATGAACCAGGGAACGCGAAAGTAATTACCGCAGGACTGTAATTGGTAAGTTGTAATCTTTGTTTGTCCGCCCGTTTTGCCCACCCCAGCTTTTCAGAAACTACAAATTACCAATTGCAGATTACCAATCATGAGACCTGGTAAAAGCTGAGCACCGCGTCGCCCTGCGGGAGAGTGCGGTAACGCTGCAAGGCGCCAAAGCGTTCGCCGGGACCGAAGTGTTTGCTATGCTCGGCGATGACGACACTCGCCGGGCGCAGCAATTGTGATTGCGAGAGGAATCCGAGCGTATCGTCGTACGCGGATTCGAGGCCGTAGGGCGGATCGAGAAAGCAGTAGTCGCAGGCGACAGCGGCGGAATCGAGCGCGCGCAGGGCCGGTGCGGCATCGCGCTCGATTACCTGGTAGTTATCATTGGGAACGGCAAGCGACTTCAGGTTCCGGCGGATGAGGTTGGCGGCACGGCGCGAAGATTCGATGAAATACACGATGCCGGCGCCGCGGCTGAGCGCCTCGATGCCGACCGCTCCGGTGCCGGCGAAAACGTCGAGCCAGACGGTGTCCTGAAGCGCATCGGGACGTCCTGCGGTGAGCACGTTGAACAGCGTTTCACGCAGCCTGTCGGAGGTAGGTCGCGTGTCTATGCCCGGCAGGGCACGCAACGGTCGGCTGCGATATTGGCCGGCGATAACGCGCATGAACTTCAGTTGGCAGTTGTCAGCGAAGGCATAAATGAAATCGATTGTGCGGCCATCGCAATAACTGACAACTGGCACCTGGCAACTGCGTCCAAAAGTATATCCGGCTGGCATCGGCTGCCGGCCGTTGAGGGCAAATGCGGAACTGGTCTATTCCGATCGCGAGATTGTTTGGCGTTGAGGTACGGTTGCACCTCACGTTTGTTCTTCTCTTACTTTTTGTCTGGCTGACGGAAGCGGCCGGACCGCACGCTGCCGGGGCACGGCGCGCGCTGGCGCTGGTCGGCGCCATCCTCCTATCCGTGGTGCTGCACGAATTGGGCCATGCGCTGGCTGCAATCCGCAGGGGCGTGAACGCGCGAGCCATCATCCTGCTGCCCATTGGCGGGATCACGGTGAGCGACGAATCAGCCCACACAGCCACGGGCTCGCGGCAGGAGATTCGCATCGCGCTGGCCGGGCCGCTGGTGAACCTGGCGGTCGCCGGCGCGACGGCCGCCTTGATCATGTGGCTGGCGCCGCAGAACTTGACGACGCGGCCGCTGCTCCACTCGGCCCACCTGCTGCGCAGCGCCGTGTGGATCAACCTGTTCCTGGGCGCGTTCAACCTGCTGCCCGGCTACCCGCTGGATGGCGGCCGGGTGCTGCGCGCGTGGTTTCTGCGGCGCTACGACCCAGTGCAGGCCACGCGCCGCGCCATCGCCGTGGGTCAGTTCTTCGCCATGGTGTTCATCTTCGCCGGCATATGGAACACCTGGCTGATGCTGGTCGGCTTCTTCCTGTTCGTCGGCGCGCAGTTGGAAGACCGCTCGGCGGTGTTCCACTCGGTGCTGGAAAGCGTGCGCATGGAAGACGTCATGCTCACCGACTTTTCCACGCTATCGCCGGCCGACACGCTGGAAGATGCGCTGCACAAGGCCGTACATTCGTTGCAGGATGACTTCCCGGTGGTGCGCGGCGCCGACCTGGTGGGTGTGATCTCGCGGCAGCACATCCTTGACAACCTGCGGACGCACGGCAACGGCTACGTGCAATCGGTCATGACCCGCGAATTTGACGTGGCGCAGCGCGGCGATTCGCTGGCATCGGGCTTCGGCAAGATCACCGGCAAAGGCGCGACGCTGATTCCGGTGGTGGATGGCGAACGCCTGGTGGGCATCATCACCCTGCAAAACCTGATGCACTCGATGTCACTGCTGGCGGAAACCAGGAAGCTGCGGAGGAACCAGCGGCCGGAAAGTGCAAGTTAACGATTGGTAACGTGTAATTGGTAATTTGCAAAGTATCGAGCGCGCGAGCAGTAAGTCGCTCCAGCTCACGTACTTTGCAAATTACGGCTCTGAGCAAGAATCTGGAGAACCTTTCAATTTACAAGGGTTTCAGAGTAGCAGGTT
>JBHGBA010000038.1:0-37506 GCA_041946775.1 Terriglobales bacterium
TCGTTTTCCCCCGTCCGCTCGATCCTTATCTCCACGTCGCGATCGCGCATGAAGCGCGGGAACTTTTCACCCCATCCCGAGCGCAGCGAGGGACCTGCTGCTTGCCCGTCCATCCCACTGCGCAGTTGTCATCCCGAGATCTGCTGTCGCACCCATGGACAAACAGCAGGTTCCTCGCGCCAGACCGGGCGCTCGGAATGACAATCTAGTTATTGAATCGGTTAGCGGCCCACAGTGGTTTTCAATTGCAAATTACCAACAAGCCGCCCCCAATCCCCAATCACTAAATCACAAATGTCATGCCGCGCGTTTCTCTCCGGGCGCCTTCTCTCCCTGCTGCTTCGCTCGCGGATGGCCGCGCTCCGCTGCCGCATGCTCGATTTCCGAATTGATCTCGCTGCCGATCAGGATCGCCGCCCCGGTGATGTACAGCCACAGCAGCATGATGATCACCGTTCCCAGGGCGCCGTAGGTCTCGCTGTAGGAGTTGGAAAAATTCAGATACACCCGCATTCCCAGCGACGCCACCAGCCACAGCACCACCCCGATTACCGACCCCGGCGTCACCCAGTGCCAGTCCTGCTCCACATCGGGCGCGAAGGCGTACATCAGCGCGAAGGCCACCAGCACTGCGAATATCGCTACCGGCCACTGTAGGATCTTCCAGGTCCACGTCACCGCCGCTCCGATGGCGCCCTGGCCGAAGATGAAATTTGCGATCTCCGGCCCGTAGGTCACCAGCACCAGCGCCACGATCATCAGGATGGAAACCGCCAGTATCAGCCAGATCGCATTCAGCCGCTGCTTCCAGTAGGGCCGCTTCTCCGTGACGTCATATGTGATGTCGAGCAGTTGCCCGATGGTCTGCATGCCACTGGAGGCCGTCCACAGCGCGAAAATCAGGCCAAGCCACAGCTTGGCCGCGCTGTGGTTCTGCACGATCTGTTGCAGCGTGGTTTTGATCAGCTCCCCGCTGCCGCCGGGCGCGATCTGGTTCACGTAGTTCATCAACTGGTTTTGCAGGTTGCCGCTGGCGGCGATCATGCCCAGCAGCGAGGTCAGGAAAAACAATCCCGGCCAGATCGCGAGAAAGAAGTAATACGACAGTTCTGCCGCCCGGCCGAACACGTCGTCCCTGTCAATCTCTCCCCAGGTACGTTTTGCCAGCTCGGTCTTGGTCAGCCCGCCCAGCTTCCAGGGCGACACCTCATAAGGCATTGCTTGTACGTGGTCCATAGAAAGGGTGTGCGGCGCGGCAGGCGGCTCGCGCTTCTCCTTAATGGGAATTTCAGGGTATGACTGCCGCCCGCCAGATGGTGTTGCATGCGAAACTACAGCTATGGCGGACGTGGCGGCTCCGTTCACCATTCGTGCCGGCCTGCTCGGCTGGTGGCGCGACTCTCTGCGGCATCGCGGTTTGTGGCGTACCCTGGGCGGCTTTGTCCACGGCTGGTACGAACTGCTGCGCGACCTTACTCCAGCGCGCCGCCGGCTACGCTTCGGCGATCTCGACTACGACTTTGAGCAGCACGTGGACACCACCTGGGCCAACCTGCGCTGGAGAACGCGAGTCCGCGAATTGCTCGCCGGACGCCAGTATCAACCCACCGACCCTGGCCTCTTCCGCGAAGTCATCGGCGCGCTCGGCATCGAGTACTCGCGTTTCACCTTCCTCGATCTCGGTTCCGGCAAAGGCCGTGCTCTGCTACTCGCCTGCGAATTCCCCTTCCGCCGCATCATCGGCGTGGAACTGCTGCCGGAACTGCACCGCATCGCGCAGCAGAACATCCGCCAGTTCCGCGACGGCGCCGAGCAGGCCCGCATTTCGCTTTACCGCGACGACGCCCGCCAGTTCCGCTTCCCGCCGGAACCGCTCACCGTCTTCCTCTTCGATCCCTTTCCCGACTACATCCTGGAAGAAGTGCTCGCCAATCTCCACCACTCATGGCAAGCCCATCCGCGCGACTTGCTGATCGTGTATCAGAACCCCATCTCCGAACACGTGCTCTCCAACGCCGCCTGGCTCCGCCGCTTGCGGGGCAACATTCAGTACGCCGTTTACGAAGCGGCCCCCGGACCCGCGGCACATTACCCAGTCACCTAATTAGACCGATTCCGCCCTCGCGTACCCCTCGCGTGTCACCCCGGGCGACGCCCGGCCGGTTTTGCCGCGCCGAGTCGAGGGACCTTGTGTTTGGATTCCTCAGAAAAGGCATACACCTTCTGCGAAAACGCTTTAGTCTTATCTCGGATCTGAAATTCCGGATTTGGGGCTTGGGATTGCGCCCAAATCAACCATCACGCAGTCACCCAATCAATGTGGTAAACCTTCTTGCCATGGACCAGCAATCAAGCCCTCAGCCCGACTTCACGCCCCAACTGGCCGCCGCCCTCGACACCGTCTTGCTCATGTTCGAACAATATGCCGTTAACCAGTCGGCCGGGCCGGACCGGGCCGCCCGCCAGAAGTGGTTTCAGTTGATCCACCCCCTGTTCCAGCCCTTGTATGAAAGGATCCACCGCGGCGACTTTCAGGGCATTCAGGCCGCGGTCCAAAGCCAGCTCGCCCGCTTGCAGCCCAAAGGACTTCCGTAAAGGCGGACATTGGGTTACTCGGTATCCCAGGAATGGTGGGTGCTCGGACGAGAGAAGAAGGGACTTACTTCACCAAGCAGCCAATGTCCGCCTAACTGATCATTGCAAGTCTTCGGTGCAGTTACTGCCGCCGTCCGGGTCGTAGGTGATGGTGCTCAACTGATTGGAACAGAAGCCGCGAATTCCCGTCACGCCAACGGTTTGCGGCACTGCCAGCACGCGGAAGTTTGCCACCGGGTTGCCGGTCAGGTCCGCGATCCTGAAAATGTACCCGCTCTTGGGGCAGGGCTGCGCCGGGCACCCCAGCACCCAGTCGAGATAACCCGCGTGGTCTGAATCCGGCGGATTGCCGGCGGGAGGCGCTCCCAATTTCGTCAGCGAGTCGGCATACCCCAGCCACGGATACGCCGCAGCATAACCGATCTGGGCCGTGTTGATGGTCTTGATGGCCGAAACCGCTGATGCCTCATTCGCCGCCATGCGCGAGCGCAGGAAACTAGGAATCGAAATCGCGGCCAGCAGAAGGATAATCGAGACGACGATCAGCACCTCGATCAAGGAGAACCCGCGTTGCCGGTATTGCCTTTGCATCTACTCTCTCCCGCACGGTCGCGGTGGATGCGGCTCGGGGGAGGGTACCAGGTCCTGCACACCCGGCGCAGCAGCTCCCGTCCGCCAATGGTATGCCGGTCGAAAGCTGGATGAAATAACGGATGTGGTACGCAGCACCCTTTTCAAAAAAGGCGAGGTCGGGGGAGGGACGCCTAATAAAGTACGCTGGCGGACGCAGTGCGGCAACGTTACTAAAGTACGTGACCGGACAAAAAGGCAGCCCGGGCGGCTGCCTGAATCCTGATGCATTGGAAATCAACCGGTTAGATGTTGGGCTCCGTCCCGGTGGGGCGGTCTTCGCTGGCGACGTTCCGGACTGCGCTGATGCCGCTGCGCAGGCGCTCCCGCCCATGCTCTACCGTCTCCCGGGCCGAGTTCGCCAGGTCGCTGGCGCGCTCCGATATGTTCTCCCGTGTCTCCTGACCGCTCATCGGCGCAAACAGCACGCCCAGACCAATACCCAACCCCAAGCCAAACAGAAAAGCTTTCATGACCGCCTCCTTCAACTATTCTGCGGATAGTGTAGTACCGCTGGCAAATTCCCAAGTGCCTCCCAGGGACACGCCCAAACCACGCTGAAACAGATGCACGTGACGCTCAGGGGTTTGCCGCTACCGCAGTCATCGCCTCTGGCTCGCCGCAAGACTCAATTACCCCTGTTACCCAACTACCAAATTCGCTGGGTGGCGCGGAGAACGGGCTACGCCGGCCTACCACCCTGCCCGCTCTCATGCGCCGTTTGCCCGCGCAGCAGGTTGAGTGCGTGCGGCAGCAGGTCAATCACCGTGCCCAGCGACTCCGTTGCCCCCGCCGGGCTTCCAGGCAGGTTGACGATAAGCGCATGATTGCGCACCCCGCAAATTCCCCGGCTGAGCGCGGCAAACGGCGTGCGCTTGGAGCCCTCCAGCCGCATCCGCTCCGGCAGCCCGGGCACCAGCCGATCACAGACACTGCGCGTGGCCTCAGGCGTCACATCCCGTTCCGCCAAGCCGGTGCCGCCGGTGGTGACTACCAGTTCGACACGGTCGCACCACTCGATCAGCGCGTTTTCGATCGAGGTGCGGTCGTCCGGCACGATCTCGCCCCCAGCAACCTCGAAGCCTTTGGCCTCCAGCACCTGGCGCACCGCCGGGCCGGAGGCGTCCACGCGCTCGCCGCGGCTCGCCGAGTCGCTGATGGTCAGCACGGCAGCCCGGTAGCGCAAATTCAGCGGAACGGAACCACTCGTCATTGGTGATTTGGCGATCTGGTGATTTGGTGAAGTTGTACCGGGATGAGTTTACAACACGCGGCTCGATGCGCCGGTTCGTCAGTTCGTCAGTTCGCCGGATGTGTTGTCGCGGTTCGCTTCATCCAGCAGGCGGAGGCCCTCCATCAGCAGGCCCTGGGTGGAGCGCGTGGTAGTCTGCTCCGGGCTGCGCACCGAGAAATCAATCTGGAAGTTGCCGGCCGCTTCCGTCCAGGTGAGCGCCTTGAACACCGCCTCGTCCCCGCGTAACTCGCCATAGGTTGCGTGGTTGATCTGCCCCTCGTCGAAGAACATCTCGCAGCGGTCGCCGTTGCGGGTGAGCACCAAGGCGCACGTCTTGCGGCCCAGCTCCAGCGATTGCAGCAGATCAATGACGTTCATCTGCGCCAGCGAGCCGCGTACCACGGTCTCGCCGCCGCGCGCCATCTTCTCCAGCGCGATCTTGTCGAGCACGCGCTTGACGCAGGCGCGCGCGTCGGCGGCAAAGAACGGCTTTTCGAGAAACGCCTCCACGTCATCGCGCAGCGGCTTTAGCCGTTCGTCGATATCGGTGCGGGTGGCCACCAGGATCAGCGGGATGCGCGCTGTCGTCGGCTGCGCCCGCAGTTGTTCCAGCAACTGCCGCCCGTCGAGCCCCGGCATCTGGAAATCGCTGACAATCAGGTCGGGGTTCTCGCTGCCGGCCTGCCGTAGCGCATCCGCCCCATTGGCCGCACTACAGACGGTCGCCAGCGGCGCGATCGCCTGCCGCAAAACCCCAATCACCAGCGGATTGTCGTCCACCACCAGGACCTTGTTCATCGTCCCGTTTGCCGTTCCCCGTTTCCCGTTCCCCGCCATCGTTACGGGGAACCAAATACGGGAAGCCTGTCTTCCCAACTACCTTTTCCGTTTCGCGTTTCCTGTTGCCGCGTTTCCACCCCGCTTACCGGGAACGGGGAACGTCTCTTCTCTGGTAGTCCCCGCTTTTCCCGCCCGTCTTGCGCTCCAGCGCGACCTCGCGGATGGCGATCCCCTTATCCAGCGCCTTGCACATGTCGTACACGGTGAGCGCGGCCACACTGGCCGCCACCAGCGCTTCCATTTCGACGCCGGTCTCCGCCGTGGTGGTCGCTTCGCTGCGAATGCGGACGCCATTCTCCCATACGTCCACCTGCACATCAACGTGTGACAGCGCCACCGGGTGACACATCGGTATCAGCTCTGCCGTGCGCTTGGCCGCCTGGATGCCGGCAATGCGCGCCACTTCCAGCGGGTCGCCTTTGGGATTCTGCGGCAGCGCCCGCAACACCTCCGGCTTCATCTCGACGATGGCGGAAGCCTCCGCCGTCCGCCGTGTGGCCGCCTTTCCGCTGACGTCCACCATCCGCGCCCGCCCCGCCCGGTCATAATGTGAGAGCTTCTTTGCCATGCAAAACCATCTGGGCACGGATTCACACGGATCAACTCGAATTTTGAAGGTTGAATCTTGAATTTTGATTTGCCTCCAAGCCGCGTCAGTGCGGCAGTCCGTAAATCAAAATTCAGGAATCAAAATTCAAGAATTTTGTCCGTGTTAATCCGTGTAAATCCGTGGTTAGTTTTTCAACAACACACTCACGATCTCCCCCGCGGCAATGCGCTCGCGATCCGGCGGCACGACCAGGAAGCAGTCTGCTTGCGCCACCGCCATCAAGTCGCCCGAGCCGTGCCAGCGCACCGCTTCCACCTGGCACTGCTCGAACTCCCCGCACAACCGCGCCGGCAGGAAGCGCGTCAGCCCGGGCTTTACCGTCACCTCCGACTTCAGGCACGCCCGCAAAAAACGCAGCGCACGCGGCTTGCGTCCTGCGAGCGCCTCCACCACCGGCCGCACGAACACCTCGAACGTCACCATGGTCGAAACCGGGTTTCCCGGCAACCCAAAGAAATATCTACCTAGCGCTTCCTCTGCGTCCTTTGCTTCCTCTGCGCCCTTTGCGTTCCTGCTTTTGTTCGCCGCGCCCTCTGCGTTCGTGCTTCCCCGCACACCCTCAGGATTGTCATCCCGAGCGGGCGCCTGCCATTGGCGCGAGTCGAGGGACCTTGCGTTTGTCAGCCTCCCAAACACCACCGGCTTACCCGGCTGGATCAGCGCCCCCGTAAACAAAAACTCCGCGCCCATCTCTTCCAGCACCCGCTCGACCACATCATACTTGCCCACCGACACCCCGCCGGTCAGCAGCAACAAGTCGGCGGTCAGCCCCTTGGAGATGGGCCGTTGCAGCTCATCGGCATCATCACGCCCTATCGGCAGAATCAGCGCCCGCGCCCCTGCGGCTGTCACCTGCGCCGCCAGCGAGTAACTGTTGGAATTCCGTATCTGCGTGGGCCCGGGCGCGGCCGCCACGTCCACCAGTTCATCGCCGGTCGAAAGTATCGCTACACGAGGCTTCGCGTACACCCGCAATTGCGCCTTGCCGACCGCGGCCGCGAGCGCGACTGCCGTGAAATCAATCGCCAGTCCCGGCGCCAGCAACGTGTCACCCGCACGCGCCTCGGCCCCTTGCCGCACCACGTTTTCTCCCGCCGCCACTCCCTGCCGGACCTCGACCACATCGTTGTGCCGCGACGTGTATTCCACCATGACCACCGCGTCCCCGCCCCGTGGCAGCGGCGCTCCCGTCATGATCTCGGCTGCTTCTCCCGGCTCGAGCCCATAGGCGATCCGTTCCGGCGAGATGCCCGCCTTGACCTCGCCCGCCACCTCGAGCCGCACCGGAACTCTGGCCACATCCGCCGCGCGTACCGCGTACCCGTCGCGCGTCGCCCGCGCAAACGGCGGAAAATCGCGGTCCGCCACTACCGCCTCGGCCAGCACCCGCCCGCGCGCTTCGAGCAGGCAAACGCTTTCCGCCGCCGACGGTTGTAGCCGCCGCGCGTGCTGCTCGACAATACGCCGCGCTTCAGCGAACGTGACCACGCTCATAAGGAACCCGCAAGTGTACCGCAGTTGCGACGCGCTGTTGTGACGGCCCCTCCTGCTAAGCGCCCGGCGCGGGATTACTTCCTGGAAGGGGATTTCCCCAGGTGCAAGTCTTCCCTGTGCCGTCGCTGCTCGTCCAACAAAAAGGGGCGGCCTCTTTCCGCGCCACCCCAATCACCAATCACTAATCACTAGACCGTTTCCACCGTAGCTGTATCCCTTGTCATCCCGAGCGACGCGCGGCCGATTTTGCCGCGCGGAGTCGAGGGACCTTGTGTTTGGATTCCTCAGAAAAGGGATACACCTTCTGTGAAAACGCTTTAATTCACAAATTACTTTGATTTCTTCGCCGGCTTGCCCTTGCCGAAGCTGGTCTCCACCTTCGCACCCAGCGACGCCAACAACTGCTTCGCCGGCTCCGCATTCGGGCCGGTCGGCGAGAGCTCCAGGTACTTGTTCAGGTTGGTCGCCACTTCCGGAGGCGCCGTCATCGTGTTGGTCTTCGGATCCACCGTCGCCTTGCCCATCAGGTTGACGGCCTTCTGGTAGTACGCCTCCGCGTAGTTCGGGTCGGCGGCGATCGCCTTGTCGAACGCGGCGTTGGCCTCGTCCACTTTGCCGGTATTGGTCAGCACCGCGCCCAGGTTGAAGAAATACTTGCCGGCGCCGGCGGGATCATTCTGCGCCGCCGCCGTGTATGACTGGATGGCGTCCTGCGTCGCGCCCAGCTTGGCTTGCGCCTCGCCCATGTTGTTGTAGTAGGCGCCCACCGTCGGCTTGATCTCGATGGCCTTCTTATAGGCTGTCACCGCCTGTGCATAGTGTTCCTTCGCCTTGTCGCGCTCCGTCGGCGGGATGTGCTTGGCCGCCGCCAAATGCGCCTCTCCCAGGCGGAACCACAGCAGGTCGCGCGTCGGGTCGGTCTCCGTCGCCTTGGTCATGATATTGACCGCTTCGTCGTAATTCCCCGCCTCAATGGCCTGGCTCGCCGCCGCCAGCATGCTGTTCAGTCCGGCAATCTTTTGGTTCTCTTTGGCGATGGCTTCGCGCTTGGCCTTCTCCTCCGGGCTCAACTGCTGTTCCGCGCGCGTCTTTTCTTTGGCCAGGTCGAAGTCGAGGACGTTCTCTTCCTTCGACAGCGACACCGGGAAGTTGATCGTCGGCGGCGCCAGCAACTGGCCGTCCTTTGACACCTTCACCGTGTAGGTTCCCCCGCTGATACCGATGGAGAAATATTGGCCCTTGGAGTCGGTCTTCAGCGTGTAACGGCGCCCGGTCTCCGGCGAGCTGAACTCCACCGTCGCGCCCGCCACCGGCTTGCCCTCCGCATCCAGCACCCTGCCTTTGACGTTGGTCGTCTGCGCGAAGCCCGGAACGGCCCACAATGCGGCAAGGATGGCCAGCATCGCTATGATCAGTTTCGTCTTCATCTGTTGTCCGCCTCTCTGCAACCGTGTTGTCAATCCGAAACCTGATGCACCACCTAACGCTAGAAACCCTGCTCTAATTTTGGTAATTGGGTAATCGGATAATTGAGTAATTGAACACTGTGCGTTTCAATTACCCGATTACGCAATTACCCAATTACGCATACTCAATTGGATCGCTCGCTCCCGCCTCGGCAAAGGCACGCAGGCGCAGAACGCAGCTCTCACAGACGCCGCAGGCGCGGTCTTCTCGGCTATAGCAAGACCATGTTAAATCGAACGGCGCACCCACTTCCAGACCAAGCCGCACGATCTCCGCCTTGCGCATGGCAATCAGCGGCGTGAGTACCTCGATCCGCCCTTCGCGTGTCCCTGCCCGGATCACCTCATTGAACGCCCGGTAGAATGCCGGCCGGCAATCTGGATATCCCGAGCTGTCCTGCTCCACTGCCCCGGCGAATACCTTTTCTGCCCCCAGCACTTCGGCCCAGCTCACCGCCGCCGCCAGCAGGTTAGCGTTGCGGAACGGCACATAGGTAACTGGAATTTCCCGTCCGCCCGGTGCCCCACATCTGCCTGCTGTTGGCAAATGTGGGTCTGGCGGAGGTGGGTTCGGGGAACGGGAAACGGGGAACGGGAAACGGTCCTTGGGCGCCTCTGGCACCGCTATCGTCTCATCGGTCAGCGCCGACCCGCCGATCGCCCGAAACACCGGATTGCGCACGATCAGCCGGTCACGTATCCCCAGCCGGTCGCATATGGCATGAAACGCGCGGCGCTCGCGCTCTTCGGTAAGTTGCCCGTAATCAACGTGGATGGCCGCGGCCTCATAATCGCGCGCCGCTAGCGCCGCGCACACGCAGCTATCCATGCCGCCGCTCAGCAAGACCACCGCACGCGGACGCGTGCCCTCTGGACGCTCTGCTGTCATCGCCAGGAAATTAAACCCTAAACATCTTATAGACACCGAAAACAGCAGTTTGGGTCAGAGAAAAGTAGCGGTACGGGACGCGGTGTGGCCCCTCAGCGGTGGGCAGCACGCTGCCTTGCCGCGGCATCGCTCTGAGAGGAGGTAATGGTCATGGCGGAGGTCACCAAGCGGGGAGAGTACTCGATCCGGTGCATGGAATTCGGCGATGTGGACTGCAATTGGGAAGGGTACGGCCGTGACGAGAACGAAGTGATGCGGGCAGTCGAACGCCACGGCCGCGAGCAGCACAACTGGACTTCGTTCACCGACGAACTGAAGAATAAAGTACGCGGTTTGATCCGCCGCAAAGCGGCTTAGGGCAGGTCTGTACAAGCGATTGCGACACGAATCGGGGTAGGCTGTTCGGCCAATACTCGATAACCGCGAGCCGACAGCCCAATTACCCGATTAACCAATTACGCAATTACCCGATTATTCGGGTTGTCCCACCCTTGTCGCTCGCGGTTTTCGAGCGACAGGGTGGGAATGAGCTCCCCTCGCCGTAGCGCCGCCGTCCCGGCGGCGGGCCCCGTTCTTTTCCCGCCAACAGCCGAGAACCGACAGCCGAGCGCTCAATTACCCGATTACACAATTACCCGGTATCAATTTTGGGGGGGGCCCCACCCTTGTCGCTCGCGGTTTTCGAGCGACAGGGTGGGTACAGCCGCAATTCGCCCATTCGCCAGTTCACCCGATTGCCCGATCACCCGATTATTTCAGCGCCTGCATCACCCGGTCGAAGTCCTCCAGCGACTTGTACTCGATCACGATCTTTCCCTTCAGGCCGCGGTCGGTAATCTTCACCCGGCACCCCAGCGCGTTCTCCAGTTCCCTCTCGGCGGCGCGGACGTTGGGATCCACCTTGCGCTCCGGCCGCGGCTCCTTGGGCAACGGATGCAGCCACTCCTCGACCAGCGCTTCCGTCTCGCGCACGCTCAGCCGCTGCGCCATCACCTTGCGCGCCATCGCGACCATCTCCGGCGAGATCATGCCGGTGCTCATGGGCAGCAGCGCCTTGGCATGGCCGAAGCTCAGCCGCCCTTCCTCGATCGCCTTCTGCACCTCCTCCGGTAGCCGTGTCAGCCGCAGATAATTGGCCACCACCGACCGCGGTATGGCACAGCGCTGCGCGACTTCGTCCTGCGTCAGCCCGAAATCGCGCGACAGCCCCTCAAACGCCCGCGCGTGCTGCATCGGGTTCAGGTCCTCGCGGTGCAGGTTCTCGACGATCGTCAGCACCGCCACCTGCTGGTCCGGGATATTGCGTACGATGGCGGGAATATGCGTCTTGCCCGCCCTTTTCGACGCCAGCCAGCGCCGCTCGCCCGCGATCAAGTGGTAAAGCTGGCCGCTGTGCCCCGGCTGCTTCAGCGGACGCACCACCACCGGTTGCATCACGCCCTGCTGCTTGATGGACTCGACCAGGTCGAGCAGCCGGGGATCGTCCTCCAGCGTGGTGCGCGTCTGCCACGGGTTGCGGTCAATCAGGTTTAGCGGCAGCTCGATCACCATCTCGCCGGGACGAATCTTGTGCTGTGCCAGAAAGTCGGGGTGATACCGCCGTTTCAGTTCGTCCGCCGCTTGTAACGCGATCTTCCCATCCAGCTTCGTGGCCTCGGCCAGCACCAGCCTGGCATGCTCCGGCGAATCCGTCGCCGGGAAGACGCGCCCGTCGGCTCCCTCGGTAAATTCCGCCAGCAACAGCATCGCCGGCGGAAGCACGGGATCGTACACTGCCTCGCCGTTGCCGCCCGCAGCCGCCGGTTGCGCGCCATCTCCGCCCGGCGCCACTGGACCCGGCGCGCCACTGGCGCTGGCTCGGGAACTGCTCGGGATACTCGCACTTGCTCCGGTGATGCCCGCGGGCGCTCCGCTCGCGCCACTCGCGGGTGCACCGCTACTCCTTGCGGACCCGTCAGCGCTGCCCGCGGGCGCGCTGCTTGCAGTACTCGCGGTTGTGTTGCTGGTAGTCGCAGGTGCGCCGAACGGCCGCCGCGGCAACAGCGATTCCAAACCTCTCCCCAACGCCTTCTTCTTTTCCTGGCTCATCTCAACCTCGATCGCACATTCGCGGTGGCGCCGCCGTCCCGGCGGCGGCCCCGCATGTCCCTGTGTCCTCGTGTCCCCTGTGGTTAAGCTGTTTCTGTCATCCCGGGCGAACGCCCGGGGTTGGCGCGAGTCGAGGGACCTTGTGTTCCCTGACCCGATGACCCGGTCTTTACATATCGCATCACGATATAATGTCGCTGCTCGCCGCGATCTCCACCCGCGCGCTTTTCCCCATTAGCTCTTTCGCCAGCCGGATATACGCCTCCGCCCCCCGCGACCGCGGATCGTAGAGCAGCGCCGGTTTGCCGTGGCTGGGCGCCTCCGCCAGCCGCACGTTGCGCGGAATGCTGGTGGCGCACAGCTTCTCGCCGAAAAAACTCCGCAGTTCGCCCGCCACCTGCTGCGCCAGGTTCGTTCGCTCGTCGAACATGGCCAGCACCACGCCTTCAATCTCCAGCCCGGGGTTCAGTTCCTGGCGAATGCGCTCCACCGTGTCCAGCAGTTCGGTAATGCCTTCGAGCGCGAAGTACTCGGCCTGCATGGGGATCAGCACAGCGTCGGCTGCGACCAGCGCGTTCAGCGTGAGCAGGTCCAGCGCCGGCGGACAGTCCAGCACGATGTACTCGAACCGCTGGCGCACCGGCTCCAGCGCCCGCCGCAGCCGGAAGGCCCGGTCGTCGGCCTCGACCAGCTCCAGGTTGGCGCCCAACAAGTCCTTGTGCGACGGCACCAGCCAAAGCTGCTCCAGCGCGGTCTGCTGCAAGGCGGCGTCAATTGTTCCCCCGTAGGTTACCAAATGGTAAACGCTGGTCCGCTCCGGATCCTTGGCGAAACCGAGGCCGCTGGTGGCGTTGGCCTGGGGATCGCAGTCCACCAGCAGTGTTGGCACTTCAGCCGCAGCAAAAGAGGCTGCGAGGTTAATGGCCGTAGTCGTCTTGCCAACCCCGCCCTTCTGGTTAGTTACTGCTATGACACGTCCCATATGAGTAATTTCTGCTCAAAATGTTCCACGTGGAACAATTTCGCTTTGCCGCTGACCGAGGCTACGAGAGTACCTGACTGGCTTCGCCCAAGGCAATCGAGAATGCTTGTGCAAATCCGCATCGAGTTGTGCAAATCGCGCCCGATTGTTCCACGTGGAACATTCTGTGCTTGGCGCAGGCCGCGGAACCGAAAATTGTTCCACGTGGAACATTTCTAGTTACGTACTGGGAACGTGATAGCGGAATGTTCCACGTGGAACATTCTTGCCTGTTGGCGGGGAGCGAGTGTAATTGTTCCACGTGGAACAATTTTCAGGAGGACCGCCGGGCGAAGCGGAAGTGCCGCAGTTCGCCTGACGCTACAATCAATAGAAATGAACCTGGACGACACTATTGTGGCGGTAGCCACGCCGCCCGGGCGCGGCGGGATCGGCGTGGTGCGCCTGGCGGGACCGGAGGCGAGGGCGATCGCGGCGTCCATGCTGCGTTTTGCCGGACGCGCGGCATGCGTTGAGGATTTCGAGCACGGCCGGGCGAGGTTTGGCGAGCTGGTCGAAACAGAGCAGGTCGCCGAGGTTGCGCCGAGGAGCGCCGAGAAATGCCCAGGTCCTACGCGCGCGGACAACACGCGCGCTCGGGATGACAAAGGCGGAAATACAGAGGACGCCAAGGGCGCGCTGGACGCAGGGAACACAGAGGTTACACGGATTGACGAGGTGGTGGTCACCTACTTTGCGCGGCCGCATTCGTACACGACAGATGACGTGGTGGAGATCAGCGGCCACGGCAGTAATATCGTATTACGATATATTGTCGAGATGGCGATGGCGCGCGGGGCGCGGCTGGCCGAGCCGGGCGAGTTCACCATGCGCGCCTTCCTGAACGGCCGCATAGACCTGACGCAGGCCGAGGCGGTGCGCGACCTGATCGAGTCGCAGACGCTGTACCAAGCGAAGGTTGCGGCGCAGCAGTTGGGCGGGGCGCTGGCGCACCGCTTGCAGTCCATCAAGGACCGGCTCGTGTCGCTGATTGCCGGACTGGAGGCGGGCATTGATTTTGCCGAAGACGATGTGCCGGTGATGCCGCCGGCGGACATCCTGGAGGGAATCGCCGCGGTGCGCGAACCACTGGAAAAGCTGGCCGCGTCGTTCAGTTACGGCAAGCTGGTACACGAAGGGCTGACGCTGGCGATTGTGGGACGGCCCAATGTGGGCAAGAGCAGCCTTTTCAACCGCCTGGTGGAACATGAGCGGGCAATCGTAACCGCTACTCCCGGCACGACCCGCGACTTGGTGACGGAAACGGTGGCGATCGGCGGGATTCCCGTGCGCCTGGTGGACACGGCGGGGATCCGCGAGGCCGCGGATGAAGCCGAGAGCATCGGGGTGCGCAAGAGCCGCGAGGCGCTGGCCGATGCCGACCTGGCGCTGCTGGTGCTGGATGCGACGGCAGGGGTGACCGACGAAGACCGGCGCCTGATGCAGGTCCTCGAGGGGCGGACGGCAATTGTGGTGGAGAACAAAGTTGATCTCACCGCAGAAGGCGCAGGGGTTGCGCAGGGGGGCGCAGAGGAATGCATAGGTCCTTCGCGCGCGGAAAGCCCGCGCGCTCAGGACGACAGCATCTTTGATAGATCGGCAGGAGCGGTGTGCAGAGCAAGCTGGAATGATCGTAACAACCCAACCACAGAGGACGCGGGGGACACAGGGGAAAGCAGGGCCCGCCGCCGGGACGGCGGCGCTACGGTCAGGACGTCGGCAGTGACCGGAGAGGGAATTGCGGACCTGCGCGCGGAGATCCTCAAGACGATCGGGGCCGGCGCGCAACAGGAGAGCGGGTTCCTCACCAACACGCGGCACCAAGGGCTGGTGCGCGAGTCGTTGCGGGCACTGGAGGCGGCGGTCGGCGCGGTCGAACAGAAAGTACCGCACGAGATGTTGTTGCTCGACCTCTATGGGGCGCTGCGCCCGCTGGACGAGATTACCGGGGCGACCACGGCGGACGACATCCTGGACCGTATCTTCGGTTCGTTCTGCATCGGAAAGTGACCCGTTAACGTTAAACTGCTTTCATAACGGTTGACGTTAAACGCGTAACGTTATATTCTGCGCTGGTGATCAAGTCGTTTCGCTCGAGAGAAACGGAACGGCTGTACCACCGCGAAAGCCAGAAGCGGTTCGTTGCGATCGAAATGGTTGCACGGCGCAAGCTGCGTCAACTGGACAGTGCCACCGAGCTGCGCGACCTGGCGTCGCCTCCGGGCAACCGCCTGGAGGCGCTGCACGGCGATCGCGAAGGCCAGTACAGTATCCGAATCAACGACCGCCGGCGTATCTGTTTCGTATGGCGAAATGGCGACGCGTACGAAGTGGAGATTGTGGATTACCACTAGGAAGAACGCGATGCGTAAGGCGAAGAAACTTCCCCCGATCCATCCCGGCGAGGTGTTGCGCGAGGACTACATGGTGCCGCTCGGGCTGAGCATGAACAAGCTGGCGCTGGCCCTGCACGTGCCCGTGCCCCGCATTGCGGAGATCGTGCACGAACGGCGTTCGATTACGCCAGACACCGCGCTTCGCCTGGCGCGCTACTTCAACACCAGCGCGCGTTTCTGGCTCAACCTGCAAGCGGCCTACGATCTGGAAGTCGCCGAGGACAAACTGGCACACAAAATCGCCCAGCATGTACAACCGATGACCGCGGAAGAGCGCTCTTCCGCCTAATTATTCGACACTGACGATGCCGAGGAGATGGAGGAACCTGGGCCCGCCGCCGGGACGGCGGCGCTACTACTGAGTGCGCTGCTAGACTGGAGCTATGGTGGAACCGGTGAACAGTCCAGCAGAGGTCCGGGAGCATCCGGTCGAGGTGGGGCCGAAGTTGCCGACGCCCTATGTCACCTACGCGCTGGCCGGCATCTGCGTGGCGGTGTTCGTCGCGATGGTCGTCCAGGGTGTCTCGCCCACACGTCCGTCGGTAGGGCAGTTGCGTTCGTGGGGAGCGACGTTTGCGCCGCTGACCTTCGGCGGCCAGCCATGGCGGCTGCTGACGTCCATTTTCCTGCACGTCGGTGTCCTGCACCTGGTGTTCAACATGTGGTGCCTGTGGGACTTGGGACAATTGGCGGAGTTGGTGTTCGGGCGGGCGGCGCTGGCAGCGCTGTTTCTGATGAGCGGCGTCGCAGGCGCGCTGGCCAGCGCGGCGTGGCATCCGATGGTCACGGGCGGGGGAGCGTCGGGCGCAATCTTCGGGGTGGCGGGTGCGCTGATCGCGGTGTTCTACCTGGGCCACATGGCGGGGCAGGCGGCGTTCAAGTCTACTCTGCGCAGCCTGCTGGGGTTTGCCGGGTACAACCTGTTCTTCGGCGCCATCAGTCCGCACATTGACAACGCCGCGCACATCGGCGGCCTGGCCAGCGGCTTGCTGATGGGGGCGGCACTGGTGTGGATGCGGCGACGAACCCCGTTTCCCGTTTCCCATTCCCCGTTTCCCGAAGCCACATCTGTCAAAGACGGGCAGATGTGGGACACCACTACGCCGGTATCCGTTTCCGGTTCCCCGTTTCCCGCAACCACGACAGGCAGGCGAATTGAGTTCACCGTATTCGCCGCGTTTGCCTTGGTGCTGCTGCTTGCCGGAGTATTCGTCGCACAGCGCAGCCAATTCGCCATTCACGCGCAGCGCGGCGAGGCGGCGCTGGAGGCGAACCGTCCCGACGTGGCGATTGCCGAGTTGAAAGAGGCGCTGAAGGCGAAACCCAATTACCCTTACGGCCATTGGCTGCTGGCGCAGGCGTATTTGCGGAGAAATGATTATGCCAACGCGGCGGAGGTGCTGCGGAAAGTAGTCGAACGCAAGCCCGACTTTGCCGAGGCACGCTTCCGCCTGGGAATGGCGCTGCTGATGGACTCGCGGCTCGACGAAGCTGAGGCGCAGTTCACGGAGCTGCAGAAGCGTTATCCGCAGGACCCGAATGCGTTTACCGGTTTCGGACTGCTGGCGACGGCGAAGGGAGACTACGAAGCGGCGTTGCAGGCATACCGGCGCGCCGCGGAACTCCAGCCAGGAAGCGCGGAAGCGCAGTACAACCTAGGCTTGGCGGCGATGCAGGCCAAGCAGTATGACGAGGCAGTGCATGCGTTCGAGCGTGCGGTGAAGCTGGATCCGGAGAGTGAACGGGCGAAGGAGAGGCTGGAACAGGCAAAAGCATCTCGGGACCGGGT
The DNA here is from genome assembly GCA_041946775.1 of Terriglobales bacterium. Lineage (GTDB taxonomy): Bacteria > Acidobacteriota > Terriglobia > Terriglobales > Acidobacteriaceae > JBHGBA01. Next base: position 17,053 of record JBHGBA010000038.1, read on the forward strand.
GATCCGGTGACCGGGTGAACCACAAGGTCGTTCGACTCGCGCCAACCCAGGACGCCCGCTCGGGATCCCGCTTTGAATGGGCAGATTCCTCGCCGCTTCGCGGCTCGGAATGACAATTCCGGAGGGACACACCTTACAGTGAATCTGCTCTACCACATCACCCGCATATTCGCCCAGTCGTACTGGAACTTGCGGCCGCAGTCGAGGCACACCACATAGTGTCCGCCGGTCTCGCTGACCGTGTCCCAATCGTCCGACTTGATCTTGGCACGGCCCGCGGCCGCGAAGGGATGCGACAGGTGGCGATGACGGCAGCGCACGCCGAAGAAACGTAAAACTTTGTCCAGCATCCTGACCTCTCGCCCGGCCGAGACTGCGGTACTACGTTCGGTGTGGAGGCAGACCTTCCCCCGCGCCGGGCGGGACCGCGTCCCGCCCCCGCACCCATACAGATTTCAAACCCAAAACTAGGCGCGTGCTGTGGCGCTGGCGCCGCCGGCCGTCGCCGGGGTGGTGTCTTCCTTGGCTTCGCCGTTGGCCTTCTGCCCGGGCTTGCGAATGTCAATCCCGCCCTTGAAGAAGGCGCCGTCTTCGATCGAAATGCGCTGCGCCACCACGTCGCCGGTCAGTGAGCCTTCATTGCGGATGTCCACCCGGTCGCTGGCCGCCAGGTTGCCGCGCACCTTGCCCAGCACCACGATCTCGCGCGCGGTGATGTTGGCCGCCACTACTCCATTGCGACCCACGGTGACGCGATTGCCCTGAAGGTTGATGGAGCCTTCTACCCGGCCGTCAATGTACAACGACTCGCTGCCGGTGACTTCGCCCTTGATGACCAGCGACTTGCCGATGGTCGCCTGGTCCTGCGAGTTGATAGTAGCGTTGCGAGGCGCCGGCGCCGGTGTCGGCTCAGGCGCTGCGCTCGGCGTGAAGGCCGGGGCGCTGGGGCGCTGCGATTCGTTCGGTGTCGCGCTCGGATTGGTGGGTTTCCACATAATGGCTACTGCATCCTTCCTCTTGGGATTGGACTGAACGCTTACACCCGCATCCCGGTCGCCAAACTCGCGTCGCGCCTGCGCCTTTCTACTTCTTGTTGATGCGGCGTGAGTTGTTCGAATCTGGCCGAGGCCTTTCCTCAGGCGCGCGGGCCCTAAGCTGCGTGTTCAGCCGCTTGGTTGAGAAAATTCTCTCCGCCCAGTGGCATTTCTTATATCAGGAGAACACCGTAGAGTAAAACTCCGCCTGCGCTTACGATGGTCTACGGAACCTTCGGGCGGGTTAGGGCGACACAGCCGCTGTCGCAGGGAGTCTTATGACTGACGAACCGTTTGCACTCGACCTGCGCGAGTTTGCCTTTCGCGCCCTGGACATCGCGAAAGAAAACTTGCAGAACGACGGCCACCTGGTGCCGGTGGCGTTCCTCGTCACTCCGGGCGGAGTTGACGTGATGGACGCTTCCTTCGACAACGAAGACCAGAAGGTCACGCGCCACACCGCGATCGTCGCCGCCGCCCGCACCAGCAATGCCGCCGCGATCATCACAATCAACGACGCGCACATGGGCAGCGCCGCCGATCCCGAGGGCTACTACTGGGGCAAGCTGGCCGCCGAAGGCGCTCCCGAATGTCTGCTGCTGACCATCTCCGGCCCGGCAATCACCACCTGGAACCTGCTGCTGCCCTACCGGCGCACTGCCGACGGCATCACCTTCGGCGACCCGGTGGAGAAGTACGGCACCGAGTTGAACTTCCTTCCCGGCTGGCCCGGCGGCCCGGCGCAGCCCTCCTGAGCGCCGCATCCAAGGGGAAAAATGCTCTCTGACCAAGCCATTCTGCGCAAGATCGAGCGCCAGCCTAAGCAGTCCGCCGGCTTCAAGCAACTGGTGCGCGAGTTGGGTGTCCGCGGACAGGAGCGCGAACAACTTGCCGACCGGCTCGATGAGCTCGTCCGCCGCGGCGCCCTGGTCGAAGCCACCCGCGACCGCTACTCCATCCCTAAAGCGGCCGCCGGGAACAACGTCATCATCGGTCCGCTCAGCATGCACCGCGACGGCTACGGCTTCGTCACGCCCGAAAGCGGCCCCGCCAAAGACCGCGTGGAAGGCGACGTTTTCATCAATCCACAGGCAATCGGCACCGCCATGCACGGCGACCGCGTCATGGTCGAACTTACCGCTGTGCGCAATGACGGCCGCGGCGAAGGCCGAATCCTCAAAGTCGTCGGCCGCGCCCACCCTACCGTGGTCGGCACCTTCCACTACGGCCCGCGCCACAACTACGTGGTCCCGATTGACGAGAAAATCACGCAGGACATCATCATCCCGCGTGGCATGGAAGTTCCCGCCGAGTTCACTGCGGCCGAAGCGCGCGGCGGCACCCGCCATCGCGTGCTGGGCGAGGAAGCCACGCGCCGACGCCGCGCCGACTGGGACAACCTCGACGGCGCGGTGGTAGATGTCGAGATTACCGAGTGGCCCTCGCCCACGCAAAACCCGCGCGGCCGCGTGGTTGAAATCCTCGGCTACGAAGACGATTTCGGCGTGGACGTCGAGATCATCATCCGCAAGCACCACATCCCCCACCACTTCCCCGCCGAGGTCCTCGAAGAAGCGCAGGCCATTCCTAACGCAATTTCGCAGCGCGAACTAGCCCGCCGCCGCGACTTCCGCCATCTGCCGACCGTCACTATTGACGGCGAAACCGCGCGCGACTTCGACGACGCCGTCTATGTCGAGCGCCTGGAGAACGGCAACTGGCAACTCCAGGTGCATATCGCTGACGTGGCCCACTACGTCCTCGAGGGCAGCGCACTCGACGACGAAGCCCGCCTGCGCGGTACTTCGGTCTATTTTCCCGACCGCGCCGTTCCCATGCTGCCGGTCGAGCTTTCCACCGACATCTGCTCGCTGCGGCCGAAGCTCGACCGCCTTGTCCTGTCGTGCATCATGGAAATTGACAACCAGGGCGAGGTCGTCGGCTACGAGCTGTGCGAAGGCGTGATCCGCTCCGCCGAGCGCATGACCTACACCGATGTGAACGCCATCCTCGAAGGCGACGAAGTCCTGCGCCGCCGCTACGCCCGGCTCGTCGAAGTTTTCGAACGCATGCGCGATCTCGCCAAACTTCTCAACCAGAAGCGCGAACGCCGCGGCGCCATTGACTTCGACCTGCCGGAACCCGAAATCGAATTCGACGAGTTCGGGCTGATGAAGGCCATCACCCGCTCCGAGCGCAACTTCGCTCACCGCGTGATTGAAGAGTTCATGCTCGCCGCCAACGAGTCGGTGGCCGGCTACCTGGAGCAGAAAGACGTGCCGTCGCTCTACCGCATCCACGAGAAGCCCGACCCGCGCCGCGTCATGGAATTCGAGCAGGTGGCCGCCGGTTTCGGCTATTCACTCGGCGTGGGCGCGATTCCGGTGGCACGCTTTCGCTACACCGACGACCGCCGCCCCCGCCGGCGCGAAGGACGCGGCGATCACAGTGGCCAGCACCGGCGCGAGATCGAGATTCCCGAGGACATCCACATCACCCCGCGTATGTACCAGAAGCTGACGATGAAAATCGCGGGCAAACCGGAAGAGCGCATCCTCTCGTATCTCATGCTGCGCTCGCTGAAGCAGGCGCGCTACTCGGAGGAAAACGCCGGCCATTTCGCGCTGGCTGCGTCCACCTACACCCACTTCACCTCGCCGATCCGCCGCTATCCTGACCTGATCGTCCACCGCATCCTGAAGGGGGTGCTGCGTGAGTCCGCCGAAGATGTGGAGATTCACGGCAAGAGCGAGATCCTGATCGGCCGCGGCGCGCCATCTACCGCGAAAATTTCGCCGTGGACCAAGCGCGTCCCCTCTGTGTCCCCCGTGTCCTCTGTGGTTAGAAAAAAGCGCGAACCACAGAGGTCGCAGAGGACACAGGAACAGCCTGCTTTGGAAGTCATCCCGCTGGATGAACTGCACGACATCGCCGACGAGTCCAGCACCGCCGAGCGCCGCGCCGATGACGCCGAACGCGAGCTGATGGAATGGAAGAAAGCCAAATTCATGGCCGAGCGCGTGGGCGAGGACTTCGATGGCCTGATCATCAGCGTCACGAAATTCGGGTTCTTCGTCGAGTTGACCGATATGTTTATTGAAGGCCTGGTGCCGCTATCGTCGCTCACTGACGACCACTACATCTATCACGACACTACCCGCCAGATCATCGGCCAGCGCTCACGCAAGACGTTTTCTCTCGGTGATCGTGTTCGCGTACTTGTTGACCGTATTGACGCCGTGCTGAAGAAAACCCAGTTTGCCCTTGTCCCTGAAGAACCCACCCGCCGCGACAAGAAGCGCCGCAAAGCGGGTTGGTAGCACGTTTGACATTTCGCGCTTCCAATTCCCGCGTTCCCGCAGGTGCCCCATCCTGGCGCCGCGCTGTTCGGCGCGAGGGTGGGTTACGTTGCCCTCTGCCTTGAAGTGTTTGCCAACCCGTTTGCTAAAATCGACCCTGGAGCGACAGACTGATGCCTCATATCGTGAAGTGTGTAAAGCTGGGCCGCGAAGCCGAGGGCCTCGACGAACCGCCGTTCGATACCCCGCTCGGCCAACGCGTTTACGAGAACGTGAGCAAAGAAGCCTGGGCCGGCTGGATGAACCACATGCGTATGTTGCTGAACGAATATCGCCTGCAACCCTGGCGTCCCGAACACCAAGCCTTCATCGCTCAGCAACTTGAGGAATATTTCTTCGGCTCCGGCAGTCAGCTTCCCCCTGAGTACACTCCGCCAGAGTAGCTTACGTGGCGCCGCCGTCCCGGCGGCAGGTCCGCTTTTCACTGTGAGTGTGCCCTGCGGTTAAAGCCGTTCTGTAGCCGATCACCAGATCACCTGATGTGACACTGTTCCATTTTTCACATCCTCAATCGTTGAAAAGCCCCGTCCAGCACGCCTCTCCGCCCACTTTTCCACAAATCACCCGAGTTTTCTCCGCCCCGCTTGTGGACGCCATGTGCAAACTGTGGAACTCACATCAAAATCCAGCTTTGTTCCTCACCTGTCCACCTTTCAGCTCAGTTCTCAACATCTCTTCCTGAGCACCCTCACCTCTGCCTACGCCCATCAGCCGCACTTTTCCACTTTTCCTCCCTCTCTATTGCTGCTGCTGTTTTTAGCTCCTTGGTTTTGATATAAGTTAAGCGATAACACCAGTAAGTCTTGCAGTCCGGAGGCGCCATGGAGATCACCGTCAGCAAAACCGAACTGTTGCGTGAACTTACTGCGACACAGGGCGTAGTCGAACGCAAGACTACCATCCCGATCCTGTCGAATTTCTTGTTTGAGGCCGCGGGCGACACGCTGGCGATCACCGCGACTGACCTGGATCTCAGCCTGCGCACCTCATGCCGCGCCCAGGTGAAAAAAGAAGGCGCCTGCACTGTCCCCGCGCGCAAGCTTTACGACTACGTCAAATTGCTGCCTGACGTGGATGTCACGTTCAAGCTGCTTGAAAACCACTGGGTCTCGATCCGTGCCGGACGTTCGTCAACCAAAATGGTCGGCATGGCACGCACGAATTTCCCCGCGCTGCCGGCGATGCCGACGACAAGTGTGGTGAAGATCCCCGCCTCCGTGCTGCACACCATGATTGCCAAGACGATCTTCGCCATCTCCAACGAAGAGTCGCGCTACACGCTGAACGGCGCCCTGCTGGTGCTGAAACCGGAATCCATCGCTATGGTCGCCACCGACGGCCATCGGTTGGCGCACATTGAGGCCAGTGAAAAACTCCCCGAGGTCACCAACGAGCGCAAGCCGCTGATTCCCAAGAAGGCGATGCATGAGCTCAGTTCACTGCTCGGCCAGAGCGACCTAGAAAAGATCGAATTCGCCGAAGACGATTCCACGCTATTCTTCCGTCTCGGCAACCGTCTGCTGACCGCGCGCAAACTCACCGGTCAGTTCCCGAATTACGAAGCGGTGCTCCCGCGCGCCAACGACAAGACTGTCATTGTGCGCTGCGAAGATGTGTTCTCGGCGATTCAGCGCGTGGCGCAGTTTGCCGATGAGCGCTCCGGCGCCATTCGCCTCAAGCTCGACAAGAACGAGATGCGCCTGCTCGCCAATTCCAACGAGATGGGCGAGGCCGAAGACGTCATCGAGACCACCTATCAGTCCGACCCGCTGACCATCGGGTTCAACTCGCAATATCTGCTCGATTTCCTGAAGGCCGCAACCAGTGGTGAAGTGCGCTTCGAGTTCAAAGACCCGCAGTCCGCCGGCCAACTCCGCCCCGCGGAAAACGGCGATGAGTACAAGTACCGCTATGTCGTGATGCCAATGCGGATCTGAGCATCTGCTGTGCCGAGGAAGAGCTGACCTCGGGTTTACACGGATCAAGACGGATCCGAATTTTGTGTAGCGCCGCCTCCTCGGGCGCTTTGAGGCTAGCTAACCGCAGGGGACACGAAGGACACAGGTTAGCGCCGCCGCAGCGCTGCCATCGCGCTGCCGATGGTCGAAACTCCCATCAATTGCGTTAGGAGAAGATAAGCCACGCCGTAGGGGCCGAGCACGGTCACGCCCGTCAAGACGGGGTGGTGTGCGGGGCTGAGGCGGCGAATGGCGTAGCCCAAGGCTGCGGCGAGGATGGCGGCAATCCACAGCTTCACCAGGCGCGGTATGGAATAGCGCACTGCGCCGATGCGGGCATGTAATGAGCGGCGCAGCAGCAAGAACTCGATCCAGCCGGCAATTCCTGCCGATAAAGTCAGGCCGGCGACGCCCCATTTGCGGTCCAGCCCGAGCATGGGCGGCAGCGGCAGGGCGCTGAAGTAACCCAGTACCACCGTGAGCGCCACGTGAACGGTAGCAAACTTCAGTGGCGTGCGCGTGTCGCGCAGCGCGTAGAACGCCGAAGAGTACAGGCGTCCTGAAGTGGAAGCCAGCAAGCCGATGCTCGAGGCCGCGAGCACTCCCCACACCCAGGTCACGTCTGCGGAACCAAACACGCCGGAGCGGTAGATAGTCGCCACGACGACGTCGCCCAGCAGCAGAAAGGCAATGGCCGAGGGCACCACGAAAAAGGAAATCTGCTCCAGGCCGCGGGCGATGCGGTCGCGCAGGGCCTGGGCGATCTCCTCGGCGGTGCCCAGGGCGCGCGACATCGCCGGCAGTTCCGCGGCGGAAACGGACATCCCGAAGAGGCTGACGGGCAGCGTGTAGAGGGTTTGCGCGTAGGAGAGCGCAGCCACCGCGCCGGTGGGCAGAAAGCTGGCGAGCAGGGCGTCCACGTAAGCGCTTATCTGTACCACGCCGCGCGAGACAAATACGGGGACGAAATTGCGCAGCACGGTGCGCACGTGCTCCGCCTGAGCGCGCAGCCGCCCGCGTAACGGCCATACATAGCGAAGCACCGTGGGCAACTGGATGGCGAACTGGAGTCCGCTGCCCGCGACGGATGCCCACGCGAGAACCTCGGCCAGTCGCGAGGCCGGCACGTGCGCGCCGCGCCACAGCATGGCGGCGATCAGCGTCAGGTTCCAGACGACGGGGGCGACATACGACAGAAAGAATTTGCGGTGGCTGTTGAGGATCCCCAGGCACCAGGCGCTGAACACCAACAGGCCGGCGCCAGGGAACAGGATACGCACCAGGCGAATGGTGAGTTCGCGTTTCTCGCCGTGGAAGCCGGGAGCGATGAGGTCAATCAGCCACGGGGTGGCGAGCACGCCGGCGGTGACGAGTACAGTGGTCGAAACAAACAGAAACGCAAAGATGGCTTCGGCCAGCTCGGCCGCGCGCGCGTCTTCTTTTTCCGCGCGCAGCCGGGCATAAACCGGAATAAACGACGCCGACAGCACGCCTTCGCCGAACATGTTTTGCAGGAAGTTGGGGATGCGGAAGGCGGCGCGGAAGGCGTCGGCCGCGTCGGAGTTGCCAAAATAGTGGGCGAAAACGCGGTCGCGGATGAGGCCGGCAATGCGGCTGAGCAGGATGCCGGCAGCAACCATCGCGGCCGCAGCCCTTACGGCGAGGCCGCGAGCTTCGACGGGCACGGGCGCCAGATTGTCGGTGTGAGCCACTGCTCACGATTCTATTTCATCTGTCCACCGGGTCATCGGGTGAGCGGGGAAAGAAAAGGCGCGCCGGAACCAGCAGCCAGGGTCCCGGCGCAGGAGAGAGAGCACAACTACCTTTCACCTTGAACCCACACGGGCGGGAGATGTTGCGGGGCAAAGTAGAGTAGAAAGACCACCCCGAACGCAAAGGACACAAAGGGCGCAGAGGGCGCAGAGGGAAACCGGGCGCGCCAGCGCTACGGTGCGAAGGGGCCCGCCGCCGAGACGGCGGCGCTACGGTGCGAACCGGGACGGCCGCCGGGACGGCGGCGCTACGGTCGTGGCGTCGGCTGCGTTCTAGCTTTTCCGCGGTCATCTGCGCTAATCTGCGGCTCACGATGATTGCGCATCTTCGCGGACGTCTTCTCAGCAAACATCCTAACCAGGCGGTCGTTGACGTCGGGGGCGTGGGCTACGACGTCACCATCAGCGTACCCACATTCTCCGATCTGCCGGCGGCGGGCAGCGAAGTGGCGCTGCATATCCACACCCATGTGCGCGAGGACACGTTGGCGCTGTTCGGTTTTCTGCGCGCGGAAGAAAAACAGCTCTTCGAACGCCTGATCCAAGTCGGCGGCATTGGGCCGAAGCTCGCGGTGACGATCCTGAGCGGCATGCCGGCGGCGGAGATGGTGGGCGCAATTCGCCGGGGCGACGTAGCGAAACTCACGCGTATCCCCGGGATCGGGAAGAAGACCGCAGAGCGGATGGTGCTTGAGCTGCGGGACAAGCTCGCCCAGTTCGGCGAGGCCGTGATTGCCGCGCCCGTTTCGCCGGTTGAGGAAGACGTGCTCTCGGCACTGGTCAACCTGGGCTATCAGCGGCCGGCGGCGGAACGTGCCCTGGCGGCGGCCGCCCGCGCCGGCGACGCATCTTTTGACGCGCTGTTCCGCGAAGCCCTGAGCGCCTTGTCGCGCTAAAGCGTTTTCACAGAAGGTGTGTCCCTTTTCTGAGGGGAATCCAAACACAAGGTCCCTCGACTCAGCGCGGCAAAACCGGCCGCGCGTGGCTCGGGATGACAGACGCAAGGGATGCAGCTACGGTGGAACCGGTCTAGCCTGCGGCAAAAATTCCGCAGCCATCGGGCAGGTTTCTTGAATCCAACACAAACGTGAACGCCGAGCGCAAATCGAGTGCAGGACTGGGCGCGATCCGTATCATCGTAATCACCGTTGCCGTTGCCATGCTCGCCTTCCTGGTGGCGTTGTTCCTGGCGATCGTGGGCATCCTGCTGGTCAGCATGATGCGCGGTGGCGGGATTGATATGACAATGGCGTACCGCGTGTTCGCGCTGCCAGTGGCCATTACCGCCGGCGTGGTCGCGCTGGCCGCCGCCATAATCAGCGAACGCCGCAGCGGGCGCGTGAAGCCCAGGCGCGAGTACCAGCGGGCCGCATAGTGGTCTAGCAGCAAGCAACAAGCACGGGAATTCAGCGGGCAACGACGTTTGCGGCGATTATGCTTGCTGCTAGTTGCCTCTGCTTGTTGCTACCTCTGCTTGTTGCTACCCAGTAACCACTGGCCCGTAACCACTAACTAACCACGCGTCCCCTGGTGATAATCTAACTTCGTTCCTGAGGACAAGAGCTGAGTGGCATCTTCCTACGCACAGGCGGTCAAGCGGCTGTACGAACTCGGGCACGAGCTCCACGGGGTCGCCGCGGCGCGCAAGTTCGACCTGGAGCATATGCGCGTCCTGCTGCGCGCCCTGGGCGACCCGCAGCGCCAGTTCCGCCCGGTGCTGATTGCCGGCACCAACGGCAAAGGCTCGACGGCCGCCACGCTGGCCTCGATCGTGTACGCCGCCGGACATCGAACCGCGCTGTACACTTCGCCTCACCTGGTGCGCGTGAACGAGCGCATTCGCGTGCTCGAGCCCGGCGACCCAAACGGCAGAATCACCGACGACGCCTTCGCGCGCGTGTACGACCACGTGGAAGCGGCCGCCCAGCGGCTGGTCGCGGCCGGCGAGTTGCCCTGGCATCCGAGCTTCTTCGAGATGCTCACCGCGATGGCATTCCTGCATTTCGCCAGCGTTGCCGTGGAGCTGGCGGTGCTGGAAGCCGGCATGGGCGGCCGCCTCGACGCCACCAACGTCGTTGAGCCGCTCGTCTCCGTGATCACCGACATCTCGCTCGACCACCAGAAATTCCTCGGCAACACGCTGAGTGAAATCGCGGCGGAGAAGGCGGGCATCATCCGCCCCGGCGGGGTGGTGGTCACGCTGCCGCAACATCCGGAAGCGAACGATGTGATCGGCAACGCCATCGTGGAACGCGGAGCGCGTGCGGTCAGTGCCGTTCCATATGTCCCGCCGCCCTCAGCCGGCCGGCCGTATGCGCTGGAAGTCCGGGGCGAGCGCATGCTGATTGACTCGCCGCTTTATGGGGCGCACCAGGTGCGCAACGTAGCGCTGGCGATCGCCACGGCGGAAGAACTGAATGGCGCCGGCATACACATATCGCCTCACGACATAGCTGCGGGCATCCGAGAGACGCGCTGGCCCGGGCGCTTCGAGGTCATAGCGGCGAACCCGGCGCAGCGGCGCCCGGAGATGGTGCTGGACGTGGCGCACAATCCCGCGGGCGCCTGGGCGCTGCGCGCGGCGCTCTCGGAACGCTACCTGCAAGGCGGCGCGCCGCGTCCGCTGGTGTTCGTCTTCGGGGCCATGCGCGACAAGGCGATTCGCGAAATCGCGCAGATACTTTTCCCGCTCGCGCAACACGTGGTAGCGACCCGCGCCCACAACCCGCGTTCGGCCGAGCCCGGAGAAATCCGGGAATTAAGCGATGGCATCATTAGCTCTATACGAACAACCGACAATGTGGGCGAGGCCGTCGAACACGCCTGTGCGCTTGCCGGGCAAGCAGGCGTAGTCGTGGTCACCGGATCCATATACATTGTGGGTGAGGCGGTGACGGATTGCAGAAGTCAGTTCGGATTTCAGAATTCAGGCCGTGGAAATGCGCCAGTCTCAATCTGAATTCTGAATTCTAAATTGTGCGGTCCAGGAAAGGTCTTTCTCAGAAGATGCCGCGGGCGAAGCGATTCTGGCTGTGGGAGTTCCTGAGCTGGTGCCGGTCGGTGCTGGTGCTCGACCCGTTGATTTATGTGTACACCATGGTGCTGGGCACGCTGTCGTTGCTCTCCTCGCTGTTCGACCGGTCCGGCCGCGTGCAGCACTGGTTCGCGCGCACCTGGTCGTGGCTGATCCTGAAGACCTGCATGTGCCCGGTGTACGTGGTTGACGGCAACAAGATCGACACTTCACGCCCGCATGTGTACGCCGCCAACCATCTGTCGGCGCTCGACATCCCGGTCTTGTACGTGCACCTGCCCAACCAGTTCCGCATCATCGCGAAAAAAGAACTGTTCCGCTACCCGTTTCTCGGCTGGCACTTGCGCCGTTCCGGGCAGTTGGCCATTGACCAGAGCAATCCCACGTCGGCGATTCGCAGCCTGCGCAAGGCAGTGGAGACGTTGCGCGAAGGCATGCCGCTGGTGATCTTTCCCGAAGGCGGACGCTCCGGGACCGGGCAGATACAGCCGTTCCTGAGCGGGGCGTTTTACCTGGCGATCAAGGCACAGGTGGACGTGGTGCCGCTGGCCATCGTGGGTACCTACGAGATCCTGCCCATGAACCACTTCCACGTCCGCCCCGGCCGTATCGAACTGCTGGTGGGGCAGCCAATCTCGACCGCCGGCATGAGACTGCACGATATTGATGCGCTCGCCGCACGGGTGCAGCGCGCCATCGAAGACATGTACTACGCGCAAGCGCGGGTCGCCGATCCACGCAAGGCCGCCGCCACCGGAGCGAATTGAGCGGCCATTTCGGATGTGGGCGCCTAGGATTTACGGGTTGCTGGATTTGTGATTTAGTGATTTGTGATTGGAGCACACTTAAAGTGTGAGGGTTAATCGCAAATCACTAAATCACAAATAACCCCAGATCCTCGTTCCCAAATGCCTCCTCGCATCGCCATTCCGCACCCGCACTCCGCGCAGCCGGAGTATGTCGCCAAAGTCTTTCCGCAGTATGCGTCGGCAGTGGCGGTGGCGGGCGGTGAGCCGGTGGAGATCGGGCTCGACCTGAGCAACCACGCAATCGCGCGCCTGGCGACCACTTGCGATGGCGTGCTGCTGCCGGGCAGCCGCGCCGACATCAATCCGGAAAAGTACGGGGCGGCGCGCAACCCGCGCACTGCGCCCGACGATCCGCTGCGCGACAATGCCGACGAACTCCTGCTCCAGGACGCGTTCAACATGCGCAAGCCGCTGCTGGGCATTTGCTTCGGCCTGCAATCGCTGAATGTCTGGCGCACCGGGACGCTGTTGCAGCACATCACCAGCGAGGTGCCGCACTCGGGCAATACGCACGATCCGGCGCCGCCGCACCGCGTGGTGGTTGATCCGGCATCGCGGCTGGGTGCCATCGTCGGCGATGCCGCAGTTCGGACTGAGCACGGCCTGGAACTGATGGTGAACTCCAGCCATCATCAGGCGGCCGCCGCGATCGGTGACGGCTTGCGCGCGGTGGCGTGGTGTCCGGACGACGCGGTGATCGAAGCGATTGAAGGGACGGGCGAGCAGTGGGTGATTGCGGTGCAATGGCATCCGGAACGCATGACGCAAGATGCGGCGGCCCAGGCGCTGTTTCGCTCGTTCATCCAAGCAGCGCGCCGGTGGCGCGAACGACGCTCCACGCCGGATTTCGAGAGCATACGATCTAGCTCTTAGCTTTTGGCCTTTGGCCCTTAGCTTTTGCGTCGCGGTCTGGCCGGGAAACGCCGAACCGCAGTCGCACATGGGAGCGAATCCCCGCAAACATGGAATTTGGTGTGGCAGCTTCAGCCGCCCCTGCGGGGCTGGGGCGTGCTGGGCTACTCTCGTGGTGTCCGCGCGTCTTTTGTGTGGGAGGTTGTCTGTACAATTAAGTTTTTACTGGAGCAACGTCTATGGCCTCTGCTGATCGCGGGCATGTGCCCGAACGCGCCGACTCCCCGTACGACCGCGAGCGCCTGCACGCCTACGTGGAGGACTTCCGCCGTGCCGCCCACGATGCCGTGGAGTGGATTGCCGAGTATCTGGAAAATTCGCGTCGCTATCCCATCCTGCCGCAGATCAAGCCGGGCGAATTGCTCGATGCGCTGCCGAAATCCGCGCCGGAACAGGGCGAGCCGTTCGCCGAGATCATGCGCGACTTCGAACGCGAGGTGCTGCCCGCGGTCACGCACTGGAACCATCCGCGCTTCATGGCGTATTTCGCCTGCAGCGGGTCGGCGCCGGCGGTCATCGGCGAGATGCTCGCGGCCGCGCTGAACACGAATGGGATTCACTGGCTGACCTCGCCTGCCGTGGCCGAACTGGAACAGGTCACGCTCGGCTGGCTCCGCGAATGGCTGGGATTGCCGGCTGAGTTTTTCGGCGTGGTTTACGACACGGCTTCGGTTTCCACCATGCACGCCATCGCTGCCGCGCGCGAGATGGCCGATCCCGAGGCGCGCGTTAACGGCAGCCGCCCGAACCTGGTGCTTTACACGTCGGAACAGGCGCACTCGTCGGTGGAAAAAGGCGCGATCGCAATCGGCATCGGGCAGAAGAACGTGCGCAAGGTGCCGGTGGATGCAGAATTCCGCATGCGTCCCGAGGCGCTGCGCGACATGCTGGTCTCCGACTACGGGGCTGGTCTGCGGCCGTTCTGCGTGGTCGCCACCGTGGGCACTACGTCAACAACCAGCATTGATCCGGTCGCCGCGATTGCCGATTTGGCGGAAAAATACAACCTGTGGATGCACATTGATGCCGCGTACGCGGGCGCCGCCGCCATTCTGCCTGAGCATCGCCACATCCTGGCCGGCGCCGAGCGCGCGCATTCGCTGGTGACCAACGCGCACAAGTGGATGTTCACTCCCATTGATCTAAGCGCGTTCTACACGCGGCGTCCGGACATTCTGCGGCGCGCGTTTTCGCTGGTCCCGGAATATCTGCGTGTCAAAGTGCAGGAGGACCCGCGCGCCATCAGCCTGATGGATTACGGTGTGCCGCTGGGCCGCCGCTTTCGCGCCTTGAAGTTCTGGTTCGTGCTGCGCTATTTCGGGCGCGAGGGCATCTCGCGCCTGCTGCGGGCGCACATCGCCTGGGCGCAGGAGTTTGCTTCGTGGGTGGATGCCGATGCGCGCTTCGAGCGGGTGGCGCCCACGCCGTTTTCCGTTGTCTGCTTTCGCCTGAAGGGCAGCGACGAGGCGAACCGCACGCTGCTGGAACGGGTAAACGCCAGCGGCCAAGCGTTCCTGTCGCACACGGAACTGAACGGCCGCTACGTGTTGCGCGTCGCCATCGGAAACCTGGCCACGACGCGAGAAGATGTCGCTGTCACCTGGGACATCATCCGCAACTCGATTCCGGAGTAAGGGCGCAACTCCGAACAGCGCTTCCCACCCTGTCGCGCGAACTTCACGCGCGACAAGGGTGGGGCAACCCCAATGACAAGGGTGGGGCAACCCCAAAATCGTCCCCCGTGCATCCTGGTGGTTAGCAGCGTTTCTGCACCGTTCCGCCACTCGGTTTTCAAGCCAACAGCACGGGCGTTTCCGCCTTCAAAATCAGGGAAAGCGCCAGAAACGAGGGTAGAAGCCGTGAACCGTCTCAAGTTTGTATTCGGATATATTCTGGCGGCCTCGCTTGCCGTGGCCGCGCAGCAGTCCCAGTATCCCGCTGCGCCGGTGGTGAATCAGCAGCAGAACCAGCAAGCGCCGGTGTACAACGAGAACCAGGCGACGTCCGCGAGCGCGATGACCGTGCCCGCGGGCACGAATCTAAGCATCCGCACCAATGAAAACATCAACGCCACCAAGGCCGATGAGGGCAAGAGCTACTCGGCGGAGATCGCGCAAAACGTGCTCGATCAGAACGGGCGGGTGCTGATCCCGACCGGCTCGCCGGCAACCCTGAAGGTCGGCAAAGTCAGCTCAGGGACGATGGGCGCAGGCTCCAATGAAGTGGCGCTCGGGCTGCAATCGGTGACTATCGGCGGCCGTACCTACCAGGTCAGCACCGCGCCGGTGAGGCAGACCAGCACGGATGAGCGCGGCATCGGCGCCAACAAGCGCACGGCGATCATGACCGGCGGCGGCGCGGTGTTGGGTACCGTAATCGGAGCCATGGCGGGCGGCGGCAAGGGCGCAGCCATAGGCGCGATACTCGGAGCGGGCGGCGGCGCCGCCGCGCAGGTGCTCACGCGCGGCGACCAGGTGAAGGTGCCGGCCGAGACTGTGCTGACGTTCCACCTCGACCAGCCGATCACGCTGCAGTAACCGTTTCCCGTTTCCGGTTCCCCGTTTCCCGTTTTCGCTTCGCCACTGGTGAGCAACAACGGGGAACGGGGAACGTTCTTCTCTACGTCCTCTGCGCTGACCTCGGCGTCCTCTGCGGTGAAGCCGCAGCACGCTATAATCACCACCTATGGTGACCACCGCCGCAATCAGCCCAGGCGTGCGCGAAAAGTACGAGCCCGTGATCGGGCTGGAAGTCCATGTCCAGCTTTTGACTAAGACCAAGATCTTCTGTTCCTGCGCCACGCAGTTTGGCGCGCCGCCCAATACGAACGTCTGCCCCGTCTGCCTGGGCATGCCGGGCGCGCTGCCGGTGCTCAACCGCCAGGCGGTGGAATTTGCAGTGCTGGCCGCCAGCGCGCTGAATTGCCGCATTAATGAACGCTCCATCTTCGCCCGCAAGAATTACTTTTATCCTGACCTGCCCAAGGGCTACCAAATATCGCAATACGATAAACCGCTGGCGGAGTTCGGCTGGATCGAGGTCCCCAGCGGCGGCGGCTGGAAAAAGATTGGCATCACCCGCGTGCATCTCGAAGATGACGCCGGCAAGAGCATGCACGAAGGCGCCGGCTCGGATCCTGACGCCAGCTATATTGACCTGAACCGCACCGGCGTGCCGCTGATTGAGATCGTCAGCGAGCCGGACCTGCGCTCGCCCGACGAAGCCTGGGAATACCTCACGCGCCTGAAAGAGATCATCCTGTACACCGGTGTGAGCGACTGCAACATGGAGGAAGGTTCGCTGCGTTGCGACGCCAATATCAGCGTGCGGCGGCGCGGGCAGCAGGCCTTCGGAACGAAGACCGAAGTGAAGAACGTCAACTCCTTCCGCTTTATCCGCCAGGCGCTGGAATACGAAATCGAGCGCCACATCGGCGTCCTCGAAAGCGGCGGCACCATTTCCCAGGAGACGCGCCTCTATAACCCCGGCGAAGGCCGCACCTACGGCATGCGCACCAAAGAGCACGCGCACGACTACCGCTACTTTCCAGAGCCGGACCTGCTCCCGCTGGTGGTGGACGAAGCCTGGCAAGCCGAAATCCGCAGGCAAATGCCTGAGCTGCCCCAGGCACGCCGGGCCCGCATGCTTTCCGACTACGGCATCAGCGAGTACGACGCGGGCGTGCTGACCGCCACCCGCACGCTGGCCGACCAGTTCGAGGAAGCCGCGCGCGCTGCCAAGAACCCCAAGCGCGTCGCCAATCTGGTGCAATCTGAGCTGTTCGGGCGGCTCAAGGCAAAAGGCCTCAGCATCGAGCAGTCGCCAATTTCCATGAAGGGGGTAGCGTTTTCCGCCGACCTGGTTGAAGCCGGCACGATCTCCGGCAAGATGCTCAAAGACCTCTATGACAAAGCTTTCGAGCGCGGCGAAGACTTCCCTGCGGTTTACGAACGCGAGAAACCGCAGCAGATCACCGATACCGCCGCCCTCGAGAAGATCATTGATGGCCTGATCGCCGCCAACCCCAAGCAGGTTGCCGATTACCGCGCCGGGAAAAAGACCGTCGCTCAGTTCTTCATCGGCCAGGTGATGAAAGCCACCAAGGGCCAGGCGAAACCGGAGCTGGTCAATAAACTATTGCGGTCTCGGCTTGACTAGTCTTTAATTGCCTCTCCCTCGAAGTGCGACTTTCACAGTGCGGGAGGCCTGTGAATTGGCTATTCGGTTGATACGCGGATTTCCGAGGCGCCATACAGTGTTTACTGGACGATTGTGGGTTCGTAATCCCACTTGAAGCGCAGGGGTTGCTTTTCTGAGGTTCTATGACACTTGCAGGTATTGAACAAGAGTTTAGGGCGAAAGTATCTGACCAAATTCGCCTGACAGCCGAGGGGCTGAACCGATACAGGGTATTCACGCCATTCTTATTCGAGGATGGCGATCATTTGGCCATTGTTCTGCGGAGGGAGAACAGCAGTTGGCTGTTATCGGACGAGGGCCACACCTACATGCACCTAACGTATGACATCGATGAGAAAGACCTCCAACGAGGAACTCGTCAGAAGATCATATCTAATGCAATTTCATCGTTTTCCGTCGAGGATCGCCGTGGCGAGTTGGTCACACGTGTCCCGGACGAGCAGTTTGGAGATGCCCTGTACAGCTTTGTTCAAGCGGTTCTAAGGATTTCCGATGTCACTTACCTGTCTCGCGAGCGCGTTCGGTCAACATTCTTTGAAGATTTTCGTAATTTCGTATCGGAACGTGTGCCGGAAAACCGACGTAGTTTTGACTGGCATGATCCAGTGCACGACCCTGAAGCAAAGTACGTTGTTGATTGTCGAGTAAACGACATGTTGCGTCCTTTGTTCATTTATGCGTTGCCGTCCGATGACAAGGTACGAGACGCGACGATAGCGCTCCTGCAATTTGAACGGTGGAACGTACCGCATCGTTCTGTAGCGATTTTTGAGGATCAAGAGGAGATCAATCGCAAGGTGCTAGCCCGATTTAGCGATGTATGTGAGAAACAGTTCTCCAGCCTCGCAGCCAACAAGGACAGGATTGGTAAGTACCTCGAAGGTGCACTCACGCAGGAATAGCTCCCCGCCAACTCTGCTCCGCATCCAATCAGGTGAGGGTCTCCCGTAGCCGTGGGCCGATGAGCGAGAGCCGAAGCGCTTCCCGGGAGAGCTATAATCAGTTATGGCGACCTTGCGCCAGCAGATCCAGACCAATGTCCTGACGGTCACGAAATTCCGCGACCTGCTGAAACTGCTGCGTGAGAACCGTCCCAATGACGATCTCTCCGTCGTCGAGAAAGCCTACGAATTCGCCGTCAAGCAACACGCCGGGCAGACCCGCGCCTCGGGCGCGCCGTACGTTACCCACCCGGTCGAAGTGGCCCACGTGGTCGCGGAACTCAGACTCGACTCGCTGGCCGTGGCCGCCGCGCTGCTGCATGACGTGGTCGAGGACACCGGCGTCACCACCGAGCAGATCGAAAAACAATTCGGCGAGCAGATCGCGCATATCGTCGAAGGCGTCACCAAGATCAGCAAGATTGACTTCGCCTCGCGCGAGGAGCGGCAGGCGGAAAACGTCCGCAAGATGGTGCTGGCCATGGTGGACGACATCCGCGTCGTGCTCATCAAGCTGGCCGACCGCCTGCACAACATGCGGACGCTCGAATACCTCGACCCGGCCAAGCAGGAGAAGATCGCGCGCGAGACCCGGGAAATCTATGCGCCCATCGCCCACCGCCTCGGCATGGGCAAGATCCGCGGCGAACTCGAGGACCTGGCGTTCCACTTCCTTGACCGCAACACCTACGACGAGCTGAAGGAAGCGGTCGAAAAGCGCCGCAAGGCCGGCGAACACTACTTCCTGACCAAGGTCGAGTACGTGCTGCGCGAGAAGCTGAAGGAAGCCGGCATCGAGGCCCGGGTCGAGAGCCGCATCAAGCGCCTGTGGTCCATCCACCAGAAGATCCTGCGGCAGCACATCACGGTGGACCAGATCTACGACCTGTTCGCGCTGCGCATCATCACCAAGTCGGTGCATGACTGTTACGCCGTGCTGGGCATCATCCATAACCAGTGGCGCCCGGTGCCGGGGCGGATCAAAGACTTCATCGCCATGCCCCGGCCCAACCTTTACCAGTCGCTGCACACCACGGTCATCACCGAAAACGGCACCTCGTTTGAAGTGCAGATCCGCACCGAAGAGATGCACAAGATGGCCGAGGAAGGCATCGCCGCCCACTGGAAGTACAAGGACGGCCCGGTCACCGCGCGCGACGAAGAGCGGCTTGCCTGGCTGCGCCAGGTGGTCGAGTGGCAGCGCGAGGTCAGCGACCCCAGCGAGTTCCTCTCGACGCTGAAGATTGACCTCTACCCCGACGAGGTTTACACCTTCACGCCCAAGGGGAAGGTGGTCGTGCTGCCGCGCGACGCCACGCCCATTGACTTCGCGTACACCATCCACACCGACGTGGGCCACACTTGCGTAGGCGCCAAGGTCAACGGCCGCATGGTGCCGCTGCGCTACAAGCTGCGCTCGGGCGACATCGTCGAGATCATCACCCAGGCCGGCCATCAGCCCAGCCGCGACTGGCTCACAGTGGTGCGCTCCTCGCGCGCGCGGCAGAAGATCAAACACTGGCTCAACGTCCATCAGCGCGAGCGGGCCCTGGAAATCGGCCGCAAGCTGATCGAAAAAGAAGCGCGCAAGTACCGCGTATCAATGAAGGACATCAAGGACGCCGACTTCCAGCGCATCGCCCAGGACTACGGCTGCGCCCGGCCTGAGGACCTGATCGCCGGCATCGGCTACGGCAAGTACTCCGCCCGCCAGGTGCTCGGACGCCTGGCCCCCGGCAGCGCGGAACAGCCCGCTTCTCCCGGCGCCGACGATGACAGCGGTTTCACCAGCGTCGTACGCCGCGTCTTCGGTGGCGCTGCCGGCGCTATCAAGGTCACCGGCCACGACGACCTGCTCGCCTACCGCGCCCGCTGTTGCAACCCTATCCGTGGCGAGGAAATCGTCGGCTACGTGACGCGCGGCAAAGGCGTCGCCGTACACGCGCGCAACTGTCCCAACGTCATCAACCTGATCAACGAATCCGAGCGCCGTATCGCCGTCCAGTGGGCGCATGAACCCAAAGTGCCCAGCGGCGACGGCCAGGGCTTCCCCGTCAAGCTCACCCTGTTCTGCGACGACTGCCCCGGCATGTTGAAGCAGATCACCACCGTCATCAGCGACGAGAACATCAACATCCGCAACATCGAGGCCCGCACCGCCAACCATCAGGCCAACATCGACGTGGTCCTAGACGTCGCCCATCTCAAGCACCTGGAACACATCGTCACCGGCCTGAAGAGAATCCACGGCGTGCGTGACGTGCAGCGGGTGCAGAAACTCTGATAATCGGGCAATTGCGTGATTGGGTAATTGTGCAGTTGGGTTTCAGTTGCCCGATCACTCAATTCTGAGGAATCCAAACACAAGGTCGCCTCGACTCCGCGCGGCAAAACCGGCCGCGCGTCGCTCGGGATGACAGACGCAAGGGACACAG
>JBHGBA010000039.1:0-36752 GCA_041946775.1 Terriglobales bacterium
AGGGCGCCCGTTTTTTGGGCGTTCATCCTGACCCTTGACACCGCTGGAGGCGCACACAAACGGAGCGGCGGCCGATTTTGCCGCCGCGCAGTCGAGGGATCTGCTTTTTGCCTTCGGACTACATCAATGCTGAAAACGCTTTCGCTGCGAACTGCCAACTGAAAACTGCAAACTTTGCTGCCCGGGACTACAATCTTGCGTTACGCAAACAGGCGAGGTGCCCCATGCCCGTCCGCACCATCATCGAGCCGTTCCGCATCAAGAGCGTCGAACCCATCCGCTGGACCACCCGCGTCCAGCGCGAAGAGCGCCTGCGCGCCGCTCACTACAATCTCTTTCTGCTTCCCGCCGATGAAGTGCTGATCGACCTGCTCACCGACTCGGGCACCGGGGCCATGTCCACCTTCCAGTGGGCCGCCATCATGGAAGGCGACGAGAGCTACGCCGGCAGCCGCAGCTACGACCATTTCCGCGACTCCATCCAGGACATCTTTGGCTACCGTCACGTGATCCCCACGCACCAGGGACGCGCCGCCGAGCGCATCCTGTTCGGCGTTGCCTGCAAGAAGGGCGACGTGGTCCCCAGCAACACCCACTTCGACACCACCCGCGCCAATATCGAATACGTCGGCGCCGAGGCGGTTGACCTCCCCATCCCTGAAGGCCGCCAACCCGCGCTCAAACACCCATTCAAAGGAAACATTGATGTGGCCGCGCTGGAAGAACTGATCCAGCGCGTCGGCCGTGAACGCGTGCCGCTGGTGATGCTCACGATCACTAACAACTCCGGCGGTGGCCAGCCGGTCTCCATGGAAAACGCCCGCGCCGCCAGCTCCGTTTGTCGCCGTTACGGCATCCCGCTCTACTTCGACGCCTGCCGCTTCGCCGAGAACTCCTATTTCATCAAGCTGCGCGAGGCGGGCTACGCCGATAAAACGCCGAAGGAAATCGCGCAGGAAATGTTCCGCCTGGGTGACGGCTGCACCATGTCGGCCAAGAAAGACGGCATGGCCAACATCGGCGGCTTTCTCTGCACCAACGACGACGCGCTCGCCCAGCAGGAGCGCAACCTGCTCATCCTGACAGAGGGCTATCCCACTTACGGCGGCCTCGCCGGGCGCGACCTGGAAGCCATCGCCGTCGGCATTCAGGAAGCGGTGCATGAGGACTACCTGAAATACCGCATCGCCTCCACCGCCTATCTCGGCAATCACATCGCCGAGCAGGGTGTGCCCATCGTGCAGCCGCCGGGCGGACACGCCATCTACATTGACGCTCGCGCCTTTTTGCCCCACGTCCCGCCGGACCAATTTCCCGGCGCCGCGCTCGCCTGTGAACTCTACTTGGAGGGCGGAATCCGCTCCGTTGAGATCGGCTCGCTGATGTTCGCCCAGGCCGCCCGCATGGACTTGGTGCGCCTTGCCATTCCGCGCCGCGTGTACACGCAGAGCCATATTGACTACGTCATTGAAGTTATTCTGGAAGTGTGGCGCCGCCGCGAGCAGATCCGCGGTCTGCGCCTGACCTACCAGGCCCCGTTCCTGCGCCACTTCACCGCCCACCTCGAACCTGTCCAGCCCGAGGTGGTGGACACGCTGAACCGGGCACACGGTTGAGGTCCCGGGTGCGACGCCATCACGAAAACGATTAACTGGCATGGTGCGAGTAAGTCGCGAAGCGATGATATGAGCCCACCACGCCAGGGACGACAGCACCACCTTGGTTCCAAAACGGGTCTCGATCACCGCACTACTTCTGATTTCCTTGTCACTTTTGGCGATAGTAGCGTCACACTTAATGGAGTGCTGTAGGACTTCGCGGCCACGCGGGCGGGGGCAAACAATGCCTGCGCAGCACAGCAAACGCGATGTTACGTCAGCGAAAACGGCACGAGGCGCCCGCCAGAATGCCGCGCCCCGTAATGCCATTCTTGCCGCCCTGCCCGCACAGGAGTACCACCTGCTGGCCCCGCACCTCACGCCGGTTCCGCTCACCGCCGGACAAACCCTCTACGAACCCAACCGTCCGGTGAGCTTTGGCTATTTCCCCACCCGCGGCCTCGTCTGCATGCTTGCGGGCATGCATGACGGCGCGACCGTAGAGGTGGGCATGATGGGGATCGACGGCTTCGTCGGGATCGCCATCCTGCTCGCGGTGCACGGAACTCCGCTGCCTGTTACCGTCGAGATTCCCGGCAGCGCGCTGCGCATCGAGGCCGACCGAATGCATCGACTGCTGCCGCGAACCCCGAATCTCGATCTCCTGTTGCGCCGCTTCGTGCAGCAGCAGCTCACGCAGGTGGCTCAGTGTGCCGCCTGCAACAGCCTGCACAGCGTACGCGAACGCGTCGCCCGATGGCTGCTGATGGCGCATTCGCGCGCTGCTACCCATCCTCTGCCCGTCACGCACGATTCCCTCGCACGCATGCTCGGCTGCCGCCGTCCCTCTATCACCACCGCCCTTCGCAGCCTGTGCAACGACCGCTTCATCGAATGCGGTCGCGGTCATATTGACATTGTTTCCCGGCCGGCGCTCGAAACCGCCACCTGCGAATGTTATGCGGTCATTGACAGCTCCCCCCAGCTTGCCTCCGCAACGGTACGTTAGCAGACCGACAGCCGCTCGCGCTCTTCTTTACACTGAATTCACTAACAGCAACAACAGCTCTGGTACGAGGACCGAACCCGGTGTCTGCGCGCCCGCCTCAAACCCTTCTGGTGTTTGCCGACAACGAGCATCGTGACGCCCTCGCGGCGGTGCTCGCGGGACTCGGCGTCGAGGCTTTCTTCGCCGCGAATTGCGCCCAGGCCCTGGAGCTTCTCCGCTCCCGCAACTTCGCCCTGGTGTTCTGCGAGGACCGCCTGACCGACGGTGACTTTCGCATGGTGCTGGCGGCCGCCAGCTCCACCGGCGTGGTCGTGTGCTCACGTCTGGGCGGGTTGGAGCAGTACCTTCAGGTGATGCAGTCGGGCGCTTACGATTTCATTGTCCCGCCCTACCGGCCGGGCGATCTTTCGCCCATTCTCGCCAGCGTGCTTCAGGATTACCGCAACGAGGCAACAGCCTCGGGTGCGGCGCCGAGCTCCGGACAGTAAAGACCATGGTCCGACATTGCGCCAATGAGAAGTGCTCCGCTCCCTTCCGAAAATTCAGCGAGGGCAAACTGTTCTGTGTCCAGATTGAAATCGTCAACGCCGCCGGCCAACAGGAGCGCAAGGTCGAATACGTGTGGCTGTGTCCCCGCTGTGCCGACCAGATGGTACCGCGGATCGACGTCAGCGGCGACAAGGTCACCGTGCGCCTGACTCTCACCGATAAACCCAATGTCCCCCAGCCCTCGCCGCGCTTGAACTGAGTTCGGTTGTCAGTTGCCAGTTGCCAGTTCGTTGGCAGTTACGGCATCGGGTTGGTAGCGCCGCCGTCCCGGCGGCGGGCCCAGTTTCGTCTGCATGCTCTGCGCCCTCTGCGTTGGCGCTTTCGTGTTTGTGGCCTGAACTGACAACTGGCAACTGCTTGGTTGCATTCGCTCGTTTCCAAGCGTAATGTTTCGCAGCGATACCGCCTGCATCTCGGAGGTGCACGTGAAGATCCTTGGACGTATTCTGGCAATCATCGGCGGACTGGTAGTGCTCATCGTCTTAGTGGCTCTCATCGCTGCCGCCGTGCGCGGCAAAGGCAGCGTCCCCTCCCGCGCTGTGCTGGAATTGAACCTGGAAACCGGCCTGGTCGAAGACATACCGGAAGATGCGCTCGCCAAGGCCATGAGCTCCGGCAAACTCACGGTGCGCGATGTGGTCGAGGCGCTCGAGCGGGGCGCCAACGACAAGCGTGTCGCCGGCGTGGTCGGCCGCTTCGGCGCCGGCGGCATCGGTATCGCACAGTCGCAGGAAATCCGCGATGCCATCGCGCGCTTCCGCGCCAAGAACAAGTTCACTATCGCCTTTGCCGAAAGCTTCGGCGGTGACTACGGCCCCGGCACCGGGCCTTACTACCTGGCTTCGGCCTTCGAGCAGGTTTACCTTCAGCCTTCCGGTGATGTCCAGCTCTCGGGCATTTTGATGGAGTCGCCCTTTGTCAAAGGCACTCTCGACAAGCTCGGTATGAAGTTTCGCGGCGACCACCGCTATGAATACAAGAACGCCCTCAATATGTTGACCGAGACCAAGTTCACCGCGCCGCACCGCGAGGCCATGGAGAGAATGAAAGACTCCTGGTTCGGCCAGATCGTGCGCGGCATTGCCGAGTCGCGCCATCTCAGCGAAGACCAAGTCAAGGCGCTGGTGGATCGTGCTCCGCTGCTGGGCAAGGAAGCCGAAGAGGCCAAACTCGTGGACGGCCTGAAATATCGCGACGAAGTTTATGACATGGCGAAGAAGAAAGCCGGCGAGGGCGCCGAGATGATCTACGCCGGCCGCTATTTGGAACGCGCCGGCCGCCCGCATGAAAAAGGCAAGGTGATCGCCCTGGTGTTCGGCGTCGGCACCGTTACCCGCGGCAAAAGCGGCTATGATCCCATGATGGGCAGCATGAAGATGGGTTCCGATACAGTTGCCGGCGCCATCCGCGCTGCCGCTGAGGACAAGAACGTTAAGGCCATCCTCTTCCGCGTGGACAGCCCCGGCGGTTCTTATATCGCCTCCGACGCCATCTGGCGCGAGGTCGTGCGTGCCCGCCAGAAGGGCAAGCCGGTGATTGTCTCCATGGGCGACCTGGCCGGCTCGGGCGGATACTTCGTCGCCATGCCGGCCGACAAGATCGTCGCCCAGCCCGGCACGATCACCGCCTCCATCGGGGTGCTCAGCGGCAAGATGCTCACCTCCGGCTTTTGGAACAAGATCGGGCTCTCCTGGGACGAGGTCCACTCCGGCAACAACGCTCTGTTCTACACCGGCACCCACGATTACTCGCCCGCCGAGTGGCAGCGCTTCCAGGCGTGGCTTGACCGCGTGTACGTGGACTTCACCGATAAGGTCGCCGAGGGACGCAAGCTGCCTAAGGAAAAAGTGCTCCAAGTGGCGAAGGGACGCATCTGGAGCGGCGAAGACGCCAAGGCGCACGGCCTGGTGGATGAATTGGGCGGCTACGACACAGCGCTCAGACTCGCCAAGAAAGCCGGCGGTATTCCCGAAACCGAAGAAGTCAATCTCAAAGTCTTTCCGGCGAAAAAGACGTTCTTGCAGCAATTACTCGCGGGTAAACCGGACAACAGCGAGAAGGAAGCCACCGCCTCCGTGCTGGTGCGCACCCTGGAGCTCATTCAGCCGGTCGCGCGCAAGCTCGGCGCCCTGAGCGGTATGCGCGAGCGTGAGCTGATGATCCCGGGCTTTGCGTATTGAAAACTGACGGGAGAAGAACTAACCGCTTAACAACGGATTCAGACGGATCAACACGGATCGCACCAAGTTTTTCTGCTTGATCCGTCTGAATCCGTTTTGATCCGTTGTTGCTTTTTGACTCCGTGGAGTGTGGAGAATTCGTGCGCCTGCGAATGCTTCAGGGCGGCTTAATCACTCAATCGCTCAATCATCCGCTGCCCTGGGCCGTGCCGGTTGGCGCCAGGGCGGGATTTCACCTCAGTTCAGGCCAGACGAATCATCAGGAGACCGGTTCCCACCATGTCGTGCGCGTAGCACTCCAGCGCGCGCAGATGGTCGTCCTTCCGCTCCTTCGTCCGCGCCGGTGCCGGTGCCTGCTGCCGCTCCCGGTTGCGCAATACATTAGGCCTGACGGTATTTTCGGTGACGGGTTGCATGGGTTCCCTCCTCAAATCTGTTCGACCCTTGGCGGCCGAACCGCTCAATAGTCGCTTGGGATTACTGCAGGAGAGATTCCAAACTGACTAGCGTAGCAGAGAATGCAAAGTGTATGATTTCACTTAGGTTAGCGCGTGGCGTTGGCAGGGGACAAAGGATTCCGCTCTTCTGCCATGCCCAAATATCGGCAGAGGCCATTATTTGGGCAGAAGTCGCATCGTCATACGCTTCAAATGCACCATGCTCTGAGGAAACCCCGCCCGATCACCCGATCACCCGCTGACGCGATCACCGGATAAAATGTCCGCCATGCGCAAGCTCTTCATCATCACATTGGCTGTTATCTCGATCCTCTGCGCCTGTCAGAAGCAATCGTCGCAAACCAAACCGCTACCGATAGGTGCTGCCGCTCTTACCACCGTCCCCGACCCGGCCGTCACCGGCAAGGACATCCTCTTTCGCCTTCACCTCACTGACGCCGCAGGCAAACCGGTCAGCGGCGCCTCCGTGCAGGCTGCGCTCGAGATGCCCATGATGGACATGGGCAAGAACGAGTTCACGCTGACCGACAAGGGAAATGGCGACTATGAAGGCAAAGGACAGTTCACGATGACCGGGCCATGGAACGTCATCGTCAACATTTCTGCCGAGGGCGGCCGCGAGCAACGCACGTTTCCCCTCAGCGTGAGGGAATAAGAGTCCTCCGTTGGCAGTTGGCGGTTTGCAGTTCGCAGCTAAAGCCACAACTGCGGCTTCCAGCCAACGCGCAGCAGGTTTAGCTGCCAACTGCCAACTGCAAACTCTATTCTTCAGAATTCAACTCCGCCGCCCGGCCCCGGTTCACCCAGTAATCGCACGCCGTCTCGCTCAAGTCGCCGGCCGGTTTCTCTCCGCGAAAGACGCGTGAGATGCCGCGCACGACGCGCCGCAGCGGCAGCTCCCCTTTGTGATCGGTGAAGAAGATCTCGCCCACCTTGCTCGTGCGGTAGTACCACCGCTTCAGGTACGCTAGTTCTTCCATGGTCTCCGGCGCAGTGGCGGCCGCAAGCGGCGGCAGTGCCGCGAGCGCTTCAATCACCCGCGCCTCCATGGACTGCGGTTTGCCCGCGCGCTCCGCCGACTTGTGTTGCAGCGCGAACTGCACTGGCCCGTTTAGCCGTCCGGCTTCCACGCGGAACAGCGCTACCGAATCGGCCTCTGCCGACGGCTGTACCAGCAGGCCGCCTAGTTGATCAATGCGCCGCACGATCTCCGGCAATTGCTGTACCACCGGCGCAAGCTTTTCCGTGCGCGCATGCAACGCCGCCGCCTGTTCGAACTCCAGCGCCGCCGAGGCCTCGTCGCGCCGGACGCCCAACTCACGCATCAGCGACTGCCCGCGCGTATCGAAATACTCCCGCACGCGCTCCACTTCCTCCCGATACTGTTCGTCCGTGCATCCCTTGAAGCACGGCGCCAGGCACATCTTCATCTCCGAATAAATGCAGCCGGGAAATGCGGGATCAGGATGCAGGTCGTCGGTACAGCGCCGCATGAGGAAGAAATCCAGCGAGTCGTTGGCGAATTTCTCCGCCGCCGCGCGCGTGGCAAAAGGCCCGTAGTAAAGCGAGCGCCCCCGCAGCGTGGCGATGCGCGTGGTCACCGCCGCGCGCGGATACTCGTTCTCCAGGATCAAACGCACCAGCGGCGCCGGACGCAGCCGCAGTCGCTTCCCATACGTCTTCGGAAACTCCTGCCGCAGCGCGCGATAAAGCACCAGCCCTGACTCGAAATCCGAGCCGGTCGCCGCATACTCGATCATCCGCACGCGCTCGCGCAAGTTCAACCGCTTGGTCGCCTGCTCCGGCGGACCGAGCAGTCGCATTAGCCGCCGCCGCAAGTTTGCCGTCTTGCTGACGTACGGCTCCGTGCCCGCCTCGCCGCGCAGCACGAACACCGCAGGCGCGGCCGGTGCCACGGCAAATATCTCCGCGTCGCGTGCGGGCGCGAATTCCAGGATGTGCGGAAGCACGGTTGTTAGTTTAGCGAAAACCGCAACCCGTTACCCGTTTCCCGCTGCCCGCTCTTGTCATGCTGAGCGAGCGCGGCCGCGTTTGCCGTGCGAGTCGAAATATCTCTGCATTTCTGGCGGAATCGGCGCTCGGCCCCATGTAACGGGTACGAGCCGACGCTCAAGACCGCCATCCTCAGCGAAGCGACCCCAGTGCTGGAACTCTTAAGCAGATAAAAACCTGGCCACGAATTCACACGGATTTACACAGTTTGAAGATTGAAAGTTCCTGCTCGTCCGCAATCTTCATCGCGCGTCGCGCCCCGCACCGCGGACACCGGTCCTCCAGCAGCAAACTAAGATTGTCCCGGACTATTTCTTTCCCACCAGCACCACTCTCGCTGTGGACAGAGGGACCGGCTGCGGCCCTTCCCATGTGAATGACGGCAACAACGCCCGCGCCCGTTCGACCTGCGACGCGCCGATCAACATGGCCAGTCGCGCACTGTAAGCTCCTTCGGCTCGCGGCAAAGGCGGCCGCTCGCTCGGGATGAGAGGATTGCGGAGGAGTCCGGCGGCTAGCGGCACGATCGCCTCGAACCGTTCAACCGCGCGAAACGTGACCAGATCGCCGCGCTCGGTATAATTCTCCGCCCGTCCGGCGAACACCTCGACATCCGCCAGACGCAGCGCCCTTGCGACTTCCCGCAGGAACGTCGCCTTCTTGTGCTGCGCCTCGATCAACGTGAGCCGCAGGTTCGGCGCCCAGAGTTTCAGTGGCAGTCCGGGAAAGCCCGCGCCCGAGCCGACATCAACGGTGTGCAACTGGACCGCGGGATCAGGCAGCAAATAGGCGGCCGCAAACAACGACTCGCCGATATGTCGCGTCACGACCTGTTCAGGCTGGCGTACGGCGGTGAGGTTAAGCCGCTGGTTCCAGCGCAGCAGCAGATCAACATAGGTGGAAATGGCCGCCAGTTGCGCCGGCGACAGGGGCGCGGGAACGAACGGCGCGAGCAGGGCGGCGGAATCCATCGCCGAGATTGTATAGTGAATGCCTTCGCGGAGCGGTCCGTGTTGGTCCGTATGAATCCGTGGTTAGTTTTGCCCGGGGCCCGCCGCCGGGACGGCGGCGCTACCTTACTCGACAGCGACTTTCTTCATAAGGCGGCCCACGCGAATCGTTAGCTCCGCGGGTACTTGCAAGACCAGCACGGGATCGCTCTTGACCTCGTCTTCGACCTTCACCGCCTTGGCCTTGATCTTGCGCTGCGCGTCGGTGGCGGAATCGGCCAGTCCGGCGCGCGCCAACAGCTTGTCCAGCTTGATCGCCGTGCCATCGCTCGATCTTGCCGCTACCTCGTCGTACTTCACCACTACGCGCTCCAGCGTTTCCGGCGCTTCGCGCTTCTGGAACTGGCGCGCCCAGTCCTCGGCAGCCTGCCGCGCCGCACCGGCGCCGTGGAAATCGGTCACGATGCGCGCCGCCAGTTCTTTCTTGGCCTGCATCGGATGCAGACTGCCTCCAGCCACTGCCGCCCTCATCCGGCTGATCTCGTCCATCGTCATATCGGTCAGCAGCTCGTAATAGCGCCACATCAGGTCATCGCTAATTGACATCAGCTTGCCGTACATCTCGAACGGCGGCTCGGTGATGCCCACATAATTGCCGTACGACTTGGACATCTTCTGCACGCCGTCGAGCCCTTCGAGCAGCGGCATGGTGAGCACCACCTGCGATGGCTGTCCCCAGATGCGTTGCAGCTCGCGTCCCACCAACAGGTTGAATTTCTGGTCCGTGCCCCCAAGTTCGACGTCCGCGTTCAGCATGACCGAGTCGTATCCCTGCGCCAGCGGATACAGCAACTCGTGCAGTGAAATCGGCTTTTCTTCCTGGAAGCGCTTGTGGAAGTCCTCGCGCTCCAGCATCTGCGAAACCGTGAACTTCGCCGCCAGCCGGATCATGTCCTCGAAGCCCAGCCTGCACAGCCAGTCGCTGTTGTAGCGGACTTCCGTGCGCGACTCATCCAGGATCTTGAATACCTGCGCCTTGTAGGTCTCGGCGTTGCGGTCGATTTCCTGGCGCGACAGCGGCGGCCGCGTCACTGCTCGCCCCGTAGGATCGCCGATCATCGCGGTGCCGTCGCCGATCAGGAAGATGACCTGGTGGCCCATGTCCTGGAAGTGCTTGAGCTTGCGGATCAGCACCGTGTGACCGAGGTGCAGGTCAGGCGCGGTCGGATCGAACCCGGCCTTGACGCGCAAGGGCCGCCCGGTCTTCTGTGCCTGCTCGAGCTTTTCACGCAGTTCTTTTTCCGGGATGATCTCGTTGGCGCCCTTGCCGATGTAATCGAGCTGTTGCTGAACGTCAGGGAATTGCGGCATGAAGTGATTATAGCTAGGCGCCGCGCGACGAGCTTGCTACGCGATGACCGCATCGTCCGCGGCTCCACGGTCACTTCCACCGGCGTCTGCAAACGTGGTTACCAGAGTTTGCACCTTGACGATTGAAGAATCTTGCCCGTCATGCGACCATACCGGAAATGTCAGAGCTTCCCGGCTATTATCGGCAAAACTGGCCCGTGGCCCGCCAGTTCGAGCGCCGCGCCCTTGAGTCCCGCCTCGTGCTTACCGCAAACAACGGCAGTGTTTATCGCGGCTGGTGCAACGATATTGGCGAAGGCGGCCTCGGCGCCACCATTGCCGCTCCCCTCGAAGTACGGTCGGAAGTCGCCCTGGAATTCGCTGTCCCCAACTGCCCCGACCCCATACAGGTCAAGGCCATCGTGCGTTACACCAACGGCTTCCGCTTCGGATTCGAGTTCCTCAACCTCACGCCCGAGCAGCGGAAGCTTGTGCTCGCCTACGTCAGCAGCAGTGCCACTCCCAAGCCTCCGGCCAGACCAGCCGTCCGCAAACAATGAGGTCAAAGAAACCTAACCACGAATTTCAAACGGATTAAGACCCCTGGAATCTGTTTGAATCCACGAATTCCCTAACAATCAATCCGTCTAAATCCGTTGCAGGTCTTTTCAAAGAAAAAGGCACCAATCTTCCGGTGCCGTGGACATAATCAGTTAAGCCAACGCTACGCTACGCGGCGAATATCGCGCTCCTCGCGCGCCTCCGCGCGACGGCTGCGTCCGCCGAGGCCCAGCAGACCCAGGAGTCCGATCAGGCCCCACAGACCCCAGCCGTTACCGCCCTCGGCCCGGGCCGCGCCCCGGTCACGGGCCTGCATTGGCTGGTTCTCGGAAGGTAGCTGCGCGCGGCCGCTGCTCTCGTCGGCGGCCGTGCCGGCGCCCTGCTCTGCCATCTCAGCGCTGGTTGACCGTATCTCCGCGATCTGCTGCGGCGTGTAGCCCAGGTCGCGCAGTTCGGCTTGGGTCACGCCCGTGCCCGGCACGATGTCGGAGCTGCGGTCGTTTGCCATTTGCGATTGGCTGCTGCCCGTCTGCGCCGCCAGCGGCATCGTCATGACCAACGCCACTATGCACAGCGCAAGTAAGCTCAACAAACAAAACTTCATACCCTGATCTCCTTGTGGTCCCATTCCTGCGTGCTCTTCTGAGGCTTTCACCATAGGACGAACACCGGCCAAGGCGGGGATGCCCTGAATCGCAAGCCCCAGCAGGCGCGCACTGCTCGGGAATCAGGCGGCGGAGCAGCGGGAAGCCAGCGGAGAGTTGTCGAAGCGGGTAAGCAGGTCGGGCGGGACCGCGGCAGATGGCGCGCGCAAATCTACGCTGCTTCACGCTTCGGTCTGGGCGGCACTTTGGCGCCGCCGCGGCGTGCCTTGGACAGACCGATGGCGATCGCCTGTTTCGGGCCCTTATGTTTGCCCTGCTTGACGTGGCGCATTTCCGTCTCGACCATCTTCTGCGCCTTCGGCCCGTACTTGCCGCCGGAACTCCTTTTGGCCGAGGTCGCTTTCTTCGCCGCACGCCCGGTTGGCTTCTTCAAGGTCGACGAACTCATACTTGATCGCGTGCCGCTACGCTTTCTCGACGCGCTTGATTTTGTGCGAGCAGTCTTCTTAAACGGCATGAATTCTTCTCCCTTGAAGCTGGTCTTCGGGCATCCACAAGATAGAGGGGTCCATGGGAACGCGGGTTGCGCCATTGGGCGCTTTCACTGGACGACAAAAGGGGGTAACATGGCGCGCTGATGTCTGGATCCGCGACCTTCCTGCGCGCCATCGCCGCCCCACAAAACAGAACGTCGCGTCCGGCGACCTGCGGCGAAGTTTGCCCGGTACAGACCGCGCTATGGCGGAAGCGCAACAACGGCGCGCAACAACGGCGCGCAACCCCGACGCGCTTGACGGGCACACGCATCGGCCGGTTCCTGCTCAGCGAGTGCATCGGCCAGGGTGGCATGGGTGAGGTGTATCGCGCCGCCCAGGACACACGCCTGCACCGCCGGTCGCGCTCAAACGGCTGACCAGGGTGCTCTCACATGTGGTCGTGACTGGAGTCACTGCGGGCGGCTCGGGTGAGGGTAGCATAGTCGCGCGGGAAAGTCCTGGCCGTTCCCTTCGCTCCCCGGGAGGTGTTCCATGGCCGCCGCCGCACCGAAGTTTGTTCCTTCCTTGAAACTTCGTAACATTCTTTTTGCCACGGACTTCTCTCCCTGCTCGGAAAACGCGCTGCCGTATGCGCGCGTTCTGGCGCAACGTTTTGGCTCCACCATACATGTGCTGCACGTGCTGCCGCCGGAAGCGCCGAGCGCGGTTCCGATGGACCGTGCTCCACTGCTGGATGAGCAGCGGCAAGTCGCGGACAACCAGATGTCACGTCTGCTGTTGCGGCAGCCGCTGAAGAACGTGACACACGAAGTGCTGATTGAGCGTGGCCCGCTCTGGCACGTGCTCGAAGCGGTGATTAAGGACAGGCAGATTGATCTGATCGTGCTCGGCACCCACGGCCGCCGGGGCTTGAAGAAGCTGGTGCTGGGCTCGGTTGCCGAGGAGATTTTCCGGCGCGCCACGTGCCCGGTTTTGACCATCGGCCCGCACGTTGTTCCCGACGGCGTTGCCGATGGGCGTATCGACTGCGTCCTCTACGCGACCGACTTCTCGCACGGCTCGATGCATGCGCTGCCGTACGCGGTGGGGCTGGCACGGGAGAACCACTCACGCATCGTGCTGCTGCACGTGCTGCCTTGCATCGATGAAGTGGCGCCGCAGGCGCTGGACAACATAACCGAGAGCTGCCGGCAGCAGTTGCTCAACCTGCTGCCGCCGGCGATGGCGCAAGCCTGCCATCCGGAAGCAGTGGTGCTGTTCGGCGCGGCGGCCGAAGCGATCCTGCGGATTGCCGCCGAGCAGCGGGCACGGCTTATCGTGATGGGCGCCCGGCGCAGGCCTATGGTGCCGGCGCTGGTCCACTTGCCCTGGGCCACGGCGCACCGCGTGGTCTGCGAAGCGCCGTGTCCGGTGCTGACGGTGAGGAGTTAGGGGAAAGCAACTAGCAGCGAGCAACCAGCAACAAGCAGCTAGCAGCAAGCAATTAGCAACAATAATCCCGGCTGTCGGCTCTCGCTCGTCGGCTCTCGGCCGACAGCCGAAAGCGAGAACCAATGGCCTGCTTGTTGCCAGTTGCCTGTTGCTTGCTGCTAGTCTCTACGCCGCCTTGCCCATGCGCTGCGATTCCTGCAGCCGCTTGTTGATGGCCTCCCAGTTGACGACGTTCCACCACGCCTGCAAGTACTCGCCGCGGCGGTTCTGGTACTTCAGATAATACGCATGCTCCCAGACGTCGTTGCCGAAGATCGGGTAGTAACCCTGGGAGTAGGGGCTGTCCTGGTTGGGCGTGGTGATGATCTCGAGACGGCTGTCCTTGCTGACCACCCAGACCCAGCCGCTGCCGAACAGTTTGAGGCCGGCTTCGTTGAACTTTTCGCGCAAGCCAGCGAAGTTGCCAAAGGACCCGGTGATGGCATCGGCGATCTGGCCGTGCGGGTTGCCTCCACCTTGCGGCTTCATGATCTCCCAGAACATGGTGTGGTTTACGTGCCCGCCACCGTTGTTTCGTACGGCGGTGCGAATGTCCTCGGGAATGGAGTTGAGGTTACGCAGCAGCTCGATCGCGGAACGGCCTTGCAGGTCGGGATGCTTTTCCAGGGCGGCGTTGAGGTTCTTCACATAGGCGGCATGGTGCCCATCGTGGTGCAAATGCATGGTCTGCGTGTCAATGTAAGGCTCCAGCGCTGAGTAGTCATACGACAGCGGCGGTACTTCATGGACCATAAGGTGTTCGCTCCTCCTTCGTACAACGCTGAATGGATGCGCGGAGGCGCGAGCGGGGTGCGTAAAAACCGTATCTCATTTTTTCCGTTTGAGATTTTGGGAGACATCGGACGGGTGGGGCACACAAGAACTCACTAAAACCAAGCGCGCGGCGAGTGGCGCCGCGCGCTTCAGGCAAAGACACAACCCCTAGAAGTTCCAGAACTGGTCGATCTCCTCTGGGGTGAAGTTCCAAACAACGTTATGCGGCGCGACCGGCTCATGGTTGAAGAACTCGGGGAGCCGGTCGTGCTCCCGGGTGAAGCCGGCGCGTTGGTTGAATTCGTGTTCCGTCTTCAGGATGTACTTGCCCAGCGCAACCACATCGTCGCCGGTGAGCGCCAGACCGTAGCGCGCGTTGATCATCTCAATCAACGCCTGGAGACATTCCGGGATGTCCAGTGCCGGGAAGGCAATGAAGATACACATGCCGGTGGAGTCAACCGCCGCGGTGGCGATCTGCAAATTACGCGAGAGTTCGATCTGACCCTCTTTCTTCAAGGGATCAACGTGCCCGCCGACGTTGAGGATGTTGGTTGCCACCGCGTAGCCGGCCGTGTGGTCGGCGCCCATCGTAGTGGTGGCGTAGGTGATACCGATGCCTTTGACGGCACGGGGATCGTAGGCCGGAATGCCCTGGCCTTTGACGACCGGGACGCGGGCGACCCCATAAGCCTTGCCGACAACGGCCGCGCCCGCGCCCAGGAGCCGTCCGAACGGCGTGCCCTTGCCGATTTCGTCCTCCAGGATGCGGATTACCGCTTTGCCGTCCCCGAAGCGCAGGACGCCGGCTTCCATGGCCACGCCGAACATCACCGCGGTCTCAATGGAATCGACGCCAATGTCATCCATGAGATGATCGGCCGCAGCGATGTCGTCCAGGTTGTCAATGCAGCAATCGGCGCCGAATCCCCAAATGGTCTCGTATTCGAAGCCCGAGGTCAGGTACTTGCCGTCCTTGTCGTTGTAAACCTGCGAGCACTTGATAACGCATCCGGCGTGGCATACGTGGGTGGGATTTCCGCCACGTTCCACGATGGTGTCGTGCAGGGTCTCGCCGGAAATGTTTTCGTGTCCCTCGAATTGGCCTTGCGAGAAGTTACGCGTGGGCAGGCCACCGGCTTCGTTGAGAATGTTGATCAGGACCGCAGTGCCGTAAGCGGGCAGGCCCTGGCCGGTAATCGGATGCCGGAGCATGGCGTCAGCAAAGGTCTTGGCGGCGGCTTTGAACGCTTCCGGCCGGACGATTTTGACTCCGGGGCCGCCCTGATCATCAATGGAAATAAACTTGATCTTCTTCGAGCCCATGACGGCGCCGAGGCCGCCGCGGCCATGGCTGCGCAGCTTGCTGTCGGGATCCTTCACCGAGATGTTGGCCGAAGCCATCTTCATCTCTCCCGCCGGGCCAATGGTAATCAGCGCAATCTTCTTGGTGAAGCGAGCTTCCACGGCGGCGATCACGTCGAAGTTACCCTTGCCAACCAGTTCGGTTTCCTCCTGGATGGTCGCGCCGTTCTTGCTGATGTGAACGCTGTACCATTTGTCCGCCTTGGGTAGACCTTCGAGGATGAGAGCCTTGATACCCAATTGCGCCAGGCTGCGCGCGGCGCTGCCGCCCGAGTTGCTTTCCTTGATGGTGCCGGTCAGCGGGCTCTTGGCGCCGGCGGACAGCCGCCCGGAATTGGCGGCAAGCGTTCCGGTCAGAAGGCCGGGAGCAAACACTAACTTATTGTTCTCGCCGAGCGGATGGCAGTCGGGTGGAACCTCAGCCGCAACGATCGTTGATGTCAGTCCGCGACCACCCAGGCGGACCCAGGCCGGCGGAACCGGCTCGATCCTGGTAGTCAGGTCCGACATATTTACGCGCACGATCTTGTCCATGATTGCCTCCCCGCCCCAAGACTCGGTGTGTCTGTTTTTGTACTCTGAAAAGTTGTTCAGGGCCAGAGAAGAATGTTTTGAGAGTGAAGCCCGCTGCCCAAATCGGGAGCTCGTCGTGTGAGCTCAAGGCCTGACCGCAGCGCCAAAGCACAGTATTATTAAATTCGAGGCAACGCCCCTTGGAAATCTTTGGTCCACGCTCGCCGGAAGACAGCGACAGCAGCATTGCGTGCGCAGGACCAACACGGCGCGCGATTCCTTATGGGCGCGCGTGGAAGATCGCGCTGCGCACGGCACACCTGATGGCGATCAGCATCCTCGTCGGCGGACACGCGTTCGGAGTCGCCGCCGGCCAGCTCAGTCCCTGGCTGTACGCGGCCATCGCGAGCGGTGTGGCACTGGCGGCGCTGGAAGCCTATCCCGCGTTTGCATCGGTTCTGGAGGGCTGGGGCTTGGTGCTGCTCGGAAAACTCGTGCTTCTATGCGTGGTGCCGTTCGCCTGGAGCCAGCGAATCCCCCTGTTGCTTGGTGTAGTAGCACTATCCTCCATTGGGTCGCATATGCCCGCCAAGTTACGTCACTATTCCCTACTGCTTGGGAAGGTGACGAAAGACTGGCCCGTGGTCCCACCCCGGTAATTTTTTTTTGTTACCGCTATATTTTCCGGGCGGGTCCCTCACCCTTTATGCATGAGTGCCGAGTCAGCGGTGAATGGCAAAACGCTTCTTGCCCTGGAAGACGGCTTGCCACAAGGAACACCGCCGGACCCGGAGAGATCGCAGGCAGCTGGACTCCCCCCCAGCTTAAAGTCTCCGCCTGCTAGGTGAGCCGCCCCACGAGGGCGGCTCATTGTTTTGACCGGTTCTCATTCGGAAGGCATATCACACAGGGCGTCCGACTGCGCAGGGTAACCGGCCGGCTCCGCCGGGAACAAAAGCTAGAAGCTAATGGCTAAGAGCTAAACGCTAAAAGCCAGCCTCTCCAAATACCTCGGCCGTGAAGGCTTCGAGCTTGGCGTGCTTCCAGGCGTCGGGTGGGAGGCCGGCTTTACAACAGGTCTGTTCGAGAAAAGTCAGGCGGTCCCAGTGGTGCTCGATGGGCACCTGGGGCAGCAGCAGGCCGCGGCGGCTACTGAGGGTGACGATCAGGCCGTGGCGTCCGATTTCGACTTCGTCCGGGCGAATAGTGAACAGCGGCGAGAGCACGCTGATCTCAATGACGAGGCGGGGCGCTTCGTCTTCCGTTACGGGAAAGAAACGGGTGTCGTAGAAGGCGGCGGCGACGGCGGTCTCGGCGACCGTTCGGTAGAGCGGGTACATGGGGAAGACATAGCCGACGCAGCCGCGGAGCTGACCCTCGAGGTGGAGGGTGGTGAAGGCGCCGCGCAATTCCGCCAAGTGCGCAGTGGGCGGAGTGGTGTCCACCTGCCGGTCTTCGAGCGCTGCCCTGATGGCGTCATGGGCAAGGCCGAGCAGCAAGCGGCGTTCCTCGGGGGAATACTCGGCGGCCGCCGGCTTGGAGTCGGGCGCAGCCATTTACTTCTCCTGGTGGGGCTGCGAAATCGGCGTTGGCGCAACGCCGAACTTCTTCGGGCGGCTCAGGATGAACGCACGCTTGCGGCGACGGCGCTTAGCGCTGTGGTCGATCTTCGACCAGAAGGCGACGAAGTAGTCCGCAGCGGAGATCAGCGAGACACAGACCATGAACCAGATGGCCATGCGCGCGATCAGGTGGATGTCGAGCACGAAGCGGCCCAGGGTCCATTGCCACCAGCGATGGTCGAGGATGGCGGCAACTACGGAGACGATCTGGACGACCATCTTGAGCTTGCCAAGGTCGCTGGCGTCAATGGTGAAGCCTTCACTGGCGGCGATGCTGCGCAGTCCGCTGACCAGGAATTCGCGTCCGATGACCAGCACCGCAACCCAGGCGGGAACGATGGCCGGATTGAACTGCACCAGGGTAATGTAGGCGGCGGTGACCATCAGCTTGTCGGCCAGCGGGTCAAGCAACATGCCGAGAGTGGTGATCTGGCCGCGCTTGCGCGCCAGCCAGCCGTCAATGCCGTCGGTTATGGAAGCCAGAATGAAGACGCCGCAGGCGAGCAGCTCGCGTTCACCATGTGCCCCGATGAACAAGCGGCTGGAGAGGATCCAGATCAGCACTGGAACGCTGAAAATACGGCTCAGCGTGATGTAGTTGGGCAAGTTCACACGGGCACACGCAGGTATCCCGGCGCGGCAGCACACCACGGGGAACGCTAGATTATCACGCAGGGGGAGGGCGAAAGCAATTCAGATGAAAAGTGGGTGGTGGTGCAGTTTGAATTTCCACAGCGGCACAATGGTTTGAACCCTAGTCGGTAATTGGAATGGGAGCGGCTGCGGCCATTGGCGGCTCTGGGGGTTGGGGGCGTTTCTTTGGGATCTTGGTTGCGTATCGCTCCTTGAAGCAGTTGCGCTGTTCTACCCAATCAGCCATCGTTGGACTGAGCCAGCGGATTGTTTCGATTGTTTCTTCATATTCAGTTGGCAGGAGCCTGGCTCTGCCGATAATTCGTTCGTGGTGGGCTATGCGGTTGCGAAGTGTTTTCAGGAGAACGAGCCGCTCGTGTACGACTGGACGGTTCAATCGGATGGGAAATATCCGCGATAGGTACGGCAGCCACAGCGGTTCCTCATACACTCGTCCCGTCAGCTTGACCCAAAAACCGAATGTCAATTCTGAAATAACGCGCCCAGGCGCAAGTGGCTGTCCTTTTTCGTACAGCTTTAGTGTGAGCCATTGGTCGCCCCTGGCCAGACGGTAATACGCGGCAAGTCTTTCAGGGGACAGGTACTTATATAACGTACCCAAAGCCTCGTCCGTATACTCGAATGGCACTTGACAACTCTCCCGGCAATGCGTACAGTCATCAACGTAAGCCTTGGTTCCCGCCGAGGCGCTGGATGTTTGAAGAAGCCGCCTACTAGGCGGCTTCTTCCATTCTGGACATATTTTCGAGCGCCGCCAGAACCAGCTCTCTTTCGGTAGCTGATTTTTTCACGACCGGTTCCGGCAGCAAAGCACAAAGTTCATCTAGCCTCCAAACATGATCTGCAATTCCCGCCTGCATCGCTGGGGTGACGCGCAGCGTCTTGTGAATGCGGCAGAAGTTGTAATACATGAAATGCAGTGCAACGGCGCAGGCGTGGTTTTCGAGTTTCTTGCTGAAGTTCCCACCCTGTCGCTCGAAAGGCGCGAGCGACAAGGGTGGGGCAACCGCAATTCAGTAAGCGTTCCCACCCTGCTAAGCGACAGGGGTGGGGCAACTGATGTGTCGGATAAGGTCGCGGAATCGGAGGCGACGCCGGGGGCCCGCGGGCGAGAACGGGCGGCGCTACGAGATGTTAGAATCGCGCGTTTGATTTGACAGGAGGGATTGATGCGGGAAACAGTGGCAACCGAGAAGGCGCCGCAGGCGATTGGGCCGTATTCCCAGGCAATCAAGGCGAACGGGATGGTGTTCGCGTCGGGGCAAATCCCGATCGATCCGGCCAGCGGGCAGATCATCACGGGCGACATCGCCGCACAGACCGAGCGCGTGCTGCAAAACATCACGGCGGTCCTGGCAGCGGCGGGCAGCTCGCTGGATAGGGTGTTGAAGACCACGGTGTTCCTGAAGAACATGGCGGAATTTGCACAGATGAACGAGGTCTATGCGCGGTTCTTCAAGAAGGAACCGCCGGCGCGCTCGACCGTGGAGGTGGCGCGGTTGCCCAAAGACGTGCTGGTGGAGATTGATGTGATCGCGCTGGCGTGAAAGCAATTCTGAATTTTATTCTTGAATTTCGATTAGGACGGCGTGGTAGTGTCCGGAATTTTGTGTAAGCGGGTT
Organism: Terriglobales bacterium; assembly: GCA_041946775.1. Taxonomy (GTDB): domain Bacteria; phylum Acidobacteriota; class Terriglobia; order Terriglobales; family Acidobacteriaceae; genus JBHGBA01. The sequence goes on from JBHGBA010000039.1 coordinate 19,791, forward strand.
CCCGGTGATGTTGTTTCCGAGCAGCCTTTTTTTTGCCTTCGCCCGGACAAGGTGGATTATTTGGCCGGCGAGGACCGCAGTCAAGGCCGCGTTGCGCCGCGCCAGCGGTCGGAGCGCAGCCGAGAGCCTTGACAGCGGTCGCCGCCGGCCCCATCCTGCGGCGGCCAAGCAAGGGAGCAGGGCTTACAGTTGGGTCGCTGCCCGGATGCGATCCTCCCACATCACGACTCGTTTTCGTGCGGCATGAGCTGCCTTGGAGACGATTTCCAGGCTGATGCCAACACATGCTGGAGCCAGGAGTGCGTTTGGCAACTGGCTTTGGTCCACTTGTGGCAATTAATTCCTTCAAGGCCGAGGTTTGCCGATTGCGGAAGAGCAAGACGCCGGCTGCTGCAAACAATAAGCTCCGCGTCATGGTCTCCGCATTTCGAGATGGAGCCGGCGCGATCCATCGACAAAAGCGACTGGGTTCATCCACGGTGGTCGCGCAGGCAACGGAGGTAAGGGAACCACGCCCGGCACGGTCTTCAGTCTGCGGCACGCGGGAATCGCTCGCGCCGCGCGCTCGATCTCTCGATTCAGCTTCTTCAGCTCAGCGCTCAGATGTCGCCAGGTCGAAAGCAGCGACTCGATCACCACTCGCACGTAGGGATCAGGCGGCTGAGGCCGTGTGGCCACGCTCTTAAGCTGGGGAACCTAGGACGGCGTGGCAAGCCAGATAGTATTCACCTGCCCACTGGTTCACCGCCTGGCACAGCAAAAGAGATATCGCCAATCCTTTCCCTACTCATCTTGACATCGCCCAATCGCAACTCAAGTTCCAAATTGATTAATCTGAACGCCAATTCGATCGCCTGGAAGGCATCATAGCCCACTGCGCTGTAAATCCCTTCGTCTCCTGCTCCAAGGATCTGAATTGGACAGTAATACCCGTTGCGATCGCGAATTTTTTGAGGCCTGCCCATTTTGACCACGATCTCGCGGCTGGGATCGTGCACAAGGGCAAATTTCCTGGAAGCGATCACCTCGCCGACGTCGTTTAGCTTGAACGTCAACCGACGCCTCCTTAGTTGAAACTGTGCCCGTTGTTCCGCTATTCGCCGCCCACGCGGATTCGAATACCCACACGAAAGTTTGCCCCCAATGCCGGATAACCTGCTGCACCCTCGAAGTCGCGGTCAAAGGCGTTCTCTACGTTGGCATAGGCGGTCAGACGAGGCGATAGCACGCGCCAGAAACCAACGTCAACACGGCCATATCCTGCGGAATATGTGCCTCCGGGGAAAAGTCCCACATCCAGACGGCGGCCCAAGGCAATAGCGCTGAGGTTGGCTCCCCACCGTGAGCTACTCCAGGTTGCCTGGAACACCGCCATGTGCTTGGGGCGGCGCAGCAGCGGACGCCCGGTCTCAACCAGTGGGTCCCAGGGGAACGCCGCATTCAGAATCTGGGTGGCGGTGTACGTGTAACCGCCATCGATTTGCAGATTGGAGAGCGGCTGGCCGTGAAACTCGACTTCAGCGCCGTGGGCCAAGGCGCTGTCGAGGTTTACGTACTGGCCCACCCACGTGATCGGGTCAGAGGCATAGGTTATTTGCCGGCGGAACAGGTTGTGGTAATAGAGGGCGGAAATCTGGTACCTGCCGCCCGCAAGGCCCTGTTCCACGCCCGCTTCCCAGGATCGATTCTCCTCCGCCTTCAGGTTTGGATTAGGGCGCGTGTAAACATTATTCGCAAACGACTCTTCGAGCCGCGGCTCCTTGATCCCAGTGCTATAAGCGGCACGGATGCGCGTTCCCGACAGCCATTGCCCGCCGCGCAACAGGAGAAAGCTCGCCGCCACCCGTGGAACAACTTTGTTCCCGAAGCTTTCGTTGTGGACAAAACGCGCACCCGCAATAAGCGACGCACGCCCCGCGGCGAGTACCTGCTGAACAAATGCCTCGTGGTTTCGACGCAACCCATGTGTAAGCGGCGGATAGGTCAGCTCGCCAACCCAACCGTTCTCGTTTTCGAAGTGATACCCAAACGCGGTCTGGGCCCAGCTTCTTGCCAGGAACTCGCCCTGGTAGTCGAATCCAGCCCGGTTCAAGTTGCTGAGGGCCTTGAACGGGTAATCGATACTCCCACCCGTTACCGGCGATATACGGCCGGGATCAGCAAATTGATCTATGTTATATCGCTTGACGTTGGATTCGAAGCCGGCGAAGCGGTGCTGCCATCGCGCGTGCGGAGAGATCGAAATCTCGGCTCCGGCAAGGAAATCGTTTTGCCGCGAGTACTCGTCGCTATCGGGCGCGAGCAGCGGGTTGCCGTTGTAGTTCCAGTAGGATTGCACTCCTGCCCATGCTGTAGAGTGGCGCGACGTAATCCGAAGCAGCGATTTCGAGGAAAGCTGAACGCGTACGTTCAAACCTTCGCTGGAATTGGAGAAGGCGTCGTTCACTCCGCTTCCGTCGGTGTTGAATTGCTGTCCGAAAAAATTGTAGCTAAGCCTTCCTCGGGCCCCCGATAGAGAACCGTAACCCCGGGCGGTGTTAAAGTTCCCCCCCTCCGCACCCAACCGCAGTTCCGGAATCGGGGTCGTTCCGCTTCGAGTCCATATCTGAACTACGCTGGTCATGGCATCGGAGCCGTAGAGCGAACTGGCGGCGCCGCGAACCAGCTCAACGCGATCAACCTGCGCCATGGGAACAACGCCAAAGTTGAACGAGCCACCGGGATCGTTCACCGGAACGCCATCTACGATCACCTTGTTGTAGCGTGACTCGCCGCCGCGCACGAACATACTGGTCAAACCGCCACGGCGTCCCGCATCGGCGACAACGACGCCCGGGACGAACCGGACTGCATCGCCCGCCGCGACCGGCTGACGGTTTGTTAGCTGTTCAGCACTGACTTCGACCACAGTTGATGCCGCCCTGTTAGCCGGCAGCGGCGTCCGCGTCGCGCTCACTATAACGGTTTCCGCATGACCTGCAATTGCGAGCCTGATTTCCAGATTGTTTGCGCCATCCACAAAGACGTGCGTGGTTTGCAATGCGAATCCGGGCGCCAGCACCTCGACCCCGTACTTCGCCGGTTTCAGGTCGTGGAAACTGGCTATGCCTTCGACGGAGGTGGAGCCCACGGCCACGGTGGTCGAGCCATCGTCCGCATACAACACAACGCGGGCCTGGTGGATGCGCGCGGCCTGGGAGTCCAAGACCGTCACCCGAAGCTCTGCCCCTCTCAACAAAGCGGGGACAATGATGATTGTCAGTAACAGGAAATGACGGACTGAAGCCATACGGCTCTCCCTTGGAACAATGCTCAGCCAAATGAAAGGGGCCATGCGAGTGGAGCGAGGCTACTAGCGGGTGAGTCCTCGCTCCACCTCAGTCCTTGAGACCCTAATTCCTTGGGCCTGCACCGAGTGCCGATAACGGAATCACCGCTTTGAACCACACCTTGTCGCCACCGAAACGGTTCTCAACCAGGGTTTCGTGTTGATACTGCACCGAGAAGGTCATGTGCCGCTTGTTCGTATAACCAATGCTCGGGCCAACTGCCAGCACTTGCCCCCTGCGTCCGTAGCTCCAAAGGCCGGGCGTTTCTGGTACGACCACGCCGGCGATTTTGTCATCCGTAACCTGCTTCAGAAAATAGCCGCTCGCGCCGACTGACCACGGACCAATGTGCTTCCCCGCAACGTAGTCAAAGTGGAATTCATCGCCGGAGTGATACTTGGTATCGCCGTTGGTTGTCTTGGTGTTGTACATGAACTTCACGCCGGTCTCCCACCCCTGCTCAGACAGGTACGTAAAGGCAAACACCGGCTCGAAGCTGAAGTAGTTGCTGCCGACGCAGAGTCGTGGATCGGCGCTGTCGTAATGGCCCGACGGCATAATGATGTCCAGCCCGGTGACCGCATGCCAGTGCTTGCCATGCCAGCCCAGAATGAACGGATTGAAGATGATATCGCCGACGTCGAACTTGCTCGCGTTGCCACCGAAGTTCATCGACTGGTGAGCGATTGGCACAATAACGTGCATTGCATAATCGGCGCCGAGGACCTTGAATGGCGTAACCTGAACGAAACGGAAGGCATCGAACACGGCGTCGACACTCGGCGTACTTCCTCCCAGCGAGACCTTCCTGCCGCTTCCGTCGCGCAACTCGCCATGGTAGTAACCAAGATAGTTGACAAAGTAGCTGCCCTTCGGGGGCAGAACTCCAACCAGCCAGTTCTCAGCTCCATTCGGCGACTGGTCTCCGCCTTCCTTCGCAATGGCAACAGGGATGACCACCAACAGCACAATGAAAATCAGGACAAGTTTGTTTATGAATTTCATGCATGCCTCTCCGCTTTCCACGAACCAACTGCATAAAGTGCAATTCGTAATCTGACTGACGTGTATCAGGCCCACAACTTGGACTTCGAACTCCGATGTCGCACCTCCCCTGATCGGAACAGGCCGGCTCATGGCGCCGGCACGTGGGGCCGCCACACGGCCAGCGAACCGTCCCGCGACGGATTCTGCAGCCTCCCGGCGCTGCGTGACCGTTTCCAGCGCTCCACCTCGAGATAGGGCGCAAGCCCTCGCGGGCAAATGCGTTCGCACGCGCGGCAGCTTGTGCACTGCAAGGCGCCGCGCGTGATCGCGCGCTCTGGATCGCCGATCTTGGCGGCCAGCATGATGTCCCGCGGCCCCAGAGTTTGCGATCCTGCCTTCTTCTGCAGCGGGCAGACACCCGCGCACTGTTCGCAATCCATGCACAGCAGGACCTGGGCGCTGCCGGTGAGTACGAGTCGCAAGACGAGCCAGGCAATGACGGCGATTGGACCGATTACGCACGCTGCATAGAAGGCCTGTTCCACCTTGTCCCTCACGAACCCTGATTTGACACTGAAGCCGCTTTCACAAACACGTTCAGCGGACACCAGGTAAAGCATTTCCCGCAACGCGGGCACTTGCCCTTGGAAAACACGGGGCGGATCTCACCGCCCGCCCCCAATTGCATTTCGATCGGCAGGTCGCCTCCGCTGATGACCGACTTGCAGCCGTCGATGCAGCGGGTGCAAAGCGGAAACAGGCAGCGCTGTACACCCACGTGCCGGCCGTTCTGACTGGCGTCGCGCAGGCGCTCCAACATGTCCACCTGGCGTACGTAGCGGTCCATTCGTTTAAGCAATTCGTAATCACCGATCCGCCCCTGTCTGACGTCCAGAACCAAGTCCGCATTATCGCCAGCATTCACGGTGATCTGGCCGTCGTTAACTGACTTGAGCACACCGTACATGTGTCCCGAATCGTCGTAGGCAAAGACGACGAGGCGCATATCCTGCAGTTGCTTCGGGACGGCTATGCGCACTCGCTGCGGTTCAAACTTGAAAGTCGCTGCCACCGGCGGTTCAAGCTGGGGATAGCTGCCGGGAAACTTCTCGCGGCTGGGTCTTTGGGCCATCAACACCAGAACAACCAGCACCAGCAGTCCGCCGGAGAGATACCAGGTGGTGTCACTGGACATAGTTAGTCCTCTGCTGCGGGTGCTGCCCGCAATTGGTCGATCATGCGCAGCAGCGGCAGCCGCAGCACGCAGGTGCGTTCGCATGCTGCGCATCGGAGGCAAGCAGCGGCAGCATCCCGCGCCTTCACGCGATAGGTAACGACTTCGGTATCGGGTGACAGATGAAGCTTTTCCGCCGCATCGCGTGCGGTATATTTTCGTCCCGCAACCGAGACCGTCATCGCCGGATCTATAGCTACGGCCTTCGCCAGCGGCAGGCGGATATTGGTCGCGTAGACATAGACTTGCGGATCACCGGAGAGCGCGGCGCCAACAAAGCCCTGCGGATCGATTCCCATGACGCAGGAGGAATTGCAGGCTTTGCAGCTATAGCAGACCAGCGACCATGGCTGGCGGGTCACGAGCGCGTTCACCACCATGGTTCCCAGGAACAGGCAGATAATCAGCATACCCGCGACGTTGCAGACCAACAGTGGCCGTTTCACAGCATCACCATTAAAGCCCCCACCAGCAGGCCGCCGGCGATTCCGCCGAGTTGGTAGGGACGGAAGTTGAGCAGGACGTTGGTTGCGAGTCCGGCGACGAGACCTACCATCAGACTTGCAGCCACAAACCGCAGATCGAAAGCAGGTCTGTCCACGCCGTAGAAGGACACAAGCAGGGCCGCTATGGGCACTCCGGCGAAAATGCCCAACGCCTGCGGCCGCCCCGACCAGTATCCGCGAATGCGCAGTCTTCCTTCGCCGATGTTGCCAATGCCGCCGATGGGTGAAGGGCCGCACGACGCGGCGCCGCTCAGGATGAATCCCACCAGCAACACCGCGGGCGCCAGCGCAAATCCCGTCGCAGACCCCAACTGCTCGCCAAACAGGAGAACGCCGGGAACCAGGCTGACGGACACAATGCGACCGCATGGCATGGGCAGGACCAGCGGGACAAACGCCAGCACGATGCCGACGCCGGTGTAGCCGAGAAATGTGTGCTCCGCGATCAGCACCAGCACCGCTTCGAGGGCGGTGAATCCACCGGAAACCAGCAACGCTCCGGCAACGATGTAGCCAGCCAGCATCGCCGACAGGGGGTGCAGCATGATGCTGCCCAGCAGGTCCTTCCACGAGAGCCTGGCGATGGCGACCACCACCAGGGTCAGTACCACCAGTACGGCTTGCAATGGCACTTTGGGCCGAAAGATGACCACGCAGGAGAGCACAAGCACGAACAGCCCGAACGCCAAGTAGCCGTGCTCGGGAGCTTCGCTCGGTAAATCTCCGGGCCGGTTGGTGTTCATCTTCAAAGTACGGCCATAAACCACGCGAATGGCCGCCATGGTCACCACGGTGATCACCACGATGGCCAGTTGGTTTGGTTCCGCAAACGCTCCGCTGGGGAACCGGCCCATGCCTTCGCCGAGCATGCCGATTCCACCAATCAGCGATGGGCCACACGATGCCGCCGCGCTTACGAGCAGCCCGAAGACGACCATGGCGACCACCGTCGGGTTCTGCTGCGCGCCCGCCACTTCGAAGCCCAGCATCACGGCGAGCGGGATCAGCGGTGCAGCCATAATGCGACCGCAGGGCATAGCGAAGATTGCAGGAAAATTTACCAGCAGCACCACCGCGAAGGGGGATCCCAAGCGGGTGCGCATCAATCGCTGCAGAAGTCTGCCCGCGGCTTGAAAACCGCCGGCCGCCTGAAGGGCGCCGGCAAATAAGAAGCCCGAGGCTGTGCTTGTGACGGGGTGCAAGTTGGCCGCAGTCAGCAGTTGTCCACCGTTGAACCGGATGCCGGCCAGTACGTCGACGGCGATGATGATCGCCGAGTCCAGCAACAGAACAGACTGCATGGTTAGCACACGCTGCGGAATCCATCCCCGCAGGCTCGCGACCAGAGAAACCACGAACAGCGCCAGCGCGAATACGCCGACCGGGGTCATAGGGAAACCGCCACCTGTCCTTTCCGATCGTCCGCATTTGCAGGCGGGGGCGCGATGGCGATGAGAGATGGCCGGCCCTGAGCCTGTGCACAATCAGAGCACTGATGCAGCTCACAGCCGCTGTTTTCCGCCGCGCTGCATGCAGGCCGTGCGGGTCGTCTTCTAAGGCTCACTACAATGCTGTAAACAGACAGCGCCAAGAGCAGGGTGCTAATCAGAACGTGGATGATGTTCATTGTTAACACCTCAGTTCACTGTGTAAATCAGCAGGGCGGCCAACAAACCTCCCGCCATGCCACCTAAGTCAAGCACTCTGGCGTGCAGCGCGATATTGAGCATCAGACCGACGGCAACGCCTGTCACCGCGAACCACAAACGCTCATCCCTAAGCAGCCTTGCCACCGTCTCCAGGGTTGGAGTCATTGCTTGTCTCCCGCGGGCTTCCGGGCCGCCACCGTGGGCTCCAGCGAGCGAAGAGCTTCAGCGGCCGCACTTGCCGACTGCTGTTTGAATGTGAAGGCGCTCTGCCCATAGCCCAAAGCATCGTCCAACTTCGCTAACAAGCGGTTGGCCACCACCGATTTGCGACCAATCAGCCAGACGGCCAGCCGGTGCACCAGGTAGTTCTTCTTGTTGTAAGGGCACGAACCCATGCAACTCATGCATTTCGGATTGCCCTTGATGAAGCTCCAACATTTCTGCCCGTCGACCGGCCATTTCGGCACTCCGTTCTCCTTCACGGGAGCGCCGTACGGGATCGCCTGGACCGGGCAGGCACGCGAACACTTGTTACAGGCTCGGCAGAACTCCTGTATGCCCAAGTCCACCTGGCGGTCTGGAACCAGTGGCAAATCGGTAGTGACGACAGGGAAGCTTCCTCGCGGGCCAAACTCCTTGTTGATGAGCACGCCGTTCTTGCCCAACTCTCCCAGGCCGGCCGCAACTGCAACCGGAATGACCTGTACCTCGCTCCAGCGACCGAAGTGTGCCCGTGCCGGATATCCGTAGGAACGAATTTCCTTTGCAAGTTGCACGGCAATACGGCCGCCATCCTGGAAGAACTCCAGCGTGTCCCGCATCTCCTTTACCGCTTCGGGAGAAAGCTTTACGGCGCCACGAATCGGTTTTCCCGAGACTGCTGCGGCCACTTCCTCGGGAATTGATGAGTACCGGTCGGACCATGGCAAGGGCGCACTCGGGCTCGCCAGGCGATAGCTAAGGCCCTTGCCAATCACGATCGCGTATTTGTGCGGAAGCCGCACCGAATTTCCGTCGTTATCCCTACTGAAGACGAATCGTTGGTCCAGTTCGGTGATCCCAACGACATCGGCCCCCAGCGCAATTGCGTCAGCCTTAATCTTTTCCGTGAGCACATGGCGGTTGAGTACTTGCACTTGTTCGGGGTTGACCGGGCCGTCGCGACTCACTTTGTGCGATATTTTCCCCACACACACGTCGTAGATCGAGAAGGTCAGCACATCCTTGTCGACGGCTTTTTCCAGTTTGTTCAGCAACTCGTTGCCGGGCTGCGTGGTCGCATCGTATTTCTGTTCTCCGTTTCCGGGCTGATGTACATCCTTCTGCTGCAGGCTGTAATCGGATCGGACCACCAGCGAAACTGCGAACATCGCCGGTATGGTTAAGCCGTAAGCAAGAGCGCGGCGGCGGCGGACAGTTTCGAAGGACCCGCGGCGCTTGCCAACTACAGCAGCAGCCAGGACTGCCAGCAGCACGATTGCCGTCACGGTCGCCACGACCAATGCTTGCCGTTCATGTTCCCCAAGCGCCGCGAGAGCAACCAGGAGAGACAGCCCTGCGAGACCGGCCAGCAGCATGCCCCAAACGTATTCATACCAGTACCAGCGCACGGCGTGGTTATCCATACTGCTCCTTACATACTGCTTATGCCTAAAGAGCGGGGCCGGAAATTCCGGCCCCTGTCTGATCACGCCTTCAGCGGGACCTCATCTTTCGCCAGCTTGGACGGGGTGAACGGCTTCGTTGCTGTCCCGGAGTTCTTCGGACGGAAGAACAGCAAAACAGCCACACCAGGCAGCGACCAGATGACGAACAGCAACATGAACCTCCAGCCCGCGTGAGAAGCCCCGATCGAAATGGAGTCCAGCATTGCCCACAAGCCAAACGCGAGCAGGCCCACTTCGACCAGGAAAAGCAGGACGGTGTACCATCGCGCACTTATGTTGATTTTCAAAGTTCGCATAGCCTCCTCCTCACTTCTCCGCCATCCACAGCTTGACCGCATCGTCATACGAGAGGAAGCCCTTCTCGTACTTCGGTGAGCGCGGTGGATAAACGTTGCTATCGGGATGATTGGAGCCTCCCGTAAAGGCCTTCCCTGATTTCAGCAGGGCATCCGCTTCTTCCCTGGTCAGGACCTTGCCGGGGAGTTTCATGTCATGTGACATTTCCCCTTGCGGGTAATCCCAATGCACGTTGCGGCTGCGGCCACTTGCGTCGATCAAGTGGGACGGCACCTGACCCCACTGGATGCCCTTGTAGGTCAAGCCCACCTTTCCCATCTTGATACCGACGCCAGTTGACCATTCCTCGGCCGTGGAACGGTCTTCCTCGGTGTACATGTAGCTGGCAATCTGGTATGGCAAGGGCATCTTGAACCCAGGTTCTTCCAGCACCCAACGTGCCGGTCGGTTCACGTTGTAGGGACCGGCGGCGTCAGAGACGTCGAACTCGAGCCAATCCTCCAAGCCAACACCGTTGACATTACCGAACAGATAGGGCGCAAAGAACGAGTGCCGGATAATGTAGTTGCCGAGCTTGTGAAATGCCGTGAGCGGTTTGTTATAGGGGCAAACCTTCAGGCATTCATTACAGCAATTTCCAGCTAGGTTGCCGGCGCGGAAGCGCACGCACTTGTCCTTGTCAACTTGCCACATCTTGACGCCGTTCTCGACCGTCGGTTCTCCCATCGGTATGGAAGAAACCGGACAGGCCCGAGCGCAACGATCGCAGTGCGCGCACATCCGGGTAATGCCGTATCCTTTCGGCTTGCCAAAAACCAAGGGGAAATCGGTCAAAATTACGGCCGACTTGAAGCGTAACCCGCCGGCGGAGGGGACGACCGCATCGCTGAGGCGTCCAAACTCGCCGCCGCCGCCGTAAACCGAATAGGTTGATTCAATGGTGTCGTAGATGAACGGGCCATATCCGGCACGCGCCTCGTATCCCATATCGCGGAGCATCTGCGCCATGCGGACGGCAATCCAGCCGCTGGTGCTGTATGCCGCACCGCTCTTGCTCATGCTCCACCACGACTCACCGGGGTCGTTCTGCACGCGTTCCCAGTTCTGGTCGACGAAGATCTGGATGCCATATTTCAGGTTCTTCCGCTCTTCCAGAGGAGCCGGTGCACCTCCCGACATCAGGTGATGGGAGTAGAACCAGCGCGGGTCGACAGCAGCAACGACACATTCGGACGCACCCAGCCATTTCGCAATGGCCTTGATCATCAGCGTGTTTTCGTGTGGTTCGTAGGTGGCCTTTTCGTGACCAACCTGGTTGGCAACCTCGCCCAGAAGCAGGTCGCCTTTGTTCCAGCCGAGCTTGGTCGGGCGATGATCGCCTTCCCATCCCGTCCATGGATATTTCGCTACTGTTGGCGGTACTCCGCCTTGGGTTGAGCCGGCACGAAACGGCTCGATGAGGAGCGTGCCCCCAAAAAATGAACGGGCAGCAGGAAACGTCGTGATCGCGCCCGGCATGCGGGGATCAAGTCCGGGGATCTCTGCAGGATCGGTATACGCATGGCCAACATTGAGAAGGTTCGGCCCCAGTGCGCCCGTAGCGGCACGGGCCCAGCCGTGTTCGAGTTCACTGAACCGGTGCACTTCCCCCACTATGTACTGGGGAACATCCGGAACCGGAAAGGGAAAGAACAACAGAAAGAGGATGATGGTCCAGAATCCGACAACTATCAGCGATGCCGTCGCGCGAGCTTTGTCGCTGATGGGGAAGCGTAGCCCCCACCATGCCAACGCTAGTGCAACGAGAACAAAGAACCAGAGCAGGGCATACATGCTCCACTTGGACGCGATAAACCAGACCAAGTCCGCCCCGGCAGCGAACCAGAGTGCCGCACGAACGTACTTGTCAAGTTTGTTCACTTGTACCTCCTGTCGCTAGTTTTACTTCCCTGTGCCGTCCCGGCCCTTTCGGGTCCGGTCCGATGTGACGCACAGTGTTCGTACCTCCGCGCCGCTCGGCAACGGTGCGTGCGTTACCCCATCCTCAGCAGACTGAGCAACGCGTCACAGAGAAAGTAGCCTCCGGCAAGAATCGCTGCCCACCGGCCTATCTGCTCCATCCAGGCCTGCCGCGGCACATGACCCAGAACGCCCAGAGGCAGGATGAACATGGTGGTGGCGCAGAAGAATGCCAGGAAGAACAGCAACCCGAACAGAGCGTTGGATGACCGTTCAAGCACGTACCCGAGCGCCAGCAGAAAAGGAGGACACACGGAAAGGCCCGTCAGCATGCCGAGCAGAAACGCGAAGGCACGCCGCCTTACTAGTCGGCTGACCCACGGACAAATACCCGCATGCTGCGGCCGCCCTGCGACGCCGTACACCAGCAGCACGAGAGACAGTACAAGCCAGGCATAGACCCCCATTCGGCTCCCGGCGTAGGCGAAGCGATGGGAAAGAGCGCCCACGACCAGTCCGGTGAACAGATACGCCAGCAGACGGCCCGCGAGGAATTCGCCCAGAAATCCCCAGCGCTTACGCGCGGTGTCGCCGGAAATCTCGCCCACTGCGAACGGAAACACTACCGGGAGGCATGTGCCCAGGCACAATGGGCCGGTCGACAAGCCGAGAAGAAACCCCGCGAATACCGGCGTCCAATACGTCATGATTGCTTTCCTGAGGAATTCTTTTCGGCATCCAGCATTCGCTGAAGAAGGCGCTCCCGTACCTGCTTTGGCACCCGCTCCCATGACCACGGGGGATCGAAAATTAAGTGCAAGCTCGCGTCCCGAATGGCAGGATCACTCATCAACGCGTTCCGCACATCCTCGATAATTTGTTTGCCGAATGGGCATGAGGGCGTCGTCAATGTCATCGTCACATCCACGGCATTGCTGCTGGGAACCTTAACGTCATAAATAAGTCCCAGATCGACGATGTTTATGCCGAGTTCAGAATCCTCGACGCGCGTCAGAAGCTTGCGGATGTAGTCCGGGTTGAGTGGCTCCAAGGCTCCCGTTTGAGCGCGGCTGTTGCTCCAGTGGTACTCGCTCTGGATCGCGCGGGAGGATGCCATGAGCCAAATCAATGCGCCAACGACGACTGTTACGCCGGCAAGGAACAGATATCTCGCAATGCTCTTTGTGGACATGCGGATCCTCTTGCTCCGCCATCGGCGGCGCCCATAACCCTGAATTTCAGGCAAGCGGCGGTTCTCAACGCCATTGCCGACTGATGCAGGCGAGAGGCCATCGCGGTGAGCAATGAGCGCAGGATGCTAACTTCATGTCAGCAAAGTGCTTCCTGTATTGCGCGGCGTCCAACCCGCCGGGATGGCGATTTTCAACCTGAAATGAAAGATTTCAATCTGAAATGGATGGGCTGTTGAGAATGTCCAGACCGTAGCGCTTGATCTTGCGCCAGAGGGTCACCGGGCTGATGTGAAGCGCCCGGGCCGCGTCCACACGATTGCCGTGGTATTGCTGAAGCGCTTGTTCGATGGCGGCGCGTTCATGACGTTTCAAATCGAGCTGGGAATCGTGTTCCGAGCCGTGACTCGCCACGATGTCCGGCGGCAGGTCGCGGACTCCGACCACCTGACCGTCAGCAACGATGACTGCGCGCTCGATTGCGTGCAGTAGCTCGCGAACGTTGCCGGGCCAGCTATACCGGATGAGACGAGTCATCGCTTCCGGACTCACCGAAGTTACTGCTTTGCCGAGATTGCGGGCTGAGCGCTTGAGGAACTCGTGCGCTAGGGGAGGAATGTCTTCCCGGCGTTCTCGTAGAGGAGGCAGATTGATGACGAAGGCGCCTAACCTGAAATAGAGATCCTGGCGGAAGTCGCCGGCCAGAATGGCCTCTCGCAGGTCGCGGTTGGTTGCGGCGATCACCCGCGCCCGCACCCGGATGTTCCGATCTCCGCCGACGCGCCGTACCTCATTGTTCTCAAGTGCGCGTAGCAGCTTTGCCTGCACCGACTGGGGCATTTCGCCGATCTCGTCCAGGAAAAGCGTGCCTTGACCAGCTAATTCGAACAACCCCATTTTGTCGCGTACCGCGCCGGTAAAGGCGCCGCGTACGTGACCAAACAGTTCGGATTCGAGTAGAGTTTCCGTCAAAGCTGCGCAGTTAACCGACACCAGCGGTTCAGCCGCGCGGGGGCTTTGCTGGTGAACCAGGTTGACGACGAATTCTTTGCCTGTGCCGCTCTCACCACACACGAGTACGGTCGTACTGAGAGGCGCTACCCGGATCGCCTGTTCGATCGCATCCGCCATCGCGGCACTCCGAATGATGAACCGTTCTGAGTCACTCGTCCCAAGCACCCGTGCCCGTAGTTCATCAGCTTCGGGGCCACGGCCGACCAACCGCTGTTCGTAGCGAATAAGGCGTTCCCTCTGGTACGACGCGAGATCTCTTAGCCGGTCCAGCTCGGCTCTCAGTTCGGCCTGGCCGCCTCCCGTCTCGCTTGGTTCCAGACCAGCGTAATCCCGCTGAAACGCGGCCAACCGTCCACCCCAGCTTGCTCCATCACGGCCCTCGACCCGGCAGTAAGGATCGCCCTTGGCCCGGCACATCACCTCGCGATAGTAAACATCCTTCTGAAACACCGCGCTGCCATAGCCGCTGGCATAGCCGATAATCGACCAGCAGACCGGACATTCGGATTTGCCGTAGTGACGTACATGTTCCTCGGCCTCAAACGAATTCCTCCAGATCGCCTCCATGTGATAGGTATGGCCCGAATCCGTGGACATGTTGAGGGGTTCAACACAGACTATGCCGAAGATGGTGTGCACCGTGCAGCCGATCTCGATGGCTTCCGTGTGATTCTTCGCACCAAAGCGCTCATGAACGCTGAGGCCGTCTTCATAGCCGTGGGCGTACCCATAGCGCAGCAGGAGGCGTCGCGCCGTTTCCATTCCAAACGCGTCAATCAGTTCCTTTCGGAGGAGACCGATGGCGGCCGCGCGCTGAACCAGCATGCGCTGGCCCTTCAGATAGATGGTTCCTTCGTCTGGCCGAAGATCCAGAAGCTCCAGGAGTTGAATATTGTGGAGTTTCATGCCGGCGGAGACCTTTCCCGCGCTAACAGATCCACTCGAATAGGATTCTATAGATCGGCCCATGGGGACACTGTTACGGGGCTCACTTGCGGCTGTGACGCTCCGCCGAGTGCATCCGACCACGGTTATGTCCTACGAATCTCGCATTCACGGTCCGCGTTGGGCTAGCGCGACCCGGAATCACGCTTCAGTGCGGCTTCAATTTGCAGCGGAAATGTGTCCTCTTGCACAGCCCCAAAGATCTGCTCCAGTACCTTGCCGTCCCGGCCGATGATAAAGGTAGTCGGCAAGGACAAAATCCCGCCATACGCTGATGCCACATCTTCCGTGCCGATCAGCACAGGGTAGTTGACATTCAGTTGCTTGGCGAATTCTGCAATCGCACCTTTGCCGGAGTCGTCCAGAGCGATGCCAATGACCTGGAGTCCATTCGCTCCATACTTCTTCTGCAATTCGACCAGGACTGGGGTCTCTTCGCGGCATGGTCCGCACCAGGTCGCCCAGAAGTTAAGAACCACTGCTTTGCCGTGAAACCTTGATAGCTCCACGGTGTCGCCCTGCAAATCCGGGAGGAGAAAGTTGGGCGCGATATTGCCTTTCGGACTTCGGCCACTGCCTGATCTGGCGTGTCGGGTGGGACTACCGAGGTAATACGTCCCCCCAAGTGCCACGATCATAATAGTGATGAAGACAAGTAAACGTTTCATGGTTCCAGCCTGTTTCTGTGAAAGCATCGCAGTTTACCACTTCCGAGCGGCCCTCCGGCTGCGGCGAACCGCCTGTTCGGCTCCGTCAAGGCTCGACAGCGAGAGTCGTGTTGGCCGCTCTGCCGGGTCAGACTTTCAACGGGAAGGTCACTTTGATCGGCACGCAGGTGGTGTTGTCGCTGGAGTCGGCCATCATCTGCGCGCGCGAAGCTGGAACACGTTGGGGTCGTCTTCGGCCATGCGACGGCGCTGGCGAGGCCGCGTAGCTGGGCGAAGGTTAAAGGTGTCGCCCTGCGGAGCGGCGACACCTTGACGATGCTGGACGTGAGACAGCGGTCGAGCTTACGCGGCGCGACGCTGACCCACACCGCGCGCGGTCATGAGCTGCTTACGGCCGATGGCCAGGTAATACAGGTAAACAAGCACGGCAGCGCCGGCAATGGACAGCAGCAAGCTGGCTAGATCAAGCCGGAGCATGTCCGTCGAGGCAAAAATCACATTGCTGGCCAATCCGCCGCCGATCCCGCCCGCGATGCCGGCCGCCATTACCGGCGCCCAGCCGATCGGGGCTTCATCCCACGCCACCAGCTTGGCAATGCTCGCCACCAGGCCTCCCAACACAATCCATGCAATCGTGGCCATAGCCACCTCCTCGGGAAACGGCAGGTTCGTCCCGTTGCCCACATTCTGAGATGCTGACACATCGTCTCGCGATGCATAATGTCTCGTAAAGCGACATATGAGCAAAGCTCCTGAAATATGGGCGTCAGCCGCCGAGCTCGGAGCAAAGGCCTTCGTGAGTAGCTGCCGGCCGCCGTATAATGCCTGTACGTAAGGAGGTCAGCATGGCTGTCCAGGCCCCCAACCGCGTCATCCAGGAACACAGCCGCGGCGAGTTTTTGGTGAGCACTGATCCCGCCAGGATCGACCTCAGTGTGGTGCACCGGTTCCTGACGAACTACTGGGAAACCGAGGGCATCCCCGCAGAGCTGGTCGCCCGCGCCATAGAGCACTCGCTCTGCTTCGGCGTGTACGAGGGCACGAAGCAGGTGGGCTTTGCCCGTGTCGTGACCGATTGTGCCACCTTCGCCTACCTGTGCGACGACTTCGTCCTGGAAGACTATCGCGGCCGCGGCCTGGCGCGCTTTTTGATGGAATGCATCCAGGCGCATCCCGGCCTCCAGGGTCTGCGCCGCTGGTTTCTTGGCCCGACGCGCGACCGGCGGCTCTACGAGAAGTTCGGCTTCAAGCCGCTGGCTGATCCCGGCCAGTACATGGAGATCGTCCGCCTGGGAATGTACAAGCAGAGTGGCCGGTAAACGTTCCCCGTTTCCCGTTCCCCGTTCGCCCTGGCCCACTCTGTCGCTCGGAAAACCGCAAGCGACAAGGGTTGGGGCAACCGCGAGACCGCGAAATCTATTGAGGCTCGCAGAATATTGTGACAGCCAAGTGGACTGGCATTCCGAGCGAAGCGAGGAACCTGCTTTGGGTCGCATTCGGGAAACAGCAGGTTCCTC
>JBHGBA010000004.1:0-98901 GCA_041946775.1 Terriglobales bacterium
GGTGTGAAGATCCGTTTCCCACGTTAGCTCCGCGCTGGCGCGCTCCGCGAACGTGGGGCGCCCAGGCGAAGGCGCGGGTGTGAAGATCCGTTTCCCACGTTAGCTCCGCGCTGGTGCGCTCCGCGAACGTGGGGCACCCAGCGCGAACCTGGGGTACACGGTCTTTCCAAGAAATTGTCCCCACCCTGTCGCTCGAAGGCTCGCGACAAGGGTGGGGCAACCCATTCACGCAACGGACCAAGCAATCCATCAAGTTAAGCAATCCATCAGGCAACCGACTCAGGCGGCCCTAGCCGACGTCCTCGTTCCAGTTCTGCAAATACAGGGCGACTTCGCGCAGGAACTGGTCGGCGACGGCGCCGTCAACCACGCGGTGGTCGTAGCCGAGCGAGATGTGGCAGATGGATCGTATGGCGATAGAATCCATGCCATTTTCGTCGGTGATCACGACCGGCTCTTTCTTGATATTGCCTACACCCAGGATCGCCACCTGCGGTTGCATGATTATGGGCAGGCCGAACATCTGCCCGTAGTTGCCGGGGTTGGTGATCGAGAAGGTGCCACCGGCGACCTCGTCGGGCACCAGTTTCTTGGCGCGGGCGCGGTCGGCCAGGTCGGTGATAGCGCGCTGCAGGCCGAGGAAGTTCTTCTCTTCCGCGTTCTTCACCACGGGCACGATCAGCCCCCAATCAAGCGCGACGGCGATGCCGAGATTCACATGGCGGTGGTATCGGATGTTGTCGCCTTCGACCGAGCTGTTGATGATGGGGAACTTGCGGATGCCGTGGATCGCGGCGCGGCAGAAGAACGGCATGACGGTCATCCGGGTGCCGGTGCGGCGCTCGAAGTCGGCCTTGAGCCGGTCGCGCAGGTTCATGATGCGCGTCATGTCCACTTCGTAAACGCTGTGGACGTGGGCGCTGGTGCGCTTGGATTCGACCATGCGCTCGGCGATCTTCTTGCGCATGGGCGACATGGGCACAATCTCGCCGGGAACCGTGATTGGACCCGCAGGCTGTGGTGCAGGCATCGCGGGCGCGGCGGCGCCGGCTTGGTAGGCGGGCATCTGTGCGGCTGGCTGCACAGCGGGCGGCGGCGGAGCGGGTGCAGCAACGCGCGCCGGCATGGGCGCGGGTGGCGGGGGTGCAGGACGCGCGGGCGCACCGGCCGGGTGCTGCTCGATAAACTTCAAAATGTCGTCTTTGGTGATGCGGCCGCCGAGGCCGGTGCCCTCGATCTGGCGCAGATCAACATTGTGCTCGCGGGCGAGCCGGCGGACCAGCGGCGAGGAGCGGATGCGCTCGCCTTCGGCTTCGGCCTCGTGCGGAAATTCGATGACGGTCTCCTGCTGGCGCGTGACGGCTTCCTGCTGCTTGGGCCGGGCTTCGGTCTCCACGGCGGCGCGGTCGCGCAGGTAGGTCGGGACCTCGGTCTCTTCTTCGCCCGCGCGCGGCGCAGAGGTTGGACCCTGGCGTTGCTGCGGAGGCGGAGCCGCACCGGCACGTGCGGCCGGTTGCGGCGGCGCTTGAGTGGCGGCGGGAGCAGGCGCCGCTTCGGGTGCAGGCGGAGCTGCTTGCTTTTGCTGGGGCGCCTGCGTTGGTTGCGGCGCAGCGGCGGCGGCGGTCCCGGCTTCGTCCAGCACGCCAACGACGGTGTTCACCTGCACGGTGGCGCCTTCGGGAACCTTGATTTCTTTCAATACGCCCGAAGCCGGGGCGGGGATCTCGGCGTCTACTTTATCGGTGGAAATCTCAAACAGCGGTTCGTCGCGCTGCACTTGCTCGCCGGGCTTCTTCAGCCACTTGGTGATGGTGCCTTCAAAGATTGATTCGCCCATCTGGGGCATGATGACGTCAGTCGGCATGGTTGTCCTTCTTCGCGAGATCAGTACGCGGCAAGAGGGTAGCTTGTGAACCGATAATTATAGATGCGAGCAACCGCCTATGCCGCACCGTAGAATTGAAACTTACCAAGTCGCCGGTTTGTGGAACTGCCCCGTGCCATCCGTCATGACCGGCGGAAACTGACATGCTGCGAGGTCCGCCTGTCTGATTCGTTTATTGAACGTCGCGTGGGCCTTTAAAGAAAAGCTGTGGTACTGATGCGGATTGAGAATGCCGATGGGGAAACCGAGTTCGCGACGAACCATCCTCACCGGCTCCATAAGATCGGAATCATTCGTGACCAGCACAGCAACCTCGAATGCTCCTCCAAACGCGTCGAATAGCAGGTGAGCGGCTAGATTGACGTCTGAACCTTTTTCTTCTGTCTTGTCAACCCAGACCTTTTGGGGCGGGTCGCTCCCGGTCAACACCATGCGTACGGAATGGGTCCGAAAATTGCCGAAGAAAATGCGGAGATTCGGTATCGTTTTCAATGCACGCAAGTAGACTTGTTGCCGGACAGGAGCCTGAGGGTCGTGAGGCCGCGCGCTGACAATCGCAGTGAAGTACTTGATCTCCTGTATTGAGTCGTTGGGCAGCATGCGCTGGCAAAGCCTGGCCAAGTCAAGCCAGCGGTAGGGAGTGCCCTTCACTGCTCCATAGTACAGATTGAAACCGTCAATGTAGACATTTACCCTGGCCATGTGTTTTCAATAGCTTACACACGTTACCAGAGTGGATGCGACCGGCACAACCTTTCTTGACAGAGGTGAGGGAGTTATCTACCATTGAAACGTTATTATCCCCCCTGTGCCTTCGGGAGCAGGGTGCGAGGCCGACCCTCAAGGTCGGCCTCAGTGTTTCAATACGCCATCAACCGCCGGGCTTCGCGCACCACGTCGGCGGCGTGGGGCAGGAAGGCGGCTTCCAGCGGCGGTGAAAACGGCACCGGCGTGTCGCGCGCGGTGATGCGCACGATGGGCGCGTCGAGCCAGTCAAACGCTTCCTCGTTAATTATGGCCGCGATCTCGCCGGCGATGCCGCCGGTGCGCACGTCCTCGTGGAGCAGGATGACGCGGTTGGTGCGCCTCACGGTTTGCGCAATGGCTGCGCGGTCCAGCGGTAGCAGCGTGCGCAGGTCTATCACCTCCAGTTCGATTCCCTCCTTGGCCAGTTCGTCAGCGGCTTCCAGCGCGGTATGGACCATGGCGGCGTAGGTGATGACGCTCACGTCGCGTCCGCTGCGGGCCACGCGCGCCTGGCCGAGCGGCACGGTGTAGTCCTCCGCCGGTAATTCCTCTTTGATGCGGCGGTAGAGAAACTTGTGTTCGAAGAAGATCACCGGATTGGGATCGCGAATGGCCGCCTTGATCAGGCCCTTGGCGTCATACGCCGTTGCCGGGCAGACCACTTTCAGCCCTGGCGTGTGGGTGAAGTAGGCCTCGGGATTCTGCGAGTGGAAGGGGCCGCCGTGGACATTGCCGCCGCTGGGCCCGCGGATGACCAGGGGAGCCGGCGCCCCCCAGCGATAATGCGCCTTGGCCACCATGTTGGTGATCTGGTTGAAGGCGCAGGGCAGGAAGTCCATGAACTGAAATTCGGCGACGGGACGCAGCCCGGTGAGCGCCGCGCCAAAGGCCGCCCCGACAATGGCAGATTCGGCGATTGGCGTATCAATGACGCGCTCCGGCCCGAAGCGGTCAATGAAACCTTCGGTGACCTTGAAGGCGCCGCCGTAGATGCCGATGTCTTCGCCGATGCAGAAGACCGTCGGGTCGCGCTCCATCTCTTCCCAGATACCCTGGCGGATGGCTTCGAGGTAAGTGACCATAAAGTTCGCCCCCTGTCACTGGCAGACCACTTGACAAATTGTCAAGTAAAGCCTTAGCTTGCCCAGCAGATGAGCGACTGCCTGTCCAAGACAGACGCGGAGAAAAAGCCGCGCCTCTGCCTGGAACAAGGTACGGTCGAACAATATCTCCATTTCACACGTGCGTTGAAGGACGGCGGGCTGGATTTCGCCGCCATTCTTCCGGTGTTGCGGCGCGGACCGGTTTACGCTGCGCCGGAGTTCGATCTGAAGTTCCAGGAGTGGCGGTACAAAGTTGAGGGCCGCGAGGCGGACGGACGCCGGGTGGCGATAGTGTTTTGCTTCCCGGCGGAAGAGAGCACGCTTCTGATCACGGCATACATTGTGGCGAACAAATAGCCCCATGCAAGCGCGCAGCGGAGGACCGAAATGAGAGCGTGCCCGGTTTGTGGAGGACCGACGCAGATTGTCAGGCACGATTACGTGTTTAACGAGAGTGGGCTGAGCAATGTTGTGCTGGAGGACATCGAGTTCCTGCGGTGTAAATCGTGCAACACCGAGGTCCCTCGCATCCCCCGCTTGAACGACCTGATACGGGCCATCGCCCTCGCGGTGATTACCAAACCCTACGAACTCACCGGGGAGGAAATCCGCTTCCTCAGAAAATACGCCGAACGGACGGCGGCCGAATTTGCTGAACTGCTGGGAGTGGACGCTAGCACCTTGTCGCGCTGGGAGAACGATCAGCAAAAGGCGGGAGACCAGAGCGATCGCCTGATTCGCCTGATAGCTCTGGGGATTGGTGAAGGGCTGAAAGAGAAACTCGAAACTACCATCCATGGGTTTAGGACGGTGGGAAAGAAACCTGCCAGACGCGTGACACTTTCGGTGAATCCGCAGACGCGACGGGTCCAGTACAAAGACAGCGCCTGACTCGGATTGAGAAACGCCGCTCATTTTAGATGCACCGCCGCTTCCGACTTCGGTTTCACTTCCTTCGTTTCGCGCACGGGGAATTCCGGCACGGCATACTTCGCCCGAATTTCGTGACATCCGTCGCAATAAACGTTTTGCGGCGTGGTGGCCGGGTCGGGCATGGGCGAGGCCATGGCGGCGTCGCGGTCTTCGTTGATCTGGCGCCCGACCTCGGCCTTAAGTTGGCCGTTGTCCTCCGGCGACAGCCAGCGCTTCACGTTGACCAGGTAATTCTCGAAGCGCGCGATGGGGTCACGCTTGCGCCAGTACTCTAACAACTCGCGTGGGACGTACTGCGCGGCGTCGTGGATAGCGTGGCCTTTCATGCGCATCATTTTGGCTTCGATCAGCGTTGGGCCTTCGCCGCGGCGGGCACGCTCGCAGGCTTCGTGGGCGGCGTCGAAGACCTGGCAAGGGTCGGTGCCGTCCACGATTACGCCGGGGATGCCGTAGGCGATGGCGCGCTCGGCGAGGTCGCGCACGCAGAACTGCAATTCACTGGGCGTGGAATAACCCCAGAGATTGTTTTCCACGATCAGCACCAGGCCGAGTCGCTGCACAGCGGCGAAGTTCAGCCCCTCGTAGGTGACGCCGGTGGACTGGCCGCCGTCGCCGATGTAGGTCATAACGGCGATGTGGCGCCCCTGAAGACGCGAGCCCAGAGCCACTCCCGCGAGCACCGGGACCAAGTCGCCCAGGGTCGAGATGGGCGCCACCACGTTGCGCTCGCGGATGTCGCCGAAGTGGGAGCTGGCGTCTTTGCCGAACGTGGGCGAGCCGGCCTTGGCCATGTACTGCATCATGATGTCGCGGGGCGAGAAGCCACGCACCAGCAGCGAACCTTGATTGCGGATCATCGGCCCGAGCCATTCGTCCGGCTGAAGCGCGTAGGCAGAAGCGCAGGAGCAGCCTTCCTGACCCAGTCCGAAATACACGCCGCCGACCACTTTGCCCTGCTTGTACAGGTTCTCGAGCGCCGCTTCCATGGCGCGGTTCAGCAGCATGTAGCGGTAGATTTCAATGGACTGCTCCAGCGAGAGATAGCGCGACTCGCGGATGGGCGGCACCGGCGCGCTGAGATCGCCGATGACGTCATAGCGGACCTGGTCGCCGTCGGGACAGAGGCGCACGGTGAATTCGGGGCGCTCCAGGCGGTAATCGGGAATCGTGTACGAACGCACGCCGCGGAACTCGGCGAGTTTCGCGCCGAAGCCGGTGAGCGCGTGGCGATAGTTGCGCCAGGTGGTGCGGAGTCGCTCCAGGTCGTCAATGGTGACAGAGGAATTGCCGGCGAGCACTTCGTCGCGGATGCGCTCGAAATCGCGCAGTGAGGCGAACAGGTCCTCCAACGCGCTGCGAGTTTCCGCGAGGTCTTCGGGCCAGTCGTCGTTCAGAAGCGCGGTGAACTCGTCGAAAGCGGCCTGGTAGTCGGGTCCGTAGCCGGCCAGAAGAGCGGCGAATTCGTCGGATGATACAACGGGTGGGACGGGTTCGGGTGAGAGCACAGGAGCACGCGTTGCGCGGGTCTTGTTGCGAACCGCTGTCTTGGTGGATTTCGTCTTCGCAGTTGGCTTGGCGGATTTCCTGCGCGCCTTGTGCGGCGGCAGCGCGTCAGGCGTGGGGTCAGACGCAGTGCGGGCGCCCGGGATGCGGTGCGGTTTTTGGGGACCGAGGTTGGGATGGCTTTTCTTCTTCGCCATGTCGCAAGTCCGTGGGGTGTCGCGAGCGCGCGTGAGGACTGGCTGTGCCGCCCCTCCGGGGCTCACCATCTCCTACTGCGGTTGTCCCAGCGCTGCCGCGCTGGGCCAACGAATGCCGCCGCTGCGCGGCTGAGGTATCTTGCTCCCAACATTAAGCACGTCAACCAAGCTGACATGCACGTGCTCTCTCAACATAAGGCCTGTCAAGCAAGTTGGCACGCACGTACCGTCAGGCCAACGACGTTTCGTCTTTGTGCAACTTGCGGACCTCAGGTTCTTTCAGGGGCACGCCGACGGTGCGCCCCAGCAGCGCGTCGAGGGTTTCCAGCCACAAAATCTGCGAATTGAAGACCCGGCCGAAATTGCGCGCCACGGATTCGGCGGCCGCATCCAGCGACATCGCTCCCCCCGTTTGTTTCGACAGCGAGGTGACCGGTTTGGTTGCAATGCCGCAGGGGACAATGAGGTTGAAGTGTTCCAGATCGGTATTCACGTTCAGGGCAAAACCGTGGGAGGTGATACCGCGCGAGATGTGAACGCCAATAGCTGCAACCTTCGCGGCTTCTCGGCGGCAGGTTGTCGGCATGGTCCATACGCCGGTGAGGCCTTTGATGCGTCCGGTTGCGACGCCGAAATCGGCGCAGGTACGGATGAGGACTTCTTCGAGCCGGCGGACGTACTCAACCGCGCCGATGGTCTTGCGCTGGCCGTTAGGGGAGGGAAAGCTGCGCAGGTCGAAGATGGGGTAGCCGACGAGCTGGCCGGGGCCGTGATAGGTGACGTCGCCGCCGCGATCGCATTCGAACAGCTCGACGCCTTTCTGGCGTAGCAACTCGGCTGAGGCGACGACGTTGCGCTGGTCGGCGTTGCGGCCCAGGGTGATGACCGGCGTGTGCTCGAGCAGCAGGAGCACGTTTTCGATCTGGCCGGAGTGGCGCAGCTCGACCAGCGTCTTTTGCAGACGCAGGCCGGTGGCATAGTCAAGGGTGCCGAGTTGGAGGACGGAAATCATCGGGTGATCGGGTGATCCGGTGATCGGGTGATCAGCATGGCACGTGAATTCCTCTGTGTCCTCTGGCGCCCTCTGTGGTTCCGACACCCTTCTCACCACAGGGGACACGGAGGACACAGAATTCGCTCACACGTTAATCGCCAGCCCGTACACGCTGTTGGCGGCGTCGAGCATGGCTTCCGACAGCGTGGGGTGGGCATGGATGGTCCACGCCAAATCTTCGGCGGTGGCTTCCAGTTCCAGCGCGGCGACGGATTCGGCAATCAACTCGGTCGCGCTGGGGCCGATGATGTGCACGCCCAGCACCTGGCCGTATTTTGCGTCGGAGACGATCTTGATGAAGCCTTCATGCTGGCCGACGATGCTGGCTTTCGAGTTGGCGCTGAAGGGGAACTTGCCGACCTTCACCTCGTGGCCGAGTTCTTTCGCCTTGGCTTCGGTCAGACCGACGCTGCCGATCTGCGGCTCGCAGTAAGTGGCGTAGGGAATGCGGTCCTTGTTCACCGGCTTGCCGGGCTTGCCGGCAATCTTGGAGACGGCAGCGATGCCCTCCATGGCGCCGGCGTGTGCCAGTTGCGGATAGCCAGCGCAGATGTCGCCGATGGCGTAGATACCAGGCTCGCCGGTCTGCATCCAGTCGTTGACGTGCACGTAGCCGCGCTCGGTCTTGATATTGGGCAGGCGCTCCAGGCCGACGTTGTCGGTATTCGGCTTGCGTCCGACGGCGATCAGCACGCGTTCGGCTTCGAGGCGCTGCGACTTGCCTTCGACGGTGAACTCGACTGCCACGCCTTCCTTGAGACGATCAACTTTGTTGACCATCGCGCCAACGTGGAAGTTAATGCCACGCTTGCGAAAGGCACGCGCGAGTTCCTTGGAGATGTCCTCGTCCTCCAGCGGCACCAGGCGCGGCAGCATTTCGAGGACAGTAACTTCCGCGCCAAACGATTTGTAAATGGACGCAAACTCCACGCCCACGGCGCCGGAGCCGACCACGATCAGCGATTTCGGCGGCTGGCTGAGCGACAGAATTTCGATGTTGGTCAGCACGCGGGTGTCCGGTTCGAGGCCGGGGAGCATGCGCGCTTCCGAACCGGTGGCCAGGACAAGGTTGCGGGCGCGCACGTTGGTGTGCTCGCCGGCCGCGCCACCGCCGCCTTGGGTGAAGACTTCCACGGTGTGCACGCTATCTTTGGCCGGGCCGGTGAGGCGGCCGTAGCCCTCGATGGTGGTGACTTTGTTTTTGCGCATCAGGAACTCGAGTCCTTTGGCGTGCTTGGTGACGATCTTGTTCTTGCGCGACTGCACGGTGGACCAGTCGAGCGAGAGGTTGCCGATGCCGTTGATGCCGAATTCCTTAGCTGCCTTGATGTGCTCGAAGACCTCAGCGTTGAACAGCAGCGCCTTGGTGGGAATGCAGCCGACGTGCAGGCAGGCGCCGCCCAGTTTGTCGTCTTTCTCGATGAGCGCGGTCTTCAGTCCCCACTGGCCGGCGCGGATGGCGGCAGTGTAGCCGGCCGGGCCGCTGCCGATGATGGCAACATCGTAGATGGTCTCAGCCAAGGTCGTGCTCCTTACAGGTTGGAATCGGGGCGGGTAACCAAACAAGAGATTCTACGCCACAGGGCGGCGATTCAGCGAGGAGACCCGCGAAATCGCGCCGCACAGAAAGCGTGTGAACGCAAAGTACGCCAAGGACGCAGAGGACGCCAAGGGAACGCTGGGCCCGCCGCCGGGACGGCGGCGCTACCAAACCACGGCTATTGCTGGAGCACCGTGACGTTCACCTTGGATGGCGCATCCGCGGTGTGGTACACGCGCTGCGTGGCTTTCTGGAAATCTTCCTTTTTCGCCTCGTAGATGTTCGGCACGAACTTTTGCGGGTTCAGGTCCACCAGGGGGAACCAGGAGCTCTGCACCTGCACCATGATGCGGTGTCCGCGGCGGAACGTGTGGTACACGTCGGGTTCAACGAATTCCACTTTGGTGACTTTGCCGGGCACAAAAGGCCCGGGTTTTTCGTAGCTGTTGCGGAAACGGCCGCGCATGGCCTCGCCGCGCACCAGTTGCTGGTAATCGCCCATGTACTTGTGGCCGGGATTTTCGTCGTCGCGGTCGCGGTCTCCGAGGCTGCCAAAGTCGGGCGGGTACACGTCTATGAGCTTCACCACCCAGTCGGAATCGGTACCGCTGGTGGAGACGAACAGTGAGGGTTGAATTGGCCCGGCGAGGGTGACGTCTTCTTCCAGCGGCTCGGTCTGATAGACCAGCACATCGGTGCGCCGTCCCTGGAGGCGCTGATCGCCCGCCATGTACTCGCGCATCATGCCGATGTTCGGCACGTCCGTGAACGGCACCGGCTTGGCGGGATCGCTGACGTATTCGTCATAGCCGCCGGGCGCAGGCGGGGGTTCGAAACTGAGTTTGCCGTTCGCGCCGAAGTAGAGCGCCTTCTTCACCGTATTCTTCGGCGGCCACGAGTCGTATTGGCGCCACTGATTGGTCCCGGTCTCGAAGACATAGGCCGCCGGAAGCTTGGCTTCCCCCTTGCCTTTCAGGTGGTACTCGAAGAAGGAAGCTTCGATCTGCTCGCGGTAGAAGACCGAGGTCTTGGAGTTGAACTGCACATCGCCGAGGCGGTCGCCGTCGCTGCGCGCCCAGCCACCGTGGAACCACGGCCCCATAACGAGCGTGACCGGGCCGGCGGGGTTGTTCTTGGAAGTGGCTTCATAGGTGTGGAGCGCGCCGTAGAGGTTTTCGGCATCGAACCAGCCGCCAACGACCATCACCGCGGGTTTGATGTTCTTGAGGTGCTGGGGCAGGCTGCGCGCCTTCCAGAATGCGTCGTAGTTGGGGTGCTGGGTGAGTTCGTCCCAAAACGCCACGTGGCGCTTAAGGTAACGCTCGTTGGCGACGGAGAGCGGTTGCGTCGAAAGAAAGAAGTTGTAGCCGTCCCGGGTGCCGAACTCGAACTCGCGCTGCTGCCAACTCTTCGTGGGACCGGTGCGCGGCAGACCGAAGACAGAGATGAAGTTAAAGAAGTGCGGCAGCCAGAGCGCACCGTGGTGATGGAAGTCGTCGCCGATGAACCAGTCGGCGATGGGCGCCTGGGGCGAAGCGGCCTTGAGCGCGGGGTGGGCGTCAATCATGCCGGCGGCGGTATAGAAGCCCGGATACGATATCCCCCACATTCCGACTTTGCCGTTGTTATAAGGCACATTCTTCACCAGCCACTCGATGGAGTCGTAGGTGTCGCTGGCCTCGTCGGTCTCTGTGCCCGTCTTGTGGGGGTTGTGCGGGCGCATGTTGACGAACTCGCCGTCGGACATGAAGCGCCCGCGCACGTCCTGCAGGGCGAAGATGTAGCGGGCGCGCATCATGACCTCTGACGGTCCGAGGCGGGTTGGGTAGTTGTCGGCGCCGTACGGCATGACGCTGTAGGGCGTGCGGTCGAACATGATGGGATAGCGGTTCGCGTCGGAGGCGTCCTTGGGGACGTAAACCGCAGTGAACAAGTGCACGCCGTCGCGCATGGAAATGCGGTACTCGTACTTCGTGTAGTTCGCCCTGATGAATTCGGCGACTTCCTTCTCGTGGTCCTGGCGGGCGGGCTGCGCAACCGCAGGCAGGCAGAAGGCAAGCAGAACGAGTGCGAGCAGGCGGTAGCGTAGGTGGCGCAAGTGCGGCCTCCGAAGCAGAGTTGAAGAAGGAGGATTACAGCACAGACGAAGCCGGATGTGCAAAGCGGAACGGCCCCTCTGTGGTTCAGCCGCTGATGGCGTCGCTGAACGCTGATCTGGGAAA
Organism: Terriglobales bacterium; assembly: GCA_041946775.1. Lineage (GTDB taxonomy): Bacteria > Acidobacteriota > Terriglobia > Terriglobales > Acidobacteriaceae > JBHGBA01. The sequence continues at coordinate 11,185 of JBHGBA010000004.1, forward strand.
GCAAGGACGCCAAGTCGCGGACGCAGAGGACGCAGAGGACGCAAGGAAATTCAAGATCGAATGATTTTCTACATCGGCCAGCGGCAAACAGGCCGCAGGGGCAACTCGGGCGATACTTGCCGCAGCACGCGGCCCTTCAGATTGCGCCGGGTGTAACCAGTCAACTTAATTTTGTGCTCTCACCGGCGCCAGCGAGAGTCGTCCCGGCACCGCACAGACCTGCATTGCGCCGGCGTAACTTCACTCAGCCGAGCAGCCTGGCCACATCCTTGGCGAAGTAGGTGAGGATGATGCCCGCGCCGGCTCGCTGAATCGAGGTCAGCGACTCCAGGACCACGCGTTCGCGGTCAATCCAGCCGTTGCGCGCGGCGGCTTCGATCATGGCGTACTCGCCGGAGACCTGATAGGCGGCGATGGGCACGTCGAAGCGCTCGCGGGCGGCGTGGATCACATCCAGATAAGGCAGCGCTGGTTTGACCATCAGCATGTCGGCGCCTTCGTCGAGGTCGGCCTGCATTTCCTGCATGGCTTCGCGGAAGTTGGCGGGGTCCATCTGGTAGCTGCGGCGGTCGCCGAACTGCGGCGCGGAATCGGCGGCCTCGCGGAACGGGCCGTAGAATCCGCTGGCGAACTTGGCGGCATAGGACAGCACCGGGACGTTGGTGAAGCCGTTTTCGTCGAGCGCAGCGCGGATGGCGGCCACGCGGCCATCCATCATGTCGCTGGGGGCGATGATGTCCATGCCGGCACGCGCCTGCGACACCGCTGTTTTGGCAAGAATGGCCAGCGTCGGGTCATTCTCAATCTCGTAATCGGTGGCCGCGGCGGCGGCAGTACCGGCGCCTGCCGAGACCGGGCCGGCGGTCTTCTTGATGATCCCGCAATGGCCGTGCGACATGTATTCGCACAGGCAGACGTCGCCGACCACGAGCAGTCCCGGCACTTCGCGCTTGATGGCGCGCGTGGCATGCTGCACGATGCCGTCGTCAATCCAGGCGCCGGTGGCCTGTTCGTCCTTGCTCGCGGGCAGACCGAACAGGATCACCGCCGGAATGCCGAGCGCCTTCACTTCGCGCGCTTCCTTCACGGCTTCGTCCACCGACAGATTGAACACGCCGGGCATGGAGCGGACTTCCTTGCGGACGCCTTCGCCCGGGCAGACAAACAGCGGGTAGATGAAGCCCTCGGGAGTGAGGCGGGTTTCGCGCACAAACGAGCGCACTTGCTCGCTGCGGCGCAGACGGCGCAGACGCGTAACTGGGAAGGTCATGGCGAGTAAAGTTTAGCAGACCTGAGCGGCCACTTGCCCGCGGCCGGAGCGTGCGAAAGCAGTGTCTTGGCGTGGGCTGGCGCTGCGAAGCGGTTTGCCGCTTCGCCCTCAGTTCCTTCGAGCAAGGCGCGCGCAGTGGCGAGATCGAGCTCGGTCAGCTCCGGACGGCTGTAGCTCTTTCTCGTCTCGTTCTTGAGGGCGCGCAAACAGTCAGCCACGAGGTCGCGTACGCGCAGGCGGCGCAGCCACAATTGTTGCAGCATTGACGCCAGCGCGGCGCCGTCATGCGGGTACCAGGAACTTGGGACATCAGCGGCCGCGGTGAACAGATCAGTGACGGTTAGACGGGCAATGGCGTCGAGCCAGGATCCGAAGTCCTGCGGCTGCGCCCCCAGCAGGAGTTCGCGCTGATGCGGCGTGCCTTGCAGTGGAGCGTTGCGCAGACCCCAGGTGGTGCCGCCAAAACACGAGCCGTGGTCGATGAAGCATACGTCGTAAGAGTCGTCGGGACGATCGCGAAAGAACAGTGCCTGGCGGATGTCGAGATTGCAGGTCCACTTGTCAAAGGCCAGCATGCCGCAGAAAGCGCGCGCGGCTTCCGGCCGCAGAGCAGCGGGTTGGGGCAGCCAGCCGGGGTGGCACTCTTCGGCGGTCACATAGCGCGACCCAAAGTGGACGTGGGGCGGGCGAGGCCGGCTGGTCTCGTCAGTGGGGCTGGAAAGCTTGGGGCCGGCAATCGTTTCAGGGCCAACGTAAACGACTGCGGCGGGAGGGACCGGTAAACCAAGCTGCTCGGCCAGGCGGCTGGCGAGCATTTCGTTCACCAACACCCGCGGGCCATCGGGGTTGTTGCGGAACTTCACCACGTACAGGTTGCCGTCCGAACACCGCAGCAAGTGGCTGTGCGTTGTTCCCGGCAAATGACGGAGATGCTGGACCGCCTGGATGATTTCCATGTTGTCGAGCGCCGGAGCAGAGCAAGCTACACTAGCTATAAGCAGGGGTTGAAGCAATCAGAGATATCGCGGAAACTGGCGCCGCTATTCCCAAAGGTGAACTCTTCCTTAAATAGTAGCGGGACGGGAGCTGTTCCGAGTCCTGATCGCCAGGCCAGGGCGATTACGGAACTTCGGGGTCCCGGTAACTTACTTTGGTTATCCCGGACACGGGCAGAGCGAGACTACAATGTGCCCACGCTGATGGAACTCACGCGTACACGCCCGTGTGTGATCGCCAGCGCTCTGGTTCTTGCGGCGCACGTGGCCGTGTCTCTGGGTTTGCCGCCCGGCTATGCCGCCGCTGCCTTTGGCAACCTGTTGCAATCGGCGCTGCTTGCTGTGTTTTTGGCGCTAACGGTCCTGAACGCCCGGGCGACGCGGCAACAAGTGCGGCTGTTCTGGACCAGCATGGCGATTGCAGCGGGGCTATGGCTGGCGGCCACCCTGGCGTGGACCTGGGTCGAGGTGGTGCGCCGCGAAAGGGTATCGCTGACGTTCGGCGCCGACGTCCTCTTCTTTCTGCATATTGTCCCGATGATGGCCGCGCTGGCGGTGCGTCCTCACCGCCCGGAACGCCACGACCGGCTGGATTTCGGCGCGCTCGATCACATCCTGCTGCTGACCTGGTGGGTGTACCTGTATTTGGTGATTGTGATTCCCTGGCAATACATTTCGCCGAACCCGGGCCAGTACAGCTTCGGCTTCAATTTGCTGTACGTCATTGAGAATGCTGTTGTTGTGGTCGCCCTCATAGGGCTCTGCATACGGGTGCGCGGCGATTGGCGGGTCATCTACGGCGTCATGCTGGTCGCCGAATGCGTGTACCTGATTGGTTCGCAGGTGGCGAATGCCGCCATTGACCGGGGTCATTACCACACGGGCGGGCTGTACGACCTCCCGCTGGTGGCGGCCATGCTGATCTTTATCGGCATGGCAGCACGGGCATATCGCAAACCGCCGTTAGCGATGGCGGAGCAAGGAAGCCGGATGCAGGGCGTGACTGTCTCGCGCCTCGCCATGCTGGCGGTCCTGTCGCTGCCGCTGATGATCCTGTGGGCCAGGTACACGGACAACCTGGCACTGAGAAATTTTCGCCGCAGCGTCACTGTGGGCGCGCTCATCGTGATGCCGCTCCTGGTCTTCGTCAAACAACACCTGCTGGATCGCGAGCTAGTGAGGCTGTGGAGCGAGTCGCAACACAATTACGAGAACCTGAAGCGCTTGCAGGCACAACTGGTGCAGGCGGAAAAGCTGGCGTCCATCGGACAACTGATTTCCGGCGCGGTCCACGAGATCAACAATCCATTGACGGCGATCATCGGCTATTCCGACCTGCTGACCGAGGACAGCGCCGTTCCCGCGGACCGCAGGCAATTCATTGCGAAGATCCGGACGCAGGCCAACCGGGTGCGCGAAGTGGTAGCCAATCTGCGCGCCTTCGCCAAGCAGATTCCCGGGGAGAAAGTGCCGGTGGACGTCAATCCGCTGCTGGTGAACGCCATCGAACTCCGCGCCTTGGACCTGAAAGGCGAAAACATCCACTTCGAGCAGGACTTGGCGCCCAAGCTTCCCCTGGTGATGGGAGATCCGAATGGTCTGCTGCAAGTTTTCTTTCACATCATCGGGAACGCGGTGGATGCGCTGCGCCAGGTGGGTGGTGGCGTAGTACGCGTCAGCAGCCGGGCCGATGACGGCAAGGCTGTGTTGGAATTCCTCGACAGTGGTCCAGGGGTGAAAGACCCCCTGCGCATTTTCGATCCCTTTTACAGCACGAAACCTGTAGGTAAAGGCACCGGACTCGGTCTGAGCGCCAGCTACGGGATCGTGCAGGACCACGGCGGAATCATTGCCTGTGACAACCTGCCGGGCGGGGGCGCCAGATTTACCGTCATGCTGCCGGCGGCGGTGGCGAGGAAGGCCGCAAGCGCCGGTGAGTAAGCGAAGGTGCCGCACCCTTGGCTCCTGCTTCGCCGCATGACGCGGATCGGCGCTACAAGACGTAGGTTTCTGACCCGTGCTGCTGCTTTATTCTGGCGAGTCTGGTGGGTCCATCGGCAGGAGAAGATAGTCCAGTTCAACTGGCCTTCGTGCGATCTTCGTGCGAGGATCGGGTTTGTAGACGGGACGATCAATCGGGCGACGTGGTAGTCGGCATTCAAGTGCTGCTTGGACGCGCTGCCTAGCGATGGTCAAGTACTCCTTCACAATCTCGGACCCCGCTGCGCGTCTTTCGTGCAGAACGGCAGCGCAAGCAGCGCTGCCAACGCCCAGATACGGATCAACAACTAGATCGTCTTTGTCTGTGAGCGCTAGGACCAGACGTTCGACTAACTCGATCGGGAATTGGCACGGATGAACAGTTTTCTCGATATGGTTGTGCTTGACATTCGGTATAACCCAAACGTCTCCCGGATTCTTCCCGAGAGGATTACATGTGTACTGGCCAAGGCGCGGACCTTTGAAGGCTTTCTTTCCGGGGTATTTCTGCGGCACGCGAACTGGATCAAGGTTGAATGTGTAGGAATCCGATTTGGTAAACCACAATATGGTTTCGTATCGCCCCGAGAACCGTCTGGAGCAATGCAATCCGTGCTCGAAATGCCAGACAATTCTGTTTCTCAGCTTCAGTCCAAGGTCCTTGCATATTGGATACAGCAAGGTGTCCAGCGGGAATATCTCACCGTCTTGAATGTGGTTCCCAACCTGCCAACAGAGACTTCCGCGCCAAGAAAGTGCATTATAGGCGTACCGCAGAGTGTCAGTTTGGCATTGGAGGTACTTGGTCAGTGAGACCTTCTTTTCGTAATTCTTCCCGATGTTGTACGGTGGGGAAGTCACGATCAATTTGGCTGAGCCGGGTGGAATTTGGGCTAGCAACTCAAGGCGATCGCCGAGAAACAATGAGGCAGCAGCAGTTGGTTCGTACTTCGATGAGATGACACGATCCATCGCTGACGCTCCGAACTACGGGACAATCCCAATTAGCACGAGCGGGACTGCGGGCACACCCCGCCCCTGACGAGCAATGTCATAGAGGGTACCTTCATAGTAACCAATTCCCGAAGACATTTGTTCTTGCATAACCTTCATCGGAAGTATCTCGACACCGACATCGATTTTGTCACCAACGTAAAACGCCATGTGTTTCACAAAAAGGTCATAGGGGATGAAACTGTACTTGCCGAACTGAATTTCGATTGCGACACGGTTCTTAACAAAATCTGTCTGGTTGTAGGACTTAATCGCACGGTGCCGCTCAGCCTCAATGCGTTGCTTCTGCTCATCCGGTGATAGCGGCACAGTCTCCCGAATCAGATTCCAATCGTCGGTGACCCAATATCGCGTTATTTCTTGCTTCCAGTCACGGGTTTCGAGCTCGCTCTTGAAGCGTGCATTAAGTTCAATTGGCGAATAGAGCACTTCTCCTTTCTTGGTCTTTTCCTTGCTGATTTTGGTGCGACATTTCGCTGCGTCCACGTTGCGGATTACTTGCTGAATTTCCGACCAAACTTCTGGCTGATGAACGAGTATCCATTCGTGACCATTAAGGTGCGAATGGATTTTTTCAATTCGCATTTTTGAGTCCGCAATGCTCCGAGTTCTGAAGTGAATTGAACCACGAGACGGCAGTTGCGACCAGAGAAATGTGGCCTGCCGGGTTGGCGGGGGTGCCAACTCGATACATCTTACGGAAACTTCTATAATGCAACCGGACCTGCTCTCGTGATGAGCGCCTTGCCCAACGACCAGCTTCAGCAGGCACGCGAGTTCTATCGCCAGCACTTGGCGGCGTCGTTCCGCTATTCGCGCCAGTTTTCACAGGCATTCGGCGCCGCTGCGCAGGATGTGGTTGATTCGCCGCAATTCGAGGCGATGGTGCGCGAATCCGCGCCCGGGTCGCTCGAGTGCGCACGGCGCGTCGGGGAGATGGCGGTGGTTGCGCTCGACCGCCGGGTGGCGGTGGGCGCACAACCCAGCGCGGGGCCGGGCGCATGGTGGCGCGATCTGCTGAATTACGAGCGGGGGTATTTCTTGCAGGTGGCAACCACGGCAGAAGGGCCGCCGACGAACCGTCCGCGACGCGGCGTCAGCGCGTTGTGCATGAATTTCTCGTGGAACATGCCGGAGGTCATTGAGCGCCTGAAGCAGGGCCAAGCGGCAGGCGACGACCTCCGCCGCCCGGTGACCATTCTGTTCGCGCGCGGCGCAGGCGGCCAGGTCCACGTGGTTGAAGTTGGACCTGATGTGGAGAGAGTCTTTCGTGCGACCAACGGCCTACGTACGCTCGCCCAGATTGCGGCCGCCGCAGGCGTCGCAGACAGCGAGACCGAGCACATACTCAACGCGCTGGCCGGCATCGGGGCCGTGGTCTCCGCGATGTCTCCCGAACAGATGACACGGACCATCGAACAGCGCGAGAAGCGGTAAGGACTTGCCGCTGATTACGCAGATCAACGCTGGTCCCGGCTGGCGGCTCTCGGTTCTCGGCTGTCGGTTATCGAATTACGGGTGAATTTGCGACACGGCGGCCCGTGGCAATACGCGACCGAGAGCCGACAGCCGAGAACCGTGAGGCGAATCAGCGTTGATCAGCGTTAGAGCAGATTCACTGAAGGTGTGTCCCTCCGGAATTGTCATTCCGAGCCGCGAAGCGGCGAGGAACCTGCTGTTTCAAAGCAGATCCCTTGCTTCGCTTCGGGATGACAACCTTGGCAAACCCGGGTACAGCAACGGAGAAACTGCGTTAATCAGCGGCGAAATGAAGTCACGCGGCTGCGAAGCGGCTGTAGCGCTGCACGCGCGGGGCAGCGGTCGCGCCTCGCCTGTGGATCCGCACGGGACGAAGTTCGGCAACGGTTTCTTGCGCCTGCTGGACCACCGCTTGTGCGCGCTCGATGCTGTGGGGAAGTGTGTCCAGCAGTTGGCGGAAGCCGCGGCGCGCCGCGTCCAGGGCGAACGCATAGACCAGGTGCGCACCCAATGCGTTGGCGTGCACGTGAATGGGATACTCCGGCCACCACTTTGCCATGCCGCTGGCCGGGAGCGCGATTTCATCGGCGGACGCCCACAACGCCGTGCCGTAAGCCAGTCCGCGTCCGGCGCTGGCCGCCGGAAGCACATGGTTCAGCAGTCCGTACAGTCCCCCCATGAGCGCGCCGAAGCCGTAGTGCACCGCCAGACCGGCCAATTCCTGCTTTTCCTTGGAAATCTCGCGTCCGGCAATGGCCTTGCTGATGCGGTTCGCCACCATGACCGTCGGATTTTGCTGCTGTCCACCTTGCTGCTCTTGCTGCTGCTGCCCGGGCTGCCTCTTCTGCAATTTCTTGATCAGTTGCTGCGAGCGCGTCTGATATTGGGTCATGACCACGGTTGCGATGGCTCCCGCGGCCAGGCCAGAGACTATGGCCTTCCAGAGTTCGCCCTCGCTGCCCCGCGCCGCCCAATTGCGCCCGGTAGTGGTCTCCTGCTGCTCGAAGAGTTCATAGCGCGTACGCCCCATTGCCATCCTCCATTGCCAGCTTTGACACTCTTGGGATGCAGAGCGGAGAACGATGTTGCCAGATGGAGTCAGAGCGAGCCCACGAGCGTTGCTGTACCCGGAACGGGTACATTTGTACCCAATTCGGGCACGACAGTCGCGCGCTAGTCCCCGCTGACCAATGAGCCGACCGCTTCCCCGACCGCTGCGCGTTTGATGTTGCCCGGGGTGTTCAGGTTGAAGACGACGATGGGGATCTTGTTCTCGCGACAGAGCGTAATCGCCGTCAGGTCCATGACTTTTAGGCCCATCTTCACCATGTCCAGATAGCTGATCTGGGTGAAGAGCTTGGCGTCTTTGACTACCATGGGGTCGGCGTCGTATACGCCTTCCACCTTGGTTGCCTTCAGGATGACATTGGCCTTGATCTCGGCGGCACGCAGCGAGGCAGCGCTGTCGGTGGAAAAGAAGGGATTGCCGGTGCCGGCGCCGAAGATGACTACGCGGCCTTTTTCCAGGTGGCGGATGGCGCGGCGCGTGATGTAGGGCTCGGCAATCTCGCGCATTTCAATCGCCGACATCACCCGCGTGTAAACGCCCTGCTTTTCCAGCGCGTCCTGGAGCGCCAGGGCATTAATCAAGGTGGCCAACATGCCCATCTTGTCGGCGGAAACCCGATCCATGTCACGCGCCTGCACAGCCACGCCGCGGAAGAAGTTGCCGCCGCCCACGACGATAGCAATCTGCACCCCGAGAGCGTGTGTATCGCGAATCTCCGCCGCGATCTCGGCGACGCGCAGCGGGTCCACCCCGAACCCCTGTCCTCCGGCCAAGGCTTCACCGGACAATTTGAGCAGTACACGTTTGAAGACGGGTTCAGGCATGGGTGGACCTCGCGCAAGGGTGATTTGCTTTTAGTGTAGAGGGGGAGAAGTCAGGCTGCAACGAACTTGTCACGCGGGCGGCTAACCATCGGACACGTCCTTCACTTGAGGGCCGCTCCTCCAAATACAGTGGGGGAGGCGGCGCGGCGCGGCGCTCGAGCAGGTGGAGCGGCAGGACGGGGCCAGACCGCCACTAGCGAGCCTGTGCGCACCCTCAGCGCCCGGCCTACAAAGATGTGCGTGCCCAGTATGCGCACATCTCCCACGGCGCGCGTGCCGGTCTGCAGCCACATGCCGCTCACGCCGGAGAAGTCGACGGTGACCTGCACCCGTTTCAGCCACCACGAGGGGTTCTTCGCCATGTCGCCTTCAATGCGGTGTGCCAGGTAGGTCTGCTTGTCCACCCAGGCGATGCCGTTCACCAGCCGCCTGTCCTCGCGCTTGGCCCGAAGTTGGAGTACGAAGCAGGGATGTCCCTGAAGACTACCTTCGCCGAGCAACGCGAATTCGTAGGAACGGCTGTCAATCGAGGTCGGCGCATCCTCCCTTGCCGCCTGGACCTCGTTGCGGAGTACGTTGTGCACAACACTGGTGCCGCGGCTGTTGCCCCTTGCCCACTCGATCTTGAAGGACTTTTCATTGGGCGGGACGAAGCTAACGTCGGCGATGACCTCCGACTTGGGCGCCTCTGCTTCCGAGCTGCCGTACAGGCGGTACTCGCGCGTCATCGTGTATGGGCGGTAGCGCTCCCGGTTGGCGCGTTCGGCGGCTTCCATGCGGTGGACAATGGCCGCCAAGTCGCCGGCTGCTGCGGGCCTCTGTTGCGCGTCCAGCGCACACGCCGCCAGCAGCAGGACCAGCGACACCCTTGTTCTCCGTTGATTGAGCACCCAATTCCCGATTTCCCGATAAACGTAATCCAGATCGGTTAGAAGCGAATGGTTGGACACGGGAGGGATGCCGCTACGGGATTGGTGCGAGTTGAAGCTGCGGGACCGGCTGTCGGTCCTCGGCTGCCGGCTCTTGGCCAGACTGGCCGCTGATTAACGCGGATGAATGCTGATCGGCCCTTGGCTGTCGGCTGCCGGCTCGGGGCGGTCAGTCATCGTCCCAGTTGATCCACATCGCCGGCGCGGAAGGCGCTGACACATGGAGTCCCTGAAGAAGATCAGAGTTCATCTGCGTTGATCAGCGGCAAGCAAAGCTGAGGGCCGAGGACCGACAGCCGTTCACACGCACGCTGCTTTCATCCGCGCGATGTCGGAATACACCTGGAGGATGTGCTTCACCGAGGCGTCCCAGGAATAGCGCGCCGCCTGCTCGTAACCGCGCTGCTTCAAGCGTTCGCGCAGCGGTTGATCGAGCAGCACGCGGTGCATGGCGCGCATGATGTCGAACACGTTTTCGGGATTCACCAGCACGGCGGCGTTTCCCACCACCTCGGGCAATGACGAGGTGTTGGAGGTCACCACAGGCGTGCCGTGCGCCATGGCCTCCAGCGGCGGCAGCCCGAAACCCTCGTAGAGCGACGGGAACACGAATATTTTCGCGGCGTCGTAGAAGATGCGCAGCACGTCAATGGGCACGAACCCGAGAAAGCGCACGTCATTCTGCACCGCGCTCTTGATCACCGTGCGCCGCAGGTCGGGATGGCTCGACAGGTCGTCGCCGATAATGATCAACTTCAGGTCGGTGAACTTGTTTTCCTTCTCCAGTTCCGCCTTTAGGGCCGAGAACGCCTCGATAATGCGCACTATGTTCTTGTGCGGGCTGATGCGGCCGGCGTAGAGAAGAAACGGGTGGTTGACCTGGTAACGCTCGGCGATGAACTGGCGGTCGGCTTCGCTGGCGTGGCCCTGGCGAAAGCGCTCGTCTATGGCGTTATAGACCACCTCGACCTTTTCGGCGGGGATGCCGAAGAGGCGCTGAATGTCATTCTTGGTGAAGTTGGAAACGGCAAAAATCCGCACCGCGTGGTTCAAGACCCGCTTGGTGAACTGGAAATGCAGCACACGGCGCAGCGCCGACCCGTTGCTGGCGCGGTACATGTAGTCGAGCAGATCGTGCACCGTCACCACGTACGGGCAGGGCAGGTATTGTGGCACGGACATGAGGTGCGGAACGTGCAGCAGTTCGCAGCCGCAGTTGCGGACCACGCGGCGGAAGTCCAGTGCCTCGCCCAGGCGGGTCTCATGGCTGCCGAGGCCCAGGGTTTGAAAATTGGGCGGCAGTTCTCCGATATCGCGCGCGTGCTCCGGACTGCCGATCAGGTAATACTCGTTTTCGCGGTCGAGGCGTACCAGCCCACGCAGCACGTTGCGTATGTACGTGCCGACACCGAAGTCGGTGATGTGGCGGATATCAATCCCGATTTTCACAGCACCAGTTTAGCTACGGTCCAGGGTGGAATGACACGGATTTGTGCGAAGCTCCGGCAGCGCTGGTCTTTACTGGAGCAAGCCCAGCGCGGTGCAGGTCTGCCGGATCAGCTTGTGGTCGGCGGGACTGAGGTTTACGAACTCCAGGCCGTAACGGTAACTGTCGCGGTTGCGCACCGTGGCCCTCACGCGGATAGGCTGCGAGGCATAGGGCAGGGAGATTTCCAGGTCTACGGACTGGCCGATAACCAGCTCCGCGGCGACTACCGCAGCCACCCCGCCGCAACTCAGGTCGGTCCCGCGCCCGTGTATGATGCGGTAATCCGCGTTCGACGCCATCCGCACTTTCACCTGGACATCAATGTGGCAGCGCGACCACTGCCGCCGTTCACGCCCTCCGGTGGCGCGGGATGCGTTGGCGGGCACAGTACTCATCATTATCTCCCCCGCCTGCGAATGTAGCCTTGTGCTCCACCCCCCGCAAGTTACCGGTGTACTTCCCGGGACAAACTTTGGTACACAGCGGGTTGCGATGCTGGCCGCGTTCGATTGCATGCGAAATCGGACTGGGCGGGCTACTCCTGCTGGTCGCCTTCCAGCACCAGGTGGGCCGCGCACGCCTTCAGGAAGCGCAGGACGGAACGCCAGCGCTCGCGGCGCTCAATGCGCTCCAGTTCGGATTGCAGCGCATCTACGGCCGAAAGGCGCCGCAAGGGGTGCGGTTCGGGCGCGGTATCTGGATCAAGAAGGCGAAAAACGACGACTTCGAGCGAACGCGGAGGCATGGGTCCGGAACCTCCTTGATCGCAGCAGAAGTAACAGCACGCATTACATCGTGCCACGATATGTTGTATGATGAAGGAGATTTCCCGAGTGCTGCCCCGGTTTCCTGCGGTACGTCGCGGCGGACGCCGGCGGCCCAGCCAGCCGGGCCCGCGCACATACTCTTCCTGGACACGGCGCAGCCGCGCCACACCCAGCCCTATGGCGCCGGTCGCCGGCCACCAGAGCTCTCCAGCGCGAACGATGCGCGATGGAAGAACGCCATGTTCGTGAACAGTCCGATGAGGCCGTAAAGGAGGAAGGCGATAAAACCCGCGGCGAGGCCAATGGCGGCAGCTACCACGGCGATCAGCAGCATGCGGAATTCAACTTCCGCCGGGACGCCGCCTTCCATCAGGCCAGCTACGCTGCCGCTCTGGGTCACCTCGGCGCTGGCCGGTAATGGACTTGAGGAAGGACCAACCCCCGCTGTTCTCCTGAAAATTCGCTTGAATGGGCCCATACTGCAAACGTCTGGCCGCTAAGTTCGAGTTCCAGAGCGCGCCCCGCCCGCGGTTCGCGCCGCGCGCTTGGGACCTTTCTTAGCGACGGTCAACATGCGCCGCAGGGCCGCGATCAGCGCCGGCCCATTGGTGCGCAGCTCCTCTTCATGATGGATGGACAACTCGCGCAGCAGGCGATCGCCCTTGGCGGTGACTTGCAGCAAAACCTGGCGCCGGTCCTCGCCGCCGCGCTTGCGCTGTACCAGCCCGCGCCGCACCAGCCGGTCCACCAGTTCTACCGTGCTGTGATGCTGGATTTGCAACCGGTCGGCCACGTTGCCGATGGTTGCCGGCGTGCCTTCCGGAAGGCCGCGAATCGCCAGCAACAACTGGTGCTGCTGCGGCTCCAGGCCGGCAGTGCGCGCCGCGCTCTCGCTGAAACGCAGAAACTTACGAATCTGGTAACGGAATTCCGCGAGTGCGCGGTAATCATTGTCAGTGATGTCTGCTGGCGGCACCATAGATTCCCCCATTGTCGTGCTACGATGCAGTCAGAATAGCTGAAAATGAGCAAAAACGCGCAAGCTTCGTGCCGCCTTATCCGGCCCCGAGGCAAGCTGACGCTCAGGGTCACCGTGCATTAGAATCCACAATTCCGGGATTTGTCGCATCCTTTTTCTTGGATACCTCGGCATACGAATGTCCCGGCGCGGAGGTGGGCTCTGTGATTGCGCGCTACACGCGCTCCGAGATGGGGCGGATTTGGAGCAATGAGAACAAGTTCCGCATGTGGCTGGCGGTCGAGGTGGCGGCCACCGAAACCCTCGCCGAGGCGGGCCTGGTGCCCAAGAGCGCGGCGCGCGAAATCCGCCGCAAAGCCGATTTTGACATAGACCGCATCTTTGCCATCGAGTCCGAGGTCAAGCACGACGTCATCGCCTTCACCACCGCCGTGGCCGAACGCATCGGTCCCGCCTCGCGCTGGCTGCACTATGGCCTGACCTCCAATGACGTGGTGGACACCGCGCAGGCGCTGCTGGTGCGCGAAGCGTCCGAACTGATACGGCAAGGCCTGGAACGGCTGGCCGAAGTCCTGCGCCGCCGCGCCTTCGAGTTCAAAGACACGCCCATGGTGGGACGCACCCACGGCGTGCACGCCGAACCGATTACCTTCGGCTTCAAGCTCGCCAACTGGTATGCGGAAACGCTGCGCAATATCGAGCGTTTTGCGCGCGCTGCCGAGGACATGCGGGTGGGCAAATTTTCCGGCGCGGTCGGCACCCTGGCCCATCTCGATCCCGAACTGGAGGAGAAGATTTGTGCGCGCCTGGGGCTGAAGGCGGCGGCCATTTCGTCGCAGGTGATCCAGCGCGACCGTCACGCCGCTTACCTCGGCACGCTGGCGGTAATTGCCTCGACGCTCGACAAGATCGCCACCGAGATCCGCCACTTACAGCGCACCGAAGTCCGCGAAGCCGAGGAATTCTTCAGCGCCGGCCAGAAAGGCTCGTCGGCCATGCCGCACAAGCGCAACCCGGTGACCTGTGAGCAGATCAGCGGACTGGCGCGCGTGGTGCGCTCCAACGCCCAGGCCGCGCTGGAGAACATCGCGCTGTGGCACGAGCGCGACATTTCGCATTCATCAGCGGAGCGCATCATCCTGCCGGATTCGACTACCCTGGTTGATTACCTGCTGGCCAAGACCAGCAATCTGATTGACACCATGTTCGTCTATCCGGAGCGCATGCGGCAGAACCTGGAAAGCACCGGAGGTCTGGTGTTCAGTGGCCAACTGCTGCTCGATCTGGTGGAAGAAGGCGTGCTGCGCGAGGAAGCCTATCGCTGGGTGCAGCGCAACGCCATGCGTGCCTGGAACGAAGGCCTGAACTTCCGCGAGCTCGTGCTGAAGGATCCCGACATCACCGCGCGCGTCCCGCGGCAGAAGATCGAGCGCGCATTCGACCTAAGCCGCCAGTTGCGCAACATAGACGAGATTTTCAAGCGCGTGTTCGGCAAGTCATCGGAGGCGGCGAAACGACGGCGGGGCAAGCAAAAGCAGAAGAGGGCCTGACGAAATGAGGTCGTCAGATCCTCTGAGATTGTCATCCTGAGCGAGCGCGGGCCGCTTTTCCCCGCCCGAGTCGAAGAACTACGTATTCGGGCCCGTTTCCCCTGTGTCCTCTGCGTCCACTGTGGTGAAGCCTTTCGTCACAAGCGATTGATCACCGACGCCACATACCCCGCGCCGAACCCGTTATCAATATTCACTACACTCACGTTCGACGCGCACGAATTCAGCATCCCCAGCAGCGCGGCGAGTCCGTCGAACGCGGCGCCGTAGCCAACGCTGGTCGGGACCGCGATCACCGGCACGCCCACCAGCCCGCCGACCACGCTCGGCAACGCCCCCTCCATGCCCGCGCACACGATGACCACACGCGCACCGGCGAGCGCCTTGCGGTTCGCCAACAACCGGTGAATGCCCGCTACGCCGACGTCATACACGTGCTCGACATCGTTGCCCATCACCTCGGCGGTGACCACAGCTTCTTCGGCAACGGGGATATCACTCGTTCCCGCCGAGACCACCACGATTTTGCCCTTGCCGTACTTGCGCCGCTCGCGCTGCAGCACAATGCAGCGCGCCAGCTCGCGGTACTCGGCCTTGGGCACGCGGCGCTCGACGGCAGCGAACTGCTCGGGTGTAGCGCGCGTGGCGAGTACGTTGTGGTCCTGGTTGGCAAGGCGTGCGAAGATCGCCGCCAACTGCGCCGGCGACTTGCCCTCGCCGAGGACCACTTCCGGCATGCCGGCGCGCAGCGGACGGTGGTGGTCCACCTTGGCGAATCCGAGGTCTTCAAAGGGAAAATGACGCAGGCGCGCGACCGCCTCGTCTGGCGATATTTTCTTCGCGCGCACCTCGGCGAACAGCTTGCGCAGGGTTTCGGCGTTCACACCCCAGATTAACACCGGGGTAGCGGTTTGTGGTTTCCCGTTTCCGGCTTGGTCGTACCCCGGAATTGTTTGTGATACGCCCTGTTCACATCAATGATCGTGTGCTTACAATCCGGGCGCGTGAAAACACTGTTCCAAATCATCATCTCCCTGCTCGTGATGGCGGGACTTCTCGTTGGATGGCCGCTTGTGCCGAGCCCCGGAAGCTGGCGTGACCCGATTACCTGGGTCAGGACCATAGTCGGGGCCTGCTTGTTTCATGGATTGCTCTATGCCATTTACAAGAGCAAGCCTCGACAGAACGCCAGGCGGTAATTGCCGAGAAATCCCTATCGTAAGAACCACCGGACTTGCGGTGCCGCCTCTACGCCACTCTCTTCCTCCGCCGCAAGCTCCGCTGGGTGACGAAATACGCCGTGCGCGCGGCGCCAGGTTTCAGCTTGCGGAAGAACAGCGAGCGGATGAAGCGCTTCGCCACGCGTCCTGAGAGATACGCGTCGTACAACTCGCTGCCCAGCATGTATCCCAACTGGCGGGTGGCGAAAGCCAGCTTCTCGTCGCTGCAATTCACGCCTTCCGCCAGTATCGCCGGACGCTCGCGATAATGCCGCAGTCTGGCCTCGTAATCCTTGTGCAACACGAGAAAATCAATCAACTGCATGAACTCGCCGTAGGAGCAGATGGCAAACCGCTCCACGTCTTCCCGCGTCCACGAATACAGCGCATACAGATCGACCTCGCGCACCGCCGACCGCGCCGGATACAGCGCCCGCGAGCCGAAATACGCCAGCGCCGCCTCAAGCGCGCGGGTGTAGAACTCGTCTTCGGCGGTCGCGCCCGACACTTCGCCGCAGCATGCGCGGTGCACGAACCGCGCCGCCTCTTCGCTCGCCAGCGCCACCTGGAACTCGCGCACCAGCAACGCCCGCGCCCGCGGCACATAGCAGCAGCCCTGGCGTTCCAGGTGCGCGAGGACCGATTGCGCTTCGGCGTCGCCGGCGCCCTTGCGCAGCAGCAGACGCCGTACCCGCTCCCCCGTCGGCCGGTAATAGACCTCGGGCAACTGGTCCACCAGAAAACGCGGCTGCGTGCTGTTCGATGGCGAGTACTTGTCAATGTTCAGAAACCGCAGCAGCGCGTCCACCATGTTGTAGAACGACGGCGCCACGTCGGGAGCCGCAGCGGGCTCGCGCCGCCAGCGCTCGAGGCACAGGCGATAGCTCTCGTATTTTTCCAGGGGCGTGGCGTTGAAGACGCAAACCACGTCATCGGTCACGCGCACGGCTTCCACCCGTTCGCTGCGTTCTCCGGCGGCCAGCCAGTAAAGCTCATCCACGTTCTGTAACACGGTCAGCACGCGATCTTGCGGACGCCGCGCCCGCAGCAACTCCGGCAGGTGATTTGGCGCCAGGTGCGATTCGCCGAACACGACCACGATGGCGGCATCCGGATGGCGCTCGCGGGCCTCGGCTATCTTCGTGGCAGCGTGACCGTCGCGCACCGTGATGCGCCGCAGATCGTCGCGCGGCACGCAATCCAGCCCGTAGGTGGCCGCGGCATGTCGGCGGCCCGCTTCCAGCAAAGCGTAAAACGGCGCCCATTCATAACCCCAATCAAGGTCGAAGCGTATGCGCTCGCGCAACTCGGCAACGTCGATCTCGCCGCGCCGCCAGTCGTCGAGGATGTCCTGATCGCGCGCGAACACCATCTCCAGCCCGAGCACCACCGGCTTTTGCCGTGCGAGCTGCTCCACCAGCGCGGCGGCGAACTGCTGCGACGCCGGCAGCGCATGGTAGTCGCCCACCAGCAGCACGTCGGCACTCGCAAGCTGCGCATCCAGTTGCTCGCGCGTGAGCACGCCCTGGTAGCTGCGGAAAGCGCTGGTGAAATCGCGCAGGTACTTGCGCCGGCCATGCGGGTCGGTGGCGCGGATTTCGCGCTGCACTCGCGCCAGCGCGTGCCACTGCGCGGCGGTGCGGCGAAACCTTAACGTTGCTGTGGGACCCATGAAACTTGCGCGCGCTCCATAGCTTGACGCGCCGGAGCACCGTTCCTATGCTCAGTTGTGGGGAACGGAGCAGTTCTTACCCCGTTGGATGCGGGCGCCAATGCTACCAGAACGGCACAACTTGACCATTGCCACTACCGGCGCAAGCGGCTCCGTCTTCCTGCGGGAGATGCTGCTCGCCGTCGAGCGCGATGCGCGCGTGACCCAGGTGAACTTCATCGCCTCCGACAACGCCTTGCGCGTCATCGCCGGGGAACTCGGCATCCACGGCCGCAGCAACCTGGTCGAGCAGCTACTCGGCGGGCAGTCCAGCAAGATCCGGCAGCAGAACAACTCCGACATCGGCGCCAACGTGGCCAGCGGCTCGTATCCGGTGGATGCGATGGTCGTGGTCCCGTGCAGCATGGGAACGCTGTCGCGTATCGCCAACGGCCTGGCCCAGCAGTTGATCGAGCGCGCCGCCGACGTTTGCCTCAAAGAGCGCCGCCCGCTGGTGCTCTGCGTGCGCGAGACCCCGCTGAACAAAATCCACATCCGCAACTTGTGGCGCGCCGCTGATGCCGGAGCGACCATCTACCCGCTGGTCCCCACCTTCTACAATCGCCCGAAAACCATCGAGGACCTGGCGCGCCAGTACGTCTGCCGCGTGCTGGCCCACCTCGGCCTGCCGCAGGAGGGGGCGTATGAGTGGAAAGGGAATTTGTAATCGGGTAATTGAGTAATCGGGTAATGGGCAAATCTCCCTCTGCAAATTACCAACTACAAATTACTCAATTACCAATCTCTTGTACCACCCCGGTTAATTGACTTGTTACGCCGCCATGCATTAGTCTGCGCGTACACCGGAAAGGAGGTGGTCCAGTGACGACAAGCGACAAATGTGAGAGTTACAGACCAGGTGAGGTGGCTGAGGCTTAGGGCGTTACGCTCTAACTTCGGAACTCCAGTTTCTTGGGAGCGCCGAGGCCTCGCCGGGACCACCGACAGATCAAGTTCCGGACAGAGTGTCCGCCACAGGCCAATCCCAACAGACTACCGGCGGCCCGCTAATGCCTTTGACGGAGGCAAGCGGGCCGTTTAGTTCCCGGCACTTGCGAACCCGCCGACAACCGAGAACCGAGAGCTACTTGGGCTCCAGCTTCAGCGAAGCCGAGTTGATGCAGTAGCGCTCGCCGGTAGGTCGCGGACCGTCGGGAAACACATGGCCCAGGTGAGAACCGCACCGCGAACAGGTCACCTCCACGCGCTGCATTCCGTAGCTGTTGTCCTCGTGCAATTCCACCGCGTCCGACGCCATCGGTTGATAGAAACTCGGCCAGCCGCTGCCCGACTCGAACTTAGTCTCAGACGTAAACAGCTCCTGGCCGCAGGCGGCGCAGCGGTACACGCCCGGTGTCTTGGTGTCGGCATAGATTCCGGTGAAGGCGCGCTCAGTACCTTTTTCCCGCAGGATGCGGTACTGCTCCGGCGTCAGTTCCCGGCGCCACTCCTCTTCGGTCTTGTGAATCTTCTCTGCCATGTGGGATTGGATTGCGCAGCGGCGGGTTCGGGTTCAGCTTGCATTGTGAAGGCGGGCTCAGGACAGGTAGCAATATCCGGCAAAAAAAAAATAGAAGTTGCGGCCGCAACTCGTTCGGGTGATTTTGAGCACGAACCCCTGCTCAGCACTACTGTCCACATCACATTAAATGAGAGCGTGGCACTTCAGCAGCTATTCGTGACTTATGGGCGAACAGGCAGATCCTAACAGCACGTTCGTCGGATTAGAAACGCGTTTTCTGAATCGGGTGCATGGATTTTTTGATTGCTTTTTTGTCATTCCGATTCGGTTGCCCTTGTCATTCCGTCAAGCAGAGCGAGGAATCTGTTTCTTGTTTGGGCACTGCAATACCGGGAATTCCTCGCGCGCGCCACAACTGGGCGCGGCCCGGAATGACAAAAGTACCGTCAACGAAACTTTCTGTGCCTATTAAGTTTCTCAAGCCGGTAAGCTGCAAAAAGCAAACTACTTACTCAGCGCCTTGCGAACCAGGCGCTGCGCGGTCTCGGTCATGTTTAGCGCCGGCAGTTCGTCCAGCGTGACCCAGCGTACCTCGCTAGCGTCACTGGCGGCCCTGAGTTCGCCGCCGACGCACCGGCACAAGAAATCCACCAGCACGTAGTGATATTGGGTGCGGCCGCTGGGATCGCGGTAGATGCTGTCGAACACCTCCAACACCTCGCCGGGCTCGACCAGCAATCCGGTTTCCTCATGCGCCTCGCGGGCGGCGGCGGCGCGTAGAGTTTCGCCGAGTTCGACCGCGCCGCCAGGGATGGACCACTGTCCCTTCAGCGGTTCCACGCCCCGCTTGACGACGAGCGCGCGCCCGTCCTCGACAACCACAGCGCCCACTCCCACGATCGGCCGGTCGGGATAGTCGCGTTTCATAACAGCAGCTCTTAGCCTTTAGCTTTTAGCTCCTCTGCTGTGGCACTGCCAGCGCGGAATTCAGGAACAATAAGCTAGGGGCCAAAGGCCAAGAGCTAAAAGCTAAAAGCTCCAAAGAAGTTTCTCGGCTCCACGTCAAGGATCTTCCACTGCTTGCCATTACGCGCGAAAACGAACTTCAGTTGCGTGCTGCGGCGGCGTGGGGGCTCCAACGTACGCGGGGTGGCCTCGAGCGTGAGGTTGACCATGGCGGCGCCGCGCTGCCCGTCAGCCTCGGTGACCACTTGGACAATGTGATAGCGCAACCGAAGATTGTCGTAATTTTCCAACAGCAGCGCGAGGTCGTCCGCCAACTGCTGGAAGCCGGCCATCTGCCCGGACGCAAACACCTGTAGCGTCCGCCGCCGGTTCAGGCTGACCAGTCCGTCGCGCAACTCGTTCAGCAACTGTTCGGCCACCGCCAGTGAAAACGACTGCTCGTTACCCCCAGTGGTGTCGCGCCCGGTTTGCGGCTGTGTCGGCCGTGCCGGTTGTGAAGCGCCTTGTTGGCCAGCCGCGCAAGCAATGAAAAACACGAGAGCCAGCGCCACGATGCACAGCGTGCGATGCATACAGAGACGGATTATACGAAACGTTCGCCGCACCAGCGGCATCTCAGGTTTTAGCGCCAGCCCACTGGCGTTCTAATGAAGGAGTTCCCCGATGTTTACACGCTTCCTGAAGTGCACCATCAAGATGGACAAGAAACAGGAATTCATCGAAGCCGCGCGCACCCTGGCCACCGCCTACAAGGGGCAGCCGGGCTTCATGGACCTGATGACGTTTGTCTCAGACGAGCACCCCGAGCAGGCGTTCGTGGTGGCGGTGTGGAAGACGCGTGCGGACGCGGACGCGTTCTATAAGTCAAACGCACCGCTGCTCGATCTAAAGCCGTACGTCACGCGACACGAGATCGAGCACTACTACCTCGAGACCTCCGCCGTGTTCCAGGTCGCTTCTGGCAGGGCGGCTTAGCCGCTAAGATACGTGGGACAAGTCTGATTTGCGATTTCTGATGCCGGTTTGCCGGCGAGAACGCCCCGCGGGCCGCACAGAGAAAACCGGATCAGAGATCGGAAATCGGAACTCCGCTTCGCCCCTCGGCGAAACTCCATTTCGTCACAACCTCAGCGGCTGTCCCCAGCGCTCGGCAAACAGCGTGCGCTCGGTCGGGAAACGTCCGCCATATAGCTTGTCGTCGCCCTTGCGATGTCCGACCGCGAGCAGAGCCACGACGCGGACATGCTCAGGAATGCCGAGCACTTCGCGCACCTTGTCTTCCCAGAATCCCTCCATGGGCGCGGTGTCGTAACCCAGGGCTTCGGCCTCCAGCATCATGATGGTGTAGGCGATCATGACATGGCGATTCAACCAAAGGCTGATATCGCCGCTGATGCCCGCCGCAGTCCCCGCGGTGCCGCCGAGCAGCGCCGTGACCGCTTGCCGTGCGCTCTCGTTGCCGGATTCCGGGAAGCCGTGTTCGTTGCCCATCTTAAGCATGAGTTCCAGGTCGCCGTCCTTCCAGCCGCGGGTGTCACCGCAGGCGACGATCACCACTGGAGCTTCTTCCACTTTCGACTGCCCCATAGCGGCTTCGCGCAGGCGCTTTCGCATCGCCGCATCGCGGACCACCACGAACCGCCACGGTTGCAAGTTGTAACCGCTGGGCGCTTCCAATCCAACTCTGAGGATCTTCTTAAGATCTTCGTCCGGCACGGGAGTGGCATCGAAGCGCGGTGTAGCACGCCGCGCACATAAGACTTCGCTGAGAGGACGTTCGCTCATCACATACCTTCCTAAACTGTTCACAGATGCGCGTGGTCCGCAAAAGCTTCACGCGAAACGCATCAACGACTTAGCGGAACAAAGGCTGGCGCCAAGAAATGCACAGGTTGAGGAACTTAACTTGCATCTGGATTCCCGCAATATTCCTGCAACCTGCTATCGGAAATTTCGCACAGGAATATCGAGATTCCACACCCACAGCAACAAACGTTGGCGCTATAGTTGGAAATGAAAGGGAGCTGCCCTGGGTAGTTCCTGGATTTTACCTCTTGGGAGCAAGGCAATCATGGCAACAGCAAAGAAGGCTCGTACCACGACCTCGAAGAAGAAGGCGGCCGCGCCGGCAAACGGCAACGCGACGGCTCCCGCCAAGGTAACCAACCCTGTCAATCTTGAGGAGGCGATCCGCGCGCGCGCGTACCAGTTGTTTGAAGAGCGCGGCTACCAGCATGGCCGGGACACGGAAGACTGGCTGCGCGCCGAGTCGGAAATTCTCGCCCGCTTCGGCATTCGCCCGGGCGCCTAGCGGTTCCGATGGACCGCTCTGCCGCGGGCGGAGCGCATTTGTGCCACGATGCTCGGGGGAGTAAATCGTGTCTCAAGTTTTGTTGGTGGATGACGACCCCATCCAGCTACGGGTGCGTGAGCAGTTGCTGCGCGGGGCTGGGTTCTCTGTGACTGTCGCCACTTCTGCCGAAACGGCCTGGGCGGTTCTGCAATCAGCACCTCTCGCCTCCCACGTTGGAGTCATCATCACCGACCATCTTCTGCCGGGGATGAGCGGCGCGGAGTTCGTACGCCATTTGCGCCAGAACCAAATCACCGTGCCGGTTGTCGTGCTCAGCGGATTGCCTGACGTTGATGAGGAGTACCGTGGCCTGGACGTCGCATTCCGTTCTAAACCGTGTCCGCCGGGGGAACTGATTGCGCTGGTGCGCACGTTCGTCCAGCGAGCTGCCTAGCCTGCGTGACCTCTGATGCGGCGCCTTCAGGCAACACACTCTGTGCCGCCGCCCTCCTCGAGCACCGCGACGACCTTGCTGACTAATTCCGAAGCGCTGAACGGTTTCATCAGGCAGGCGGCGGCTTGATCGGTGGTTCCCTGGGCGTCGTAGCCACTCATCAGCACCGCCGGGATGCGCGAACTGCCGAGCAGCTCGCGCAACTGGCCCAGCATCTGCAGCCCGTTGGCTCCAGGCAGGGCGAAATCCACCAGCAGCAGGTCGGGATGGCCGCTGGCACACAGGGTGAGTGCCTGTGCCGCATCGCCCGCCTCCAGCACCTGGCAGCCACGGCCTTCGAGCACATCGCGGATCAATTCCCGAATGCACGGCTCGTCATCCACCACGAGGATCTTTTTCATTCCGACACCCAAGTTCATGCCACTTCCCAACTGCATTTTTTGTATCGGGCCGCGCGCAAAACGAATCTTGCTACACAGGCCCAAGTAACCGCACACCTGGAACTTACATCTACATGAGATTGGAAACGTTTCCGGGCGTGCAGGCAGCCCAACATGACCGGCCCGCGGCTCCCGCTGATACCGTAGCGGAACCGGTTTCAAATCGGGAGCGGTTGCGGGTGCCGCTTGTTTCTGGTTCAATTTACTGAAGAGTTAACTCCTCGATGGCCCTGTTAGGAAGTTTTTCCCTCCTGTTGGCGCTGGTGCTTGCCGCCTACTCGTTTGTGGCCGGGGCACTGGCGTTGTTTCGCCGAAGTGCCGCTTCCGAACGTCTCTCCGAATCCGCCCGGCGCGCGGGCATGGCGGTGTGGGCCGCCGTGACGGTCGCTGGCGCGGCGCTGGTGGCGGCGGCGTTCGGCAATGACTTCTCCATCGCTTACATCCGCGAGCACAGCAACATCGCCCTGCCGGCCGCCTACAAGTTCGCAGCGCTGTGGTCCGGCCAGGAGGGTTCGCTGCTCTTCTGGGCCTGGCTGCTCTCGACCTATGGCTTAGTGCTGCGGCTGCGCCACAAGGTTGATGTCCGCCTGGTAGCGCATGCGTCTTCCATCGTCGCGGCAGTACAGACCTTTTTCTTGCTGCTGGTGAATTTTGCGGCGCCGCCCTTTGCGCTGACCCAGGGTCCAGTCCCCGCCGATGGCAACGGTCTAAACCCGCTGTTGCAATATCCCGAAATGGTGGCCCACCCGCCGATGCTGTATCTCGGCTACGTGGGATTTACCGTTCCGTTCGCCTTTGCCCTGGCGGCGCTGATCATGAAATATCCCGGCGAGAGGTGGATTTACATCACCCGCCGCTGGACCATGGTGACCTGGGGCTTCCTGACCGCCGGCATTTTTCTCGGGGCCCACTGGGCGTATCAGGTGCTCGGCTGGGGCGGCTACTGGGGATGGGACCCGGTCGAGAACGCGTCGCTGCTTCCTTGGCTGACCGGTACCGCCTTCCTGCATTCGGTGATGATGCAGGAGAAGCGCGGCATGTTGAAGGTCTGGAACGTGTGGCTGATCTTCACCACGTTCCTGTTGTCGATCTTCGGCACCTTCCTGACGCGCTCGGGTGTGGTCAGCTCGGTGCATGCTTTCGCGCAGTCTTCTATCGGCAGTTGGTTCGTCGGTTTCCTCGCGCTGATCTTTGCGACCTGCATGTACTTCTTCATCAGGAACAAGGACCACCTGCGCAGCGAGCACAAACTGGAGTCGCTGGTGTCGCGTGAGTCTAGCTTCCTGTTCAACAATCTGGCGCTGCTGGTGGCCTGCTTCACCGTGCTGTGGGGCACACTGTTCCCCATCCTGAGCGAATGGGTGCAGGGCACGAAGGTCACCGTCGGACCGCCGTTCTTTAATCGCGTGAACATCCCGGTTGCCATGCTGCTGCTGGTACTCACCGCAGTCGGCCCGCTGCTGGCGTGGCGCAAGACATCGCTTGAGAGCCTGAAACGCAATTTTCTGTGGCCGGTAATCGGCGCGACCGTAGTGGCCGTCGCGCTGATCGTCGGCGGCATGCGGCCCTGGCAAGACCAATCGTACTTTTACTCGCTAATGGCGATTTCGCTGGCATCGCTGGTCGCCTTCACGATTTTTTCGGAGTTCTACCGCGGTGCGCGGGTGATTGCCAGCCATACGGGCAAGAACCTGCTGATGTCCGCTGTCCAACTCACGCGGCGCAACACCCGGCGCTACGGCGGCTACATTGTGCATTTCGGCGTAGTGGTGGTCATCATCGGCTTTGCCGGCGCGGCCTTTAACGTGGACAACGAACAGGAAATGCCCAAGGGCGCGCGCATGCAGATCGGCGGCTACACCCTCGTGTGTGATTCCTACACGCAAGACGACAACCCCAACTACCGCAGCGAGTGGGCCATCCTGAACGTGTACAAGGGTGACAAACAGATTGCCACCATGTATCCGGAGCAGCGTTTCTACAAAGCGAGCGGACAGCCGACGACCATTGTCGCCAACCGCTCCACGCTGAAGGAAGACCTGTATCTCGTATATGCCGGGCGGAATCCTGATACCGGCGCGCCCATCATCAAGGCCCACGTCAATCCGCTGGTGATATGGATCTGGATCGGCGTTCATCTGCTGCTCATCGGGACCCTGATCGCCCTGGCGCCCAACGCGCAGGCGGTCAAGCTGACGGCGAAAGCGGATACGCAAGTTGCAGCGACGGCGCGCTCCGCCCGCGGCGTGAAGACCGAAGACGCGGTAGGAGCCGATTGATGCGCACCCGACTGATGCAACTGAGAAGCTGGAAGCTTGGCATGCAGGCCGGGTTCGTCCTGGTCGTCGCCGTGCTGCTGCTGGGTGCGACCACCAGCGACAGCCGCGCCCGCTTCAGCGACCTCGGCCGCAAGATGATGTGTACCTGCGGTTGCGGTCAGGTGCTGCTGGAGTGCAACCACGTCGGCTGCCAGTCCAGCGACAAGATGCGTGCCGAGTTGGCCGCGTTGACCAGCGGCGGCGATCCGGATGGCAGCGGCAATGCCGGGGGTGGGGCAACGCGCAGTGACGCCGACATCCTCAACTGGTTCGTCCAGAAGTATGGCACGGTGGTATTGGCCGCGCCCACCAAGACCGGCTTCAATCGCGTGGCGTGGATCATGCCCTACGCAGCGCTCATCGTGGGCCTTGTCCTGACCGCCGTGATCGTGCGCGCCTGGCGTTCGCGGTCGAAAGCCGCGCCGGCTGCCAGTGCCGCGGCCGCCAACGCCGCCCAACTCGACACGTTGCGCCGCCGCGTGCACGAGGAGACCGAGATATGAACCTGCTGTTGCTCCAGCTCGCGGGCGCCAGCGATCCGGCAGGCGTGCTCGCGTTGTGCTTTGCCATGACGGTCGCGCTGCTGGTTTATGTGTTTTACATCCCAGCGGAGGTCGCCGAATCGCCTGATAAGACCCGCGCCATCTACCTGCGCGAACGCAAGGACGCGGTCTATGAGAACCTGCGCGACCTGAATTTCGAGTACAAGGCGGGCAAGGTTTCCGATGGGGACTACGGCGAGATGCGCGCCGCGCTGGAAGACGAAGCTGCCGCCCTGCTCGCCGAGATCGAACTTCTGGAAAACGGCGGCGAGAAAGCAGTCTTCAGCGCCACGCGCCTCCAGCCCGCGAAGCGTTCGAAAGGAAATCGCAAGTGAAACTGCGTCTCATCGCAATTGCCGCCGGCATGGTCGTCGCCTTGACCGCCGCCAGCTCGGCTGAAACCCTGAAGGGCACGGTCACCAATGCGACCACCGGCAAGCCGGCCGCCGGGGTCGAGGTCACGCTGATCTCGCTGGCCCAAGGCATGACCGAAGCCGGCAGCACGAAGGCCGACGCAGCGGGACGCTTCAGCTTCACCATCAAAGATAGCGGCACGCCGCACCTGGTTCGTGCGAATCACCAAAACGTCGGTTACTTCAAAATGGCGCCGCCGGGAACCACGTCCGTCGAGTTGCAAATCTACGACGCCGCGAACAAGCTGGAGGGCATTAGCAACACGGTGGACGTGATGCGCTTCCAGAGCGACGGCAGCACCTTGCAGGTGATGGAACTGTTTGCCGTGCAGAATTTGTCATCGCCGGCGCGCACCCTGGCGGGCGAACGCACCTTCGAGTTTGTGCTGCCCGAGGGGGCCGTCATTGATCAGGCTTCCGCCCGCGGGCCCAACGGCAATCCGCTGAACACCGCGCCCGAACCGGTTTCAGGCAAGAAGAACCGTTACGCCTTCAGCTTCCCCTTGCGGCCTGGCGAAACGCAGTTTGAAGTCGCGTATCATCTGCCCTACACGGGACAGATCGCGCTTAAGCCCACGCTGCTGAACAACGTGCAGCATTTCGTCGCCATGCTGCCGAGGTCCATGCAGCTTGCCGCTTCCGGTGCGAATTTTCAGCCCATGTCGCAAGCCGACAGCACAGCCAACGTGCAGGTCGCGACCAATGTGCGCGCGGGTGATCCCCTGGCGCTGAACATTTCCGGGGCCGGCCTCCTGGAGGACGACTCCCAGCAGGGCGGTCCGGCGCAAGCGCAGTCCGGCATGAGCAGCCGCACCGGCCCCGGTGGCGGACTCGGCAACCCCATCGGATCGCCTGACCCGTTGTCGCGCTATCGCTGGCCCTTGCTCGGCTTCTTCGCCGTGGTGCTGGTCGGCGGAGGGTTGTTCGTGATGACACGCCGCGCGCCAATGCCCGATGCCGAAGAGGCACTCGCGACGGCGACGGCTCCCGCGCGTTCCATGACCAGGCCGGAGCAAGCAACGCCGCCGCAATCCAGTCTGCTGCTCGAAGCGATGAAGGAAGAGCTGTTCCAGTTGGAACTTGACCGCCAACAAGGCCGCATCTCCGAAGAAGAATACCGGCAAACCAAAGCGGCACTGGACCAGACATTCAAACGGGCGGTCAAGCGGGCGAGTAAGCAGTAGCCAGTACCCAGTACCCAGTGAAGGCAGTTGGTGGCGAATGGGGGGGTGCGACTCACTGCCCCGCAACTGGGTACTGAGCACTGGGTACTGGCTTTACACGCCAACTTCGGCTGTTTCTTCCGCATCAGTAGCGGCGGAGGTTCCACATGCCATTAATGGAAAAGGGTGTGCGCGCGGTGGCCGATCGCATGCCGAAAGTCATCACGCCGAAGGTACACACGATCATTGATTACGGCGTGGCAGCGGCGTTCCTTGCGGTCGCCATTAAGTCGCTCAAGTCAGGCTCGAAGAAAGCCGGCATCAGCGCCATTATCGTTGCCGCTTCCGAGCTGGCGCTGATTATGATGACCGACATGCCCGGCGGCATCGCTCGCGTCGTTGATCTCGAGACCCACCTGAAGATTGACTACGGGATATCTGGCCTGGTGGGCAGCATGCCCAACGCGATGGGCTTCAGTGATGAATGGCAGTCGTGGTTCTTCCGCAGCCAGGGGATGTCCATCGCGGCCGTCGCCAGCCTGACCAGCACCCGGACTGCCTTCGACTCGCGCCGGGCGCGCCGGGCCGCGTAACCGAACAGCCGTGGTGCCCGCCAAGGTGACTGCGCCTGCTGGCCGTAATCGCCATATGCAGGACTAAGTGCGCTGGCCAAGCATTCCCAAATTGGGATGTCAGCCTTCTATTTTGCTCGTTGCGTGATAATTTCAATTGTGCAATCTTATTGCTGACACCAGGCTTGTAGTCGCGCAGCGAGATGCAAATCACTCTTACGTAAGCGACTTTTACGTAAGCGGCGTGAAGCGCGCTCTGTACTCCCCCACACAACATAATTAGTAGTTGGTTGCATGGCGCCCACTGCCGTAGGCGATCATCGTGCAGCCGAAAGCGAGATGGCTGTGGAGGCAGCTTCGGTCGCGGTCAGGAGCGAGCAGCTCGTCAGCAGCGGGTTGTGGGTCGAGTTGGCGGAACATGAACTTGCCGCCTGGAATGACCGGCTGCTGCTGACCGAAGCCTCTTTGACACAGTATCCATACTGGAATGAACCGTACCGCATGAGTCGTCTGCGCCCACGCTACATTGCATGGAATGCGGGCGGCAGGTGGGTGGCCTACGCGTGTGTTCTGACGGCTGATCTCCCGGGCTTCCGCATCGGCTTAGTGTTTCGCGGCCCGGTGAATTTGCTGCCGGGCCAGGAACTTCCCAACGCCGTACTGCGTGGCCTGTATCGCTGGGCGAAACAGAAACGCTACGCCTTTCTGCGATTTACACACGCAGGGCCGGGTCTGCTGAACGCCATCGCCGCCCTGGGCCATTCACAACCTCGTGACGCCTTTCCGTTTTTTGAAGATATGGGCGCCGCCTACCACGAACTCGTCGTGGATCAACTCCAGTACGACGGCGCAATGCTGGCGGAGTTCGACCGGGAAGCGCGGCGCAAGATTTGCAGAGCTGAAGAAGCGGGATACACCATCCAGTTCGATGACCGGCCGGAAACCCTGGCCAGTAACTGGGGAACTTTTCTGGAGTGCTCGCGCAGGCGGCAATTCCATTTTCACCGCGGCCTGGAGCACTACCTCAAATTGCTGGAATTAGCACGGCCCCATAATTGTGCTCGGGTTTACACCGCCAGCTTGAATGGCCGGGCACTCGCCGCCAGCCTGGTGGTTCGCGACCGCGACACCGCCTTCTGCTATCTTGCCGCCCTTGACGTCAGCGGGTTGGAGGGACGCCCGACGCCGGCTTTCCTTCTGCACTGGCGGGCCATGCGTGACCTGTACAAAGTCGGCGTCTGCCATTACAACTTCGGCCCAGGTACCGGGAAGGTAGGCTTCTTCAAGCAGCAATTCTCGCCCCGCACTATTACTTATCCGCCACCGGTGACCCTGGTTACCAACCGTTTCCTTTATGCGTTGTGGTGCGCGGTACTGCCCGGACTGCGGCGGGCATGGCCGGCCGTGAAGCCCCTGGCGTGGTCGGTGGCAAAGCTTTTGCAGTCGAGCAGCGGGAGGATATCCGAATGACGCCGGAAGAGCCGTGCCAGAACCAGGACTTGTTACCCATGTCCAACTCTCTATGGGCGCCCCGTGCCATCGGCTCGCGTTTGATTTGGCACCTGCGATACCAGGGAATCGTAAAGACCCTGCGCAAGATCATGGTTCGGCTGCTTTCCCGCTTCCACCTCGAAGCGCGCAACAATGATCGGCCGATGCAGGTTCCACGCGCTGCCGAACTCCACGCCACACTTCCCGCACCTCTGCATTTGCAGCCGGGGGACTGGGTTGAGGTCAGACCCTACGAAGAGATCGTCCAAACGTTGGACCAGAGCGGCCGCTGTCAAGGGCTGCTGTTCATGCCCGGCATGCGCTTGTATTGCGGCCAGCGGCTGCGGGTCTTCAAACGCCTGGAGCGGATGATCCTGGAGACCACCGGCGAATTGCGCCAGGTAAAACACACCGTCCTGCTGGAGAACGCCATGTGCTCAGGCGTTAGCGCGGCCTGCGATCGCTCGTGTTTTTTCTTCTGGCGAGAAGCATGGCTGAAGCGGGTCCACGGAGAAACCCATGAAGCTTGACGCGAAGCACGAGAAGAACCCGGAGGTCCAAGAAACCAAATGGCCAGGGATATTTCGGTTCGCCTTGTTGGGAGCGCGTGCCGCGCGCCGTCCCAAGTGGTTGGTGGCTGCGGCCAGTGGCCAGAGACCGCGGGCAGAATTGGCCGCTACTGTCGAGATCGACGTATGCCATGACCGCGACACTTGGAATGCGGCAATCGCCTTGTTGAAAGGCTCACTTTACCACTCATGGCAATGGGGGGAACTTCGCCAGAGTCTCGGTTGGCAAGCGTGGCGCATTCTCGCGACGCATGAGGGCAGGCCGGTCGCAGCCGCTCAGATACTGGAGCGCCGCTTGCCCGTTCTGGGGTCATTGTTTTATGGCATACATGGCATTGCCTGCCCCGATGTGACCAATCTGCCCCCCGTTCTGGCTTGGCTCCGCGAATTCCTGGCCCAGCGTAATGCCATCCTGTTACGTCTGGATCCGAGGCTTTCGGGGAACCACGACGAGCGAAAAGCAGTCCTCCTGCGCGCGGGGCTGCGCGCACGGACAGACCAATGGACTGTGTGGAACCTGCCCCGGGCCACCATGATGGTGGACCTGCGGCCCACGGAACCGGAACTGCTGCTCAACATGCGCAGCAAGCATCGCGAGCACATTTGCCGGGCAACGCGCGCCGGCCTGGCCTTCCTGGCAGGAGATGGCCCCGAGGAACTGCGCCAGCTCTATTCCGTGGTCAGCAGGAGCAGCGAACGACAGGGATTCGCCATGCGCGACTTCAGCTATTTCGAAGAGCTCCGTCGGCATCTGCTCCGCGGCGGCCGGGGCATGATCTTTCTGGCCCGGAAAGACGGTGTTCCGATCGCGGGTATTCTTTGCAGCATCTTCGGAGATACCGCCTACTACCTGTATGGCGGATTCGACTACAACGCTCGCCAATATCACCCCAATGAGTACCTGCATTTTTCCGCGTTTAAATGGGCCAAAGCCAACGGCTGCCATTGGTACAACATGAGCGGCGCCGGCACGGCCTATCCGCCGAAACAAGGAAACAGCGGATTTGGTCTATACAACTTCAAGAAGGGCTTCGGGGCGAAGCTGTGTTATTCGGATGGCTACTTTGACTTGGTAGAAAATCGGGTGGCCGCGGGTATCGTTCGACTGGCGGAGCATTGCGCTGATCCGGTTGCTCGTATCGTTAACTTCGTGCGTGGAGTTCCCTTCCTGAACGCCGTTCGAAAGCGCGTCTCGGGAAACCAGCCACCGGCCATGGCGGAAAGCTGATTTACCCGCTGTGCCTGATGTGCAGCACGTCGCCATCCTTCACCACATAGTCCTTGCCTTCCAGGCGCAGAGTACCTTTAGCGCGCGCGTTGGCCTCCGAACCGGCCGCCAGTAGGTCGTCCCAGCGGATGGTCTCGGCGCGAATGAAATGCTTTTCCAGGTCAGTGTGAATCACGCCGGCGGCCTCCACCGCGCGTGTGCCTTTGTGGATGGTCCAGGCGCGGCATTCGTCCTCGCCCACCGTGAAGAACGAAATCAGCCCGAGCAACTCGTAGGTCTTGCGAATCAGGCGCACCAGGCCGCTCTCCTTCAGCCCGTAGCTGGCCAGGAACTCGGCAGCATCCTCGTCGCTCATCTCGGCCAGCTCGGCTTCTACCTTGCCGCAGACGGCCGTCGCGCCGGCGCCCGGCCGCGATGCCAGTTCCTTCAACCCGTAACGCTCGACGGCCATCTCCAGATCGCGCCCAAGCGTAGGGCTCTCGGTGATGTTGAGCACGTAAAGGATCGGCTTCTCGCTCAGGAACATGAAGCCCCGGACGCGCTTCTTGTCTTCCGGCGTCATCTCCATCTCGCGCAACGGACGCTCGCTTTCCAGGTGCTTTTTGGCGCGAACCAGCAGGTCGTGCTCGCGCTCCAGTTCCGCGTTCTTCATGCGCTTCAGGTCTTTTTCCACCCGCTCCAGCCGCTTTTCGATCTGCCCCAGGTCGCTGACGATCAGGTCGAACTCCACGTTCTTGATATCGCGCAAAGGGTCAATTTCGCCGACGTGCGGGATGGACGGATCTTCAAAGGCGCGCACCACGTGCGTGAGAGAATCCACGCTACGCAAGGTGTTGAGCAGCGCCGATTCCTTCAGCGCCTCCTGGCTCATGGCGGCGACGTCGGCGTACTCGATCGTGGCATGAATCAGCTTGCGCGGGTTGTAGATGGGCACGAACTTGTCGAGCCGTTCGTCCGGCACGGTCGCCATGCCGATGTGGGCCTCGCGCGGGTTGCTGTGCGCCGCCTTGACCTGTTGCCGCGTCAGGATGCTAAACAGCGATGTCTTGCCTACTTGCGGCAAGCCGATAATTCCGCTTTTCATGTCACACTCTTGCAGTTTACAGTTTGCAGTTTGCAGCTAGCCGGTGTGGCTACAAACTGCAAACTCCAACCTGCTAACTCAATCTACGCGCCGTCAGATACAGCACCACCAGCCCGAGCACCAGCACTGTGCCTTCCAGCCGCGTTGACCATTGATGCAGGCGATTGAACTCGACACGCCGCGGATCGTCCTGCGGCACTTCGTCGATCACCCTCATGTCGTTGCGCAGCGCCAGCATCTTCGAGCCGAGGGCGAACTGCGAAACCAGCGTCAGCAGGATCATCAACATGACCAGCAGGTGACGCGCCGCCAGCGGTTGCATGCTGCCGGTCTTCGCGCTGGCCAGCGCCATCGAAGTGCCCAGGAATAGCAGGCCCGAACCGATGCCGATCCAGTGCAGCCATTCCAGCGACCGCGATACCACCTGGCCGGCATACTGCCGCGAGGGCAGCACGCCCGGCGCGAACACCGTGGGCGCCAGCACGAAGGCGAAAAACACGATCCCGCCGATCCACAGCACCAGCGATAACAGCATGAAAAACCGTACTACCGTCATAAGGGATTGGTAATTGTTAATGGGTAATTTGTAAAGGCTGGTGGCTGTCGTTTAGTGGGCCACAACTTCGTCCTGCCCCACAATCTGCCCGTCGCGCATGTGGATGATGCGGTCGCCGTAGGCGGCGGCTTCGGGATTGTGGGTGATCATCAGGACCGTCTGGCCGAGGCTCTGGTTGGTGCTGCGCAGCATCTGCAAGACGATCTCGGAGTTGCGCGTGTCGAGGTTGCCGGTGGGCTCGTCGGCCAGCACGATCGCAGGACGGTTGATGAGCGCGCGCGCCAATGCCACGCGCTGCTGCTCGCCGCCACTCAACTCCGACGGACGGTGGCTGAGACGCCTCTCGATGCCCAGCATCTGCACGATCTGTTCGAAATAGCTGCGATCCGCCTGACCATTCGTGCGGGCGATGTTTTGCGCGATCTCGATATTGCCGCGCGCATCCAGCGTGGGCAGCAGGTTGAACTTCTGGAAGACGAAGCCGATCTTGCGCTTGCGCATTGCGGTGCGCTCGGCATCGGAGAGGCGGGCGAAGTCGGCGCCGTCAATCACCACGCGCCCTGAATCGGCGCGCGTCAAGCCGCCCAGCATGTAGAACAGAGTGGACTTGCCGCTGCCCGACGGCCCTACGATGCTTAGGAATTCTCCCGCTGCCACGGTGAACGACACACCACGCACAGCGGGCACGTCCACCTTGCCGACATGGTAGGTCTTGCTGACGTTCTCGACTTCAATGATGGGGGGCATCAAAGTTGATCTTACCAGTTCCATGAGAACGGGAAAGGGGATTGGCGATTTGCAATTTGTAATTGGCGATTTGCAGTGCGCCGGTACAGCTTACCCGCTGATTTGCGAGGGTGATTTGTGATTTGTGATTGAACCCAGTGCGGACGCAACGTGGTTTCACTCACAAATCACAAATCGCTAAATCACAAATGATCAATGGCTAATTCTAGTGTTCTACCAGTGCCACACGGTGATGCGGTCCAGCCACTGGTGGAAGCCGTTGCCGGGATGGCTGCTCAGGTCCTGCTGCACCTGGAACGCGATGGCGCCTTCGGCCCAGTCGGTCGGGGCGGAGGGCTGGTAGGCATAAGCGTCGCTGATGTATTGCGTGACCCCGTCCACCGTCACGCTGAGATAGCGAATCTGCCAGCCGACGCGCTCCACCGCCCACTTCACGTGGTGCCAGGTCTTGGGCTGGAACTTGTTGCAGACGGCGTTAGAGGGAATCCAGCGCTGCGCCACTTCGTTCCACACAGCCCAGGTCCTGGTCCAGTAGTTACACTCGGTGCCGAAGACGTACTTGCGGCCGCCGTACACGTGGAACAAATCGAACTCCAGCGCTTCGGCGGCGGTGGTGGAGGCGTCGTCCATGTACAGGTCGAACTCGAAGATGAAACGCGAGGGCGTGGTGGTATGCGGCAGGTGGGCGGCGAACAACGCCGTGGAGTATGCCGGACCGGAGGTAAAGAACTGCGCGCTGGAGCCGTCCAGCGAGGGGTTGGTCTGGAAAGGCGCGACCCAGTACGACCACGCACTGGCTATGCCACCGGAGCAGCTTGCGCTGGAGCACTTGAACCAGTTGCTGGTGTCCTCGATGTTACCCACCCGGGTTGCGCCGGCCGGGGCCAGCGGGCCGCCGCTGCTACCGGAAGCATTGAGGGTCAGGTAGGCGCTGCCGTATGCGCCATACGAATTCCAGGCGCGTACCACGACCTGATGAGTTCCCGGGCTCAGGTTCAGGGGAGCCGAAATGCTGGCGGTAGCGCCGGCGCCGTAGGCCTCCGTGCCGTCCACGTAAATGCGCCAGCCGGTGACGGGGGCGGCGCTGCTGGCGTTGGCCGTGATTGTGGCGGGAGAGACCACGCTGGCGCCGTTGGCCGGCGAAGCGACGCTCACCACGACCGCGCCGGACACCGCGCCGACCGTGAGTTGCAGTGCCTGGCTGGCGTAGGCGCCAGTGGAGTCCCATGCGCGCACGATTACCTGGTGCATGCCTGTGCTCATGGCGACCGGCGCGCTGATGTTCTGGGTAGCGCCGGCGCCGTAAGCCTCCCGGCTGTCCACGTAGATGCGCCAGCCGGTGATCGTATGCGAACTGGACGCGCTCGCCGTAATGGTGACCGGCGATGCCACGGTGATGTTACTGGCGGGCGACGAAACCGACACGCTGACGGCGAACGACGCTCCCACCAGCACCATGATTGCGAAAATTACGCGTAATGCTGCCCTGCCCATTCCCCCTCCTGAATGGTCCTGGTTCCTGGCAGAGTAGGGGAGACACTCCCGTTGGCATATTCAGCGGACGGTTTAGGCGCTGCGGGTTTTGCTCTTAACTGGCTTGCGGCCAGAGCCCTAGAAACCCTGATTCGGCCAAAGGATTACGAAAGAAGATCGCCTGAAAACGAAGGGCACGGAGTCAACCGTGCCCGTCAGTGCGCTGCGCTTATCAGGAGGCCCGGCACGATAAGGCCCGTGCCGGCGAATTGTTACCAGGCCCACACGGTGGCCTTGTCCACCCACTGCTTGAAGCTGCCGCCACGACCGTTCAGGTCCTGCTGCACCTGGAAGACGAGAGCGCCGTTGGCCCAGCTCGTGGCCGGGGCGGGCTGCCAGGCGTAGGCGCTGGAAATGTTCTGCGTGACGCCGTCCACCGTGACGCTGAGGTAGTGGGTCTGCGTGCCCACGCGCTCCAGCGCCCACTTGACGTGGTGCCAGGTATTGGGCTTAAACGGCTGGCAGACCGCGTTGGAGTGGATCCAGTGCTGCGTGGCTTCGTTCCACGTGTCCCAGGTCTTCGTCCAGTAGTTGCACTGGCTGGAGAAGTTGTACTTGCGCCCGTTGGCCACCTGGATGAGGTCGAACTCCAGGGCCTCGGCAGTGGTCGGAGCGGCGCTGTCGGTGTAGAGCCAGAACTCGTAGATGAAACGGGTCGGCGCCGGATTGTTGCCGACACGATACCACCACAGGGCGGTCCCATACGACGGGCCATTGATGTAATAGACGGAGCTGGCGCCGTCGAGCGAAGGGGTCGTCTGATAAGGCGCCGCCCAGTAATTCCAGGCGACTGCGGGGCCACCCGAACACGAAGCCGAGGAGCACTTGCCGGTGGGCTGCATGTTTTCGACGTTCTTGTAGACGGCGGCGTAGGACGGCGGCATGGGACCCGCGCCCGTCGGTGGCGTTGGCGTTGGCGACGTACTCGTGCCGCCTGCACTCAGGGTCAAGTTGGCGCTGCCGTAGGCGCCGGTGGAATTCCAGGCGCGCACCACGACCTGATGAGTTCCGGTGCTTAGATTCACGGGAACCGAAATCGTGGAGGTTGCGCCGGCAGCGTATGCCTCCGTGCCGTCCACATAAACGCGCCAGCCGGTAACGGGCGCAGCGCTGCTGGTGGTGGCGGTGATAGTAGCGGGAGAAACTACACTGGCGCCATTGGCCGGCGAGGTGACGCTAACTGCCACTGTGCCGCTGGACACCGCGCCGGCAGTGAGTTGCAGTGCCTGGCTCGCATAGGCGCCAGTGGAATCCCAGGCGCGCACGATCACGTTATGAATGCCGCTGGCCAGCGGCACCGAAGCCGAAATGCTGGACGCCATGCCCCCCGAGTACGCCTTTACGCCATCCACATAGATATGCCACCCGGTTATCGGGTATCCGCTGCTGGCGCTGGCCTTGATATTGACCGGGGACGCGACCGTTGCGCCGTTAGTTGGGGTTGCCACCGAAACACTTACCGCGAATGATGCGCCGGCGAGCACCAGAATTGTAATTAGAAGCTTGACTGCCTTACCCACAGACTCCTCCTGGAAAAAAACGTGCTCTGAGGAGCCTACGGGTGCATCAACTCTGACTATATTGGGCGTTAGGGTTAGCGGGGCGCAGGTTTTACACCTAGAGAAAGTAGGCAGGAATACTTAGAGACGGGCTAGTCCGGTCTGGTTCCCGGACCGTAAGCTGTTCCCAGCAAAGCGGTTGCCGCGATTCGTCCGACGCAACGCTTCGAGCCGGCCCAGCGCCAGCCTTATGGCCTGGAAGTTGTCCCCGGTCACGATGCCGCACATTGCTGCACGACCTCGGGGCGCGCTTCGGGTCGCGGCATGCGCTTCGGGCCGCGCTTGCGCACCAACAACACACGGATACGCTCCAGCAGTTCGGCGGGGGCGTACATGCCCTTGGGCAGAAAGACGTCAGCCTGGGTATCTTGCTCGTACACCTTGACCTTGCCGGAAAACAGGATGGCCGGAGTCTCGGGCGACAGTGCCTTGATTTCGCGGACCAACTGGGCGCCGTCCATGTTGGGCATGATCAGGTCACTGAGCACCAGGTCAATGCCGCCGCGGCGGAACTGCTCGAGGGCCACCACGCCGTCGGAGCAGGCGACCACGCGGTAACCGCGGGTCTCCAGCATGACCTTACGAATAGACAGCGACTGCTCATTGTCGTCCACGCAAAGGATCGTGCGCTTCGGCTTCATAAGCCATCCGGGATGTCTGAAGTGGCGCAGAGGAAGGCCGCCAGAGCCGCGCCGCTCCCCCGCAACGCAATCTGCTCGTTGTCCGCCCGCATCAGTAGCGCTGATTACGCGGATGGTAATAAAAGATTGCTCGCGAATCCTAAGCGGCGCGCGCGGGCCTGTAAAGTAGCAACGATGACAACAAAGCTCCCACGTTTTGCACAACGGTGGAAAACCCTGCGGAGCCGCCGCCCGGCGCACGCGCCGCGCGTCGCAATCAGAGAAATATCGTACCGCGACCTATTTCCACGACGTTGCCGCCCACCCGTACATTGATAATTCGGTCACCGCTCCTGTCCGCCCGGACGAAGATGCGGCTTGGCCGTTTGCACTCCAGACCTTGTTCGATCAGCGCGCGCTCGCCGGCGGGGGTTACGCCATGCGCTACCGCCCACGCGGCGCAGCAGCCCGCGGCCGATCCGGTGGCCGGGTCTTCGCCGTTATAGAAGATCATGCGGGCGTGCAGCCGTGCCGCGGGATCCACGGTTTCGCGGCAAACGAAATAGAAGAACTTGCCGCCACTGGGCTCCAGGTAGGCCGATGCGCGGGCGAAATCGAGATTGAGACAGCGCATGGTTTTCAGCCGCCGCACGGGAACGATGGTGAACGGGAGACCGGTCGACACGGTCTGGATCGGCAGATCGTCGGCGAGGTCGTCCGCGGCGAGTCCTGCCGCCCGCGCCACCGGCTCGCGTTCATGCACCGCGCCGAACTCGGGATCGCGCTGGCGCATTTCGCCGAATACGGCGTCGCCATCATCGTGAAAGCTGACGGGGATGGTGCCGACGCCGAGTTCCAGCCGCACTTCGTCCGCGCGGGATGTGCCGCGGATGACGGCGGCCGTGCCCAGCGCCGGGTGACCGGCGAAAAACATTTCTTCCTCGACGGTGAAAATGCGCACGCGGACGCCGTTTTGTTGCTCCGTGGCAGCATCGCGCGGCAGGACGAAGGTGGTCTCCGACAGGTTCATCTCGCGCGCCAGCGCCTGCATCTCGGCGTCGCTGAGGTCGCGCCCGTCGGTGAAGACCGCCAGTTGATTGCCCTCCAGCGGCCGGGAAGAGAAGACGTCAACGAGCACGTAGGCGAGGCGGCGAGTGGTATTGTCCATTCCGAGGTTACCCTATCGCGACGAAGTAGGAAAAACATTCATCCGAGAAATCTGCTCTGGTAATATCGGCAAAACATGCTGCGCCAACTGCTCTTGCAGACAAACTCGACCGAGTTGGCCCGCGGAGTGCGCGACACGAGGGCAGGGTACCAGATTTTCCATACTGACGCGTTTGAATGGCTGCGGCAGGCGAAGCCCCGAAGCATTCATGCAGTAATCACAGACCCGCCTTACGGACTAGTGGAGTACACGGCCGCCGAGCTGGCGAAACTTCGCAAGGGCAGAGGTGGCGTGTGGCGCATACCGCCTTCGTTTGACGGCTGCAAGCGGCGTCCTTTGCCACGTTTCACGGTATTGAAGCCACACGACCATGCGGCCCAGCGGCACTTCTTCGCCAAATTCGCAGAAGCACTCTTCCCGGTACTTGTGCCCGGCGCACACGTGTTCATAGCGACTAATCCCCTGGTTTCTCACCTGGTATATGAACCGTTCATTAAGGCTGGTTTTGAGAAGCGTGGCGAGATTATTCGTATTGTCCATACTCTCCGCGGTGGAGACCGGCCCAAGAACGCGCATGAGGAATTCGCGGAAGTTTCGGTAATGCCGAAGTCTTGCTGGGAACCGTGGGGACTGTTTCGCAAGCCCTGCGAGGGGCGGGTACAGGACAACCTGCGGAAGTGGAAGACTGGCGGACTACGCCGCATTTCGGCTGACGAACCTTTCAAAGATCTGATCGCGGCGGCGCCCGCGCGCGGCGTCGAACGCGACATCGCTCCTCACCCTTCGCTTAAGCCACAGAGCTTTCTTCGGCAATTGGTCCGTGCAGCGCTTCCATTCGGCGAGGGCGTGGTGCTCGATCCATTTATGGGGTCAGGCTCCACGATTGCCGCCGCTTGTGCGTGCGGGGTGGAGAGCATTGGTCTTGAAAAGAACGAAGAGTACTTCCTGATGGCCCAGCGAGCAATCCCACTGTTGAGCCGTTACGAACCCACTCGAGGAAATGGGAATGGGGCCAAAGGGTAGCCGGGATGAGTGGTTCGACGAATCCGTCCTCTGCCGCCGGGCTTCGGCGGGGTCGCGGCCATCAAGCGGGCAATCCAGTACATGGAACGAGAATTGGCCGACCTGGTAGAAATCTACTTTGAACAGGCCAACGTGTTCAGCGCCATTGTTGGTATCTTCGGGACAAAGGCGCTGGACGCCGTCAGCAACTGGGAAAAGAGCCGGCACCTGTACGCGGCACAGCAGCGGTTTCCTGACCTCTGCCGGCGCGGATGTAGCGCGCCGCCGAAGCCGGACGAATGCCTGGAAAGCAAGGCCAGCAAACGGGTGTGGGCGATCCAGTCGCATTATGACCATCCCGGTTGGTATATCGTCTGGCGTTAGCTGGTTGATCCGACGGAATCACTTGGACGGGGCAGGCCGGTCATTATCTGGCGCGTCGATGTTGTTTTTCTCGAAAAGGCAGACTGGAAATACGAGGGCAGCACCGCAGGCGCAGAAGGCGGCGGGCGGACGCATACCTTCGGAGTGAGGAACCCGGCAGCAAAGCTGCGCGGTAAGGCCATTTACCGCCGCCAGGACGTGATTGTGCGTGACGGTAAACCGATTCCATCCAACGGACGACACTAAGTCCCGCAGCTTCGATCAATTCAGGACGACTTGCAAATTTGTGCGTTACTGTTCTTAACTGGGTACTGAGTACTGGGTACTGGTTTTCGGAAGCGCATGGGGTCCGGTGATCCTCCCGGTCTTCAAAACCGGCGCGCGGCAGGTTCGTCCTGTCGTGGGTGCGTTCGACTCGCACACGCTTCCGCCAAGATCTCGCGTCCCCTGAACGGCTCCCTGTTTGAGAAGTTTCATCCCACCCTGTCGCGCGAACACCGCGCGCGACAAGGGTGGGGCACCCCCGGCAGCTACCCACTGCCTACGCTCTCCAGCATCGCAAGCGCATTCGAGGTGGCCGCGCCGGCGGCGGTGTTGTCGAAGATGCACCAGACGCTGCTGCGCCGCGCCAGTCCGGTGATCCGCGCCGACAGGTCTTGAAGAAATTTCTCGGAGTAGGCCGAGTAATAGGCGCGCGGCGCACCGTGCAAGCGGAAATATGCCAGCTCTCGCCAGCCGCCCGGCTCAGCAGCCGCAGGAACCCGCGCTGGATCGGCAGCCACGCGCGCTACGCGGAACTTCTTGAGCAGATCATCCGGTTCTGGTTCGAACCAACTCCCGTGACGCGGCTCCAACACTGACGGGCCGTCATACAGGTCGCGCAGCAGTTCGAAAAAGCAAGATGCGAGTCCAGTATCAAACTCCAGGCTGGGCGGCAGTTGGAACAGAACCGCACCGAGCTTCTGCCCCAATCCGCCGGCTTCGGCGAGAAAGCGCGCCAGCGGTTCGCGAATGTTCTTGAGGCGGGCGACGTGCGTGATCTCTTTTGGCGCCTTCACCGCAAAGCGAAAGTCGGGTGTCGAGCTGGCGGCCCAGCGTTCATAGGTTGACCGTTTGTGCGGCCGATGGAACGAGGAGTCGATCTCCACGGCATTAAAGACGCGGCTGTAGCGCTCCAGGTGGCTGCCCGTGCCGGCGAACTGCGCGGCGCGTTCCCGCGGAATGTTCCAGCCGGCAGTGCCGATATAGACGGCGCGCATCCGCGAATCGTCCCTCGAGGGTCTTGCCTCTAATCCGGTATCTTCACCGTCAGCACAGGACACGGGGCGTTGGAGACGACGTTATACGCGGTGGCCCAGGTGATGCGTTTGGCGTCTCTGGCGTGGCGGCGGACGCCCAAGACGATCAACTCGGGATGCCACTCGTCGGCGATGCGGATGATAGCGTCGGCGGCCGTGCCGAAGGCGACAAAATATTCCGGCTCGGCGACCAGTTTCGCCGTGGGCGGCACCAGTTCGGCCAGCCGTGCCTTGGCTTCGCGCTCCACCTCGTCGTGCGGACGAGGCGGCTGGTCGGGGACGTCGTGCGTCACGTGCAACATGGCAAGCTGCGCCTGGTTCTGCTCGGCCAGCGACAGCGCATAAATCCCGGCGTAAAGCGATTGCGGCGCGAAGCCGGTGGAATACAGGATTCGCTTCGGGCCTTCGGCGGGCGCTTCCTCGGGCGACTTCGGTCCTACGGTCAGCACCGGCACGGGCGACAGGCGAAAGATCTTTTCGGCGGTGGAGCCGAGCAGCATCTTCCAGACGCCGCTGCGGCCGCGGGTGCCAGTCACCAGCAGGTCCACGTGGAATTCGCCGATCATCCGCTGGATTTCTTCCCAGACATCTCCCTGACGCACCACCACATGGTTCTCGACACCCTCGAGCCGGCCGGCGATCAACTGATCGGTCATCTCGGTGTGGGCCTGCCGCCAGGCATCGTTGACGGCACGCTGCACGGCGTCCTGCCCGAAAATGGTAGTTGGGTTCACGACGTGCACCACAAAGATGCGCGCGTGCCAGCGGCGTGCCAGCGCCAGCGAGTACAGCAGGGCCGATTCGGATGCCGGCGAGAAATCAGTGGCCAGCAGCACGCTCTGAAACTTTACCGGTTTGCTGATGTCCAGCGGTTGCATAGACGCCTCCATCCGGGGCGCATCTGGGACAGCACATCATAGCGGCAGAGGCGGTGAGTTGTCAGTTGTGAGTTGCCAGTTGCCGGGTGTCAGTTGCCAGTTAGTACCCGGTTGCCCAGTACCCAGTTGTGAGTTGCCAGTTGCCACTTACTACGCAGTTGCAGGTTCCAGTTCGCCGCGTACGAACAAATGTGGGTTGGCGTGCAGTGCTGGGTACTGGGTACTGAGAACTGGCAACTGGCAACTGGAACCTGATACCCTCATCCGACGTGCCATGACGCTCAGCCAGTTCGTCGTCCGCAACGCGTTCCGCAACAAGCGCCGCAGCCTGCTGACGCTGGCGAGCATCGGCGTTTCCCTGCTGCTGCTCACCATGCTGATCACCATCTGGCGGGCGTTTTATGACACTCAGGGCACGCCCGAGTCGGCGCTGCGGCTGATCACGCGCCACCGCGTCTCGCTCACATTCTTTATTCCGCAATCCTACCGCGAGCGTATCCGCTCGATCCCTGGAGTGGTGCACGTGGCGCCGCTGTCATGGTTCGGCGGACGATACATTGACGACCGGCCGGAAAACTTTTTCGCGCAGTTTGCCACCGACGAAGAGCTGTTTGCCATTCATCCGGAGTGGACCATGCCGCCGGGGCAGTTGTCATCGTGGTCGCGCGACCGCGCCGGGGCGGCCGTGTCGGTGCATCTCGCCGACCGCTACGGCTGGAAGCTCGGCGATCGCATCACGCTGATGGGTACCATCTTTCCGGTGGACGTGGAACTCACGGTGCGCGCCATCTATGAGGATCCCGACCACTGGGACTCGGTGCTCTTTCACCGCGAATACATTGAAGAGGCGGTGGGCTGGTTCAAGGGGCGCGCCGACACGTTCGCCGTCCTGGTGGACTCGCCGGAGAACGTGCCGCGGGTGGCCGAAGCCATTGACGAGAGTTTCCGCAACGCGCCTGAGCCCACCAAGACGGAAACGGAAAAGGCGTTTGCGCTGACGTTTGTCAACATGCTGGGCAACGTGAAGGCGTTCATCCTGGGGATCTCGTCGGCGGTAGTGTTCACGATTCTGCTGGTCTCGGCCAACACGATGGCGATGTCCATTCGCGAACGCATTCGCGAAGTGGCCACGCTGAAGCTGCTGGGCTTCACGCGGCGCGCCATCCTGACCTTCTTTGTCGCCGAGGCGGTGGCGCTGGCGCTGGCCGGCGGACTGCTTGGGATCCTGGCGGCGCACGGCTTGGTGTACATGGTGGCGCACTCGGGCGCGGGCGCAATGATGCTCGCCAATGCCAGTGTTTCGGCACCCACCATGGCGTTGGCGCTGCTGATCGCGGCAGTAGTGGGATTCGTGAGTGCGATTGTGCCGAGTTATCGCGCGTCGAACCTGAACATCGCCGATGGGCTGAGGCACCTTGGGTGATTTGGTCATTTGGTTATGTCGCGCGGGGTGTGGCGATGCTGGCGGGGGCGAAACGCTTCAACGCAAAGGGCGCAGAAGACACGAAGGACGCAAAGGAACGCAAAGTGACGCAAGCGACGAACACCGGGGCCCGCCGCCGGGACGGCGGCGCTACACATAACCAAATAACCAAATGACCAAATAAGCAAATTATGCGGGTTCCGCTGACCTACAACACGCGCAACCTGCGGCTGCGGCTGGGCGCCACGGTGATGACCGCGCTCGGCATCGCGCTTACGGTGGCGGTGGCCATCATGATCATGGCGCTGCTGGCGGGGCTACGGCGCGCATTCGTCACCAGCGGCGATCCGCTTAACGTGCTGGCCATGCGCAAGGGCGCGGAAGCGGAGATGTCCAGCTACTTCATGCACGAGCAGTTCAACATCATGCGCACCCTGCCGGAGGTGGCGCGCGGCTCGGCGGGACAACCGCTGGTTTCCGGCGAACTGGTGGTGGCGATTACCCTGCCGCGGCGCGACGGCAGCGGAGAGGTGAACGTCACCACGCGCGGCATGATGCCTACCGGCCTGGAACTGCGCCCCAGAGTCACGCTGGTGGAAGGCCGCTGGTGGGAAACCGGCAAACGCGAGATCGTGGTGAGCCGCTCGATCCACGAGCGCTTTGCCAATGCCGATATCGGCCGCCAGTTGCGTTTCGGCAAGGGTCTGTGGAACGTGGTTGGCATTTTCGACGCCGGCGGTTCGGCTTATGAGTCGGAGCTTTGGGGCGACGTGCACCAGATGGCCAGTGACTTTGACCGTCCGAGAGGATATTCTTCGGCGCTGTTGCGCGCGGTGGATAGAGGATCGGCGGAACGTTTGCGCCGGCGTATGAGCGAGGACCAGCGGCTCACGTTGAATGGGCTGTTCGAGACCGACTATTACGCCATGCAGACCCGCTCGGGGGCGCCGATTCAGTAC
This sequence comes from Terriglobales bacterium, assembly GCA_041946775.1. Classification (GTDB taxonomy): domain Bacteria; phylum Acidobacteriota; class Terriglobia; order Terriglobales; family Acidobacteriaceae; genus JBHGBA01. The sequence continues at coordinate 55,583 of JBHGBA010000004.1, forward strand.
GTGGGCACGATTGTGGCGTTCATCATGGCCGTGGGTTCGTGTTTCGCGGCGATGAACACCATGTACGCCGCCGTCGCCTACCGCGGGCGCGAGATCGCGACACTGCGTACGATCGGGTTTTCGCGGCCGAGCATTCTGGCGTCGTTCCTGGTGGAGTCGGTGCTGCTGTCGTTGATCGGCGGGGTGGCCGGCGTGCTGCTGATGTTGCCGTTCAACGGACTGACCACGGGGACCTCGAACCAGGTGACCTTCAGCGAGATTGTGTTCGCCATGCGGATTACGCCGAACGTGGTGGCGACCGCGCTGGCATTTGCCGTCATCATGGGTGTGATCGGCGGCATGGCGCCGGCGTGGCACGCCGCCAGGCGCGATATTCTGGCCGCTCTGCGAGACTGAACAACTACGGTGATTTGGTTATTTGGTTATTTGGGGCCGGGAAGTGCTGAAGTTGGGTGCCCCACCTTCGCGGAGCGCGTAGCGCGGAGCTAAAGTGGGGGGGCTTGCAGTTTGCAGTTTTCAGTTTGCAGCTACTGCGCCGCGATGTAGCCTCGGCGGGTCGTTACAAGCTGCTCGGGTTAGCTGCAAACTGCGAACTGTAAACTGCAAACTGCAAACAATCTGACCGTCCCGCTGGACTGTGCGAGCAGTACATAACCAAATGACCAAATAACCAAATAGCACTATGTCCACTGAAACAAAACACGAGGCGCTGGATAAGCTGCGGATTGACCGCGAGGCGCGCAACGGTGGCGAGATGCCGCGCTGGTCGCGCCGCTACATCCTGGCGGGGATTGTCGTTATCGGCACGCTGGGCGCGCTCGCTTTGATTTACCGCATGATCTTTCCCGCCGCGCCGCAGGTCGAAGTCGCGCGGGCGAGTGCGGTGAGCGGGGAAGAGCCCGGCGTCGTGCTGAACGCCTCGGGTTACGTGGTCGCGCACCACAAGATCAACGTCAACTCGAAAGTCACGGGCCGGGTGGCCTGGATCGGTGTGGAAAAAGGAGATCGCGTCAAGCAGGGGCAGGTGCTCGTGCGACTGGAGGACGAGGAATTTCGCGCCACGGTGGAGCAGGCGCGCGGCCAGATGGAAGCCGCCAAGGCGTATCTGGAACAGTTGCAGCGCGGCTCGCGTCCGGAAGAGATTGCGCAGGCGCAAGCCAACCTGGACGAAGCGCGGGCCACGCTGCTGAACGATCAAATCACGCTCGAACGCACGCGCTCGCTGGTGGAGCAGGGCGTGTCGTCGAAGCAGGCGCTGGACGATGCGACCGCGCGTTATAACGCCTCGCGCCAGCGGGTCGAGTCGCTGGAGAAGGTGTACGAACTCGCCAAGCTCGGACCGCGGCAGGAAGAGATTGCGCGGGCGCGTGGCAATCTCATCAGCGCCCAGGGGCAACTGGCGTTCGCGGAATCGCAACTCGCCGCCACGCAAATCCGCGCGCCGGTGGACGGCACCATCCTGGAACGCACAGCGGAAAAGGGCGAACTGATTACCGCGCAGTTCGCCAGTGGCGCCGAAGGTGGCCCGCGCGGATCGGTGGTGGCGCTGGCCGACCTCACTGATCTCCAGGTTGAACTCGACATCAGCCAGAGCGACTTTGCGCGGCTCAGCCCCAACCAGCGCGGCATCATCAGCACCGATGCGTTTCCCGATCGCAAGTACGAAGGTGTAATCGCGGAAATCTCGCCCGAAGCCAACCGTCAGAAAGCCACGGTGCAAGTGAAAGTGAAGGTGCTCGCACCCGACAACTACCTCAAGCCGGACATGAACGCCACCGTGCAGTTTCTGTCGAACGAGGCGCCGAAGGCGGCCAGCGGGAAACCCGGCGTGCTGGTGCCAATCGCCTCGCTTCGCGAAAGTGAGGGCAAGAAGTTTGTGTTCGACGCCCGGGACGGCAATGCCCACCTGCGCGAAGTGCGCGTGCTCGAGCAGCGTTCCACCGGCTACCTGGTGGACGGCTTAAACGGCGGCGAACAGGTGGTGGTGAATCCGCCGGCGGACTTGAAAGACGGCGCACGCATCCGCGTGAAGTCCCGATGACCGATGGCAACTTCCCAGGCGAAATCGGCAACGCTGGTCGAGGCGCGAAACGTCAGCAAGATCTTTCAGCGCGATTCGTTCATTGTGAAGGCGCTGGACGATGTTTCCATTGACATCCGCCGCAGGGAATTTCTCGCGCTCATGGGTCCGTCCGGCTCGGGCAAGACCACGCTGCTCAACATGATTGCCGCCATCGACCGCCCCACCGCGGGCAAGCTACGGGTGATGGATGAGGACATCTTCCAACTCAACGAAGTCGAGACCGCGCGCTGGCGCAACCAGCATATCGGCTACATCTTCCAGACATTTAATTTGATCCCGGTCCTGACTGCGTTTGAAAACGTCGAATTGCCGCTGCTGTTGACGCGGCTGACGAAATCGCAACGGCGCGAGCACGTAAGCACCGCGCTCGAACTGGTCGGGCTGGCGGATCGCATGGACCACCTGCCGAAGCAGCTTTCCGGCGGCCAGGAACAGCGCGTCGCGATTGCGCGCGCTATCGTCACCGACCCGACTTTGGTTCTCGCCGACGAGCCTACCGGCGACCTTGACAGCCGCTCCGCCAACGAGGTGCTCGAGATCCTGAAGATGCTCAACGAGCAATTCGAGAAAACAGTGGTGATGGTGACCCACGACCCCCACGCCGCCGCCTACGCCCACACCACGCGGCATCTGGAGAAGGGAAGGCTGTTGCCGTTGTAGCTCCCCTGATTTGTGATTGAACACTAAGAGCTGCGCTAAAGGGCAATCACAAATCACTAAGTCACAGATCGCTAAATCACAAGTGGCTAAATCACAAATGATCATCCGGCGTGAGCGCCCCAGCCGGTGGGATGCGGCGGGCGGCGCGTTCCCAGGCGCTGGTCTGCCAATTGTCGGGCACAGGGCGCAGCGGAAACCAACCGGGCAGTTCGACCGCCAAAAATCGTGCCAGGGCGCATGCGTATGGCTCGTACATGCTGCGCAATTCGCGGAGCTTCGGTTCGGCGCCGGGCTCTACTGAAACGCTAGCGCCGTAGCCGGCCAGCAGGGTGCGCAAACGCTCGAGTTCCGCGGGCGGCAAGCGGTCGGTGGCCGGCGCAACGGGCGCGGCATTCAGGACCTGCGCCAGATCGACCAGCGCGTGGCGCGCCATGGCAAACGTGAGCTGCGCCTGGCGTGAGCGCACTCCATTGACCCCGACTAGCAGGATGGCGCTGGTATCAAGAATCGTAGTCAGTGCGCCCAGCCACGACTGGTTATTGTGCTGCGAGCGGAACAGCGCCACCACGGGGTAGGAAATATGGCTTTCCAGCAGGCCCGCCGACCAGTGCTCCCATTCGGCAAGCAAGTCGTCCAGTGCCGGCAAGGCGCGTGCCTCCGCGTACCGCCGCAGCAGTTCGGCGGCGCTGGGGGGCGAGCCGGCGCGCGCGTCCAGCAACGTGATGTTGCGCTCGCGCTCTGAGAACGCCTGGTAGATTACCGGCAGGTAACCGATCACGATGGCGAAAAAACCGAAGCCGGTGGCGGCTTCCCACACGGTGAGAAACCGCGCCAGCCGAGAGACCGGCGCCAGGTCGCCGAGGCCAAGCGTGGGGAACGTGGTGCCGCTCAGGTAGAGATATTCGAGAAACGCGGCCGGCGTGGCGCCGCTCAGGCGCGTGCGGAACGCCCATTGCAACAGGGCAAAACCAAAGATAAGCGAAAGCGCCCACACGGAGAGCAGCAGAATGAGCGACAGCGGACCGAAAAGGCTCAGCAACACTTCGCGGCGCTTACGATTCCTGACGTGTAAGCACAGGTTGCGCCACGGCAGCCATGTGGAACGATAAAACAACCGGGTGAAGCGAAATCTCCGCGTGACGCGCCGCGGCAGGACGATGGTCTCAAACGCATCACCCAGCACGACCGCGATGATTGCAAACCCGGCGATGCCGGCCAGCAGGTGCATTTCTGGTTTGGATGCGGGGCAGCGCCGGCCGGCCTCTCGGTGGTCGGCCCGGAAACAACTGGCCGCTGATGAACGCTGATGAACGCAGATCAAGGCTTCCCCAATATCTGCGTTCATCAGCGTTAATCAGCGGCTGGCTGCTTTGCCGAGAGCCGACAGCTACTGCGGCGGGCCTTGGCCGAACTTGGGGCCCGGACCCATCTTCTGCTGCTGTTCGGGAGTCAGCACCGCCAGCACCTGTTGGTGGGTTGCCTGGTGGATCTCGCGCATCCTCTCGCGCCGCTGTTGCGGTGTCAGCGACTGGTCCTTGAGAACGGCTTCCGCCTGCTGTTTTTCCTGCTCAAAGACAGGCGTCAGCTTGGATTTCTGCTCATCCGTCAGACTCACCCGCTGGTCGAGCCAAGCCATGTGCTTCTGCGGATCGAGCATCATGCGCCCGCCCATGCGCATTCCCCGGCCTTTGCCGCCGCCTGAGCCAAAAGGCTGCATGGCGCGCTGTTCCGGCGTCAACACGGCTTCGATTTTACTGCGCGTAGTCTGTCGCAGCTCGCGCATCTTTGCCTTCCGCTGGTCCGCGGTCAGCAATTCCTGCCGGATGGCGTTGGCCTGCTCCTCGGACTGCCGAAGGATGGGATGAATCTGCTGCTTCTGCTCGTCAGTAAGGTCATAGCGTGCGGTGAGCCGGGCCAGACGGTCGTCAACCGTGCCCGGCATGCCGCCGCGATGCATACGGCCATACCCCGGCCCGGGGGCAGGCGCTGCCTGCGGACCTTGGGCGAAGGCCACGGTGAGCAGCACGACAAGGATTGCAGTCATGATTAGGGCTGTCTTCTTCATCGAAGTTCCATCTCCTCAAAGTATGAACCCCGCAGCCCGCAAAAGTTGTGTCGAGCGCAGAGAAAAGCGCAGCCGAATCGGCTGCGCTTTTGCCTGGGTTGTTATGTCCACTAGCGCTGCTGCTGTGACTGCGAGGCGCTGCCGGTAGTCGAAAAGCTGGGGTTCCAGTCGGATGGGCAGGACGACTCGACCTTGGTGACCCGGTCAACCGTCAGATGCTTGTCCGCAGCCTGGCGGATGCGGTCCTCGCCGCTGGTTCCCATGGCGCCAGTCTGGCCCACGCTGGAGCCGGTTTGCGGCCGGGTGCCGGTCTCGGCGCCTACCGCACCGGTGGTGCCGGTCTGCGTTGAGCCCATCGAGCCCTGGGCGCTGCCGGTCGCGGCCCCGGTAGTGCCCGCCGCCCCCGGAGAAGCCGAGCCGGTCATGGCGCCGCCCCACGAGCTTTCGGCGCCGTGCGCCTTTACGCGCTGGCCGACGTACTGGTCAAGGTTCTCGCTGGCGCTCGCCGTCAGATGGATTGGATTGCCGCTGCGCGGAATCAAGTAGAAATCGGTCTGCTCCCGCACCACGCAACCTTCGACGCTACGCGTTTTACCCGCCTCGCTGCTCGTGCCCATCGAGCCCGAAGCGCTGCTGCCCGTGCTGCTGCCAATCGTGCCGGTCTGTGAACCGGTCTGGGACGACTGCGACTGGTCGCTGGTACTGCTTTGTGGACTACTCACCGATCCCGACTGGCTTGAGCTGCCAGTAGGGTTGTCGGGATTCTGGCTGCTGCTACTGCCGCTCTGCTGGTTGCTCAGGCTGCCGGAACTTCCGGTGGTTTGCGCCATCAGCCCCAGGGCAAACAGCAGAAATGTCATCGCTACCGCAATTGCGAGGTACTTACGCACGCTACTCTCCTCCTGGTTTAACTGTGTGGCGCATCGTTACGGATGCCTCGCGCGCACAGCGGTTTGCCCAAGCTGTGAGCAGCGGGCCGGAGCAGCGGGCGTGAGACAATGCTGGGGATGGCAACCCTCGACCTGACGCGCCGTGCTCTGCTCGTGATTGACGTTCAGAACGAGTATTTTAGCGGCAAATTGCCGGTCACTTATCCTCCCGGCAGCCTGGCCAACGTGCTGCGCGCCATGGATGCTGCGCACCGCGCCGGCATGGCAGTGGTGATCGTTCAGCACACTGCTCCGCAGGCCGACTCTTCCGTGTTCCGCAAGGGGTCTCCGCAGTGGGAGTTGCATCCCGATGTCGCTGCGCGCCCGCACGATCTCCTGATTCAAAAGTCGCTGCCCGGAAGCTTCACGGGCACGGACCTGGAAGCGTGGTTGCGCGAGCGCAACATCGGGACGGTGGTAATCGCCGGCTACATGACGCAGATGTGCTGCGATACGACCGCACGCCAGGCCTTGCACCTCGGCTGGAACGTTGAATTTCTCGCGGACGCGACCGGCACGCTGGCCTTTGACAACGCGGCCGGTGCGGTGCGCGACGAGGAATTGCACCGCGCCATTCTGGTCACGCAGCAGGCGCGCTTCAGTAGCGTGTTGCGCACCGACGAGTGGATCGCGCGCCTCTCCCGCGGCCAAGGACAGTAAAGTAATCCTGCTTGGCAGGGTGCAGGACTGCCGCGGTCGCTCCGCAAAATTTCCGCTGTCCCAGTCGGGCGACCGCAACTAACGTATAATAGGAAACTGTTTCCGACCGCGGCGGCCTTCGGGCATACCCATGGCTCCCGCGGCGGTGTTCGCCGCAAGGCGAACCGAGGGTGCAGGCGGAAACGCCGGCGCCTCCCGTGTTTGGAAAGGAAACGCCGGGTTTCTAGTTTCCAGTTTCTGGTTTCCAGTCCAGAAACTAGAAACCGGAAACCAGAAACTGCCTCCCACGGTGAGTCGCCGCTGACGTGCTCTGAATATGGGACTCACCAGGCAAACCGTACAGATCGTTCGCACCGCGAGCGCCTTCTCGGCGCTGCGCCTGGTGGACAAGTTCGGCCGCTACATCACCGACCTGCGCCTGTCCATCACCGATCGCTGCAACTACAAATGTGTTTACTGCCGCACCGGCAACGTGGGGGCGCAGTTCCCCGAGATGCCATTCTCCGACTATCTGCGCATGGCGCGCATTTGCGCTGGCTTGGGCATCACCAAGATACGGCTCACCGGCGGCGAACCCCTGCTACGCTCCGGGATCGTTGATTTCGTGCGCCAGATATCGCGCCTCACCACGCTGGACGGCGCCCCTATGGAAGTGGCCATCACCACGAACGGTCACCTGCTCGCCGAAATGGCGCAACCGCTGAAGGACGCCGGGCTCACACGCATCACCGTCTCCATGGACGCCGTTGACGAGGCCAAGTTCGCCCGCATCACGCGCGTGCCCGGCAGCTACCCGGCGGTGCTGGCCGGGGTGCGCGCCGCGCGCCGCGCGGGGCTCGACCCGGTGAAGGTCAATTGCGTCCTGCTGCGCGGGTTCAACGAAGACCAGATCGTGCCCTTCGCCCGCTTCGCCCGCGACGAAGGCGTAGTGGTGCGCTTCATCGAGTTCATGCCGCTGGAGGAAGACCGCGTCTGGTCGCCGGAGATTGTGGTGCGCATGGATGAAATCCTGGCGCGCATCAACGAGGTCCTTCCGCTGATCGAGATCCAGCGGGCGCCCAGCGAAACGGCGCGCCGCTTCGCCTTCCTGGACGGTGAAGGCGAAATCGGCATTATCGCGCCGGTTTCCCATCCCTTCTGCGGCCATTGCAGTCGCGTCCGCGTTACCAGCGACGGCAAGATCCGCACCTGCCTGTTCTCGGTGATCGAACATGATCTCGCCGGACGCATGCGCCGCGGCGCCAGCGATGCGGAACTCGCGGACTTCATCACCGCCGTAGTGCACCAAAAAGAAGAACGCCACCATATCGGCGAGCCCGGCTTCCAGCCCGCCTCACGCACCATGGTGCATATCGGCGGATAGTCGCCCTGAAGCCGTAGCGCCGCCGTCCCGGCGGCGGGCCCCACATTCCTTTCTTTGCGACCTTCACGTCCTTTGCGTTCCAGGCTTCCCGCGCGCGGCCCGAATTCCCCTGCGTCCCTCTGCGCCAACCTCCGCGCCTTTGCGGTTTGCTTCTTGCTAAGGGCTAAAGGCCAAGAGCTAAAGGCTTGCATCTGCTGCCCTCCAGTAGCAAAATACCTGTGTTGCCCATCACATCCAGTTGTGCGACTGCAAAACTGCGTCCCTGCGGAGTGGCGGGCATCGAATTAGGAGACCGAAGAAACAACTGACAGCTTCAACAACCCCGTAGGTCGGGCCGGGAAGAGCAGTGGACCTACTGGAGCTGGCAGGTGCTTTCAACATCCCCGTCCCGCGTGCCGGGACTGAAAGCGAGCGACAGCGTTGGCAACAGCCGTTACATCTTGCAGCCTGGACAATTATCTTGTCCTTCCAGACTACTCGATGGATGAGCGCATTGCCGCCGCCAAGGAGCGGCTGGCGGGCGAAGCCATCGTGCTTGGCCATCACTATCAGCGCGATGAAGTCGTGCGCTTTGCCGACTTCCGCGGCGATTCCTACAAACTCTGCAAACTGGCGGCGCAGGCCGAAGGCCGTTACATCGTCTTTTGCGGCGTGCATTTCATGGTGGAAAGCGCCGACATCCTATCGCGTAACGACCAGATCGCCATCCTGCCCGACCTCAACGCCGGCTGCTCGATGGCGGACATGGCTGAAATCAGCCAGGTCGAAGTCGCCTGGGAACAGATGATGGCGCTGGGCCTGACCGGCGACGCAGGCAATGGCATCACGCCCGTCACCTACATCAATTGCAGCGCGGCCATCAAAGCTTTCTGCGGCGAACGCGGCGGCGTGGTCTGCACCTCGTCCAACGCGCGCGGCGCCTTGCAGTGGGGCTTTGCCAAGAACCGCCGGATATTCTTCCTCCCAGATCAGCATCTCGGCCGCAACACCGGCTACGCGCTCGGCATTCCGCTGGACGAAATGGTTGTGTGGGACCCCTACCTGCCGCAGGGCGGACTCACTCGCGCTCAACTGGAGAAAGCTCGCATCATCCTGTGGAAGGGCCACTGCTCGGTACATCAGCGCTTCCTGCCCGAACACGTGGACAAAGTGCGCGCGCGGTACCCCGGCATCCAGGTGATCGCGCATCCGGAGTGCCGCTGGGAGGTCTGCCAGAAGGCCGACGCCCTCGGCTCCACCGAGCGGTTGATCAAGATCATCAAGGACGCGCCCGCGGGATCCATGTTCGCCGTGGGTACGGAGATTCATCTCGTCAGCCGCCTGGGCAAAGAGTTCGCCGCCGAGGGCAAGAAAGTCATCACATTGGACGACGCCGGTTGCCTGTGCACCACCATGTTCCGCATTTCGCCGCAGCACCTCTGCTGGGCGCTGGAGAACCTGGTGGACGGCAACGTTGTGAACCAGATCGTTGTGCCCGATGCCGTGAAATACTGGGCGCGCGTGGCGCTGGACCGCATGCTGCAGATTCAGTAAACCGGTTTTTGGTTTCTAGTTTCTGGTTTCTAGTTTGGGCGTCCGGAGGCGAGCTCTGATGGCACATTCCTACCGCGATCTCATCGTGTGGCAGAGAGCGGTTGATTTGGTGGTGGAGCTATACAGACTTCTCGCCACGTTCCCTAAGCATTGGATGTACGCTTTGGCGGACCAGGTCCGGCGCCGCGCCGTGTCGGCGCCCAGCAATATTGCGGAAGGGCAAGGAAGGTTGTCGCGCAAGGAGTTCCGCCACTTCTTGGGACACGCGCGGGGTTCGTTGCTAGAAATGGAAACGCAACTTTTGATTGCGCATCGGTTGGGATGCATTCGCGAGGAACAACGGGCCCGCATTATGGAGCTTTCCGGGGAGGTAGGCCGTTTGCTACACCGCCTGATCCAGTCCATTTCGGATGAACCCTGCATGGCTGCCGAGACATCTCAGCCGACGAGCTAGAAACTAGAAACCAGAAACTAGAAACGATTTGATGGATCGAACTTTCACTCTCGACGAAGCCAACGCGCTGCTGCCGGTGCTGGAGACGCTGCTGCGCGGCGCCATCCGCAACCGCAAGCGTGTCGAGGAGCTGCAAAAGGAAGTGCAGGAACTCCAGCACCGGGTGTTCCTTTCTGGCGGCGCGCTGCTGAACATCGGAGATCTGATCGCACATCGTGCCGAAATGGAGCGCGTCACCAAGGACATTCAAGACAAGCTCCAGGAAATCGCCGCCATGGGCGTGCAGGTCAAGGACCTCGACATCGGCCTGCTGGATTTTCCCTGCATCGTGGGCGGCGAAATCGTGCTTCTCTGCTGGAAGCTGGGGGAGTCCAGCATCACCCACTGGCACACTGTGTCCGATGGCTTCAAAGGCCGCCGCCCCATTGACGCGCGCATCCCGCGTTCCGGCCGCCAGCCGAGCTGACCTGTTTTGGCACTCGCGGCAGCGAACCGGCCGCAGTCCCCCGACGCCATCTCGCACTTTCCGTTAGAATTGCCTGCTTACTGAGCTGTGTCTCGATCCGTCAGTACAGCGGAGTAGAAAACCCGCGGAGTCTGCGCGGTTCCATGAGGAGTCATGCGCACCAGGCGAATCTATCTTCTGCTGTTTGCAGCCGTCTCAGTTGCGGCATTGCTGTTGAGTGGCTGTCGCGGTTTCTTTACCGCCGAGAACGGCGGTGACGGCCCCCAGCCCGGCACTACCGCGCGCTTTGCTTACGTGGCCAACATTGGCGCGACGCTCGGTGTGGTTTCCCTCTACACGGTGGACGCCGCCACCGGGGTGCTGACCCAAAACAGCCAGGGCGTGGCAACTGTTTCCAACCCCGTTGATCTCACCATTGATGCCGGGGGCACGCTCATTTATACGGCCAGCCCGCTGGGCGCCGCTACCGGTGGCTTGGTTGAGGGTTACCTTGTCACTCGCAGCGGCGCCTCGGCCGGAACTCTGCAACCGGCCTCCGGATCGCCGTTCGCAGGCAGCGAGTTGACGCAACCATCCGCCATCGCCGTGACGCCCGGCGCCACGTACCTGTACGTGTTGAACCAGGCTGGGCAGGGAACTATCCCAGCAGCGATCGCAATCTTTTCTATTGGGACGAGCGGCGCGCTAACCTTCGTGGACAACTCCCAGACCGTGAACACCGACGCCCTCAATTCCGTACAGGGAATTACGGTCGATCCCTCGGGACGGTTCGTCTATGCCGCGGATGGGAGCAGCCTGCGCGCTTACCGCATCGACACGACGACAGGCAAGCTCACGGCCTCCGGCAGCGCCATCTCGATTACTGCGCGTTCCGTAGTCGTGGATCCGCAGGCCCGCTTCGCCTATGTCGCGGCAGAGAATTCCGGCGTCGTCATCTACGCCATCAACGCCAACAGCGGCGCCTTGACCCAGGTCGGCAGCGTCTCCCTGAACACACGAACCGAACGCGTCGCCATGGATCCCCAGGGCAAGTTCCTGTTCGCGGTAAACCCGGACGCCAGCACCGTGGTAGGTTTCGCCATCAACGCCGATGGCACGCTCACCTCCGCGGCCACGGCCAACATCACCAATGGCACGCCCACTAACGCGGCGATCGATCCCGACGGCCACTTTCTTTACGTGACCACCGATGCCGGCGTCGCGGCCCTGGGAGTAGTCAATCAGTTCCGCATTGCCTCCGACGGCAAGCTCAGCTTCCTCGGCAGCGTACAGGCCAACGTCGGCCCCGAGGCCATTGTGGTAACTAAATAGCAGCAAGGGAGACGGCATGAACAACATCCGCACCATCGGCGTAACCACCGGCGGTGGCGATTGCCCGGGACTCAACGCCGTTATCCGCGCCGTGGTCAAGTCGGCCATCCTGAAGTATGGCTGGCGCGTGATCGGCATTCCCGACGGCTTCGATGGCCTGATCTTTCCCGAGCGCTCCCGCGAGCTGACGATCAACTCCGTCGCCGGCATCCTCCCGCGCGGCGGCACTATCCTGGGAACCACCAATCGCGGCAATCCGTTTCAGTACAAGGAACAGCGCAACGGCGAGGTCATCGTTCACGACGTGTCCAAGGAAGTCATCGAGAATGCGGCCAAGCTGGGCATTGACGCCATTGTCATCATCGGCGGCGACGGCACGCAGAACATTGCTCTGGAATTTCACCGCCGCGGGCTGAAAGTCGTCGGCGTGCCCAAGACCATTGACAACGACTTGTCGGCCACCGAGGTGACGTTCGGCTTCGACACCGCGCTGCATACCGCGACCGACGCCATCGACAAGCTGCATACCACTGCCGAGTCGCACCATCGCGTCATGGTGCTGGAAGTCATGGGACGCGATGCCGGCTGGATTGCCCTGGAAGCGGGGCTGGCCGGCGGCGCCCACGTTATCCTTATCCCCGAAATCCCGTTCCACATCGACGCCATTCGCGACTTCATCCAGGAGCGCGACAAACGCGGGCGCCGCTTCACCATCGTCGTCATTGCCGAGGGCGTGCATGTGCCCGCCGAAGTGCGCGAGCGCTTCGAGCAGGAACGGCGTTGCGTGCCGCGTGCCGGCTGGGTGGGCAACGCCGTGGGCGACGCCATCGGCCGCGCCACCAAGAAAGAAGTGCGCGTCACTGTGCTCGGCCACATCCAGCGCGGCGGTTCGCCGTCGCCGTTCGACCGCATCCTCAGTACGCGGTTCGGCGTCGCGGCGGTGGACCTGATCGCCGAGGGCTGCTTCGGCCGCATGGTCTGCCTGCGCAACGGCCAGATCGAAAGCGTCCCCATCGCCGAAGCGGTTGGCGTAATGAAGAAAGTTGATCCCAACGGCCAATTGGTGCGCATCGCAAAGGCAATTGGGGTGTGTTTCGGCGACGAATAGCAGTTCCGCCCTGTAGCTCGTTGTTTCGGACCCTGCGTTTGTCATCCTGAGCGCGGCTGCTGTTGCCGCGCGAAGGACCTGATGCATTCCTCGGCGTCCTTCTGCGAAAACCTCCGCATTCTTTGCGGTTAACCCTGGCGTTCGACAAACGACTTCAGCCTCGACAGCGCCTCGTCCCATTGTGCGGAGACGAAGTCGAGGTACTCCTTCAGGCTCTCAATCGGCTGCGGGTCCAAGGCAAACAGGCTTTCACGGCCGCTGCGGCTGCTGCGCACCATGCCCACTCTCTCCAGTACCCGCAGATGTTTGGTGATCGCCTGCCGGCTCACCGCCGAGCCTTCGGTTAGCTGGGAAATCGAATGTGGCTGCCCGTCCGCAAGCTTGGCCAGCAACGCCAGCCGCGTCTCGTCGCCCAGCGCAGCAAACGCCGGTGCAGGGGCCTGTGGCTTCAGGGTCTTCCTACGGCTTTTGCGCGACATAGCCCGCGATGTTCTTCATCTGCTCCGTCCAGCCACCCTCATTCATGCGAAACGCTTCCAGGCGGCGCTCGCTGGGGACCTGGTCGAAGCCGGATTCGGTGAGCGCCAGCAGCGTGCCGTTCGCAGTCTTCTCCAGCCGGAACTCCACTAGCGTGGGCATTTCCTGCGAGTAATCGATCTTGGGATCGATGGCATAGGGATGCCAAGTGAAGGAGAACAGCCGTTCGGGCTCCATTTTCTGCACCACGGCCTCCCACTTGACGTGCTCGTAGCCGGGGTAGGTGATGTGGCCGCGCGATACCTGCCCGGGCACGAACGGCCCGTCCAGTGCCACCCGAAACCAGTCGCCAAATTCGCGGTAGTCGGTCAGCGCACGCCACACGCGCGATACGGGCGCCTTGAGTTCAATCCGCTTCTCGATCCGGTTGTCCATTATGCAACCTCCAGGTTGCATATTAACTCCGCCAGGTCATAAACCGCAACCATTTGGTTGCCTTTCCTGGCAGTGCCGGCCTGCTTGCCGAACCGAAAGCATTCCTTTTGCCAGACCGTTGGCGCACTGGAAAATCTCGGTCCTCAAGAATTGCGGCGCACGCCCAAATCGGTCCGAGGTTTGCTTTGGGAACTGACAGGGCACGGTTTGTCCCAATTGTGACGCAGGTCACTTACGCCACAAGGCCCTCCGCGTTTCTTAGGTCACGCGCGACTTCACGGAGCGCAAAGCGAGCTGAAGAAGTCGGGTTCCGTCTGGCCGCGACTGCCGGCATCCTCCGATCGCGCGCCACCCGCGAACTCAATTTTGAGATTGAGGAGAAATCGATGGCCCGCAAGGATAAAAGCCGGACACGGACCCCCGGGCGGCGGCGCGCCGGAGCGAGCGGAAAGTCAAACACCAACCCCGCCTTGGGCCCTTCTGCGGAGCACAAATCCAGGCTTTTCGATAGCTCCATCGTCGGGACCGCGTCCGAGGCGGTGGACTTCATCACCAACATCCTCGAGTCTTCTACCGAGTATTCGGTGATCGCTAAGGACCTGGATGGAAAGATCCTGCTCTGGAACGAAGGCGCACGACGGCTTTACGGGTACGAGCCCGATGAAGTGGTTGGCAAGGCCAATTCCTCCATTCTGCACACCGCGGAGGACGTGCGCGCTGATTTCCCCCACAAGATTTTGCAGGCGGCACTCGCGCAGGGCAAATGGGAAGGGACAGTCTCGCGGAAGCGCAAGAATGGTGAGCAGTTTCCCGCGCGGGTGGTCATCACGCCTCGCTACGATCTGGCGGGAAAGCCCATCGGCTTCCTGCTGATGTCGAAAGATATTTCCGATGAAATTCGGCTCACTCAATACGCGCGCAGCCTGATCGAGGCCAGCTTGGACCCGCTGGTCACTATCAGTGCCGAAGGCAAGATCACCGACGTGAACGAAGCCACCATCAAGGTCACCGGCGTGCCGCGCGAGGAGCTGGTGGGCACCGACTTCGCCAACTACTTCACGGAACCGAACCAGGCCCGCGAAGGATATCAGCGCGTTTTCTCGAAAGGCTTCGTCACCGATTACCCGCTGACCATCCGCCACGTCGAAGGACGGCTGACGGATGTGCTCTATAACGCGTCGGTGTACAAGGATGCCCAGGGCAACGTGCTGGGCGTGTTTGCCGCCGCCCGCGACATCACCGCTCAGAAACAGGCCTCGCAGTATGCGCGCAGCCTGATCGAGGCCAGCCTGGATCCCCTGGTCACTATCAGTCCCGAAGGCAAGATCACCGACGTGAACGAGGCCACCATCAAGGTTACCGGCGTGCCCCGCGAGAAGCTGGTGGGGACTGACTTTTGCAGCTACTTCACTGAGCCGGATCAGGCCCGCAAAGGATATCAGCGCGTCTTTTCGAAAGGTTTTGTCACCGACTACCCGCTGACTATCCGCCATGTCGAAGGGCGCCTGACTGACGTGCTTTACAACGCTTCGGTCTATCGAGATGGGCAAGGCAAAGTGCTTGGCGTGTTTGCCGCCGCTCGCGACGTCACTGCGCTCAAACGGACGGAAGCCGAATTGGCCATTCAGCGCGCTCGCGAGCTGGAGCGCCTGGCCGAGCTCGAGCGCTTCCACAAACTCACCGTGGGTCGCGAGCTGAAGATGATTGAACTGAAAAAAGAGATCGAGGAACTCAAGAAGCGAACACTGGATGGAAGCGCGCCATCGCATCCATGAACCTGCCGCTTCCAGGCCCACGAAGGGAGGAAGGACCCGTGGCGATCGGCCAGTTGGCGTGTGACCCGCCCTCGGCTCGCGGTGAACACTCAGATGTGCTCGATGCTGCGCAACGCGCCCTGCTCAACATTCTGGAAGATTTCGTGTCGGAAAAAGTGCAGCTTGCGGCGGCGGAGCGTGCCGTGGTCAATATCCTGGATGATTTTTCAGAGGAAAAGACCCGGCTGGAGACGGTCCAGCGCGCGGTCCTGAATATCCTCGACGACTTGGAAACGGAACGGGCAAAAGCCGAGCTCAACCAGCAGCTCCAACGCGAGATTGAAGAACGTAAGCGCGCTGAAGAAGCCCTCAAAGCCAACTCTGCTGAACTGGCCCGCTCGAATGCCGATCTGCAGCAGTTCGCCTACGTCGCCTCGCACGATTTACAGGAACCGCTGCGAACCCTGAGCAGTTTCTCCCAATTGTTGAAGCGGCGCTACCATGGCCGGCTGGACTCCGAGGCCGACGAGTTCATCACTTTCATCGTTGAGGGCGCAACCCGGATGCAAACCCTGATCAACGACCTGCTTGCCTTCTCGCGGGTCGGTACCCGGGGCAGTCCGTTCACGCCGGTCAACTGCGCCGAAATTCTCGCCAGCGTGGAAGAGAATCTCGAGCTCGCCATTGCGGATAATGAAGCGGTGATCACCCACGATCTGCTTCCCATAGTGTCCGCCGATGCGACGCAACTGACGCAGGTCTTCCAGAACCTGCTCAGCAACGCCATCAAGTTCCGGCGCGCGGAGCCACCCCGTATTCATGTTTCCGCCGCGCGGCGGGACGGCGCCTGGCGCTTCAGCGTACGCGACAACGGCATCGGCATCGCCCCCCAATACTATGACCGCATCTTCGTCATCTTCCAGCGCCTGCACGGCCGGGAAGCATATCCCGGCACCGGCATTGGTTTGGCTATCTGCAAAAAGATTGTGGAGCGGCATGGAGGTTGCATCTGGGTAGAGTCTGAACCTGGACAAGGTTCCACCTTCCACTTCACCATTCCGGATGAGAGAAAAAGCCGGGATGAGTTCCGCGACGCAGCGCTGGCCCCTTGACATTGTGCTGTCCAAACCTTTGGCTGGTAACTTAGGCGGCCTGGTGGCCTCGACCCCCTTCACGCTGTTGGCGTTGCCGGCATTTACTTGTTCGTCCATCAATTGCGGGTGCGGTTTGCCATGCGGGAGCAGGTGAATAGCTTGTGCGGGACGCTGGGCGACGCACTAATCGCCAGGCTCGAAACGGTAGCCGATCCACGGTTCGGTGAGGATGTAACGCCGGGAGCCGGCTTCCGGCTCCAGCTTCTTGCGCAACTGGCTCACGAAGACGTGCAAGCTCTCCGGGCCGGCGGCATTGGGCCCCCAAACCGCATTCAGCAGCGCGTGATGTGTCACCACTTTATTGGCGTGCTGGGCGAGGTACACGAGCAGATCGAATTCTTTCGGCGTCAGATGCACTGGCCGCGAGTTCACCGTGACCGTGTGTCCCTCCAGGTCAATCGCGAAGTCCCCGGCCTCGATACGCGTGGGCGCCACGGCGGGCGCCGGAGCACGGCGCAGTTGCGCCCGGATGCGGGCCAGCAGTTCGTTCGCGTGAAATGGTTTCGTGACGTAATCGTCGGCGCCGGCGTCGAGCGCCTGCACCTTGGCGGTTTCCTGGCCGCGCACCGAAAGCACGATGATCGGCACTTGCGACATGGCCCGCAGCCGCCGGCACAACTTGATGCCATCGAGGTTGGGCATGGCGAGATCGGTGATCACAAGATCCGGCGTCCAGTTCTTGATAATCTCCAATGCGGTCTCGCCATCGTTGGCGACCCGGATGTCATAAGGATGGGTCGAGAGCGTGGTCCGCAGCATGCGCGTGATCTGCGGTTCGTCATCAACCAGCAGAATGTGGCGACGTTCCGACATGCCCTGACTCGTTCTGCGTTCGTCACCCGCCGAGCAGCGGGCGATCAACGCGTGCGCGACGCGAAACATTTTAAAACGCGGAGGAGCCGAGATCGTTCAGGACAACCGCGGCGGCGCGCCAGAAGGAGATGAAGGTCAGTATCACCGAGGTCGCAACCACGATGCGCACTGGTTTTGCTGGCGCTGTTTTCAGCCTGCCGGGAATTGCTCATTGGGGAAACATGGCTCATTCGGGCGGGCGCTGAGGCTCGTCTTTCTCCAGCACCTCGCGAACATCTTCAATCGACGTCAGCAGGATCACCAGGGCTGAGCCAAACAGCCCGAGGCAGAAGATCGCTTCCAACGCTACAACCGAGATCCTTATGATTTCCTGCATAACTCCAGCCTGCACGCGCCGCCGCCTTTCGGCGGCAGCGTACTTTCAAGTTTTCACATAAGTTCTAAGGAAGTCCTAAGCGTGTGTGCAGGAACACAGGCCCGGAGCAACCCAGGTAGGTTAGTGGAATCGGCTACAATCGCGGGCGTGAGCCCCGAGGTACAGCGAACGGTTCTGCGCTTCGCGGTGGTGGTCGCCAGCCTTGCCGCGATGACAGGCGTGTACGTCCGGCTGGTGCACATCAATCCCACTACGGCTGCGCTCACCTTTCTGCTGGCGGTGCTGATCGTTTCCGCCAGTTGGGGGCTGCAATACGCGGTCGTTATGGCCGTCCTCGCCACCCTGCTGCTCAACTTCTATTTCCTTCCCCCGGTAGGCACGTTTACCATCGCCGACCCGGCAAACTGGCTGGCACTGTGCGTGTTTCTCGTCACTGCGGTGATTGCCAGTAATTTGTCGGAGCGTGCGCGACACGAAGCTCAGTCGGCGGACCGGCGCCGTCGCGAGGCCGAGCGGCTATACCGCTTCAGCCAGCAATTGCTGGTTACAGAGAATGTCCCGGAGCCGTTGAGCGAAATACCGCGGCAACTGGTGGAAACCTTCGGGGTCACCGCCGCCGCAATGTTTCTGTTAAGCAGCCAACACCTTTGGCACTCCGATACAGCCGCGCATGCACTCATCGACGGCGAGGGGCTGAAGGCCGTTGCGGCGCGCGGGGAACCGTCGTTGGACCTGGCACGAGGTGTATCGTTCATGCCGCTGCGACTCGGTGCGCGCACTCTCGGCAGCGCCGCTCTTGCGGGCGCGGATCTATCGCGCGAGGCGCTGGACGCTCTCAGCAGTCTGATCGCAACTGCCATCCAACGGGCCGAGGCGCTGGAGCAACTGGCGCGGGCGGAAGCCGCCAAAGAAAGCGAACGACTGCGCACTGCGTTGCTTGACTCGGTGACCCACGACTTTCGCACACCGCTCACCGGCATCATGGGCTCGGTCACGGCACTGTTGTCGGACCCGGAGCTTGGCGAATCCGAGCGCCGGGAATTGCTGACCTTGATCCAGGAGGAGAGCGAGCGCCTGAACAATCTGGTGGGCGAGGCTGCGGAGATGGCGCAACTCGACGCCGGGCAGGTGCAGCTCCAGCTTGAACCTCACCAGATCGGCGAAGCAATCGAAGCCGCCATGGACCAGGCGAAGCACGCACTGGCAAACCACAGCGTGGAAGTGAGTGTTCCCGCCGATCTGCCGCCGGTCACCATGGACGTACATCGCATCACCGAGGCGCTGGCGCTGTTGCTCGACAACGCCGGCAAGTACTCCCCGCCCGCCACTCCGATTCTCATCAGCGCCGAGGCGGCTGACGGTTTCCTGACGACCAGCGTGGCCGATCGCGGTGCCGGCATCGATGAAACCGAGCAACGTGCGGTGTTCGAAAGGTTCTATCGCGGGCGCGGGCAGCGCTCGGCTGTCCCCGGAACCGGTATGGGATTGGCGATTGCAAAAGCCATCCTGGAGGCGCATGGCGGCAGCATCACTGTGACCAGCCAACTCGGGCGCGGCTCGACCTTCCGTTTTACGCTGCCGCTACGTTGAAGCCGTGCGCCGCGCTATATTAGTTGTGGCTCCCGTGAGACTCTCGTCGGCCATCCCGAACATCCTGCTGATGTGTCTGCTGGCCGTGCTGCTGCTGGGCGGCGGCTGCAAGCGCGGCAAGAAGCTGGCGGAAGGCGATCCTGCCTACGTCACCGCGCCCCAGGTCAGTCTGCGCGATCGGCTGTCGGCGATCTACAACCGTACCGGAATCGTCAAGAACGGCGAAAAAATCGAGGTTCTGGAGAGGAGCAAACGTTTCGCGCGCGTACGCTCGCCGCGCGGCGAAGAGGGCTGGATGGAGGCGCGCTATCTGGTCGGCCCGGAAATCGCCGAGGCGCTAGAACAACTGGCGAAAGAGAACGCCAACACTCCCGTGCAGGCGCATGGCACAACGCGCGCTGAACTCAAGATGCACGTCACCCCCGGCCGCGACACCGACTCGCTCTACCGCGCGCCGGAAGGCGCTAAGCTCGACCTGCTGAAACGCGCCACGGCGGCCAAGCCCCAGCCGAAAGTCGTCCCCGTCAAAGAAGAAGAGAGACAATCCGCCGCTCCGCCCGCCCCGATTCTTGAAGACTGGTGGTTGGGACGCGATACACAGGGTCGTGTCGGCTGGGTGCTGGCCCGCATGGTGGACATTGATGTCCCGCTGGAGATCGCGCAATATGCCGAAGGCCAGCGCATCATGGCGGCCTTCGTCCTCAACAAGGTGCCGGATGTGAATGAGGCAACCGGTGAGGTCAGGGAAGTCCCGCAATATCTGACGATCGTCAACGAGCCAAAAGACGGCACCCCGTGGGACTTCAACCAGATTCGCGTCTTCACCTGGAACGCCAAGCGCCACCGCTACGAGACCGCCTATCGCGAGCGCAACCTGTACGGCGTATTCCCGGTGACGGTCGGCCACGAGGTCTTCGAAAGGGAAGGCGACTTGCCTGTTTTCACCCTGCGCGTGAAGGACGACAGCGGCAACATCGTGGAGAAACGTTACAAGCTGAATCAACCCCTGGTTCGCCGTGTGCTCTCGCCCGAAGAGCAAAAGGCGGAAGAGGCCAAACGCGCCGCCCGGCTGCAGGAAGCCCTCCAACGCCGCGCCGCGCGCAAACGCCGGTAAACTTCCCTTCCCCGTTTCCCGTTCCCCGTCTTCCGTATCCGAGGCTGGTGTTACCGCGTGCTGCCCCTGAAAGGACCTCCGCTCCCGCTGTGCGCTGTTCCATCCGAGATTGGTAAACGAAAAACGGAGAACGGAAAACGTGGTCCATCCAGAGTAGGCATCAGAACGCCCCGCCCTCGCGTCCAACCGATTACTCCACGCCCCATTTCAGGCCGGCGCGGCAAGTGCGGATCTCATATGGCTGAGAAAGTAAAAAAGCTCAATCTGCAACGCGATTATAAGAAATATCTCTACTACATCGACGGCGAAGGAAACGTCTGCCAGAAGCCCAAGTCCGGCGAGGGCGAAGCCGAAGTGCTGGTGGAACGCGCCGTCGATCGTGACAACAACTTTCTCTACTTTATCGACAAGGAAGGCGATGTCGCTCGTTCCCCGCGCGGCGGTCGCAAAGACAAAGAGAAAAAAGTCGCCTGATGAACGGCAACGGCCGGAACATGTACGTCTTCCGGGACGGTCGCCGGTCCGTCACCGGACCTTCTCTGGTGGAAGCTCTTGCAGCCCGGGTGCAAAAGCTCGCGCAGACCTCGCCGCTGGATGCCGGTTCGCGCAACTTGATCATTGACGTCCTGCTGGGCGCCGGAGAACTCGAATGTGCGCTGGCGGACACCGGTTCTCCCGAGGCCGGCCGCGTTGCCGCGCTGACTGACATCGCCGCCAGTCTGCTGACCGAAACGATGGATGGATGCCCCAGCTTCGCGCCGCGGTTTTCGGCGCTAACCTGGGAACAAGACCTTCTGGCGCTGCTTCCCCAGCACCCTCCCGCAACGCTTCACCTGTCGCCGCCGGAAGGTTTCGCCTACTACGCCCTGCATCCGCTTGACTTCGCCGATCTCGCCCTCCAGGCATCGGTCCCGCGCGGTCGCGCCTTGGTGGTGGGCATCCGCAGCATCGGTGTCATGCTCAGCGCTGTGGCACGCGCCGCGCTGTTGAAACGCGGCATCCATGCAGAACGCCTCACCGTGCGCCCCATCGGCCATCCGTACGATCGCCGCACCGAATTCAACTTCCGGCAGCTCGAGCAGATCGCCAATGCGCGTGCT
Organism: Terriglobales bacterium; assembly: GCA_041946775.1. GTDB lineage: Bacteria > Acidobacteriota > Terriglobia > Terriglobales > Acidobacteriaceae > JBHGBA01. Next base: position 77,028 of record JBHGBA010000004.1, read on the forward strand.
CACGAGTCGGAGTTTCTGGTGGTGGACGAAGGCCCCGGAATGAGCGGATCGTCGTTTCTCTCGGTCGGCGAGGCCCTGCTCAGTGCGGGTGTGGCCCGCTCGCGCGTGCAGTTCCTGTGCAGCCGCCAGCCCGATGTCAGCGCCCTCTGCGCGCGTGACGCCGCTCGCCGCTGGGACAGTTTCCGCGTGCTTTGCGCCGCGCCCGCCACCCACCTGCCTGCCGGCGCCCGCATCTACATCGGCGGCGGCTACTGGCGGCACGAGTTGATCGGCCACGACCCCCGCCAGTGGCCGGCCTCCTGGAGCCAGATGGAGCGCCTCAAATTCCTCTCGCCTGACCGCCGCACGCTGTTCAAGTTCGAAGGCTTCGGACGTTTCGGTGCCGCGGTGCACCAGCGCGCGCAGGTGCTCGCCGAAGCCGGTTACGCCACCCTGCCCTTGGGATCGCTGGAAGGATTCGGCATGTATCCCTTTGCGGAAGGCTCACCGATGCGCCCCGCCGACCTTGCCCCGGACGTGGTACAGCTCATGGCCGGCTACTGCGCCTTCCGCGTCCGCGCCTTCCGTTGCGATGGCATTGCTGGTGCCCCACATCTGTCCGATGTGGGCAGATGTGGGTCTTCGCACGACAACGTCGCCCAGCTCGAAACCATGCTGCGCTTCAATCTGGCCGAGGAATTCGACTTTCATCTGAACGGCGACCTTGGCTCGCTGGCGGCGGCCAACCCCGTTATTGTCGATGGCCGCATGTTGCCCCACGAGTGGATCCGCGCCCGCGACGACCGTCTGCTGAAAGCCGACGCTACCAGTCACGGCGACGACCACTTCTTCCCCGGCCCAGCCACCGACATCTGCTGGGACCTCGCCGGCGCCATCGTCGAATGGGAGATGCCGCCCGGCGCGGTCAAGGCGTTCCTTGCTCACTACCGCTCCACCAGCGGCGACGACCCGCGCTCTCGTCTGCCAGCGTACTTGCTCGCCTACACTGTCTTCCGCATGGCCTATTGCAAAATGGCCGCCTCCGCCATGGCCGGCTCGAACGAAGAACCGCGCCTGCTCGCCGCCTATCGTTACTACCGCCAGCGGGTAGCTGCCTTTCTCCCTGAGTTCGCCCCGCAAAGCTCGCCCGATAACAGCCTGCTCGCCGCCGACTGAAACGTCGTTGCAGCGCCGCCGTCCCTGGGTGTCACCCGGTTCCTTTCACGCGCCAAGCCCACATCCTTTGCGCTTCGCATGCGCGCCGGGTTTGAATCACAAATCACAAATCACTAAATCACAATCGCCCTCCAGTTTTTCATAGGTATAACCCCATTCACCTTTCAAATTTCACATTTAGTCACACCTCCACATCGCAAGTAGCTGAAAATACAAGTAGCTGAATCCCGCAACTTTGGAAGGCAAGTTGCCACAGGTAAGGGTACCGTTTCCTCGAGATTCGTGTGTGTAGTTGGTAAGGCAGGAACCAAGTCTTCAGGAGGCAGAATGCAAGCTCAATTTCGCAAATTAGGGCTGGCACTACTCGCCATCGCCCTGGTGCTGACAATGTCGGTCGGCGCTTGGGCGCAGGGCACCGGCGAGTTGACCGGCGTCGTCCACGACCCGGTCGGCGCCGTTGTAGCCAAAGTGCCGGTGAAGCTCGTCAACACCGCCACTGGCGTCACCTATACGACCGAAACCAGCGCAGCCGGTGTTTACCGTTTCGCATCGCTGCCGGTTGTCGGTACGTACACTCTCACCGTGGAGCCTCAGGGCTTCCAGACGTACAAAGTCAGCGGCATCGTCGTTAGCGTCGGCACGACCGTGACCCGCGACGTGACCCTGACCCTCGGCAAGACCACCGAGGTCGTAAATGTGGAGGCCGGCGTTGAGTTGGTGCAGACCAGCGAGTCCCAGGTTTCGCAACTGATTGACCGCCGCATCTGGGAATCGATGCCCAATGCCACGCGCGACTCCAACTCGTTCCTTGAACTGATCGCCGGTTCGGTGCCCGACGCCCAGGCCGGAAGCACCCGCGGTGCGGCTATCAACGGCGCCCGTGGCGGCACCGGCAACTTCCTGGTGGAAGGTATTGACAATAACGACCAGGGCCAGGGTGGCCGTGGCCAGTTGGGTGATACTGCTGGCGGCGCCGTCACCTCCATTTCCCCGGAAGCCATCCAGGAATACCGCGTCATCACCAACAGCTTCGCCGCGGAATACGGCAAGGCTGGCGGCTTCGTGACCGACACCGTGCTGAAGTCCGGCACCAACAGCTTCCACGGTTCGCTGTTCGAATACAACCGCGTGCAGGCGCTCGCGGCCAACGACTTCTTCTCCAACCGCACGGAAGATCCGTTCCGTCCCGGAAAGCCGATTAAGGACAGCCTGGTTCGCAACCAGTTTGGCGGTTCTATCGGTGGCCCGGTCATCAAGGACAAGACCTTCTTCTTCACCAGCGCCGAAATTCACCGCCGCCGTTCCAGCGAACCGATTCACGCCAGTGCCGTGAATCCCGCGTTCATGGACTGGGTCAAGTCCGGCGGCCTCCAGCAATGGGCGGAAAGCGACCCGTTCGGTATCTGCATGCAGAACCTGGGTGAGCCCTGCGTGGGCGCCTTCTCGCACTCTGGCACCACCGGAGCCATCTTCAATACGTTGGCGGCCATCGGGCCGTTCCCACTGGCGAATGGTGCTGCGCGTCCGTGCTACTCAACTAGCGACCTCAACGACCCGAACCTGTACAACTCCGGCGTCAATCCTTGCGCCGGCCAGGGGTTCTGGACAACGCCCGACTACGACTATCGCTACGCGACGATTTACCCAATGTCGCCCTACGGCGACCTCTGGGTGCAGAACCCTTCGTTCCTGAACGAATACCGGATCACCGGCAAGTTTGATCACAAGTTCAGCGACAAGGACCAGTTCTCCGCCATGTATCTGTTGCAGGACGCCGAATCGGGCGATCCCTACAACGGTGGCGGAACCACTATTGGCCCCCCGTACCTTAATCAGGGCCGTTCACAGAACCTCGGCTTGACCTGGAACCACAGCTTTACGCCGACAGTCCTGAACACTTTCAAGGCGGGCTACCTGCGGCACGTCTCCAACTTCCCTGAGACCCGTCCCGGCATGCCGGAAATCTATACGGCATTCGACGAGCTGAGCGTGGGCCTCGGTATGTACGGCGGCTTGCCCCAGTTCTTCACCGACAACCAGTTCCAGTTCCAGGACCACCTGTCGTTCGTGCGCGGCAAGCACAGCTTCAAGGCTGGTGCCGAGTATCGCCGCACCCGCAACGGATCGAGCTTCTACAACGGCAACAAGGGTTCGTTTTATCCCTTCGGCGTTGAAGATATGCTCACCGACTTCTACTTTAGCGATGAAGTTGACCAGGTTCTCTTCGGCGAGTCCACCTACGGTTCGCTGTACTACGCCACCGCCTCGGTTGACTTGACCACCGGGCAGGAACCTGACGTGTATCGCGGGTTCCGTGCCAACGAGATGGCGGCGTACTTCCAGGATGACTGGCGCATCACCAATCGCCTGACCATTAATCTGGGCCTGCGCTACGAGTACTTCGGGCCGCCGCACAACTTCAAAGAGAACATTGACTCCAACTTCTACTTCGGCAGCGTGGGCGTAACCCCGATTCCGACGACCTCCACCAACCCGTACTTCCCGCGGTGGAGCGGCTTCTATGCCGGGGTTGCCAATGGCACGTTCCAGATCCGCAACAACGAGATCTGGGGCAAGGACACCAACAACTTCGCGCCGCGTGTCGGCTTTGCCTTCGACGTGCTCGGCAACCAGAAACTGGTGCTCCGCGCCGGCGCCGGCATCATGTACGACCGCATCTACAACAACGTGTTCGAGAACATCCGTTTCAATCCGCCTCACTTCTCGAACAACCAGATCGGCTACTTCGCCAACGGTGTACCCTCCGGCGCGATTGCCACGCCGGGGCTGTTCACTTATCCGTTCTCGACGACCACGATGTTCGCCGACCCGCGGTACGCTCCCAAGCCGAACCCGCGGCACATGGACCAGGACACGGTGTCGCCGTATTACGAGCAGCTTCACCTCGGCTTGCAATACGAGTTCGCCAAGGGCTATGTTGTGGAGCCGCGGTATGTGGGCACCTTCGGCCACAAGCTGCTCGGCTACCGCGACATCAATACCTTCAATGGCCGCATGGTTTCGGGTTTGGGCAGCACGCGCATCAACCCGAACATCGGCGCCGACAACTACCGCAGCAACGATTACTCGTCCAACTACCACGGTTTCCAGTTGACCGTGCGCAAGGCGTACAGTAGCGGGTTGCAGTTCAACTCGGCCTACACCTACTCCAAGGCGCTGGATACCATCAGTGACCTGTTTAACAGCCGGACGGCGGCCACCGTGACCGACACGATGAACATCAAGAACGATTACGGTCCGGCCGACTTCGACATGCGGCATCGCTGGGTCACCAGTCTGTCGTACGATCTGCCGTTCATGAAGAACAACCGCTGGCTGGGTGGCTGGGGTGTGAACAGCATCATCAGCATCCAGTCGGGTGTTCCCTTCACGCCGTTCAGCAGCTCCAGCAGCTATGACCTGAACAAGAACGGTCTGAACACCGACCGTATTGTCACAAAGGGCGTGAGCCCGATGTCCACAACCAACGGCATCACCCAGCCCCCGCTGACCTGGGGCACACCGGTTACCTACTTTGATGGTACCCAGTGGACGCGTTACACCTGCCCCGTTTCGGTCAACAACGGCCAGTGGTGCAACCCGCCTCTGGGTCGCAACTCGATGACCGGTCCGGCCTACCAGAACGTGGACTTCGGTGTGACCAAGAGCTTCAAGATCACCGAAGGCAGCAAGCTCCAGTTCCAGGCCAACTTCTTCAACCTGTTCAACCACACCAATTTCGGTCTGCCGAACCGCAACCAGACCAGCGGCGACTTCGGCAAGATCACGAGCGCTTATGACGCTCGCGAAACCCAGCTCGCCCTGCGCTTCGACTTTTAAAAAAGCGCAGTTGAGCTGATCTCTCGGCCGGCCGGTAACACGGCCGGCCTTTTTGCTGCCTGGTCCGCAGAGGCTCCCAGCTCGCTTCCTAAGTAGCCAACGGCACACAATTGTTTCGGCTGCGGCATGGCATGAGTTGTGCCACTCAGAGGCGCACACTGCGCTTTACATCAAGAGTTCATGTATCCCGAGGCGTGCAGTTTCTGCAGTTTCTCAAGCCTGTACTGGAAACTTTGCTGGAGTCGCTTCCAAATCGTCATTCTGCACCGACGCATCGCAATGGCACGACCCTGAGTCCCCGAAGGGGACGCAAGAAAATGGCCCAGCACGCCCGAGCCCCGCAGGGGCGAGGAAGTGCTGGGAAAGCAGGCTTATGAGCCCCTTTAGGGGCGACAGACCAAGCGGGAGGGGTGCAACTCGTGTCGCCCGTTGGTCATTCCGAACCGCCGGCGTGCTCGTACAGTCGTGATTTTCAACCGAAACCGTGCTCCTACACTTGTTATTCCGACGCTGTATCCCCCGAGCCAACCTCCGCCTACTTGATGCGGAACGTGCTGGGATCCAGATTCAAATTGTGCTGGATGTTGGTGAAATGCGTCGTATATCGCATCAGCGAACTGGCATAACCTTCCGCGCTGAACTTTACTTCCGAGGTGGTGGGCAGCGTCAACCCATCCACCATCTGGAAATCCTCAAACCGCTCTTCCAGGCGATAGCGAATGGGCTGCTGGCGTACGGTCTGGATTAAGCCGCCAGAAAGAATGCGGGGATCTATCATCATGGTCGCAACCGTCAATACGTGCCGGAAATCCTGGTCGAAATAGAGATGAATATCGGCGTCGCTTCGCTTCTTCGGCACAAATTTGACTTCGTGCAATTCGCGCCCGTCAATCTTCTTAACACCTTCGTAGGACAGCTTGGCGGACCCGTATTTCGCATCCAGCAGCGGCCAGGCGGTCCCGAGGGTGCCGGTGAAGATGCCTTCGCGCAACAGCGCCGCTTCGTTGTAAAGGAACTCGCCTAACAACGAGCGCTTGGGGTCGTTCGGGGCCAGGTTCGTGGTCAGTCCCTTGGAGACGTGCAGCTTTTCTCCGTCCGAAATCAGGTCTTCCCCCCGATAATCATTGGCCGAGAAACGCAAAACTTCGCGGACCTTTCTCCCTTCCGATACCAGCGTTGCCTTGCCTTCGACATTTCCGACACCACCGCTGAGCACTTCCCACTTCGACGTGCCCTGGGCAACACGCGTTTTGACGGCGGCGCGGGCTTCCGGTGCCCCAATGGAAGCCAGATGTTTCTGGACCAACTGTTCCAGCGTCATGCTCGGCTCGCCTGCATACAACGGCAAACTCAGGCCGAGCAGGAGAAGGCCCGCAACCGCGAGACTGGCACGTTTCATGATGTCCTCCGGCATGAACGCGTAAGCATAATGTCCTGTGCTGCCGCTGTAAACCTGTTCTTGCTGAATTCTGTTCTGGCGGCGCAGACCGCCCAGAAAGGGGAACAAACGGGGCGGCGAAAGGAAACGGAGAACGGAGAACGTCGGGAAACGGGAAACGGACTACATTCCCATTACCCCGAACAGCGGATAGTGGCTGGCCACGGTCATAAAGAACAGCATGGGCAGCGACAGCCAGGCGTTGGTTTTCGCCGCCAGTGATGACAAGCGGGCCATCCGAGCAGCTTCCGGCGGCGCGACGTCCGCGGCAGTCCATTTGATCAGCCGCTTTTGAAACCGCCACACTACCCCCCAAACGTTGAACATCATGAACCAGCCGATGCCGCCGCCAATGCCGATGGCCAGCACGCGGTTGGTCTCCCAGCCATGTGAACTCACGCGCAGAAAGCCATAAGACGCGCCCGCCATCAAGGCCGCTGTGATCAGCGCCAGCACCGGACCCTTGCGCAGCGCGTCCACCGGCATCATCAGCACGCCCATGTACACCACGTAGGCCAGCGTCCACAGCCCGAAGAACGCGCCGATGACGCTGCCGCCGCCCGTGCCCTCGGCCACGCGGCGGTCAATGCCGATCTCCATCATCCACAGCCACAACCCGACGAAGACGGTCACAACCGACGACCAGCGAAACCACCGCATCGCCCGCTCCATCAGTGGCGGTGCCGCGTACTTCCGCACTGCCGGATCAATCTGCGCTTGCCATGGTGCATTCACCAGCACGAAGAAGTATCCCAGCCCGATCCACGTAATCCCCGCCAGGATGTGCACCCAGCGCAGGGCGATCATCATATTGGCAGAGAAATCACTGGAGAAGCGGACCGCGGCGAAGCCAGCCAGGGCGCATGCGGAAACGACGGCGGCGGCGAACAGGTGCATCCAGCAACCTCGATACAGCAGCATTCCGATGTGGCGGGGCTGTCCAAAGTTGCGGAAATTAGCTTCTCCGCAGGCCGACAGGTCGCGTCAGAGTTGCAAAAGACGCGCTTTCGGCCTATCGTACAGGTGCTTGCGTGTTCCCCGCGGGCAAGGCCTCAGAGGGTGAAATAGAGGGGTGGGCCTGGGGGACGTCCGCATTCGGCCCGCAGTTCGCCCGCGGCTGTACGGCTTGCCTCCGACTTTCGGGGACGGTCTACAAGCCGAGCCAGCGCCGCGGTAGAAGGAGATCGGCGATGGAAAACAAGCCGGCGCAGAACATTCAGGATTCTTTTCTCAACACCGCGCGTAAAGAAAAAGCGCTCATCACACTGTACCTGCTCAGCGGAGTCAAACTGACGGGCCGCATCCGCTCGTTCGACAAGTACTCGGTGGTGCTGGAGACGAATAACCAGGAGCAGCTTATTTTTAAGCATGCCATCTCGACGGTGGTGATGCAGAAGCCGCACGTGGAACGCGCGGTGGAGGCGCGGCCGCAGCCGGTGGGTGAGGTGAAACCGGTAGCGAGCAACACCGCGCAGGCCTCGGGAACGACTGGCACGCCCACCGAATGATGAACCATGTAGGCGGTGCAATCCGCAGATGAGGCCCTCGGAACGGAGCGGTTCGTCGCGGCGCGCAGCTTCGCGGCATGCGGCAGGGAATTCTCTGGTGTCCACGCGGCGCGAACGCGTGTTCCTGGTTGGCCTTGAGTATCATGCGCGCGCGCAATCCGGCGCAACGGCCTCGCAGCGCATCCCCCCGGCGGCACGGCAGGCACGCGATGCGGCGCGGGGTTCCGCAGACAGCGCCAAGTCGGCGCGTACGCCACAATTCACCGCAGAAGAGTCGTTGGAAGAACTGCGCGAACTGGCCAGCAGCGCGGGCGCCGAGGTCGCGGGCGAGTTCTTGCAGCAGCGCGACCGGCCTGATCCGGCCACCCTGATCGGACGCGGCAAACTTGAGGAAATTGCGGGTGCCGCCGCCTCGGTCAGCGCCGACCTGATCATCTTCGACCACGACCTTTCCCCATCGCAGCAGCGCAATATCGAGGGCCTGGTGCCGGCGCGCGTCATTGACCGCACCCAGTTGATCCTCGACATCTTCGCCCGCCACGCGCGCACGCGCGAAGGCCAGTTACAAGTGGAGCTGGCGCAACTGGAGTACCTGATGCCGCGGCTGGCCGGCCGTGGCAAAGAGATGTCGCAATTGGGCGGCGGCATCGGCACGCGCGGTCCCGGCGAAACTCAGCTTGAAACCGACCGCCGCATGATCTTTCGGCGCATTCGCCACATCAAGCAGCAACTGGAAGAAGTGCGGCGCATCCGGGCACAACAGCGGCAGCGGCGCGAGTCGGTGCCGGTTGCCACGGTCGCGCTGGTCGGCTACACCAACGCCGGCAAAAGCACGCTGTTCAACGCGCTGACCAAGGCGGGCGTGCTGGAATCGGCGCGCATGTTCGCCACGCTCGATCCCACGATTCGCTCGGTCACGTTGCCGTCGAAACGCCAGGTGCTGCTGTCGGACACGGTGGGATTCATTCGCAACCTGCCGCACACGCTGGTCTCGGCGTTCCGCGCCACGCTGGAAGAAGTACAGCGCGCCGCGCTCCTCTTGCAGATCACCGACGCAACCAGCCCCATCGCTGTCGAGCAGGACGCCCAGGTCGAGCGAGTGTTGACCGAATTGGACGCGCACAATAAGCCGCGCATTCACGTGCTCAACAAAATTGATCTGCTTCCGGAAAACGCGCGCGAGGAGTTGCGCGCCTCGGGACGCGGCGTGCTCGTGTCGGCGGCAAAGGAGACCGGGCTGGCTGAGTTGCTGGAGGCGGTTGACGCGAAGCTTTCGGAAGATCCGCTGAGCCGGGTGCGTCTGCGCGTGCCGCAGAGCGAGGGCAAAGTGCTGTCGCAACTGGAGGCGCGGGCGCGCATCTACGGCCGCGAGTATAGGGATGGCGTCGTGGATATGCAGGTGCAGTTGCCGGCATCGCTGTTGCGGCAGGTGAGAAGGTTCGTCGTGGAGTGAATCAAAACCCATCGTTGAAGATACAGACCGACGGAGAGGCGAGTCGCGCAAAGACCTGTGCTCGAAGGGCGCTAAGGTCGAAGATGACGCGAGGAAAATCACGGTCCGGCGCCGGGCGGCGACGCTATACAAACCAACGGCGCTAACCAAAATGGGCCTCTGATCAAGAGCGGTGACTTTCTTGACCAGCGGCCCATTTCGATCCTGAATCGGATCGGAGGTGATACACATATCGTAGCCCTCTCCTGTCAAAAGTCAAGCGCTTAGACAAGTAGCTGCCCCGTGTGCAGGTGGGCGGCGGGACGACTGCAAAGGCGCGTGGCAGCGGGGTCTCAGGGTGCGACAGCAGCAAACGCTTTGCGGGATGCGGGTCTTCAGCAGGTACTTGGACCCACATCTGCCAAAACCGCGCGGATCTGGGGCACCAGGGGCCAGCATCAACACTGATCTGCATAAATATGCACAGCAACTCAGGTCCGCTCGCGTTGACACCTGGCGAGTCCGGATGTTACTTTGATTAACGATCCCGCTCCGGAAAACATCCACAGGACATGGAAGAAACCCTTCGGCAATTAGGCGGATTACTGCTCGGGTCTGTCCCGACCATCGTACTGTTCCTGATCCTGTACGTTTCCTATCGCGTGCTGGTGCATGCGCCGCTGGAGAAGGTACTGGCGGAGCGGCGTTCGCGCACCGAAGGCGCGCTGGAGAAAGCGCGCGCTGACATCGCCGCGGCGGAGGCGCGTACCGCCGAGTATGAGCAGGCAGTACGGGAAGCGCGCATGAACGTCTTCAAAGCGCAAGAGGCGCGGCGCCAGCAGGCGCTGCAGGCGCGCGCCGGCATCATTGCCGAGGCGCGCTCCAGGGCGGATGCGCAGGTCAAGCAGGCTAAAGCGGCGATTGCCCAGGAAGTGGCGCGCGCGAAAAGCGCTCTGCAGCCCGAATCCGAGCGGCTGGCGTCGGACATCATCGCCAGCGTGTTGCGCGAGGTCGGCGTGGTGCAGCGTCCGGCGGGTGGTGGCCAGTGACAATGCCGGTTTTCCGTTTTCCGTTTTCCGTTCTCCGTTACAGCGTAGTGACGTTAGCTTTGGCTGTCGCATCGGCGCCAGCTTGGGCGCAACATCAGCCTGCGGCTCCGGCCCACAATGAGCCGGAGGCACATCAGGCAGCGCCGCAGCAGCCGTCCCAGCAGCCCGGTGTCAACCAGCAATTCGGCAAGCCGCTGGCGGACCAGTCCTCGCAACCTGCCGGCGAACACGGCGCTCCAGCCCATGGCGGAGCAGCCGGCCACGGCGAGCACGAAGAGGATTCGCACCACAAGCTGGAAGCCGAGCTGAAGGCCTCGCCCTCGGTACAGTGGCTGGCTGGCATTCTGCACATCAGCGTGGGCGCCGCCTACTGGGTCGCCATCATTCTCGATTTTGCGGTCCTGGCCGCGCTGCTTATCTGGGCGCTGAAGAAGAACCTCCCGGGTGCGTTCCGTTCGCGGACAAGCTCCATCCAGCGCGCGATGGAAGAAGCGCGCAAAGCCAGCGAGGAAGCCAACCGCAGGTTGTTGGAGATCGAAACGCGGCTGTCACGGCTGAGTGAGGAAGTGGCGGGCATGCGCAAGATCGCCGAGGAGGAAGCCGCGGCCGAGGAGCGGCGCATCCTGGCGGCGGCGGAAGAAGAAAGGCGGCGCATTGTGCAGGCCGCCGAGGCCGAGATCGGAGCGGCTGCCAAGATCGCACAGCGCGAACTTAAGGCCTATGCCGCCGGCCTGGCGGTTTCGCTCGCGGAGCGCCGAATCCGCGTGGATGCCGAGACCGACCGCGAGCTAGTGCGCAGCTTTGCTCAGCAATTGACCGGTTCCGACTCGCACGGCGCGAAGCCGGGAAAGGACGGGCAATAGCTCATGGCTTCGGTTGCCATCCGATACGCGCGCGCCTTTGCTGATGTGGTCATCTCCCTGAAACTGGACGCGAACCAGGTGCGCGACGAGTTGCGCTCGCTGGTGGAGGTCGTGAGCGCCAGCGAGGAACTGCGGCGCGTCTGGGAAAGCCCTGCCGTCAGTCACGCGGAGAAGGTCCGCCTGCTGGACAGCATCGCGCAGCGCGCCGGCTTCAGCCCGGCGGTGCGCAACTTCATGGCAGTGCTAATCGAGCATGGACGCACCAGTGCGTTGCTGCAAATCCAGCGGCAGCTCGAGCATGAGTTGAACGAGCGGCTCGGCTATGTGGAAGCCGACATCACCAGCGCTCGCGAGCTGGGCGAAGACGAGAAACGCGCCCTGGAAACCCAGATTGCCCGCCTGACCGGCCGCAAGGTTCGGCCCCGTTATGCCACTTGCTCGGATGTGCTGGGCGGCGCGATTGTCAGGATCGGGAGCACGATTTACGACGGTTCGTTGCGCGGCCAACTGCGGCGGATGAAGGAACAGTTGAGCGCAGGATAACCCAAGCTCTTAGCTGTTGGCCGTTAGCTCTTAGCAGAGCACTTCGGCGGCAGCGCGAATTCACACGACAAAAGCTAACGGCTAAAGGCCAATAGCTAACGGCTGATTCTCTATGGCGCAAATTAAGGCAGACGAGATTACGAAACTTATCCGGGAGCAGATTGAGCACTACGAGTCCCGGATCGCGGTGGACGAAGTCGGCACGGTCATGTCGCTGGGCGACGGCATCGCGCGCCTGTATGGTTTGGACAAGGTCATGGCAGGCGAGCTGCTCGACTTCCCGCACGGCGTCGCCGGCATTGCCATGAACCTGGAAGAAGACCAGGTGGGCGCGGTGCTGCTGGGTGAGTACACCGAGATCAAGGAAGGCGACCAGGTGCGGCGCACCGGGCGCATCATGAGCGTGCCCGTGGGCGATGCCATGGTGGGCCGCGTGGTGAACGCGCTGGGTCAGCCCATTGACGACAAAGGGCCGATCTCGACCAACCAGTACTTGCCGGTGGAGCGCATCGCTCCGGGCGTGGTTGACCGCCAGCCGGTGCGCGAACCGATGGCGACGGGCCTGAAGGCCATTGACTCGATGATTCCCATTGGCCGCGGCCAGCGCGAATTGATCATCGGCGACCGCCAGACGGGCAAGACCGCCATCATTCTTGACACCATCATCAACAGCAAGGGCAAGGACCTGATCTGTATCTACTGTGCCATTGGCCAGAAGCGGTCCAGCGTTGCCCAGGTGGTGAAGATCCTGGAAGATGCGGGCGCCATGGACTACACCATCGTGGTGGCGGCCACCGCGTCGGAACCGGCGCCGATGCAGTACATCGCGCCCTACGCCGCCTGCGCTATGGGCGAGTACTTCCGCGACACCCGGCGCCACGCGGTAACTTTCTACGACGATCTTTCGAAGCACGCGGCAGCGTACCGCGAAATCTCGCTGCTGCTGCGCCGTCCGCCGGGCCGCGAAGCGTACCCGGGCGACGTGTTCTATCTGCACTCGCGCCTGCTGGAGCGCGCCGCCAAGCTGAGCGACAAAAACGGCGGCGGCTCGCTGACCTCGCTGCCGGTGATTGAGACCCAGGCAGGCGACGTTTCGGCATACATCCCGACCAACGTGATTTCCATTACCGACGGCCAGATTTACCTGGAAACCGACTTGTTCAACTCCGGCGTGCGTCCGGCGGTGAACGTCGGTCTGTCGGTGAGCCGCGTCGGCGGCAGCGCGCAGATCAAGGCGATGCGCCAGGTGGCGGGCACCTTGAAGCTGGAACTGGCGCAGTTCCGCGAGCTGGCGGCCTTCGCGCAGTTCGGCAGCGATTTGGACAAGGCCACGCAGGCGCAGTTGAACCGTGGCCAGCGCCTGACCGAAATCCTGAAGCAGGGCCAGTTCAATCCGCTGCCCTTCTCCAAGCAGATTCTGGTCATCTTCGCCGGCACCAGCGGCGCGCTCGATGATTTGGCTGTGGACGAGTGCCGTCCATTCGAGCAGGCGCTTTACGATTACGTGGACACGATGAACCCCGGCCTGCTGAAGGAGATCGAGGAAAAAAAGATCCTCGACGACAATCTGAAGGCCGAGATGACCAAGGTCGTGAAGGAAGCCAAAGAGCGCTTCCTGAGCGAGAAGAAGATGGCGGTAACGACGAGCCGTTAGCCATTAGCTCTTGGCCCTTAGCCCTTAGCTTTTGGCTTGCTGGTCGGTAGCGGCAGAGGTTCTCGCACGTACGGTCGTATTGAAGGTCACTCGGCGTTCAGCCGCGGGAGGGGCGGCCGAAATTGGCCCAGGACGGAAGTCCTGGGGGACAGCGATCAGTTAAGGACGTGGGCCCCGGAGGGGCGACACGAGGCGGTTCCGGGATTTTCCGGACGCGAGCTTTATTGAAGACGATGCGGACGACATGCAGATTCCTCGCCCCGCTTGAATGAGAAGTAGGACATTACTTTTGCAGACTTCAATAGCCGGCGAAGAATGTACTTTTGCAGGTGTCATGTAGAAGATTGACCGTTTGCTCCGAACCAGGGCCAACGGCCAAGCGCTAACAGCTAAAAGCTGCTTTATGGCAAACGTTCTCGACATTCGGCGGCGAATCCGCAGCGTGCGCAACACGCGGCAGATCACCAAGGCCATGAAGATGGTTTCGGCGGCCAAGCTGCGCCGGGCGCAGGACCGCGCGTTGTCGTCGCGGCCGTACGCGCAGATGCTGACCAACGTGCTGCGTTCGCTGGTCACGCGTGCCGAAATCTACGATCCCGAAACGGGCGAGGCGCGGCACCCGTTGCTGGCGCGGCGCGAGGAAAACAATATCCTGGCGATCGTCGTCACCGGCGACAAGGGCCTGGCCGGCGCCTTCAATACCAACATCAACAAGGCGGCGCTGCGCTTTCTGGAAGGCAAGCGCGGCAAGAACGTTGACCTGGTATGCGTGGGACGCAAGGGGCGCGACTTCCTGCGTCGCAGGTTCCCGACCGGTCAGCCGGATGCAGAGCGGGTTGGGCCGGTGCAGATCGTCGGCGAATACATCAACATCCTGAACCGGATCACCATTGACCACGCCAATGAGATTGCGGAGATGGCCATCGGGCGCTACACCCGCGGCGAGATTGACTCGGTGTACCTGATCTACAACGAGTTCAAGTCGGTGATTTCGCAGCGCCTGGTGATGGATGAAATTCTGCCGATCGAGGAAATCGGTGTTGCGGACATTCGCGAGGCCGTCGAGCTGAGCAAGGAAGAACGCGACCGGCTGGCGGAAGCGGCGCGCAGCGCGGGCGTGGGCTTAAAGCCGGAGCCCGGTGAGCTGGAACGCGCGGCGACGGAGTTCGGCACCAAGCCGGTGGATTACATATACGAGCAGCCCGCGGTCGAGCTGTTTAATGCACTGCTGCCCAAGTACGTGGCGACCGACGTGTTCCGGGCGCTGCTGGAGTCGGTGGCCGCCGAGCACGCCGCCCGCATGACAGCCATGGATTCGGCGACCACGAATGCGACCAAGATGATTGATTCACTGACGCTGGCGATGAACCGTGCCCGCCAGGCGAAGATCACGAAGGAAATCATCGAGATCGTCAGCGGCGCGGCAGCGGCTGGGTAAGGCGAGTTTCTAGTTTCTGGTTTCTCGTTTCTAGAATTTGTGTCACAGAGCTGGTTGTAAGTCTTGGGCTAATGGCCCTTGCGCAGACCGCGCGCCAGCTTTAGTGAAACATCGCAATGGAAACAACGGGGCGCCAGAAGCTACGAACTCCAGAAACCAGAAACTGGAAACTAAAGACTGGGAACGGATTTATGGCTGAGAACATCGGACGAGTGATTCAAGTGGCCGGACCGGCCGTGGACGTGCAGTTCACTGACACGGCGCTGCCGCCGATCTACCAGGCGTTGCGCGTGGTCAGCGACGGCTTCGACGTGCCGCAGCCCATTGACGTCATCCTGGAAGTGGAACAGCACCTGGGCGAAGGGCGCGTGCGCTGCGTCGCCATGCAGCCCACCGACGGCATGATCCGCGGCATGAAAGCCATTGACCAGGGCGGACCGATTAAGGTCCCAGTGGGCCCCGGCACGCTGGGACGCGTGATCAACGTCATCGGCCAGCCGGTGGACAATCTTGGGCCGGTAACGGCCAAGGACCACTTTCCCATCCACCGCCCCGCGCCTTCGTTCGAGGAACAGTCTACGACGGCCGAGATGTTCGAGACGGGCGTGAAGGTCATTGACCTGATCCAGCCGTTCCTAAAGGGCGGCAAGATCGGCCTGTTCGGCGGCGCCGGTGTAGGCAAGACGGTCGTCATCATGGAGCTCATCAACAATGTCGCCAAGCAGCACGGCGGTTTTTCCGTGTTTTCCGGGGTGGGTGAGCGCACTCGTGAAGGCAACGACCTGTGGCTGGAAATGACCGAGTCCAAGGTCATCGTGCCGGGCAAGCCGGAAGAATCCAAGGCCGCGTTGATCTATGGCCAGATGACCGAGCCGCCGGGCGCACGTCTGCGGGTGGCGCTCACCGGGCTGACGGTTGCCGAGTACTTCCGCGACGTCGAAGGCGCCGACACGCTGCTGTTCATTGACAACATCTTCCGTTTCACCCAGGCAGGCTCGGAAGTATCGGCGCTGCTGGGCCGCATGCCCAGCGCCGTGGGTTACCAGCCCAACCTGGCGACGGAAATGGGCGAGTTGCAGGAGCGGATCACGTCCACGAAGAAAGGCTCAGTCACCTCGGTGCAGGCGATTTACGTGCCCGCCGACGACCTGACCGATCCGGCGCCGGCGACGACCTTTGCTCACCTGGACGCCACCACGGTGTTGAGCCGCGCGCTGACTGAGATCGGCATCTACCCGGCGGTGGACCCGCTGGCTTCGACGTCGCGCATTCTGGATCCGCGCATCGTGGGCGACGAGCACTACCAGGTCGCGCAGGGCGTGAAGCAGATTTTGCAGCGCTACAAGGACCTGCAGGACATCATCGCCATCCTGGGCATTGACGAGCTCAGCGAGGACGACAAGATGACTGTGGCCCGCGCCCGCAAGATCCAGAAGTTCCTCTCCCAGCCGTTCCACGTGGCCGAGCAGTTCACCGGCATGAAGGGCCGCTACGTGAAGATTCAGGATACGGTGAAGGGCTTCAAGGGGATCATCGAAGGCAAGTACGACGACATCCCCGAGCAGGCCTTCTACATGAAGGGCACCATCGAGGAAGTGCTGGAGAGCGCCGAGAAGCTAGCCGGGGCGGCGACGGCATAAACCAGCACGTTGTCATTCCGAGCGCCGGGTTTGGTGCGAGGAACCTGCTGTTGTCCCGAGAGGCGAAAAGCAGATCCCGCGCTCCGCTCGGATTGACGATAACAACCGGAATTACTGGCAACCGACAACTGACAACTGAGTTTCATGGCAGAGAGAATCCAACTCGAGATCGTCACTCCCGACCGGCTGGTGGTGAAGGACTACGCCGACGATGTCCAGATTCCCGGCAAAAACGGGTACCTGGGCATTATGGCCGAACATGCGCCGCTGATCACCGAATTGGCCGTAGGCGAGATCAGCTACCGTACCAACGGTTACACCGAGCGGCTGGCGGTCGCATGGGGATTCGCCGAAGTTTTGGCGGACAAGGTCACGGTGCTGGCCGAGACCGCCGAGCGCGCTGCGGAAATCGACGTAGCGCGCGCGGAGGAGGCCAAGAAACGTGCCGAAGCGAAGCTGGCGAGCGGCGATCCGAATGTTGACTATCAGCAGACGCTCAATGCGCTGAGGCGCGCCGAGGTCCGGCTGAAAGTGGCGAGCGAGCGGGCCGGCGGGAAATAGCTGATAATCGAACATTTCAGGGAAGCCCCCGGGGATGGGGGCTTTTCATTTTCGATTTACGATTTTTCGATTTGCGATTTCGGGAGGTGTGTCTGGGCCTGAAATCGCAAATGGAAAATCGGCTGGGGCGAGAATAGTACTCAAGTAGCCTCTTGCGTCCGGCGCGTGGGTGACGATAATTGCCTACTACGCTTGGAATCCGTGTCCCGGGATGGCGCGCATGAATCTCACGGTACAGGTGGCCGGCAGAAGCGATGTCGGCTGTGTACGGACAAATAACGAAGACAACTTCGGCTACGACTGGCGCTACGGCATTTACGTGGTCTGCGACGGGATGGGCGGGCAGGCCGCGGGCGAGGTCGCCAGCAAGATGGCGGTGGACGTGGTGCTGGACTATTTCCGCCGCGCCGCCAAGGAGAAGAAGTATCCCGCCGCCGGCCGCGTCTATGAGGGCGTGTCGGAACGCGCCAGCGCGCTCGCTAGCGCCATCCAGCTTGCCAATCAGGCCATCCACGAGGCTGCCGTGCAGGACCCGCGGCAGACAGGCATGGGTTCCACCATCACCGCTGTGCTGGTGGACGGGCGCGAGTATTCGATCGCCCATGTGGGCGACAGCCGCATTTACCTGATCCGTCCTCCGGCGCCGGGTGCGGCTGCCGACGCGGAAGCATCGAAAGCCACGATTCAGCAGTTGACCGCCGATCATTCGCTGGTCATGGAGCAGGTGCGGCGCGGGCTGATCACCATGGAAGAGGCGCAGCGGTCGGAGATGCAGAACATTATCATCCGCGCGCTGGGTTCGGAAGAGACCGTGGAGCCGGACCTGAGCGACCTGGTGGCCCAACCCGGCGACATGCTGTTGCTGGCCAGCGACGGCCTGATGCGCCATGTGCCGGACGACAAAATCCTGGCCATCGTCACCGGCACGCAGCACTTGCGAGAGGCTTGCGACAAGCTGATCGAAGCGGCCAAGCAAGGCGGCGGCACGGATAACGTCACCTGCCTTTTGTTGCGCTTTGTCGAAAAGTCCTGGGTGCAGAACGTCTTCGGCGGCAGTCCCGGCGAAGGCAGCGCCCGCTGGCAAAACTCGATGTAAATCCGGCCGCACCTCGTCTGTTGAAAGTGGCGCAAGCCTGAACGCAAAGGACGCTAAGGGCGCAAAGGACGCCGAGTAATTCCTCCGGGTTGCGCGCTACAATCTGCTCTTCGAACACACAAACAGCGAATCGTCAAAGATTTGATTGGCGCAATTCGATTTCCGCCAGCACTCTTGCCGGCCCAAGCGGACGCTCGCGAATCCAACAGCGTGTGAACGATAAACCAGTAAAACGCCACCTCTTCGCCAGTGACTTTGACCAGACCCTCAGCTTTAACGACTCCGGCCTGGTGCTGAGCGAGTTGCTGACCCAGCACTTCCTCTTCGCTGCGCGACTCGGGCATGCTGGGCTAACTTCCGGCGTCCGCTGGCGCGGATTCTCCGATGCGCGCGCCACTCTGTCATCTTTCGTTGGATCTGAACTTCTTGCATTTCACCAATCTTCATGCGCGGTGGCGGAAGCACGGTTTGCGTCCTCGTTGATGAATAATCCAGGCGTCGGGACTTGGGTTCGTGCCGCAGCCAGGCTGCTGGAACATACCAACTGTGGTGGCGCTCCGAGAACCGGAAACCAGAATCTAGAAACTAGAAACCGCCTTTCTGGTACACTGCTCCGTTTTTCCACTCAGTAGCTTCATTGGAAGGGAGCACTCATGGACATCCGAACGGTTGGTGTGCTTGGCGCCGGCACCATGGGCAACGGCATCGCGCACATGTTCGCCAAGGCCGGCTACGACGTCATCCTGTGCGACATCGAGGGCGGCATTCTCCACCGCGCGCTGACCACCATCAGCAAAAACCTGGAACGCGAGGTCACCAAGGGCAAGATCAACGCCGAAGAGCGTGAAGCCGCGCTGAAGCGCATCACGCCGGAGGTGGAACGCCAGCAGATGGCGCGATGCGATTTCGTAGTGGAAGCCGCCACCGAGAAACTTGAGATCAAGGCCGAGCTTTTCCACGACCTTGACCGCATCTGCCGCCCAGAGATCATCCTGGCCTCGAACACCTCCTCGATTTCGATCACCAAAATCGCCGGGGTGACGAAGCGCCCGGAAAAAGTGATCGGCATGCACTTCTTCAACCCGGTGCCAATGATGAAGCTGGTCGAAGTGGTGCGCGGACTGGCGACCTCTGACGAGACCTTCAACGCGGTGATAGATTTGGCGCGCAAGCTCGACAAAACACCGGTGGAAGTGAACGACGCGCCCGGGTTCGTCTCCAATCGCGTGCTCATGCCCTTGCTGAACGAGGCGATGTACGCGGTGATGGAAGGCGTGGCGACGCCCGAGGCGGTGGACGAAGTGTTCAAGCTCGGCATGGCGCATCCCATGGGGCCGCTGACGCTGGCCGACTTCATCGGACTCGACGTGTGTCTCGACATCATGCGCGTCATGCACCGCGA
Source organism: Terriglobales bacterium (assembly GCA_041946775.1). Taxonomy (GTDB): domain Bacteria; phylum Acidobacteriota; class Terriglobia; order Terriglobales; family Acidobacteriaceae; genus JBHGBA01. The sequence continues at coordinate 96,647 of JBHGBA010000004.1, forward strand.
ACTCGGCGATCCGAAATATCGCCCGTGCCCGCTGCTGGTGAAGATGGTGGACGCCGGCTGGCTGGGAAGGAAATCGGCGAGGGGGTTTTACAAGTATTGAAATTGAATATTGAGTCGTGGACATCGGCAGTGCTCCGCAATTCAATGTTCGATTTCCAATTTTCAATCCGGGTTGTTGTTGAACTAGTTACTCCCGCCGACGGTGAGTTGCCGCTATGCTGCGGACATGGCGGTCACGTTGACGGTCCTGGGCAGCGGTAGCGGCGGCAACTGCACGGTCTTGAGCAGCGCGCGCACCCAGGTGCTGATCGACGCCGGTTTTTCCTGCAAGGAAACGTTGCGCCGCATGGCCGCAGCGGGCCTCAACGCCGCCGCCACCGACGCCATCCTGGTCACTCACGAGCACCTCGATCACATTAAAGGCGTGGAGCGGTTGGCACGGGTGCTGAAGGTGCCCGTGTTCATGACCGAAGGCACGCACCACGGTTGGCGGCGCTGGGCCCGCGAAAAACTAGGCCCGGCGGCCAAACTGGCGCGTATGGAGTCATTCACTTCCGGCCTTCGCTTCACCATCGGCGACATCACGGTGCAGTCGTTCACCATTCCTCACGACAGCCTCGACCCGGTCGGCTTCACATTCAAGGTGGAAGGCATCAAGCTGGCGGTGGTGACCGACCTCGGCTACATGCCGGCCAACGTGGCGCACCAACTACACGGCTGCCAGGTGCTGATGATCGAATCGAACCACGACCTGGAGATGCTGCGCAGCGGCCCGTATCCCTGGCACGTCAAGCAGCGGGTGATGAGCAAGCGCGGCCATCTGTCGAATGAGGCGCTCGCCGATTTTTTCTGCGCCCAGTATGATGGAGCTGCTGCCTACGTCATCCTGGCGCATTTGTCGGAGCAGAACAATGTTCCGGAGATCGCCCGGCGCGTGGCGGAGCGGGCGCTGGAAGGGTGGCCCAAGTTGCCCAGCGAGCGGCTGCTTTTGGCGTCGCAGGGGAAACCGTTACAATCAGTCAGGCTATAAGTTATGAGCAAGTGCGTTGATCGCGTGGCGGGCGACATCCTGGCGGGCTGGCGCTACGATATTTCCGGCATCGTGCCGGAGATGCGCGGCGACTACGAGGCCCATTTTGCCGCCTGTGAACATTGCCGGGCGAAACGCCGCCTGCACCGCACGATTGACATCGCGCTGATTTTTCTCGCTGCCGCTTCCGCCCTGGTGTTCCTGGTTGCGTTCGTGGTCGTGTATCACTTCGCCCCGCGTCACGCTTTGATCCTGGAAGTGGCTGCCCTGGCGGGATTTTTGTTGTCTATCCTGGTGTCGCTGATCGTGGCGGTCGCCACGCCCGCGCCGCTGGTGATGGTGGATGCCGCCCTGCCCTATGCCCGCCGCGTACACGACCGCCTGCCGGAAAACATACGCGAGAGGATACCGGAAGAGCTGCGGGTGAAGATCACGCGGGCCTGATTTTCAATTTCGATTTACGATTTTCGATTTGTTGGCCACGGATTCAATAGCGGATTTGCACTTGAGCAAATCGAAAATCGAAATTCGTAAATCGAAAATCAATCGGTTTGCAGCCCGCCGGTCAGCTCGCTGAGCTTGTCAATGCGGTGTTCCACACACCAGCCTTCCAGCGCATCAACGATCTTCTCGGTCGCGCAGGGGTCCCAGAAGCTCGCGGTGCCGACCTCGATGGCGGTGGCGCCAGCAAGCATGAACTCAATGACGTCGCTGGCCGTAGTGATGCCGCCCATGCCGATTACCGGGATCCTGACGGCGTGCGCCGCCTCGTAGACCATGCGCAGCGCGATCGGCTTGATGGCAGGCCCGCTAAGCCCGGCAGTCAGGTTGGTGATGCGCGGGCGGCGGGTCTCGGCATCAATGGCCATGCCGATGAATGTGTTGACCAGCGAAACCGCGTCGGCGCCGGCGTTTTCCGCGGCGCGTGCCATCAGCGCAATACTACCGACGTTGGGTGAAAGTTTCACGATCACCGGCCGGGTGGCGGCGGCCTTGGCGGCGGTGACCACTTCTTCCAGCAGCACCGGATCGGCGCCGAAGGCGATGCCGCCGCGCTTGGTGTTGGGGCAGGAGACGTTCAATTCATAGCCGGCAATGCCTTCGCCTTCGTTGAGAATGTGAATCACCGCCTCGTAGTCCTCCCGCGTGTTGCCGAAGATATTGGCGAAAACTTTAGCGTGCTTCAGCTTCCGCAACTGCGGCAGCTTGTCTTCGACGAAGGCGC
>JBHGBA010000040.1:0-34576 GCA_041946775.1 Terriglobales bacterium
TTGAACCTACGACCTTTGGGTTATGAGCCCAACGAGCTACCAGACTGCTCCACCCCGCAGTCTGATGATAACAACCGGGGAGAGCACCGTCAAACCTGCATTTTTGCTTGTCGAAAAAAAGAACCGGGCGCGTGAGGGACGTTGCTGAGCGAATCGCCCGAAGCATGCCCTGATGCGAACCGGGGCCGGTCAGCAGACCTTACAAACAGAGTCCACGTCTGGAATGGCTTATGTGCTTGATGAGACGATGCTAACAGTGAGACATACTCAGCGTTGATGGGGAAGAGTTTCGCGGTGCCTGCCCGCCCGGGGTGCTCAGGATGAGGGTGCGTTCAACTGACAGGCGGGAGGCACCGCTAATGCATTTGACCCGGTGGGGCGGCGGGGGAGAGTAAAAACTCGGTCAAAGCCATGTAAAGAAATGTCAGCAAGGTGAGTAGCCGGCTGCAAAAATAACAGCCCGGAGCCGCAGCCCCGGGCTGTTTCCCAGGAGGCCGGGGAGGCGGGCCGGTCAATCTCCAGCGCCACCCTCCAGCTTTTGCAACCACGTGTCAATGCGTGCCGTGTGCTTCTGGCGCATCTGGTCCACCTTGGTACGCTGTTCCGGCGTCAGCACGCGGGAGTAGATCTGCGACTCGAGCTTCTGCTTCTCGACGATTAACTGCGCAAGCGCCTGCGACTGCTGATTGGCGAGCGCCTGGACTTTTTCCTGGTCGAAGCTGCCGTTCGCGGTGAGTTGGAGCATCTGCTTGCGCGCATCGGCCAATTGCCGCACCAGCGGCATGACTGCGGGCTTCTCCGCCTGCCACATGGACTTGATCTGCGCCTTCTGCGCCTCGGTCAGCTCAAGATAGCGCGCCATGCGGTGGAGAAATCTGCCGTGCATCCCCATGCCCCGGCCGCCGTAGTGCTGCCGCACCTGCGCAAACGCCAGCACGCCGCCGGCGATTACCAGCAGCAGCAGGCCGGTCCATTTCACATATTTGCTTCTCATGAGTTCGCTCCTTCAGGCGGCCACCTGCGGCTCCCCGGCCGCCGCTACTCCATTTAGAGCACGGTCTGGGCCCGTCGGCAGTAAAGACAGGTCACATGCGCGTAATTTTTTGTAAATCGGCCTGCGGTGCGATTGACACGCACCGTCAAACAGAGTGTCATCCAGTGCAGAGCTATGGAACGTGTTTTGATTGTGGACGACGACACCGAGTTGTGCGAGTTGGTGGCGGAGTATCTGACGCCCGAAGGCTACCAGGTGGAGGCGGTGCATGACGGTGTTCGCGGGCTGGAACGCTCGCTTGCCGGCGAGCATGCCATCGTCGTGCTCGACATCATGTTGCCTGGCATGAGCGGGTTGGACGTGTTGCGCCGCGTGCGCGAGCGCTCGCGCGTGCCGGTGCTGATTCTGACCGCGCGCGGCGACGATGTGGACCGCATTGTTGGCTTGGAGATCGGCGCCGACGATTACCTGGCGAAGCCGTTTAACCCGCGGGAACTGCTGGCGCGGATTCGCGCCATCCTGCGGCGCGCGCAACCTGCGCCGGCCGGCGCACTAGGAAAGGTCGCTGTCGGCGACATCGAACTCGATCCCGCGGCGCGCTCGGTGCGCCGCGATGGAGAGCCGGTCGAGTTGACGTCAGTTGAATTCTCCGTGCTGGAGTTGCTGTTGCGTTCTGCCGGGCAGGTAGTTACGCGCGAACAGATCGCGCACGACGTGCTCGACCGGCAGTTCTTCCCTTATGACCGCAGCATCGATATGCATGTGAGCAAGTTGCGGCGCAAGCTGGGCGAAGCTCCCGAGGGCGGCGAGCGCATCAAGACCATCCGCGGCGTGGGCTACGTGTATGCGCGCCCCAGCGTGGCCGAGCGGGAGAGGAGCTAATGCGCAGCCTCTTTCTCAAGATTTTTCTGTGGTTCTGGCTAACGATGGTGCTGGTTGGCTCGGCGCTGGTCATCACCTGGTCAATGCAGCCGGAGTTAATCGTTGGCCGCTGGCGCGCCGCGACCAGTGATGCAATTTCCCTGTACGCGCAGACCGCCGCGGAGGAGTACGACCGCAACGGCGTGACCGGATTGCGCAATTACCTGCAGCGGCTCGACGACAGCACTCGCATTCGCGCGGCCCTACTCGATGCTTCGGGGACGCCGATCGCAGGATCGCTTTCGCCGCAGTCGCGGGAGTTGGTCGAACACACCAAAGCGAGTGACCAACCGGAATTCGCGGTTACCAGCGGAACTGCATACGCGGCCGACCGCAGCGTGGGCCCTTCGGGCAACGTTTACGTATTCGTCGCCGAGATGCAACGCAGCCCGTTTCAGCGTATGCGCCTCAGTCCTCGCGCCCAGGCACTGCGCTGGACCCTGGCCATTTTTATTTCCGGGCTGATCTGCTATCTGTTGACGCGATATCTCACTCGCCCCATCCTGAGGCTGCGCACCGCTTCCCGGCAGCTCGCGGCAGGCGACCTCAGCGCCCGCGCAAGTCAAAAGATGGAGCGGCGGCGCGATGAACTCGGCGACCTGGTCCGCGATTTCAACCGCATGGCCGAACGCATCGAGCTGCTGGTGAACAGCCAGCGGCAACTGATCAGCGACATCTCGCACGAGCTGCGATCGCCGCTGGCGCGGCTGAGCGTGGCGCTGGGTCTCGCCCGACAGCGCGCCGGTCAGGATGCTGCCGCACCGCTAGACCGCATCGAGCGCGAAGCCGAGCGGTTGAACGAGATGATCGGTAACCTGCTGGCGCTGGCGCGTATGCAGGCGGCGTCGGGCCCGCCGGAGAAGGCCCCGGTGGATTTGCGCGAGCTACTTGCGGAAGTGGCGGCGGATGCCGGCTTCGAAGCGCAGCAGCAAAACTGCACGGTGCAGCTTAAGGAAGAGTGCGCTCGCGGCGGCGCTCCCACCGGTCCACGGTCACTGGTGCTGGGCAGTGCCGAGTTGCTGCGCAGCGCCGTCGAGAATGTGGTGCGCAACGGTGTTCGTTACACCGCGCCGGGAACGCAGGTGGATGTGCGGCTCTCTTGCGTTAACGGCTGGGCGTCGATCCAAGTGCGCGACCGCGGCCCGGGGGTGCCCGCGTCCGAACTGGCGAACTTGTTCCGGCCCTTCTACCGCGTGGCCAATGCGCGCGAGCGACAGACCGGCGGAACGGGCCTGGGACTGGCTATTACCGATCGCGTAGTGCGCTTGCACGGTGGCGTGGTGGTCGCCCGAAACGCCGAAGGTGGCGGCTTGGACGTCGAGATTCGTTTGCCACTCGCCAACGGCGGTGCGCCCGCAGCCGACTGACGCTCTATCAGCGCTTTGCGGCTAGGGTCGCCAGCTTCTCGCGGACTTGCGCCAGCACTTGCCGCGCCTGGGGCGCTGCGGACCCGTCCGGCCGTTTCTTCAAATACGCCTCCAGTTCGGTTGCGCTCTCACCATAACGCTGTAACTGCAACAGCGCAGCGCCGCGCGCCAGGTGTACTTCGGCGAAGTTGGGTGGCGCCGTCTTGATGGCGGCTTCCGCCTCGCGCAAGGCAGCCGCCGCATCACCCAGGCCCAGCAGGCTGCGGCTCATCTCGAAATGCCCTTGCCACGCCACTGGATTCAGGCGCATACCTTGCTCCAGGCTCCGCTGCGCATCCCGGTATTGCTTCATGTCGTTGTAGGCTGCGCCCATCATGAAGTATGCCTCGGGATAGTAGGGATCATCGCGAATGGCACGGTCGAGGTCCTGTATCGCCTGGGCCTGGTTGCCACCCGCTAAAGCGAGGACGGCGCGCAAGGTCAGCGCTGCGGCGAATTTGGGCGCAATCTTCAGCGCGTCTGCGATTTTCCTCTGGGCTTTGGCGTTGTCGTGCTTGCTCATTGCGTGGCGCGCATCCTGGAGTGCATCGCGTGCTTTGTCCGGGATGCGCAACTCGGCTGCCGAGACCAGCGGCGAACCTCCTGGCTGCACGTCCGAGGCGAAACGCACTTCGATGTCGGACTGCATGGCGTTGACCTGGATCTGCTCCTGCACCTGCTGAAGCCCAAGATAGGTGGTAAGCAGATAAAGGCCCGGCTCAACACTCGGGAGGGTGAACATGCCATCATCACCGGTCTGCGCGGAGCGAATCAACATGCCGTTGCGCGGGTCTTGCAGCCGAATCAGCGCGCCGGAAGCCGGCCGGCTACCGAAGGTGACTCTGCCGCGCAATTGGATCGGGCCGCCTTGCATTGCGGAAATCGGGTCGCGCACCGGACCTTCGGGGTCAAACATGGGGTACCGTTGGGCCCAGGCGGACGTGCTGAGCAAACTCGCGGTGATGACCATCATGATTGCGCCCACAAATGTCGCGGCGCACAGGTTGAGATTTCTTGTCGTTCTGCGGTGGGGGAAAAGTTTGGTCACATGCATGGTCTGTCTTACAGAGGGAACTACGTGGTTCGATGTGCCCTCTGAAGCAAACGTGCTACCCAGGTCGAAAGCAGCATACGATTTGCCGAGACAACCCGGCGACGAGGCAGATCTTCTGGTTGCTCACCCGCAGGCGACTCGCGAACGATTGGGAAATGGCGGAAGGCGAGAAATAGCGTGTGGCGCGTATTTTTGCAGGATGGAGCGGCCCACATCTGCCAAATGCGGGCAGATGTGGGTACCTAGGCGGATATGCGCGGCTTGGACATTTATCGTCGGTTGGCGTTAGCATTCTTCCTCTCAGGAGTACGCAATGCCAGTCGTACCGACTTATGCCTTCCTGCTCGACACTTACGAAACTGAAATCCTGAAGATCGCCGGCATCTGGTCGCAGTTCACCGACGACCAGCTCGACTTTCGACCGCACCCGAAATCGCGCAGCGTGGCCGAGCAGATGGAGCACCAGTGCCAGTCGGAAGGGAAGTGGATGCGCGAGATGCTGGGCATTGACACGGGTGATCCCAACCCGCCGCAGCGCACGCGCCAGGCCTTCATCGAGAAGTATTCGTCAGACGCGCGCCGGCGCCTGGAGATGTTGCGCCAGAAACCGGATGAATGGTGGCGCGAAGAGACCCAGTTCTTCGACGTCCGTCGCTCGCGCGCTTGGGTGCTGACGCGGCGCATCAACCACTCCACTCATCACCGCGGGCAACTGATCGTCTATCTTCGCCTGGCCGGTGACCTGGTGCCCAGCGTCTATGGGCCGACAGCAGACACGGGCGGGACGGTGAAGTACAAGCTGTAACAGCAAGCACCTGGCAACAAGCAACAAGCAAGGGGACTAGCAGAAAGCGTATTTGGGTTGATTTTGCTTGCTGCCAGTTGCCTGCTGCCACTTGCCTGCTGCTCTCGTCACACGCACCTGCGACATGGCTCACTCGACGGCTGCGCGGCGGCGGCGTTATCCTTAGCGGTTTCGCCAGGAGGCCGTAACAATGCTGGAAGCCGTCCAAAGCGGTTTGCGAGACGCTGTCCGCCGCCTTTGGCCCGAGTTGGAGTGGATCCGCGACACCGGCCTGCGCGCGCGCGTCGAGCAGACCTGGGTACGCGCCTTCGAACTCAGTCCGCTGGCGCCCGAGGACTTGGAGCGCATCCCGTTTACGCTGCTCGTACCGAACTGCCCCACGACCTTCATGGAGCACAAACGCTGCGTGGTCCAGATCGCGCGCCACTCCGCCGAAGCCATGCAGCAGTTTATGGGCAATGCCCTGAAGATTGATTTCGACACGGTCATCGCCGGCGCCATCCTGGCCGACGTGGGCAAACTGCTTGAGTACGAGACGGGGCCGGACGGCAAATCGCGCCAGAGCGAACGCGGCGAGTTGCTGCGCCATCCATTCATCGGGGTCGCGCTCGCGATGGAGTGTGGCGTGCCGGACGCGGTGTGCCACGTGATCGCCGCGCACGCGGCCGAGGGCGACCAGGTGAAGCGCACCACCGAGGCTTACATCGTGCATCACGCCGATTTCATGGCGTATTTGCCGTTCAAGAACCCGAAGAACTTAAAGTAGCGATCGGTGTCGCTGAAAACGGGAAACGGGAAACGTAATGTCCACCCCAGCGGTCAAGAAAGAAACCGTAACGGCGAAGATGGCGCAATGGGCCGCGCAGGTTCGCTACGAAGACCTGTCACCTGAAGCGGTGCATCAGTGCAAGCGCTTCCTGCTGGATTCCATCGGCTGCGCGCTAGGCGGCCACCGCGTGCACGACGTGCGCATCGCCCTCGATGTTCTGGACGAGATCGCCGGCAGCGGGCCGTGCACAATCATTGGCAGCGGCAAGCGGGTGGACGCGGTATCCGCTTCGCTCGCGAACGCGCTGATGATTCGCTGCATGGATTACAACGACATCTACTGGAAGCAGGACCCGTCGCATCCGTCGGACATCTTTCCCGCCGCGATTGCCGGCTGTGAGCGCGCGGGTTCCGATGGCAGGGAACTGATGGTCGCCTTCGCCCTCGGCCACGAGTTTGAGTGCCGCCTGTGCGAAGCGGCGTTTCCGGGAATTCGCGAGCGCGGCTGGCACCACGCCACGCTAACGGCGTTCGTGTCGCCCATTGTCGCCGGGCGGGCGCTGCACCTCGGGTGGGAGCAGATACAGCACGCTATTGGCATTGCCGCCAGTGCGCGTGCCACTCTGGGCGCCGTTACGGCCGGCAAGCTGACGATGATGAAGAATACCGTCGATCCGCTGGCCACGCAGTCCGGGGTGTTCGCCGCGCTCCTGGCGGAAAAGGGCTATACCGGCCCTGAGCACGTGCTCGACGGCAAAGAAGGATTGACGCACTGCCTCGGTCCCGATTGGAAGCTCGACGTGCTGACCGATGGCTTGGGCGAAAGTTGGCGCATCACCCAGTGCGGCATGAAGTTCTTCCCGACGGAAGCGCTGACCCATGCGCCGATCAGCGCCGTGCTCGACCTGGTTCACGAACACGATCTGAAGCCGGACGACATTGAGAAGGTCCACATCCGCTCGCTGGCCAAGGCCGCCGACATTCTGGCCGATCCCAGCAAGTACGACCCGCACAGTAAGGAAACCGCCGACCACTCGCTGCCGTATGTGATCGCCGCGGCCGTGGTGGATCGGCAGGTAACCCCACTTCAGTTCACGCCTGAGAAGATCAACGATCCGCAGATTCGCGCGCAGTTGCGCAAGGTCAGGGTGGTGGCCGATCCCGAGATAGAGAAGGTCTTTCCGGCGCTTCAGCGGGTGGTGGTTACGATCAGGACGAGGCAAGGAAAAGAGGTCACGAAGCAGCTCGATTATCCCAAGGGTGATCCCCGTAACCCGCTCTCCGATCGTGAGATCGAGGAGAAATTTGAAGCATTAGCTGACGACGTGCTTTCGCCCGCGGCCCAGCAACGGCTGAAGGAAGCTATTTGGAACCTGGATAAAGTCGAGTCGGTGGCGAAGCTGATGCAGGCGATGAAATCGGATTTGTAGCGCCGCCGTCCCGGCGGCGGGCCCCTTTTGCCTCGCCTTTGGTCGTCGCTTAGGGACACTGATGATGAGCCAAACCATAGTCGAAAAACTCGCGCAAGCGCACAAGGTCGAAGGTCCCGACCGGCCGTGGCGTGCGGGCGATTTTGTCAGCATCCGCCCGCGGTACGTGATGACCCACGACAACTCGTCGGCGGTGATCAAGAAGTTTCAGTCTATCGGCGCGACGCTCATCCACAACCCACGCCAGTTGGTTTTTGCGCTGGACCACGACATCCAGAACCAGTCGGAAGAAAACCAGGGCAAGTATCGCAAAATCGAGGCGTTCGCCCGCCAGCATGACATTGATTTCTATGCTGCAGGCACCGGGATCGGCCACCAGATCATGGTGCAGGAAGGCTACGTTACTCCCGGATCGTTCGTGGTGGCCTCCGATTCGCACTCGAATATGTACGGGGCGCTCGCTGCCATCGGAACGCCCATTGTCCGCACTGATGCCGCTGCCGTCTGGGCAACCGGTGAATTCTGGTGGCAGATACCGCAGACAGTTCAAGTGGTACTTAAAGGAGAATTGCCGCCCGGCGCTGCGGGAAAAGATGTGATCATCACCCTGTGCGGCCTATACAACCAGGAAGAGGTGCTGAACGCCGCGGTCGAATTCACCGGCCCCGGCGTGACAACGCTCTCAATGGATGCGCGGCTGTCCATCGCCAACATGAGCACCGAGTGGGGCGCGCTGGTCGGCTGGTTCCCGTGCGACGAAGTCACGATCTCGTACATGCGCGACGTGTACGAGCGGCTGAAGGCGCAAGGCATCGAACGTTTCACCGAAACTGATCTGGCCCGCTGGGGATCAGACCCGCCGCACCCCGATCCCGACGCACAATACGCTGCCAGCATCACGCTCGACCTTAGCGAAGTTACGCCGCACCTGTCCGGCCCGGACACGGTGCAGGTGATGCAGTCAGTCGCAGCGATACAGCCAAGGAAGGTGGCCATACAAAAGGCGTACCTGGTGTCCTGTGTCAACTCGCGGCTTGAAGACCTGAAAGCAGCCGCCAACGTGCTCGAGGGCAAGAAAGTCGCCGGCACCGTGAAGTTCTATCTGGCGGCGGCCAGCAGGGCGGTGCAGGAAGAGGCGGAGCGGCGCGGCATCTGGCAGACCATCGTAAGTTCCGGCGCGATCACGTTGCCGCCGGGCTGCGGGCCGTGCATCGGGCTGGGTACCGGACTGCTTGAACCCGGCGAGGTCGGCATCAGCGCCACCAATCGCAATTTCAAGGGCCGCATGGGCTCGAAGGAAGCGCAGTGCTATCTGGCGTCCCCCGCAGTAGTTGCGGCGTCTGCGGTGGCGGGGTACATCGCTGGGCCGGGTAGCGCCGCCGCCTCGGCGGCGGGCCCCGCACGCCACTTCGAAGATCTCTCCGCCACCACCAAGGTCGAAGCCGAGCAGGTTGCCATCCTCCCCGGCTTTCCGCCGCTAGTGCGCGGGCGGATGGTGTTCATCCCCAGGAACAACCTGAACACCGACGGCATCTACGCCGGCAAATATACCTATGACGACAAGATCAACCCCGAGCGCATGGCCGAAGTCATCTTCGACAACTATGACTCGCAACTGGCGGCGCGCGTGAAGGCAGGCGACATCCTTGTCGGCGGTTTCAACTTCGGCACGGGCAGCAGCCGCGAGCAGGCGGCCACAGCGCTGAAAGCCATAGGCATTCCGCTGGTGATCGCCGGGTCGTTCTCGCAGACCTACCTGCGAAACGCCTTCAACAACGGCCTGCTGTGCCTCGAAGTGCCGGCGCTGGTGAACCGCCTGCGCGAGCAGTTCGCGGTGGAGATGAAGGCGGGCGAAAAGGGCATCATTCCCGGCGACGAAATCGCGATCGACTTCACTCGTGGGACCTTGACCTGGCGCGGCGAAGAGTTCGCGTTTCCCGCGCTGGGCACCGTACCGCAATCGCTGATTATTGCGGGAGGAGTAGAGAACCTGGTTTCGCGGAAGCTTGGGCTGGCTAGCAAGGCGTGAAAAGAATTTGGGATTTTGGATTTCGGGATTTGGGATTTTTCCGGGTGTGGAGCGAATGCAGACTAAAGTCCTCAATGCCAAGTCCCAAATCCCAAGTGCCGCTCGATCCGTGTAAATCCGTGTTAATCCGTGGTTGGCTTTTGACGTTCAGGAGAGCGACGCATGGCGAAATACACTGTAGTCAGCATGCCGGGCGACGGCATCGGCAACCAGGTGCTGCCCGAGGCGATCCGCGTGCTCAACGCCGTCGGTTTCGATGCCGGCTATGTCCACGGCGACATCGGCTGGGAGTTCTGGCGGCGCGAAGGCAACGCGCTGCCCGACCGAACCATCGCGCTGCTCGAAAAACACAAGCTTGGGCTTTTCGGGGCGATCACGTCGAAGCCGAAGAAAGACGCCGACGCCGAACTCGACCCCGCGCTGCGCGGCAAGGGCTACACGTATTACAGTCCCATCGTCACCATGCGCCAGCGCTTCGATTTGGACGTGTGCGTTCGTCCCTGCATCAGTTTTCCCGGCAATCCGCTGAATTTCATTCGCAAGAAAGTGGACGGCGGCTTTGAAGAGCCGTACGTGAACGTGGTTGTGTTCCGCCAGAACACCGAAGGACTCTACGCCGGGGTTGAGTGGACGAATCCGCCCGAGCCGGTAATGGTGGCGCTGCGCTCGCATCCGAAGTTCAAGCCGTTTGCCGCGACGCCCGGGCCGGAGCTGGCGATCAGCGTGCGCATCATCACGCGCAAAAACGCCGAGCGCATCTGCCGCGCCGCATTTGAGTATGCGAAGAACCACGGGTACAGGAACGTCACCATCTGCGAAAAGCCCAACGTGCTGCGCGAAACCAGTGGCATGATGGAAGAAGTGGCGAAGCAGGTGGCGAAGGACTTTCCCGGCATTCCTTTGTGGTCCACCAACATTGACGCGCAGACGATGTGGCTGACAAAGAACCCGGAAGACTACGGCGTGATTATCGCCAGTAATTTGTTTGGCGATGTGATCTCCGACGCCTTTGCCGGCCTGGTCGGAGGGCTGGGCTTTGCCGCCAGCGGCAACATCGGCAGGGAAGTGGCGGTTTTCGAGCCGACGCACGGTTCCGCCCCCAAGTACGCGGAACTCGATCCGCCGATCGTCAACCCGATCGCCATGATTCTGTCGGCGGCCATGATGCTCGACCACGTCGGCGAGAACGACAAGGCGCAGCGCGTGCGCAACGCCATTGCCGAAGTTGTGCGCGAGGGCAAGGTGCGCACCTACGATATGATGCGCATCGCGGGCGGAGCGAAGTCCATCGCGCAGGGCGCGGCTACAACAACCCAGATGACGGACGCGATCCTGGCGAAGCTGGAGACGGCGAAGGCAACGCAGGCGTAAGGACAACTGGCGCGGATTTACGCGGATAAAGCGGATCGTACGGATTCATCCTTTCCAATCCGTTCGATCTGCGCGATCAGCGGGATCCGTGAGGGAGGGTTTCTATGGCTTCATCCGCCATCAACCCGCACGTTTACGAAGCCGGGCGCTCCGGCGGCGACGTTCGCTCCGACTGTCGTGTTGTCTTCGAGCCGCGCGATTCCGGCGGAATCGAACTGGCGCTGACTTCCCGCGTTGAACCTTATTATGGCGACTCGATTCGCGTCCAAGCGACGGATGTCCTGAAGCGGCTCGGGGTAAAGCACGGTCGTGTGACGCTGGAAGACATGGGAGCGTTGCCGTTCACCATCGCGGCGCGGATCGAAGCTGCCGTCCGCCGCGCGGGTTTGGCCGCACATGAACGCGCCCTGCCCGGCGCGGTTGCACATCCAGCGCTGGGCCCGCGTGACCGGTTGCGCCGTTCTCGCCTGTATCTGCCCGGCAACGGACCCAAGTATTTCGTCAACGCGGCGCTGCACGCGCCCGACGCGGTAATCCTCGACCTGGAAGATTCCGTCCATCCGGCGGAAAAGGACACGGCGCGCATTCTGGTGCGCAACGCGCTGCGCGCCGTTGACTTCGGCGTCTGCGAGCGCATGGTGCGCATCAACCAGATTCCCCTCGGCCTGAAGGACATCGAGGAAGTCGTGCCGCAGCATCCCGACCTCATCCTCATCCCAAAGGTCGAAACGGCGGAGCAGGTCGAGCAAATTGACAAGGCCATACAGGACGCGCTTTACACCGCCGCGCTCGAAGCCGGGCACGAGCCGGAAAACCTGCGCCCGGTGTGGCTTATGCCGATCCTGGAATCGGCGCTGGGGATTGAAAATGCCTGGGCGATTGCGCGCGCATCGGCCCGAAATGTGGCGCTGACCATCGGGCTCGAAGACTACACGGCCGATCTCGGCGTGGTAAAAACACGCGAGGGCGATGAATCGCTTTACGCGCGTTTGCGGTTGGTCAATGCCGCCCATGCCGCCGGCCTTCAGGCAATCGATTCCGTTTACGGCGACATCGGCGACCTTGACGGGCTGCTTGCCTGGGGCAAGCGCGCGCGTGCGCTCGGCTTTGACGGCATGGGCTGCGTGCATCCCACGCAAATTCGAGTGATCCACGAGGCGTTTGCTCCCACAGCCGAAGAGATCGAGAAAGCGCAGAGGATCGTCGCCGCATTTGAGGACGCGCAGGCCCGTGGGCTCAGCGTGGTATCGCTAGGCTCGAAGATGATTGATCCGCCGGTCGTGCAGCGCGCGCTCAAGCTGGTGGCCCGCGCGAAACAGATGGGAATCGTCACGTAGGGCGGTTCGCAGTGACTGGCTGATTTTAGAATTTTGAATTTTTAGAATTTTGAATTTTCGCGTCAGCGCGGGATTGGCGGACGAGGCGATTTCTACTCCTTGTGCCTAAATCGAAATTCAAAATTCAAAAATCAAGAATTGAAAAAGGTGTTCATGAGCACCACCGCCACCAAACCTGAATTAGTTCGTAACGCCCTCGGCCGCCTGGTGCCCGCGGTGGTCAACGGCCGCGAGCAACTGCCGTACAGCGGCCTGAAGACGCATCTGCCGCTGGGCCGTAAAGCCGCGCCGCCGGTGCGCTCGGCACTCGATTACCCAGCCAAAGGCGACAAGCGTGTGCCTGACCTCGAGACGGCGTTGCGCAACTGCGGGCTGCGCGATGGCATGGTCATCAGCTCGCACCACCATCTACGCAATGGTGACTTCGTTGCGGTCGAGGCGCTCCAGACCGCCGCGCGGATGGGCATCAAGGACCTGATGTGGTTTCCCAGCGCGTCGTTTCCGTCACAGGCGAGCGTGATTGACCTGATGGAAGCGGGAGTGGTCCACCACATCGAAGGCTCCATGAATGGGCCGCTGGGCGACTACTGTTCGCGGGGCAAGATGCGCGGGCTGGGCGTGTTGCGCTCGCACGGAGGGCGCTGGCAGGCGATCCAGGACGGCGAAGTCCATATTGATATCGCCGTAATCGCCGCGCCCACCGCCGATCCCTTCGGCAACGCCGACGGTTCGCACGGCCCGTCCGCGTGCGGTTCGCTGGGATTTGCGTTGGCCGATTCGGCCTATGCTGACCACGTCATTGTCGTCACTGACAATCTTGTCCCGTTCCCTTGCGTGCCGTGGCAGATACAGGGCAACAACGTGGACTACGTGGTGCAGGTGCCGTCCATCGGCGACCCGACGAAGATCGTCAGTGGCACTACGCAGATCACGCGCTCGCCCGACCGCCTGCTGATTGCCGAAACCTTGGCGAAATTTATTCGCGCGGCCGGCATCATGCGCGACGGCTTCTCCTTCCAGGCGGGCGCTGGCGGGATCGCGCTGGCATTCGTTCAGTTCCTGAAGCCGATGATGAAGGAAGCCGGCATACGCGCGCGTTTTGTGCGCGGCGGCTCGACCAAGTACCTGGTCGAGCTACTCCAGGAAGGATTGGTGGACTACATCCTCGACGGCCAGACATTTGATCTCGACGCGGTTCGTTCCATTGCCACCGATCCGCGCCACATCGCCACGTCACCGTTCACCTCTTACAACTTCCATGGCAAGGGCTTCTTCAACCAACTGGTAGATGTTGCCGTGCTCGGTGCGACCGAAGTGGACGTCAACTTCAATGCCAATGTTGTCACGCACTCCGATGGCCGCCTGCTGCACGGGATCGGCGGTTGGCAGAATTGCTTGTACGCGGGATGCACAATCCTGGCGGTGCCCTCGTTCCGCGATCGCATTCCCGTCATCGTGGACGAAGTGACCACCATGGTCGGTCCCGGCGAACTGGTAGACGTCGTCGTGACCGAGCGCGGCATCGCCATCAACCCGCGTCGCCAAGACTTGATTGATGCGACGAAAGGTTCCGGCCTGCCCATCCGCCCCATTGAACAGATCAAGAGGGAAGTGGAGAAGATCTGTGGCGGCAAGCCGCAGAAGCCGCGCTTTCTTCCGCGGCCTGTCGCCGTGGTCAAGTGGGTGGACGGCACGGTGCTCGACAGCGTGTGGCAACTGGACGAGGCGGCGTTCAGCATCCCCACGGCCGCAAGTGATGGGGGAGGAGCCTAGCTATAGCTAGACATTTGGTAATTGGGTAATTTGGTATTGAGTAATTGCTGGAGCACATTTGCAATGCCCGGCAGCTACTCAATTCAAATTACCCAATTACCCAATCACCCAATCACCCAATTACTCCATTCCCCGATTACGTGTGGAACTCCGCTCCAACCGTCAGCACGGGGCACTTCGCTTCGCACACCACCCGGTACGCTACGTCCATCAGGTGAGTCGTCAGCATTGCCGGACGGTGTGCGCCCAGCACGATGAGGCCCACATGGCGCTGCAACGCGGTATTCAGGATCATCTCCGCCGCCTCGCCAATGTGAATGACCGCATCGGGAGCAAACGGCAGGTCGATGTCCTTGGGCACGAGGTCGAGCAGTTGCTTGGGCAGCGGCACACGCGAATCGGTCTCGGCAACGTGCAGTAGCGTGAGCCGCGCTTTGTGCTGTTGTGCCAGCAGGCAGGCGTACATGGCCGGCCCATTGTTCTCCGGCTTCAGGTCGGTGGCCAGTAGCACATGGGTGATTGCTGAGCCGTCCGGGGTTCCGGTCGCATGTGGACCGATGGTCAGCACCGGACACGGCGCGTGGCGGAAGATGTCCTCGGCCACGGAACCCAGCATGAACTTCTTAAGGCCGGTACGTCCGTGCGTGCCGACGATGATCAGATCAATTTCCTCCCGCGCAATCACCTGCTTCAGTACGTCCCAGGTCTGGCCTTCTTCCAGGATGGTCTTGTGGCGTACGCCTTCAAGCTGCTGGTTGAGTTCCAGATCACGCATCCGTGTTTCGGCGTTGCGGCGGGCTTGCTCGATCATGGCGGGATCGACGCCCAAAACTTCGTCGGATATTACGTGGGTGAGGAACAGGGTGGAGTTGTAATGGCGTGCCAGGCTCCGGGCAAAGGGCAGCAGCGCCGCGGAGCTGGGGGAGAAGTCAGTGGCGACCAGAATGTTCTGGAAGCCGATGCGAACAGGTACGCTGACCGGCATATGAGACCTCCTCGCCGGAGGACCTCGACCCGCTCACCAGCACTGATCGGCGCCAGGAGCCCGGTTGCGTGTGTGCCGGCGGCAGGCCGCCCCGGCTGTTATGAGCTATTCGCCATGATTGGGGACCGGTAGTTAACAGCGGATGAGGACATACTCGCCTCCATGCTGACGCTATTCCCACATCGCCTGGCAGGCAAGGAGCGCGGTCACGGCCTGATGTGAGCGACATCGCACTGCCTTGGCCCACAGCCACCGGCCCCATCTGTGATAGCGTTGTCCCCATACCCTGGTGGAGGAAATTATGTGGGGCACGATGATGGCCTACCAGCTTACGCTGGGCCGCATCCTGGAACGCGCCGGCTCGCTTTTTTCCGGCGTGGAGATCGTCTCGCGGCGGCCCGACCGCTCGGTTTTCCGGTACACCTACGGCGATTTTTCGCGCCGCGCGTATGGCCTTGCCGGTTCATTGATGGATGCCGGCCTGCGGCGTGGCGACCGCGTGGCGACGCTGATGTACAACCACCACATCCACCTCGAAGCATTCTTTGGCGTTCCGGCTTGCGGCGGTGTGCTCCACACCATCAACCACCGCTTGCACCCCAACGACATCGCGTACATCCTGAACCACGCCGAAGATCGCTTTCTGATCGTTGACGATGTGCTGTTGCCCGTGTTCGAACAGATCAAGGGCCGCGTGGGATGCGAGTCGGTCATCGTAGTGCCGCACATGAACACCGGCTTCAGCAAGCAGTACAAGAACTATGAAGCGTTCGTGGCGCGTTCCGCCGGCAAACCGGTGCTGCCCTCGCTGCACGAGAACGAAGCCGCTATCATGTGCTACACCTCGGGGCTGGCTGGCAGTCCGAAGGGTGTCGTCTATTCGCATCGCGCGCTGACGCTGCACTCGCTGGCCCTGGCGCTGCCCGACAGCGCCGGCCTGGCGCAGCGCGACGTAGTGCTGCCGCTGGTTCCCATGCACCACGCCAACGCTTGGGGGCTTCCCATCGCCGCAACCATGGTGGGCTGCAAACAGGTGTTTACCGGCGGCATTACCGACCCGGACTCCGAGTTGGAGTTGCTCTCCGCAGAGCAGGTCACGCTTTCCGCTGGTGTTCCCACCGTCTGGATGGGGATTCGGGATCGGCTGGAGAAAGAACCCGGGCGCTGGAAGCTTGCCCCGGGATTGCGGGCGATCGTTTCCGGTGCCGCCCCGCCCCTGGCGATGATTCGCCAACTCGACCGGCTCGGCATTCGATTAATTCAGGCGTGGGGCTTGATCGAGAGCGGCCCGCTGGCGACATTTGCTACCATCAAGTCCTCGCTCGAAAACCTCCCGCAAGCGAAGAAAGACGAACTGCGCGCGACCCAGGGCATTCCGCTCCCCTGCATCGAACTGCGGTCGATCGGCGATGGCGGCGTTGCGCCGCACGACGGAGTAACGCTCGGCGAAGCGCAACTGCGCGGCCCGTGGGTGGCCTCCGGCTACTACAATCTCCCGGAACTGCGCGGCAAGTGGACGGAAGACGGCTGGTTCCGCACCGGAGACGTAGTCACGGTTGATCCGAATGGCTACATGAAGATCACCGATCGTGCCAAAGACCTGATCAAGTCGGGCAACGATTGGATCAGCTCGGTTGACCTGGAGAACGCTCTCATGGGGCACGAGGGCGTGCAGGAAGCCGCGGTAATTGCCGTGCAACATCCTAAGTGGCAGGAGCGCCCGCTGGCCGTGGTCGTGCTGAAAGAAGGTTACATCGCTACCGCCGACGAGTTGCGCAACTTCCTCGCCGAGCGATTCGCCCGCTGGCAGCTTCCCGATGCCATCGTGTTCGTCCCGGAACTGCCGCACACGCCAACCGGCAAGCTGCTGAAGAAAGAGCTACGCAAACAATATCGCAACTGGAAGTGGGAGAACCACGTACTTGCTGCACATGAGGTGAATGCGGAGTTGGAGTGAGTCGCAGCGCGTGAAATGTTTCAGATGATGTGTCGCATGCAGATATTTCCCCCTGCTACCCCCGTGTCCTCTGAGAGGATCGGGCAACGAAGGTACCGCCCCTCCGGGCTGGGGTCTTGTTGTGGCTGCCGACCCAGCACTTCCTCGCCCCTCCAAGGCGAGGAGGTGCTGGGCTACTCTCGTGGCTTCCGCTCCGCGGACACCAGCCATGAGCGGGGTATAGCTTCCAGGGATCCGCTCCAGTTTGGCACGATGAGAGCATGCTTGTTGCTGGCTGCTTGCTGACAACTGCCAGCTACCCCGTCGCCGGCTGCTTTTCGCGGATACGCACCTCCATCAGGCCCTCCGCGACTTTCATCAACTCCGGATCCACGGTACGGGTCTTGCCGATGGCCTCCTGCAGCGGGATGCAAACAATGTCGTTGCCGCGAAGTGCGACCATCTTGCCAAATTCGCTATTGTGGACCGCATCAATTGCGCCGATGCCGTAGCGGTTGGCAAGTACGCGGTCGAAAGCGCTGGGCGAACCGCCGCGCTGGATGTGTCCCAGCACCACGGCGCGCGTTTCCAGTCCGGTGCGCTTCTCGATTTCTCGAGCCAGCACGTTACCGATGCCGCCCAGGCGAACATGGCCGAACTCATCTTTCGTCAAGTCTTGCAACACGGGCGCGCCATGCTGAGCGTCAATGTCGCTGGCGAACTTGGCGCCCTCGGCGACTACGACGATGCTGAAATAGCGGCCACGCGAGTGGCGCAGGCGCAGGACCTCGGCCACTTCGTCAACGTCAAACGGCTTCTCGGGAACCAGTATGACATCTGCACCCCCGGCGATGCCGCTGTACATCGCGATCCAGCCGGAGTCGCGGCCCATGACCTCGACGACGATCACCCGGTTGTGCGCTTCGGCGGTGGTGTGCAGGCGGTCCACCGCTCCGGTTGCGACAGACACTGCCGTGTCGAAGCCGAAACAGAAATCGGTGCCGCTGAGATCATTGTCGATCGTCTTTGGCACACCAATGACGGGGAAGCCCTCATTGTGGAGTTTCAGCGCGACCGATTGGGTGTCGTCGCCGCCGATGGCGATCAGTGCCTCCACCTCGTGCCTGCGCAGGTTGTCAATGCAGCGTTTGATGCCGTCCGGATGTTTTGCCGGATTCGTCCGCGAGGTGCGCAGGATGGTCCCGCCGCGCGGCAGGATACCCGCGACCGCCTCCAGGTCAAGCGGCTGTGTCTTGTCTTCCAGCACCCCGCGCCAGCCTTCGGAAAAGCCCACAAACTTGTCTTGATACTGAAAGGTCCCTTTTCGCACCACTGCCCGGATCACGGCATTGAGCCCCGGACAATCGCCGCCCCCGGTCAGCATCCCTATGATCATGGCCGCTCCTTCCTGTGAGTAAACTCCTAATTTTACTTGTTGGACACGCGGCTTGCACGTGGCACGCACAAGAAAGGCCGCTGCGGCGAGCGGCCTGAGTTGAATGAGATAGAGGTGCTTACTTGGTGAAGTTCAGTGCCGCCTCGCCCGGTTGCCGGGTCTGGAAGGCGCCGGGCTGGCTTTGTGCCATCGCACCCGTGCCCTTTGCCTGTGCTGACTCCACCTGGAAGTAATAGCGCGTATTCGGTTTCAGGTTGGGTATGGTGACCCGGTGAGTGGTCCCGCCCCACGGCGCCTGTGCGGTCTCGGTCAGCGACTGCGGATCGGTTCCATACTTAACCACGGTGCTGGCAGGCGCGTTAGTGGACCACGCGATCACGGCCTGATTGTCGCCCAGTGATTCCAATACCGGACCATTGGTGATGTGAACGCCGCTCTGGGCGAAGTTTTCCGGACGCGTGTGGAACTGCATCTCGGTTGACTTATTGCCGTCCGGCCGCAGCGCGACCAGGTAGTACGTCGTGTTGGGCTGCAGGCCGCTCAACTGCGCCTTGTGCGTCGTCCCATTGTTCTCGCTCGTTGCCTGCGCGGTCTGGTTCAGCGCGTTGGGTGACGTTCCGTAATGTACCTTGCTGCCTTCCACCGCCTGGTTGGTCTGCCACCACAGGGTTGCCGACTTGTCCGTCAGGTCCTGCACGATGGGTCCGGCGACCAACTGGAAGTTGCCGGGACCGGCATTTGATGCAGTTGCGCCGCCCGCACTGGCGCCTGACTGTTCACCCGAGGTCTTGAACGTCTGGATATCGCTCAGAGCGCCCGTTCCGGTGCCCTGACCCTGCGACGATTCCACCTGGAAGTAGTAGGTCGTGTTCGGTTGCAGGTTCTTGATGGTCACGCGATGTGTCATTCCGCCCCACGGCACCTGTGCCCGCTGATCAAGTTTGTTGGGATCGGTGCCGTAGCGGACTACGCTGCCTGCGTTGACGTTCGTGGACCAGGCAACGGTCACAGAATTGCCGGTGGTGTTTTCGACAACCGGGCCGTTCGTGATCTGCACACTTTGGTTTTGGGTTTGGGCGAGGGCCAGTCCTGCGGTCCACAACAGGAGCGCGGCTACCATCGCCAGCATGCCGAGTTTCCGTCCCATAACTCGTATTCTCCTCCGCCGCACGCCATGTGCAGCGCCACTCTGGATTTCGAATGACGAAGGGAGCAGATTGTTTAGATGGGTTGGGCGAGGCTAGTGTGGTCGCCAATCGGACTCTGCTGTGGCGCCGTCGGTCTGCCGGCCAGTGTTCCTGGAGCCGCGGAGAACCGCTCCAGTAACGGGGAAACCGGGAAGGGAAAACTTTCTTCTGCTACACTGCGCCCATGCGGGTGCTCGGAATTGACTGCGGCGGTGAGTACACCGGCTACGGCGTCGTGGAGCACTCGTCAGACGCCACCTTGGTCTGCATTGCGGCCGGAGCAATACGCCTGCGGCCGCGCGACCCCCTTTGCGAACGACTGTTGCGAGTGCATGACGAACTCCGAAAATTGATTGAGCTTCACCGCCCGGAAGTCGCTGCAATCGAGGACATTTTCTACGCGGCCAACGTGAAATCTGCGTTGAAGCTCGGCGAAGTACGCGGAGTGGCGATGATGACGGCGGCTGCCTGCGGCTTGCCGGTGGTCGGCTACGCACCGCTGGCTGTCAAGTCGGCGGTTGTGGGCTACGGCAGGGCAGAGAAGTCGCAGGTGCAGGCCATGGTCACGCGCCTGCTCCGCCTGCCCGCGCCGCCCGAACCGGCCGATGCCGCCGACGCTCTGGCCATCGCCATCTGCCACCTGCACACCGCCGCCACCGCCGCCGCCATGGAGCGATAATCTCTCTGGTCCTGATGAGAAGACATCCGCCTTTCCGGTCTTAGATCGCCCGATCACCGGGTGCCCCATTAGAGTGTGACATACCTCACATCGCACTGTGATATCTTGGATGCATTCACCCCAGTAGCCAGGACCGTTTTGGGACGCTTGTTTTGCGAGACCAACTCCAGTCACGACGCATCCATTGAAAGTACTTGCTCGGGCCAGCAAGACACCGCGTCCCGCGGGGCGATATCACATTGAAAGGACTGTGCTCCATGGCTACCACTGATCTTCCGGTGATTGCGCAGGCTGAAATCAGCCGCCCTCGCCGGCAACGCGTCGTCAACGACATGAGCATTCAGGTGGCGACCGTCAACGGCTCCGGTTCGCAATCCGCCAACACCGTGCTGTTGCGCACGATCTTCCAGATGGGTGTGCCCGTCTCCGGCAAGAACCTGTTTCCCTCGAACATCGCCGGCCTGCCTACCTGGTACACCATTCGCGCCAACAAGAACGGCTACATCGCGCGCAAGAAGGAGATTGATTTCCTGATCGCGATGAATCCGGAAACCGCGCACGAAGACGTGATGTCGCTCGCCGCGGGCGCGGCCGTACTCTATGACGAACCGCTCAACCTGCACACGCTGCGCGATGACCTGGTCTTCTACTCTGTTCCCAGTGACAAGCTGGTGGCGCCAATTTGCCCGGAACCCAAGCTGCGCAAGCTGGTCAAGAACATGGTGTACGTCGGGGTAATGGCGCAGTTGCTTGGGCTCGACATGGAACAGGCGGAGAAGGCGGTCCGCAAACAGTTTGGCGCCAAAAAGAAGGCCGCGGACCTCAACGTGGCCGCCGTCCATGCCGGTTACGATTATGCGCTGACGTCGCTAACGAAGTCCGATCCGTATTACATCGAGCCGATGGACAAGACCCAGGGCATGATCATCATTGATGGCAACTCAGCGGCCGCGCTCGGCGCGGTGTTCAATGGCGTGACCGTCGTAACCTGGTACCCGATTACACCATCGTCGTCGCTGTGCGAAACAATGATCGAGTGCCTGAAAGAATACCGTATCGGGCCTGACGGGAAGGCGACGTTCGCGGTAGTGCAGGCAGAAGATGAGCTGGCCGCCATCGGCATGGCGATCGGCGCGGGCTGGGCGGGGGCACGTTCCATGACCGCCACCTCCGGCCCCGGCATTTCGTTGATGGCTGAATTTACCGGGCTCGGTTACTTCGTCGAAGTTCCGGCCGTGATCTGGGACGTCCAGCGGGTCGGGCCGTCCACCGGATTGCCGACGCGCACCTCGCAAGGCGACGTGCTCAGCACCGCCATTCTATCGCATGGCGATACAAAGCACATCCTGCTGTTCCCAGGGTCGGTTGCCGAATGCTTCGAGTTCGCCGGTGAGGCGTTCAATCTTGCTGAACGCTTCCAGACGCCGGTGTTTGTCATGTCTGACCTCGACCTGGGCATGAACAACTGGATGAGCGAGCCGTTCCAGTATCCGGAAAAACCGATGGATCGGGGCAAGGTGCTGACGAAGGAAGATCTCGAGCGGTTGGGTGGGTTCGACCGCTACCGCGACGTGGATGGCGACGGCATCGGCTGGCGTACGCTGCCGGGGACCGATCATCCGGCAGCGGCGTATTTCGCGCGCGGCAGCGGTCACAATGAGAAGGCACAATATAGCGAACGCCCCGACGATTTCGAGCGGAACCTCAACCGCCTGCGGAAGAAGTTCGAGACCGCCAAGCACTACGTTCCGCCGCCGGAGATTGAGGGCGACGGCGCTCGCGTCGGCATCATCGCCTACGGCACCACGCATTGGGCGATCATCGAGGGCCGCGACCAGTTGCGCAACGAGCACCATTTGGAAACCGACTATCTCCGCGTCCGGGCGTTCCCGTTCACGCAGGTAGTCGAAGACTTCATCCGCAAGCACGACCGCGTCTACGTGATCGAGCAGAACCGCGACGCGCAGTTGTTCGACCTGCTGAAGATTGAAATGCCGGTGGAACTGGTGGCTAGGCTGCGCAGCATCGCGCACGTCCACGGCCTGCCGGTTGACGCGCGCTCCATTACCGATGAACTGATTGCCAAGGAGGGCAGATAATGTCCACCCCTGTCACACCTCATCCGAAAACGAACCGCATCGGGCTGACCGTGCTCGATTACAAGGGCGGCAAGAGCACGCTGTGCGCGGGCTGCGGGCACAATGCCATCTCCGAGCGCATCATTGACGCCATGTACGAAATGGGTATCCCGCCGGAACGGGTGATCAAGCCGTCGGGCATTGGCTGCTCGTCGAAGAGCCCGGCATACTTCATGGGCCGCTCGCACAGCTTCAACGCGGTGCACGGCCGCATGCCGTCGGTCGCCACCGGTGCACTGCTGGCCAATCGCACCCTGATCTGTTTAGGTGTCAGCGGCGATGGCGATACAGCTTCGATCGGCATCGGCCAGTTCGTGCACCTTATGCGGCGTAATCTGCCGATGATTTACATCATCGAAGACAACGGCGTTTATGGCCTCACCAAGGGGCAGTTCTCCGCCACCGCCGACAAAGGCTCCAGGCTCAAGACCGGCGTGGTCAACGAGCTTCCGCCCATTGACACCTGCGCCCTCGCTATCCAGTTGGGTGCGACGTTTGTGGGCCGGTCATTCTCCGGCGACAAGAAGCAACTGCTGACCATGCTGAAAGCGGCGCTGTCGCACAACGGTACGGTGATGCTCGATGTCATCTCGCCCTGCGTGACCTTCAACGATCACGAGGGCTCCACCAAGTCCTACAAGTACATGAAGGACCACGACGAGCCGATCACGGACATCAACTTCATCCCGTCATTCGAAAATATTGAGGTTGACTACGGACCGGGGCAGGCATTCGAAGCCGTGATGCACGACGGCTCGATGCTGCGTCTGCGGAAACTCGAAGAGGATTACGACCCGACGAGCAAGGCGCTGGCCCTGAAGCGCCTGGCAGAAGCGCACGACCGGGATGAAGTGTTGACCGGCGTGTTCTATGTTGATCCCGCTGCGCCGAACTTCATGGACCTGCTGAACATGACCGACAAGCCGCTGGCGGCGCTGCCTCCAGAACTGACGCGACCGCCGCGCGAAGCCTTGCAGGCGGCCATGGAAGAGCTGCGCTGAAGACAGGCACTGTTACAAGAACTCACCGCGGGAGGAATGCTCTTCCCGCGGTTCGTTTTTATAGCGTCGCCTCTTGGGTAGCGCCGCCGTCCCGGCGGCGGGTCTCCGTTCTTCTCAAGACCGGCAACCACCGATAAAGCACCGGATCGTCAGTTCACCGGTTCGCCAGTTCAACAGTTGATTTTGATCTGTTATCCTTTCCCGCTCTCAACAACTCAGGAGGATCGATGGACCGCAGGAACTTTCTCGCCACGGCTGCGCTCGGCTCGGCCGCACTCGGACTCGAAGCGCAGGAAGCCGCCAAACCCCAGACCCCGGCATTGAGGCCGCCCAACCGGCCGGTGATCATCTGTAAGCCGAACCAGAACACCGCGATTGACGAAGCCTACAAAATGCTGCTGGACGGCGGCGACACCCTTGACGCCTGCATCCACGTCGGAAAGGCGCAGGAAGACGATCCCAGGGACCAGAGTGTGGGCCTGGGCGGTCTGCCCAACGAGGAGGGCGTGGTCGAACTTGATGCCTCCTGCATGCACGGCCCCACGCGTCGTGCCGCCGCGGTCGGGGCTGTCCGCGACATCAAGAATGTCGCCCTGCTCGCGAAGGCCGTCATGCAGCACACTGGCCACGTCATGCTCGTAGGCGAAGGGGCAACGCGCTTTGCCGTCTCCATGGGCTTCAGAAAGGAAGATCTGCTCACCGAGGAATCGCGCAAAATCTGGCTGCTGTGGAAGCAATATCACTCGAATCAGGACTGGTGGGGGCCGGGCCTTGCTGATCCTAATTGGAAGCCGCCGGGCAACATACCTGCCGGCCAGGTCGGCCGCGTCCGCATGAAGCGTCTGGAAGAGATGGCGGCAGACCTGGGCATCGCGCCCGAGCGCCGCACCCATGCTGCGCTTTGCGTGCTCCATCCGCCCGCCGGCACGATCCACATTTCGGCCGTTAACACGAAGGGCGAAATGTCGGGCTGCACGACGACTAGCGGTCTCGCGTGGAAAATCCCCGGGCGGCTGGGCGATTCACCCATCATCGGCGCCGGCTGCTACACCGATCAGGACGTAGGCTCGGCGGGCGCCACCGGCAGCGGCGAAGAGAACATCAAGGTTTGCGGCGCGTACACCATCGTCGAGAACATGCGTCGCGGCATGTCGCCGGTTGAGGCCGGTCTCGACACGTTGCGCCGCATCGTGCGCAACTACAACGACGACATGAACAAGATCAAGTTCCTCGACATGGTCTATTACATACTGCGCAAAGATGGCGCGTATGCCGGGGTCTCGCTCTGGAGCGGTTCGCCCGACAAGCCCCGGCGCTTCATGGTGCACGACGGCCAGCGCCGCATCGAGAACACAGTTGCGCTTTTCCAGGGAGAGTCCATCGAGTGGCCGCCAGTTCCCAAGCTGCCGAAGCCGCGTGCGTAGCGGCGATCCGTTACCGCTTGCCGCGAAAAAAGGACTGCAACAATTCGGCGCAGCGGCCGGCGAGAACGCCGGAGGTCACTTCCATCCGATGATTGAGTTGCGGGTGGTTGACCACCTGCAACACGGAGCGGACGGCGCCGGCCTTGGGATCGTCGGGCCCGTAGATCAGGCGCTTCAGACGTGCGTGCACCATGGCCCCGGCGCACATGGCGCAGGGTTCAAGCGTCACGTAGAGTTCGCAGCCGCCCAAGCGATGGTTGCCGATGACAGCCGCGGCCTGGCGCAGCGCCACGATCTCCGCGTGCGCCGTGGGATCATTGCCGCACAAATTCTGGTTCCAGCCGCGTCCCACGATGCGGTCCTCGCAGACCACGACGGCACCCACCGGCACCTCACCGGCCGCCTGTGCGCGCACCGCCTCGCGCAGCGCTTCTTCCATCCACAACTCATCAGCGAAACCCATCGGGCGGTCCGGTGATCGGGGTGATCCGGTGACCTGATACCAGCTTAATGGAACGGGTCGAGTTAAGAAACTGAATCACTGATCCGATGGCCTGGTGGCCCGATTACCCGATGCGCGTTGTAGCTGTGGCTTGTGAGTGGCTCAAATCGCAAGTAGCGAGGGCAAACCGCCGCAGTGCCGCGCTGTCTAACCATGGAAAGCAAGCGCTTACAGGGGAGACTCCACGCAGAGAGGTAGTGCATGAGAAAAGCGGTATTGTTGATGTGTATTGTGCTGCTGGCCACAGCTTGGCTGGTAGCACAGCAGAGCAACCCGCCCACAGGAACAGCCGACCAGCCGGGCAGCCAGTCCAGCGTCAGTTCAGGGCAGCAGCAGACGATAACCGGTTGTCTGAGCGGCGCCAGCGGGAATTTCACTCTCACGGACCAGAACGGTGCCATATGGCAGTTGCAGACGACCGACGAGTCACAGTTGCAAAACATCGTGGGTCATGAAGTGTCCGTGACCGGGACGCCAAGCGACAACAGCGACTCAAGCGCAAGCGCGAGTACGAGCGGGGCGGCCGGAAACAACACGCTGCAAGTCAGCAACGTGCAGGACATCGCCTCTACCTGCACCTCGGGCGCAACCAGCGGCGCAGCCGGCGGCAGCGCCGGGATGACCGGTGCGGCAACGTCCGGGCAAATGAGCGCGGCGGGCGGCCAGACTGACATGGCGGGCGCCCAGAGCAGCGGCATTGAAGGCCAAACGGTGGGCACGGGCGAGACGGGTGCAGTTGGCGCGGGTGCCAACACTGCGACCGGTACCACCGAAACCGGCGCACCGACTTCGGCCAGCCCGAATGTCAACCAGTCAAATCTCGGTGAGAACCAGGCAGGCATGAGCCAGCAGACGACTACCATCGACCAGACCACGGCCGCGGGTTCGATGCCGGCCGATACTACTCAGCAAAACGCGACGGACCAGGCTGCGGGTACACCGCCTCCGGTGACCAGCCAGACGCCGGCAGAGAGCACGCCGCCAACTTCAAGCACTGATACGGGTACCACAGCCGGAACTGCGGGTAGCGCCGCGGCCGGCGCTGGAGCTGACGCTGCCGCTGCCGCTGGCTCGCAAACCGACAACGCAATCAGTTCTCAGAGCGGCATGGCTGCGGACCAGAGCCAGGCCGGTACTACGGCCACCGAAGACACCACCGGCACCGGCGTTGCTGCGGGTCAGACCGCGGCCCAGGATCAGAGCCTGCCGCAAACCGCGTCGCCGCTGCCGCTGCTGGCGCTGCTGGGCCTGGGCTCAGTTGCCGCGGGGGTGGTTGGCCGCAAGCGCAAATAGACGCTTACCTTCAGCCGAACAAGGCCGCTCGCCGCGCCGGGCGGCCTTCTCTTTAGGTTTTTTAGCGCTGAAGCGCGCCGTGGTGCATCTACTCAAAGAGAACGGGGTGTCTGCAAGGCCAAGGCGACTAATCTATTAGTACCGGTGGGGATGATGAAAGCAGCGCTCAAAAAACTCCTGATGGTGGACCTGATCAACGGGTTAAGGCTCACCTTCCGCTACCAGCATCCGAAGGAGATTTACACCGAGCAGTACCCGATGGAGCGCCCGGAGGTCGCGGAGCGTTACCGCGGTGCGCCACGCCTGAACGTCAATCCGGACACCGGCGAGACTATGTGCATCGCCTGCGACTTGTGCGCTCTGGCCTGCCCCGAGCACCTCATCGTGGTGGGCAGCGAGCGTAACGAAAAGACGCGCCGCAAGGAACTGACCTTCTTCACTTACGACACCAGCCGGTGCATGTTCTGCGGCCTCTGCGAAGACGCGTGTCCCACCGACGCGCTCGAACTGAGCCAGGACTTCGAGATGGCCAACTACAGCCGCGAGGGCGCAATCCTTGACCGCAAGACGCTGGAAGAAGGCCCGCAACCGACGGAGTACAGGAAGTAGTAGCTGGTATCTGGTAGTTAGTAGCTGGGCCGTTCTCGCGGCGGGGTTTCTTCCACTCTGAACGGGGACTCTTCGCAGGGCAGATTTCCCAGCTTGCATTATTCACCACCTTTGGCGTCTCATCCTGGGCGACGCGCTCGCCTGTTGTTGCGCCCCGCTGCTTTTGCGGGTCGGGCGAGCGCGGAGCCGAAGGACCTTGTGTTTTGAACTTTCGCAGTGCGTTCCAAATCGCAAACACAAGGTCCCTCGACTCGGCCGCAATCATCGCGGCCTCACTCGGGATGACAATCAACGTGATGAATAATCCAGGCTAGCTACCAGCCGCTAACTACCAGCTACTGGTTGTTGCTGCGTCATGCAGTGAATCGTTCCCAGCCCCCACACCAGGTCTCCGCAATAGATCCCGACCACCGGGCGATCAGGGAACAGTCCCGCCAGGACATCCAATGCGTGGCGATCGTTGGGATCATCGAAGGTGGGCACCATCACGGCAGCATTAGCGATGTAAAAGTTGGCATAGCTGGCGGGCAGCCGCTGGCCGCGAAACAGAACTGGAGCGGGCATTGGCAACTCGACCACGCGCAACGGCCGGCCATCCTGGTCGGTAGAACGACGCAGCAACTCCAGGTTCGTGCGCAGCGTTTCGTAGTTCGGATCGGCAGGATCGCGCTCGACGGCCGCTAGCACCGTGTCCGGCGCGACGAAGCGCGCAATATCGTCAATATGCCCGTGGGTGTCATCACCCACGATGCCGCGCTCCAGCCAGATGGTTTTGGTCACGCCGAGGTATTCGCGAAAGGCCTGTTCAAGCTCGTTCTGGCTGATGCCGGGATTCCGTACCTGCACGTCTGCGGAGAGCAGGCACTCTTCTGTGGTCAGCATCGTGCCGCGGCCGTTGACGTCTATGCTGCCGCCTTCTAACACCAGCTTCCGGTTTCCCGTTCCCCGTTTCCGGTTGAGCGGGCCAGACCCAGCAGCCACTTCGGCCAGCGGCATCTCAGGTGCGATGCACGGCAATTTCAGCTCACGGGCTGCTCGCGCGGGGATCTTGTCGTCGTTTCTCCAGTCGGGGTACTTCGCCCAGGCGTTAAACCGCCAGTCGAGAACGGTGAGTTTGCCTTTGCCGCCGCGGACGAAAATGGGGCCGGAATCGCGCGTCCAAACGCGGTCCGTCGGCCAGCGATGAAACTCGACGTTGTCGAGCGGAACATGTGCGCGCTCCAAGGTGCGGCGCGCTTTCTGCTCCCAGGCGGCGTCGTTAACCAGCAGATGCACCCGCTCGCCGCGCACCAGATGGCGGATGATTTCGCAGAAGACGAAGGGAATAGCTTCGTACTTGCCGGGCCAGTCGCTCTTATTATGCGGCCAGGCCAGCCAGGTGGCTTCATGTGGTTCCCACTCGGCAGGCATGAGAAGAGCGTTTCCCGTTTTCCGTTCTCCGTTTTCCGTATGCGAACCCACGCGCTTGCTGACGCGGATCGGGCTGCCGGCGCGGGGCATCATCGGCCGTCCAAAAACCGATTCGTGATCGGCGCATAGCTATCAATACGGCGGTCGCGCAGGAAAGGCCAGTTGCGGCGGATGTCTTCCATCTTGCAGCGATCAACCTCGCCCACCAGCACCTCTTCGCGCTCGGCTCCGGCTTCGGCTATGACCTGGCCGAATGGGTCGCAGAGGAACGATCCGCCCCAGAACTGAAGACCCGCGCCGGGAGCGGACTTTCCCATCACGTTGCCGGTCTCATGTCCAACGCGGTTGACCACGGCGACATACACCCCATTCGCGATGGCATGTGCGCGCTGGATGGTGCGCCAGGCATCGTGCTGCACGTTCCCATACTGCTCTTTTTCTGCCGGATGCCAGCCGATCGCCGTGGGATAGAACAGCACATCCGCGCCTTGCAGCGCCGTCAGCCGCGCGCCTTCGGGATACCACTGGTCCCAGCAGACGAGCGTGCCCACGCGGCCGAACTCAGTGTCGAAGGCCCGAAATCCCAGGTCGCCCGGCGTGAAGTAGAACTTTTCGTAATAGAGCGGATCGTCGGGGATGTGCATCTTGCGGTAGATGCCGCGCAGTGTGCCGTCGGCATCGAGCACGGCTGCCGTGTTGTGGTAAACGCCGGGCGCACGTTTTTCAAACACAGAAGCGATGACCGCGACGTGCGTCTCGCGCGCCACGTCCGACAGCGCCTTTGTGGTCGGACCGGGTACCGGCTCGGCGAGGTCGAACAGTGCGGCGTCTTCGCGCTGGCAGAAGTACTGAGTGCGGAACAGCTCCGGCAGGCAGACCACGTGCGCTCCGCCTGCCGCCGCCTCGCGCACACCGGCAATGGCGCGGCGCAGGTTCTCGTCTGGATCCGGCGAACACGCCATCTGCACCAGTCCGGCGCGGTAAACGTCACCCAAAGTGTTGCCTCCGTGTGGATTCGAAGGATTAGCATACCAGTTTGCAGTTTAAGGTTTGCAATTTGCAGCTAACCCACTTGCCTCCCCAGTTCCTCTGTGCCCCTTTTGCGGCCTTTGCGCCCTCTGGGCTCCATGCTTTAGCCGCAAACTGCAAATCGTGAACTGTGAACGGTTTTCTTGACGTTCCCGCGCACGCTCACGTAAGTTGGCCTTTCCGGGGAAATCTGCTGCGAGGTTGGAAGAATTGAAGCACGAGCACGACAAGCACGCGCAGGCGCATGAAGGCGCCGGCATCGATCGCAAACTGCACAACCCAGTCGAAGACAAGCTGGAACCGGTATATCCGCTTGATCTGGGGCAGGTGCGCACAGTGGACGATCTGGTACGCGCGATGGGGCAAACGGCGTTCACTGGCCGGCAGGTGGGCGAAGCCGCCGACGTGCTGGAAGCCATGGTGCGCGACCAGGAATGTTTCGTTGTGATGACGTTGGCGGGCGCGATGACGGTGGCCAAGCAGGGACTCGTCATTACCGAAATGATCGATCGCAAGATGATCAATGCCATTGTCTCCACGGGCGCGCTTATGGCGCATGGACTGGTTGAGGCCACCGGCAAGTCGCATTACAAGTACGACTGGGCCACGCCCGACACCGAGCTTTACGAAGCCGGCTATAACCGTGTGTATGACACACTCGAGCCGGAAGAGAACCTCAACCACGTCGAAACCGTAGTCGCTGCCGTGCTCGATGCGTGGGACGCCAGCGAAGTCGTCTGCTCGTACAAACTCAACCACGCCATCGGCGAGCATCTGCACAAGCACGCCCAAGGTCGAGGCATCCTCAAGTCGGCGTATGAGAAGGATGTGCCGGTGTTCGTGCCCGCGTTCACCGACTCGGAGATGGGACTCGACTTCGCTCTGCACAACCGGAAGCGGCGCAAGCACGGCCGGCCGCTGCTGCGTTATGATCCCTTCGAAGACCTGGAACATTTTGCCGCCACGCTGCTGGCGCAACCCCGGCTGGGAATCTTCACCATCGGGGGCGGCGTGCCACGCAACTGGTCGCAGCAGTTCGGGCCGTACATCGAGTTGCGCCATCGCCGCGGCGGGGAAGACCTCTCGCTGAAGCGCTATCACTATGGGGTGCGCATCTGCCCCGAGCCGGTGCATTGGGGTGGACTCTCAGGTTCGCCTTACAGCGAAGCGATCTCGTGGGGCAAGTTTGTTCCGCCGGAAGAAGGCGGCCGCTTCGGCGAAGTCTTTCTCGACGCCACCGTCGGCCTGCCGCTGATCGTGGCCGCGGTGATCGAACGATTGGAGAAAAGCAGCAGCAAGCAGCCAGCAACTAGCGGCTAGCAACACCCGCACCGGCGAACCGTTTGCGCAGCACCGAACGTGGCCAGATCCACCCTGCCACTTGCCAGTCGCTTGCTGCTAGTGGCTTATTGCTTGCTGCTAGTCGAACAGAAAAATCGCCGCCGCGATCACCGTCGTCCACAGCCCGCGCTTATCACCCACCGCCGACTGCGTGATGTTCATGGTGCGCACGATCTTGTTGGAGAGGCGATAGACTTCTTTCTTTTCGTCCCACGACTTGTCAGGGTCGAACTCGACGTTGAGCGTGGTGGCCAGCATCTCGGCGGCGAGTTCTTCGGCGTAGTCGCCGGCGGTGCGGTCGTCCTCGCCGAACGAGTGATGTTCGCTCAAATAGCCATAGGTGGTGCGGTCCGCAGGAATGGCCAGTCCAATGCTTGAGGCCAGCAGGCGGTGCGGCTCGCGGGTGGAGTTCTCAGCCACCACGGCAAAAACCACTTCGCCGTGATGCAGTCGCTTCAGCCCCAGCGCGCGGGGAATCACTTTGCAATTGGGTGGAAAGATGGAGGAGACCCGAACCAGGTTCTGCGAGGCAATTCCCGCGTCTCTTAAGGCCAGCTCAAAGGATGTCAGACGCTCCTTGTGTTTTCCAACACCCTTGGTCAGAAAAACACGCTTGGGGACCATGTCCTTGGCCAATTCTTCTCGTCCTCCAGATGTGCGTGGTGCTTTTCTTATAACACGTTGTGGAAATTGCGAGGGCCATAAATTGCAGGGAAATTTGGCCCGCGTGCCGAGCTATGTTCCCATCTTCGCCGTTTTCAGCTTCACGGCGATGTCAATGAACGCCAGCGCGGCCCGGCTCAGGGCTTTGTCCTTGCGGAAGACCAGCGCCAGGTCGCGCCGGATTTGCACGTCGCTCAGCGGGACGGCGCCGAGCACGCCGGCTTTGGCGTCTTCAGTCACATTCGAGCGGGCAATGAAGCCGGCGCCCACGCCCGCAGCCACAAAGCGCTTCAGCAGCTCGCTGGAATCCAATTCCATCGAGACGCTCGGCTTCAGGCGGCGCTCGGCGAAAGCGGCCTCAATGGCGTCGCGTGTACGGCCGGACTTCGGCAGCAGCAGCGGATGTTCGCTCACCTGCGCGATTGTCGCGCTTTTGCCTTGGGTCAGCGGGTGTCCGGGCGAGGTGATCACCACCAGTTCGTCGCGGTGAATGGGCACGACCGTCAGCCGCGTGTCCGTCACCGGCAGCGAGACGATACCAAAATCAACCGAATTGTCGATCACCTGCTCCAAAATACGGGGGTGCTCGGCGCGATTAATGCCAACATTGACGTGCGGGTACTGGTGCTTAAACTCGGCGAACACTTCGGGCAGGATGTAGAGGCAGGTCGCCTCGTTCGCCCCAACGATAATTTCGCCGCGCGGCACGCGCTCCATCTCGGCCAACTGGACCAGCACGGCGCGGCGCGCTTGCAGCGTTTCTTCCGCGTATTTCTGGAAGACCTTGCCTGCCGCGGTGATTGACACCTTGCCGCCGGTACGGTCCAGCAGGCGCGCTCCGATTTCCTCCTCGAGCGCGCGAATCTGGGCGGAGATCGCGGGCTGCGTGCGAAACCGCTTTTCTGCCGCGCGCGAGAAGCTATTCAGCCGCGCGACTTCGAGAAAGGTCTCCAGTTGGTCGAAGTCCATAAACGGTGGCTAGTGGTTCGTGGCTAGTGCCGCTTGCCACGTTTCAGCAACAGTTTACAGGACGGAGATGTAAATCACGGGAAAACAGCACTATCGGGGGCGGTACGGCGCTGCGGCCCAGGGGCCTCTTGCGGCTGCCTCCGTCGAAAGTCGTGTCGAGAACAAGCAAAAAGCCGAACACAAGAGTTGCGAAGGAGGCAGAGGAAACTGGGCCCGCCGCCGGGACGGCGGCGCTACAAACGCGAATCAAAAACATTTATCCCGGCGATAAAAACAATCAATTTCCCCCCGCCGCCCCGCGTAGCTAAGCTGTTTGCGGGTGGAGCTGGTCCGCTCCGTTCGCCGTTCGAGTTCGGGTCTCGCGCCACGATTCTCGGCGAGACTCCGAAGCTTCCCCGCCCGAAATTCAGCAGGACTCGCGCCCAGCCGGCGCTGAAGGAGTAGTACATGGCTGATCCGAAAACTGTATTAGAGTTCGCCAAAAAGAACGGGGTCAAACTGCTTGACCTGCGTTTCACCGATCTTCCCGGCCTCTGGCACCACGTGTCGTATCCCATCGACCAGCTTACCGAAGCCTCGTTCGATGAAGGCTTCGGCATGGACGGTTCTTCCATCCGCGGCTGGGCGGCGATCCACGAAAGCGACATGCTGCTGATCCCGGACCCGTCCTGGTACATGCTTGACCCGTTCACCGAAGTGCCCACCCTGGTCATGATCGCCGACGTGATTGACCCGGTGACCAAGCAGCGCTACGACAAGGATCCCCGCTACATCGCCCGCAAGGCCGAGATGTACCTGAGCTCCACTGGCATCGCCGATACCGCCTTCATGGGCGCCGAAGCCGAGTTCTTCATCTTCGATAACATCCGTTTTGATCAGCGCGAGAACCACGGGTTCTATTTCATTGACGCCGAAGAGGGCCGCTGGAACTCCGGGCGCAAGGAGAACAATCTCGGCTATCGTCCGCGCTACAAGGAAGGCTATTTCCCGGTCCCGCCGACCGACCACTACCAGGACCTGCGCACCGAGATGGTGCTGGCCATGCAGAACTGCGGGCTTCACGTCGAGTGCCATCATCACGAAGTCGCGACCGGCGGCCAGACCGAGATCGACCTGAAGTTTGCCAGCCTGCTGGCCTCAGCCGACCACATGATGCTCTACAAGTACATCGTGCGGAACGTGGCCAACCAGTACGGCAAAACGGTCACCTTCATGCCCAAGCCGTTGTTCCAGGACAACGGCAGCGGCATGCATACGCACCAGTCGCTGTGGAAGGGCGGCAAGCCGCTGTTTGCCGGCGACGGCTATGCGGGACTGTCGCAGGTCGCGCTTTGGTATATCGGCGGCCTTATCGCCCACGGCCCGGCGTTGTCGGCCATCATTGCGCCGACCACCAACTCGTATAAGCGCCTCGTGCCCGGCTTTGAAGCGCCGGTAAACCTGGCCTACTCGCGCCGCAACCGCTCGGCGGCATGCCGTATTCCGATGTATTCAGCATCCCCCAAGGCGAAGCGCGTGGAATTCCGTCCGCCGGACCCAAGCTGCAACCCCTATCTGGCGTTTGCCGCGATGCTGATGGCCGGCCTGGACGGCGTCGAAAACAAGATCGATCCCGGCCAGCCGCTCGACAAGGACATCTACGATCTGGGACCGGAGGAGCTGGCGAAGGTGCCCTCGATGCCCGGCTCGCTGGAAGACGCGCTCGACGCCCTGGAAGCCGATCACCAGTTCCTGCTCAAGGGCGACGTCTTTACCGAGCAGTTGCTGCGCACCTACATTGATTACAAGCGCGACAAGGAAGTCACCGCCGTCAAGCTGCGGCCGCACCCGTACGAGTTTGCGCTTTACTACGACATCTAAACCGACGGATGTCGCCTCCACGCAAAAGCCCGGCGCAAGCCGGGCTTTTTTGCGCCGCTCGGCTACTGCACAAGCACTCGCAACAGGTATGGCCGGTTGCCGGTTTGCCACGAATGACCCAATCGTTAGCGTGCCAGAACGGGAAACCGAGGGTACCCCCCTCCCCCACGGTCGTTTGTTTTCAGCAGTTTAGGCAGTGAGTTGCAGGTAAATCTTTCCGTCTAAAGGAGTTAAGTGTCAAAATATAGAGCGCAAAGCACTTAGCT